>NZ_LGDD01000001.1 GCF_001279695.1 Streptomyces sp. WM6378
GGAAACGCCCGGTTACATTCCGAACCCGGAAGCTAAGCCTTTCAGCGCCGATGGTACTGCAGGGGGGACCCTGTGGGAGAGTAGGACGCCGCCGAACAATATTTCAGGACCCTTGGTCCCAGCGTTCATGCTGGGACCAAGGGTCCTTTTGTTTTTCCGCTTTGCTTTGCCGAAGCGCGTCGGGCAGCCGACTGCGCGAGAATGACTGCAGTACCCGAAGACTAGGAGTCACGATGTCCACCAACTCTCCCGACGATCGTCCGGAGCGCGAGCCGCGCCGTCAGGACGGTGGTGACCGGGGCGGCTACCGCGGTGGTCGAGACGACCGCGGTCCGCGTCGTGACAACGACCGTGGTGGTTACGGCGGGCGTCGTGACGACAGCCGTGGTGGCTCCTCCGGCGGTGGTTACCCCCGCCGTGACGACCGTGGCGGTCGCCCCGCCGGCGGTGGCAGCTCGTACGGGCGTCGTGATGACCGTCCCGCCCCGCGTCGCGACGATGACCGTGGTGGATTCCGCCGCGATGACAACCGTGGTGGTGCCGGCGGCTTCCGCCGTGACGACAGCCGTGGCGGTTCCTCCGGCGGTGGGTACGGCCGTCGTGACGATCGTCCGGCTCCGCGTCGGGACGATGACCGTGGTGGGTTCCGCCGCGATGACAGCCGTGGTGGTGGTTCGTCGTACGGGCGTCGTGATGACAGCCGTGGCGGCGGTAGCTCGTACGGGCGTCGTGATGATCGTCCCGCTCCCCGTCGTGATGACGACCGTGGTGGCTTCCGGCGCGACGACAGCCGTGGTGGCTCCTCCGGCGGTGGTTCGTCGTACGGGCGTCGTGGTGATGACAGCCGTGGTGGCGGTAGCTCCTACGGGCGTCGTGACGACCGTCCCGCCCCCCGTCGTGATGACGAGCGCGGTGGCGGTAGCTCGTACGGCCGTCGTGACGATCGTCCCGCTCCCCGTCGCGATGATGACCGTGGTGGGTTCCGGCGTGATGACAGCCGTGGTGGTGGTTCGTCGTACGGGCGTCGTGGTGATGACAGCCGTGGTGGCGGTAGCTCCTACGGGCGTCGTGACGACCGTTCCGCCCCGCGTCGTGATGACGAGCGCGGTGGTGGGAGCTCGTACGGGCGTCGTGATGATCGTCCGGCTCCGCGTCGTGATGATGACCGTGGTGGGTTCCGGCGTGATGACCGGGGCGACCGTGGTGGGTACCGCGGGCGGGACGACCGGCGTGATGACAGGGGTGGCTCCGCGTCGCGCGACGACCGTGGTGGCTTCGGGCGTCGGGACGACCGGGACCGGGATCGTGACCGCGAGCCCGTCAAGCGGCTGCCGATCGACGAGGACGTCACCGGCGACGAGATCGACGCGGATGTGCGCCAGGAGCTCATGAGCCTGCCCAAGGGCCTCGCCGAGGAGGTTGCGTGCAACCTGGTGATGGTGGCGCGGCTCATCGACGACGAGCCCGAGCAGGCCTACGCCTACTCCCGCATCGCGCTGCGGCTCGCTTCCCGTGTGGCCGCCGTTCGCGAGGCCGCCGGCTTCGCCGCGTACGCCACGCAGAAGTACTCGGAGGCCCTCGCGGAGTTCCGTGCCTCGCGTCGGATGACCGGCTCCGTCGAGCTGTGGCCCGTCATGGCGGACTGCGAGCGCGGGCTCGGCCGTCCCGAGCGGGCGCTGGCGATGGCCGGCGAGCCCGAGGTGGCCAAGCTGGACAAGGCCGGCCAGGTCGAGATGCGCCTGGTCGCGGCCGGGGCGCGGCGGGACATGGGGCAGCTGGACGCCGCCATCGTGACCCTGCAGAGCCCTGAGCTCGCGTCGAACTCGGTACAGCCGTGGACCGCGCGACTGCGTTACGCGTACGCCGACGCGCTGCTAGCGGCCGAGCGTGAGGACGAGGCCCGCGACTGGTTCGCCAAGGCGCTTGAGGCGGACAAGGACGGCACGACCGACGCCTCCGACCGGCTCGCCGAGCTGGACGGTGTCGACTTCGTCGACGCCATGATCGAGGACGACGTCGAGGCCGATGGTGACGTCGAGGCCGACGGTGATGTCGATGTGCCGCGCGACGAGGTCGAGGACGAGCCCGACTTCGCCGACGAGGGCGAGGAAGAGGACGACTTCGAGGGCGACGACGCCGAGATCGTCCGGGCTGCCGAGGTCGTCGACGCCGACCTGGTGGAGCCCGCGCCGAGCGAGCCCGTCCCGCCGGTCGAGAAGGACGCCTGACAGCCGGAAGGTGACGGCTGACAGCTGACGGTGTCTGATATCTGGCGTCTGGCGTTTGGCGTCTGATGTTTGACCGTTGACGGTTGTAGAGACAGAAGAGAGGCGGTGCCCAGCCGGGGCACCGCCTCTCTTCTGTTTTCAGTTCACGGTCAGGCTGCGCAGTACCAGGCCCGTCGCCGGCTTCGGGCCGAACGAGGTCGACTTGCGGGGCATCGTGACGCCCTGGCGGGCCAGGTCCCGGACGACTTCCTCGCGTACGGGGTGCATCAGGACCGCCGTCTTGTTGTGGCGCTCGGCCTGTTCGACGGCCGCTGCCGTGTCGTGGATGTACGCGATGTCGTCGGGCGTGTCCGGGATGCGCCAGATCTCGTCGAGCAGGGTCGAGTGCAGGACCGTCGCGTCCAGCGAGCGCCAGGCCGGCGGCCGGTCCGCCCGGATCGTCCGGGCGAGCAGTGCCTCGTCCGGGCGGTCCAGGAGGTGGAAGCGGCCGTCGCCCGCGAGGAGGAAGGCGTTGCTCTCGGACGCTGCTTCACCCAGCGCCTCCAGGGCGCGGGCGAGCGGGACTTCGAGGGTGCGGACGCGGAAAGCACCCGATTCGGTGACCGCGGCCAGTGCCTCGGACACCGGCAGGCGGTGCAGGAGGCGGTGGATCGCGCGGACCCGCAGCGGATAGCGAGCGGTGTCGACGAGGAGGACCAGGCCGAAGTCCCAGGGGCCCGGCGAGCTCTGTTCGTCGCGCAGGCGCAGGTAGGTGGCCCAGCGGTGGTGGCCGTCGGCGATGACCGCCTGGTGCGCCGTGAGGTCCGCCTGGGCCTCCGCGAGATCGGCCGCATCCGTGAGCGCCCACAGACGGTGGCGGAAACCGTCCTCCGTGGTGGTGCGCAGGAGCGGTTCGCGCAGGATGGTGCGGTCGATGACGGCGGTCGCGCCGGTGGGGGCGTTGCTGCCGTGGTAGGTCAGGAGCAGCGGTTCGAGGTGGGCGGCGATGGTCCGCATGAGGGCCGCGCGGTCCTCGACGACGTGCGGCATCACGTCCTCGTGCGGCAGGACGATGCCCTCGGCCGGTTCGGAGAGGGCGAGCGCGCCGATCAGCCCGCGCTGCAGTATGCCGTCGCCCTCCTGTTCGTAGACGTACAGGGCGGGCTCGGGGTCCGGGGCGAGGACGCCCTCGTCGAGCCAGTCGTCCAGGGTGAGGGCGGCCTTCCGGTTGCGGGCGGCCGGGGAGGACGCCTGCGGGAGGATCAGCCGGACGATGTTGTACGGGTCCGCCGACTCAAGGTGCAGCAGCCCGTCGGGGCGCACGACGACGTCGTACGGCGGCGAGGTCACGGCGGCGAGGCTGCCCACCCGCTCGGGAACATAGCGCAGTCCGCGGAACGGGATCAGGCGCAGCCCGAGGTCCGCACGCCCAGTTGTGCTCATCCGTGCATCGTATGTGGGCGACGGCATGCGCGATGATCGGGGGGCGAGCATCGAACGAGGAGTGGATGAAGATGAGCCAGATCGGCCGGACCATGCCGAGCGGCAGCGAGCGGGCGCTGAACGAGGCGTACGACACGGCCCTGCTGGATCTGGACGGGGTGGTCTACGCGGGCGGTGCGGCGATCGAGCACGCTGTCGACGCGCTCGCCGTGGCGCGGGACGGCGGGATGCACCTCGCCTACGTGACCAACAACGCGCTGCGGACGCCGGACGCGGTGGCCGCGCACCTCACCGAGCTCGGTGTGCCCGCCGAGCCGGCCGATGTGATCACCTCGGCGCAGGCGGTGGCCCGGCTCATCGCCGATCAACTCCCGCAGGGATCAAGGGTGTTGCTCATCGGCGGCGAGGGGCTGCGGGTCGCGCTGCTTGAGCGCGGGCTCGTGCCGGTGGAGTCGGCCGACGACGATCCGGCGGCCGTGGCGCAGGGCTACGGCGGTCCGGACATCACCTGGTCGCGGTTCGCGGAGGCCTCGTACGCGGTGGCCCGCGGGGTGCCGTGGTTCGCCTCCAACACCGATCTGACGATTCCGAGCGGGCGGGGGATCGCGCCCGGGAACGGCGCGGCGGTCGAGGTCGTCCGGATCGCGACCGGCGCCGAGCCCCAGGTGGCCGGCAAGCCGCTGCCCCCGATGCACCGCGAGACGGTGCTGCGGACCGGTGCCGAGAGGCCGCTGGTGGTCGGGGACCGGCTCGACACGGACATCGAGGGCGCGTTCAACGGTGGCGTCGACTCGCTGCTCGTGCTGACCGGGGTCACCGACGGCGCCCAGCTCCTGGCCGCGCGGCCCGAGCACCGGCCCACCTTCGTCGACGCGGATCTGCGCGGCCTGCTGACCGGGCAGCCCGAAGTGGCCGAGAAGGAGGGCGGGTTCGGGTGCGGAGGGTGGACCGCGTCCGTTGCCGACGGGGCGTTTGCGCTCGCCGGGGACGGGGAGGCGATGGACGGGCTGCGGGCGCTGTGCGCGGCCGCCTGGACGTACGCCGGCGACGGGGCGTGCGAGCTGGACGCTTCGAAGGCGCTGGAACTGCTGGGGCTTTGAGCCCGGGGCGTGTTTGACTGAGCGCAGGGTAGGCTAACCTAACTTGCGTGTTGGTAGACAGTCCTCCTCAGCCGCGCGACGGGACCACGTCCGCGCCCCCGGCCCCGACCGCGAAGCGCCGGACGCTGCGCGCCGCGGGTCTGCTCGTGTCCGTGGGCGCCCTGGTGCTCGTCGCCGTCGCCAGCATCGCGGTTGGCGCGAAACCGATGCCGCTCGGCGACGTCTGGCACGGCCTCTTCCACGCCTCCGGCACCGCCGACGACGTCCTCATCCACGACGTACGGGTACCGCGGACGCTGCTCGGGCTGCTCGTCGGGGCCGCGCTCGGGATCGCCGGCGCGGTCATGCAGGCGCTCACCCGCAACCCGCTCGCCGAACCCGGCATCCTCGGGGTCAACGCGGGGGCGGCGGCCGCGGTGGTCTCCGCGATCAGCTTCCTCGGGGTCAACTCCCTCACCGGATATGTGTGGTTCGCGTTCCTGGGCGCGGGCGCCGTGTCGGCCGCGGTGTACCTCCTCGGTGGCAGCCGGGCCGCCACCCCCGTGCGGCTCGCGCTCGCGGGGACGGCGGCGAGCGCCGCGCTGTACGGCTACATCAACGCCGTGCAGCTCACCGACTCCGCCGCCCTCAACCAGCTGCGGTTCTGGCAGGTCGGCTCGCTGGCCGCGGCGGACATGGCGACCGTCACCAAGGTCGCGCCGTTCATCCTCGTCGGCCTCGTCGTCGCCCTGCTGCTCGCGCGGCCGCTCAACGCGATGGCCATGGGCGACGACACCGCCCGTGCGCTCGGCGCCCATCTCACCCGGACCCGCGTCACGTCGATGGTCGTGATCACCCTGCTGTGCGGGGCCGCGACCGCCGCGTGCGGGCCCATCGTGTTCATCGGGCTCATGGTCCCGCACATCGTCCGCGCCATCACCGGGCCCGACCTGCGCTGGATCCTGCCGTACGCGGCCGTGCTCTCGCCCGTGCTGCTGCTCGGCTCCGACGTGGTCGGGCGGGTCATCACCCGGCCCGGCGAACTCCAGGTCGGCATCGTCACCGCGCTCATCGGCGGGCCCGTCTTCATCTATCTCGTACGGCGCAAGAGGATGGCCCAGCTGTGAAGGCGATACGTATCCCCGGCGGCCTCTCCTTCCGGGCCGAACCGCGCGCCCTTGCCGTGGTCTGCGGGCTCGCCGTCCTCGCGCTCGCGGCCGGCGTCGTCCTGATCGGCACCGGCGACTTCACCATCGCCCCCGCCGACGTCGTGCGCAGCCTGCTCGGATCCGGCACGCCCGCGCAGGACTTCATCATCAACGAACTGCGGCTGCCGCGCGTGCTCGTGGCCCTGTTGGTGGGCGCCTCGCTCGGGATCTCGGGGGCGCTGTTCCAGTCCATCTCCCGCAATCCGCTGGGCAGTCCGGACGTCATCGGCTTCGGGCAGGGCTCCTCGGTCGGCGCGCTCACGGTCATCGTGTTCTTCCACGGCAGCGCGGTCGCGGTCTCGTTCGGCGCGCTGGTCGGCGGCCTCGCGACCGGTATCGCCGTTTACCTTCTGGCCTGGAAGAAGGGCGTGCACGGCTACCGGCTCGTGCTCGTCGGCATCGGCGCGGCCGCGATGCTCACCGCCGGCATCCACTACCTGCTCACCAAGTCCACCCTGGTGGACGCCACCCGCGCGATGGTCTGGCTCACCGGATCGCTCGACGGGCGCGACTGGGCCCAGGTGTGGCCGCTGCTCGTGCTGTTCGTGGTGCTCCTTCCGGTCGTCCTCGCGTACGGGCGGCCGCTTCGGATGCTGGAGATGGGCGACGACGCGGCGTACGCGCTGGGCGTGCCGGTGCAGCGGACCCGTACCGTCCTGATGCTCTCCGCCGTCCTCCTCAACGCCTCGGCCACCGCGGCCGCCGGGCCCATCTCCTTCGTCGCGCTGACCGCGCCGCAGCTGGCCCGCCGCCTCACCCGCGCGACCGGGCCGAACATCCTCGCCTCCGCGTGCATGGGCGCGGCGCTCCTGGTCGTCGCCGACTGGGCGGCGCAGCGGCTGTTCGGCGGGAGCACGCTGCCGGTGGGGGTCCTGACCGGCATGGTCGGCGGCGTCTATCTGCTGTGGCTCCTCGTCACCGAGCGCAGGGCGGGCCGGATATGAGCCGCCGGGCGACGTCGGTCACCGCCAACTCCCTTGCAGATTACGGAACTTCACCCAGGAGTACGAGCATGCAGCGCCTCAGCGCCGAATCGGTCACCCTCGGCTACGACCAGCGGGTGATCGCCGAGGACCTGTCGGTCGACATCCCCGACAACTCCTTCACGGTGATCGTCGGGCCCAACGCGTGCGGCAAGTCGACCCTGCTGCGCGCCCTGTCCCGGATGCTCAAGCCGAGCCAGGGGCGGGTGCTGCTCGACGGGCAGAGCATCCACTCGCTGCCCGCGAAGAAGGTCGCCAGGACGCTCGGGCTGCTCCCGCAGTCCTCCATCGCCCCGGACGGCATCACGGTGGGGGACCTGGTGGCGCGCGGGCGCTATCCGCACCAGGGCCTGCTGCGGCAGTGGTCGCCCGAGGACGAGCGCATCGTCCAGGAGTCCATGGACGCGACGGGGGTCGGCGGGCTCGGTGAGCGGTACGTCGACGAGCTGTCCGGGGGACAGCGCCAGCGCGTCTGGATCGCCATGGCGCTCGCTCAGCAGACGCCGCTGCTGCTGCTCGACGAGCCGACGACGTTCCTGGACATCCAGCACCAGATCGAGGTCCTTGATCTCTGCGCGGAGCTCCATGCGTCGCAGGGGCGGACGTTGGTGGCCGTGCTGCACGATCTCAACCAGGCGGCTCGGTACGCGTCTCACCTCATTGCCATGAGGGAGGGGCGGGTGGTGGCCGAGGGGGCGCCCTCGGAGGTGGTGACGGCGTCGCTCGTCGAGGAGGTCTTCGGGGTGCGGTGTCAGGTGATTCCGGATCCGGAGACGGGGACGCCGTTGGTCGTGCCGGCGGCTCCGCGGCGGGCGGCTCTGGTGGGCTGAGTTCTCCCCACCCCGCCCCTTCCCGCTGTGACACCCTGCGGCTCCGCCGCGTGGCCTCCGGGGGTTGAAGGACCCCTGGGGCTCCGCCCCAGACCCCGTTCGCGCCAACTGCGCGGAAGGGGGCCGGGATCAGAGCAGGGTGCGGAGGCGGAGGAGGTCTCGGAAGCTCGCTTCCAGGCGGATCCTGCCCGAGGCCCAGGCCTTCGCGAAGTTCAGTTCGCCGTCCACCATCGCCACCAGGTCGTCGCCCTTCATCGCCAGGCGGATCTGGGCCTTCTCCCGGGGCGGGCCGGGAGCCGTGTCGTGGACCTCGATGCGGCCGGACCGGAGGCGGCCCGCGAAGGTGACGTCCAGGTCCGTGATGTGGCAGCTCAGCGAGCGGTCCAGCGCGGCGGCGGCACGCACGTCGCCCTCCGCCCGGGACAGATTGTCCGAAAGTTTGTCGAGTGCGCTGCGGCACTCCTCCATGGTCGCCATCGTGATCGACCGTACCCCAGGGCTTCGCGGTAGCGTCTTGGCATGAGCGACTCGATGCCGGGCCCCGAGGCGGAACCCGAGGTGCAAGCCGATGTGGAATCCGAGGTGGTCGGCCCCTCCCCCTTGGACGTACCCCGCGGCCCCACCGGCGACGCCGGGATCGACGCCCTCGTCGAGCGGCTCGGCGACGTCGACCACCTCGGTACGGACGGCCACCTTGAGGTGTACGAGGATGTACACCGGGGGCTGCGCGGCTCACTGACCGCGCTCGACGCCCGGCAGGGGCCCGCTCCCGTCCCGGGGGCGGGCCTGGGAACCTCCGGCCGGACCCGGCCGTTGGGCGACCAACGGCCCTAGCGGTCCGCCGGGCCGCCGACAGAACTACGACTACAGGAGCTGAACCGAACGTGGCAGGAGTGGCACGCCGCCGCCTCGACGCCGAGCTGGTGCGCCGGAAACTCGCGCGGTCGCGGGAGCACGCCGCCCAGCTGATTGCCGCGGGGCGGGTGAGCGTCGGCAAGACCGTCGCCACCAAGTCCGCCACTCAGGTCGAGACCGCCGCCGCGATCGTGGTGGTGGACGACGACAGTGATCCGGACTACGTCTCGCGCGGTGGGCACAAGCTCGCCGGTGCCTTCGCGGCCTTCGTTCCGCAGGGGCTTGAGATCGAGGGCCGCCGGGCGCTCGACGCAGGCGCCTCCACCGGCGGCTTCACCGATGTGCTGCTGCGCGCCGGAGCCGGGCACGTGGTCGCCGTCGACGTCGGCTACGGACAGCTCGCCTGGTCCCTTCAGAGTGACGACAGGGTCACCGTGAAGGACCGCACGAACGTACGCGAGTTGACGCTCGACGACATCGACGGGCAGCCCGCCGACATCGTCGTGGGCGACCTCTCCTTCATCGCGCTCGGCCTGGTCCTGCCCGCCCTCGTGCGCTGCTCGGCGCCCGACGCGGACCTGGTCCTCATGGTCAAGCCGCAGTTCGAGATCGGCAAGGAACGGCTCGGGAGCGGCGGCGTCGTGCGCAGCCCCGAGCTGCGGGCCGAGACCGTACGGACGGTGGCGGCCCAGGCGGCCACGCTCGGCCTCGGGGTCCTCGGGGTCACCGCGAGCCCGCTGCCCGGGCCCTCCGGCAACGTCGAGTACTTTCTGTGGCTGCGGGCCGGGGCGCCCGCGCTCGATCCCGCGGACGTGGAGCGCGCAGTGGCGGAGGGACCTCGTTGAGCTCGTCGGAGAACAACCCGGAGAACAGCACGGCGGCACGCACCGTATTCCTGCTCGCGCACACCGGAAGGCCGGCCGCCATCCGCAGCGCGGAGCTGGTCGTACGGGGCCTGCTGCGCAGCGGCATCGGCGTACGCGTGCTGCGGGCGGAGGCTGCCGATCTGCCGCTGCCCGCCGAGGCGGAGATCGTCGAGGACGCCACCCCCGAGTGCCTGGACGCCTGCGAACTGCTCATCGTCCTCGGCGGTGACGGCACCCTGCTGCGCGGCGCCGAGCTCGCCCGGGCGTCCGGCGTGCCGATGCTCGGGGTGAACCTCGGCCGCGTCGGCTTCCTCGCGGAGGCCGAGCGCGACGACCTCGACAAGGTCGTCGACCGGGTCGTGACACGGGCCTACGAGGTCGAGGAGCGGATGACCCTCGATGTCGTCGTGCACAACAACGGTGACGTGGTGCACGAGGACTGGGCCCTCAACGAGGCGGCCGTCCAGAAGGTCTCGCCCGAGCGGATGCTGGAAGTCGTCCTGGAGATCGACGGCCGTCCGGTGACCGGGTTCGGCTGCGACGGCATCGTCTGTGCCACCCCGACCGGCTCGACCGCGTACGCCTTCTCGGCCGGCGGGCCCGTGGTGTGGCCCGAGGTCGAGGCGCTGCTCATGGTGCCGATCAGCGCGCACGCGCTGTTCGCCAAGCCCCTGGTCACTTCGCCCACCTCGGTGCTCGCCGTCGAGGTGCAGCCGCACACGCCGCACGGTGTGCTGTGGTGCGACGGGCGCCGCACGGTCGAACTCCCTTCGGGCGCGCGGGTGGAGGTGCGGCGAGGGGCCGTTCCGGTACGGCTCGCCCGGCTGCACCACGCCTCGTTCACCGACCGGCTCGTCGCCAAGTTTGCCCTGCCGGTGTCGGGTTGGCGCGGCGCGCCGCACTGACCGGTCAGCGCGCGGCGGGCCTCAGGACGCGGCCAGTGTCCTGATCGCCCGCCTGCGCAGCGCCGACCGCACGGGTATCCCCGTGGCCAGCAGGGTCAGGACCAGCGTGCCGCCCGCCATGGCGAGCGCGGTCGGCCACGGCAGGTACGGGATCCACGAGCCGAACGCGGCCGTCAGCATCGGGGCCAGGGTCGCGAGCGCGACCACCGCGCCGAGCACCAGGGCCGTGGCCGCGACGATGCCCGCCTCCCAGGCCGCCATCGAGCGGACCTGGCCCGGCAGGGTGCCGACCACCCGGAGCAGGGCTATGTCGCGGCGCCGCTCGAAGGAGATCATCGCCAGGGTGTTGGCCGCGGCGATCGCGGCGAAGCCGGCGTAGAGACCGGTGCCGAAGTAGTCCAGCCAGACCTCGCCCGCGCTGCCCGACGAACCCGTGTAGTGGGCCGCCGTCGTGTGCATCGCGATCTTGGTGAGTCCGAAGCCGGTGACCAGGACCAGCGGCACCACGGCGGCCGAGAAGCGGCGCGGCTGCGAGCGGACGTTGAGCATCGCCAGGCGTGCGCTGCCGCCGAGCCGGCGGGCCGGCGCCGAGACGAGCCGGGCGGCCGGGCCGACCACCTTCGGACCGAGCAGCCCCGCCCCGACGCAGAACAGCAGCAGCACGAGGAACGACGCCTGCGCCGCGTCGTCGGACGACTGGTGGGCCAGCGAGACCGACAGGGCGCCGCCGCCCGCCACCGCGATCACACCGAGCGGAGCCCGGACCCTGCCGAGCCCGCGCCGGCCCGCCGACGCCTCGTCCAAGGCCCGTGCCGGGCGCAGCATCGAGAAGCGCAGCGAGGCGAGGAACGCGGCGAGCGCCGAGGTCACCACGGCGACCGCCAGACACACGGGCAGCGCGAACCACGTGAAGCGGTACGCCACCTCGGCCGGGACGAGCCCGTGGTCGCGCAGCCCCGCGAACCAGACCCGGCTCAACAGGCCACCGCCGAGCAGGAACCCGGCCAGCGCGGCCGGCGCCGCGGCGGCCACCGCCTGGACCACCACGGCCCGCCGCACCTGCCGGGGCCGGGCGCCGATGGCCCGCACCAGCGCGAGCTCGCGGTGCTGCTGGGCCACCGCGGTGCCCATCGTCGAGGCGATCACGAAGATCGACATGTAGATGGAGCCGATGAGCATCACGACCGCCATGTCGCCGATGTCGTTCGCCGCGAGCGCGCCGCGTGCCTGCGCGGACAGTCCCTTTGTCGACGTGCTGACCAGGAGGGTCAGCGACGCGCTCACCACGGTCGCGGCGAACAGCGCGGCCACGAACGTCCCGACGAAGGCCGGGCGGTGGCCGCGCAGGGCGGAGTGGGCCAGTCCTGTGCTCATGCGTCAAGCCTGGCGGGCGGGGTGGTGCCAGGACCATCCGGCAGGCCCCATGATCTTGCTGAGGTTTTCCCCCGCACCGCCGGTTCGGGCACCACGAGAGGGTGACGGGCCGGGGGGCGTCGCACACTGGGCTGTGGACCTCGTAAGGTCGTGTCCGTGTTGGAGGAGATGCGGATACGGTCGCTCGGGGTCATCGACGACGCTGTCGTGGAGCTTTCGCCCGGTTTCACCGCGGTGACCGGCGAGACCGGCGCGGGCAAGACCATGGTCGTCACCAGCCTGGGGCTGCTGCTCGGCGGACGTGCCGACCCCGCGTTGGTGCGGATCGGCGCCAAGGCGGCGGTCGTCGAGGGGCGGATCGCGCTGCGGCCCGGCACCTCGGCGGGGCTGCGGGCCGAGGAGGCCGGGGCCGAGCTCGACGACGGCGCGCTGCTCGTGAGCCGTACCGTTTCGGCGGAGGGCCGCTCGCGGGCGTTCCTCGGCGGCCGGTCGGTGCCGGTCGGGGTGCTCGCCGAACTCGCCGACGAACTCGTCGCGGTGCACGGCCAGACCGACCAGCAGGGCCTGCTGCGCCCGGCCCGGCAGCGCGAGGCGCTCGACCGGTACGCCGGTGACGCGGTGGCGGGTCCCCTCGCCAAGTACGCCGGGGCCTACAAGCGGCTGCGGGCCGTCGCCGTCGAGCTGGAGGAGCTGACCACACGGGCGCGCGAGCGCGCCCAGGAGGCCGATCTGCTGCGGTTCGGTCTCGGCGAGATCGCCGCCGTCGAGCCGCTGCCCGGCGAGGACGCCGAGCTCGCCGCCGAGGCCGAACGGCTCGGGCACGCCGAGGCGCTCGCCTCCGCGGCGGCACTTGCGCACGCGGCCCTGGCCGGCAACCCCGAGGACCCGGAGAGCGTGGACGCCGCGACCCTGGTCGCGGGCGCGCACCGGGCCCTGGAGGCCGTACGCTCCCACGACCCCGCGCTCGCGGCGCTCGCCGAACGCATCGGCGAGGTCGCGATCCTGCTCGGCGACGTGGCGGGCGAACTCGCCGGATACGCGGACGACCTGGACGCCGACCCCCTGCGGCTCGCCGCCGTCGAGGAGCGCCGGGCCTCGCTGACCGCCCTGACGCGCAAGTACGGCGAGGACATCACGGCCGTACTCGCCTGGGCGCAGGACGGGGCCGCGCGGCTCACCGAACTCGACGGCGACGACGACCGGATCGGGGAACTCACCGCCGAGCGGGACGGGCTGCGTGGTGAACTGTCCGTCCTGGCCCAGGAGTTGACCGACGCCCGCACCGAGGCCGCGGCCCGGTTCGCGGAGGCGGTCACCGCCGAGCTCGCCTCCCTCGCGATGCCGCACGCACGGGTGTCGTTCGCGGTCGGCCAGAGTGACGATCCCGAGGGGGTCGAGGTCGGCGGCAGGACGGTGGCGTACGGGCCGACCGGCGCCGACGAGGTCGAGCTGCTGCTCGCCCCGCACCCCGGCGCGCCGCCCCGGCCCATCGCCAAGGGCGCCTCGGGCGGTGAGCTCTCGCGTGTGATGCTCGCGGTGGAGGTCGTCTTCGCGGGCACGGACCCGGTGCCGACCTACCTCTTCGACGAGGTCGACGCGGGCGTCGGCGGCAAGGCGGCGGTCGAGATCGGCCGCCGGCTCGCCAAGCTCGCCAAGTCCGCCCAGGTCGTGGTGGTCACGCACCTGCCGCAGGTGGCGGCGTTCGCCGACCGCCAGCTCCTGGTCGAGAAGACCAACGACGGCACGGTCACCCGCTCCGGCGTCACGGTCCTGGAGGGCGAGGACCGGGTGCGCGAGCTGTCGCGCATGCTGGCCGGCCAGGAGGACTCGGAGACGGCCAGGGCGCACGCGGAGGAACTCCTGGCAACCGCCCGCGCTGACGGATAACCCTTGGCGCTCCGGGCGGCCGGCCTCGCCGTGCGCGCCGCCGCGCTGCTCGCCGTGGCCGCCCGGGCGGAGTCCCGCATTCCGCGCTGAGGGTGTCGCGCTGTCCGTGCCGAACGGCCTGGCGCACGTGTTCGTTCACCCATGGGGGTGTTTCGGGTGCGGCGATCTTCCCGGCGCGACACGGAAGGAACCCCCGGACGGTCCCGGAACGCCCGTACGGACTGGCATCCTTGGCCGGGAACCACCGACCTCCACCGCCGACTCGGCCGCTCCGGGAGCCTGTTCACGTGACTCAGCTGCGTACGGTCCAAGTGCTGGGCGGCGGCAGCGCGGGCAGCAGCGCGCATGTCAGGTCGCTCGCGGCCGGTCTGGTCGCGCGGGGCGTGCGCGTCACCGTCTGCGCGCCCGCCGAACTGGAGCGGGAGTACGACTTCCTCGCCGCCGGGGCTCATTTCGTACCGGTCTCGCGGCGCGGCGACCCGGCGGCGGTCGGCGCGCTGCGGGCCGCCTGCGCCGACGCGGACGTCGTCCACGCGCACGGGTTGCACGCGGCCGTACGCGCCGCCCTCGCGCTCCGGGGCCGCAAGGGCGTGCCGCTGGTCGTCACCTGGCACACCCGCTCGCACGCCGAAGGAGCCCGCGGCCAGATCCTGGGCCTGCTCGAACGCCGGGTCTCGCGGGCCGCGGCCGTGGTCCTCGCCACCTCGTCCGACCTCGTGGACCGGGCGCGCAGCCGCGGTGCGCGGGACGCCCGGCTCGCCGCGGTCGCCGTCCCCGCGCCCCGCCTTCCGTCCGGGCTCCTCGACGGCAAGGCGCGGGCCGAACTCGGCGCCGTGGACCGGCCGTTGCTGATGGCCGTGGGCAGCCTCGTCGAACACCGCGGCTACGAGGTGCTCCTGGACGCGGCCCGCACCTGGCGCGATCTCGACCCGGCGCCGCTGCTCGTCATCGCGGGGGAGGGGCCCGGCCGGGCCGCGCTGCAGCGCCGGATCGAGGTGGAGTCGCTGCCGGTCCGGCTCGTCGGGCGGCGCGACGACATCACCGAGCTGCTCGCGGCCGCCGACATCGCGGTCCTGCCCAGCCGCTGGGAGGCCCGCTCGCTGCTCGCCCAGGAGGCGCTGCGCCTCGGCGTGCCGCTGGTCGCGACGGCCGTGGGCGGGGTGCCGGAGCTGGTGGGGGACGCGGCCCTACTCGTCCCGTACGGCGACGCCGAGGCGCTCGCGGCCGCGGTCGTCCGCCTCCTCGCCGACCCCGAGGCCCGCCGTGCGCTGGCCGCGGCCGGGCGGGCGCAGGCCGAGAGCTGGCCCACCGAGGACGAAACGGTTGCTCAAGTCCTCGCCGTGTACGACGAGTTGGCGGGTTCCTAGGCGCTAGCCCGCCACGTGCCTGCGGGCCCGCAGCGCGAGCGACAGGGCGAGGACCGTCTGCGGGTCGTCCAGATCCGTGCCGAGGAGGTCCGCGATGCGGGCCAGGCGGTTGTACAGGGTCTGCCGGTTGAGATGGAGCTCGCGGGCGGTCTCCGCCTTGCGGCCCGCGTGCGCCAGATAGGTCGCCAGGGTGGGCAGCAGGGGCGGCCGGGAGGCGCGGTCGTGGGCCTGGAGCGGGCCGATCGCCCGTTCCACGAACGCCGCGAGGTCGGGGTGTTCGCGCAGCCGCCAAAGGAGCAGGTCGATGTCGAGGCGCCGGGCGTCGTACCAGGGCCGCTCGGGCAGCCCCTGGGCGGCTGCCGCGGTTTCCGCCGCGTGCCGGAGACCGGCGCCCGCCGCCGCCCAGCCGCCCGCCACCCCCACCACGACCACCGGCTGCGTCCCGGCCCGCGCGCCCATGAGGCCGGCCCGCTCGACGCCCGCCCGCAGGGCCGCCGCGACCCGGTCGGCCACGGCCGTACGCTCCGACTCCGAGCGCAGCCCGAGCAGCAGCGGCACCCGGCCCTCGACGGGGCGTACGCCGAGCAGGACCGGCACGCCCACCGAGGACAGCTCTTCGAGGACCGCCCTCGCGAGGACCGCCCAGTTGCCCGTCGGGGCGAGCTCCGAGGCGAGGCGCATCACCACCGGGAGCAGCGGCCCCTCGCCGGGTTTGAAGCCGAGGACCTTGGCCTGGCCGGGCGCGTCGTCGGGGGTGATGCGGCCCTCGGCGAGGTCGGTCAGGAAGTCGCCCCGGCCGCGCGCGGCCAGCTCCTCCTCCTGGCGGGCCTGCATGAGGACGACGGCCAGGATGCCCGCGGCCCGCTCGGCCGCCATCCGGTGCACGGGAAGGAGCGGCGGGCCGACCGCGAGCAGCGCCAGGCGGGCCCGTACCGCGCCCGCGCCGTGGCCGCCGCCCGGCACGTCCACCAGGACCGCGCCCGTCGGCGGCCCCGAGGCGCGGGCCTCGCGCTGGCCGCGCAGCCCCTCCCAGACCTGGAGCGGGTCGGCGGCCGCCTCGCCCGCCTCGCACGCCGCGGCGTACAGGAGCTGGCCGTCGGGGGTCTCCAGGAAGACCGGGTTGGCGGTGAAGTCGGCCAGAATGCCCAGGACTTGAGGGATCCCGCCGCCCCCGAGCAGTGCGCCCGTACACCGCTGGTGGACTTCCTCGGCGCGTTGGAGCAGGGCGTAGTGGCCGTTGACGATCTCGGTGTGGATCTCCTCGGTCACCGCGACGAACGGCACCTCGCGGTGCAGTTGGACGAGGGGGAGCCCGGCGGCCCGCGCGGTCTCCACGATGGTGGCCGGCAGCCGGGCGAAGCGCGGGCCGAGTTCCACGACGAGGGCCGCGATGCCCCGGTCCGCGAGCCTGCGTACGAAGGCGCGCTGCTCGGCGGGGCGGGTGCCGAGGCCGAGCCCGGTGGTCAGGAGCAGCTCGCCGCCCTTGAGCAGCGAGGCGATGTTGGGCACCTCGCCGGCGTGCACCCAGCGCACCGTGCGCTGGAGCCGCTCGGCGCCCGCCACGACCTCCGGGAGGCCGCCGCGCAGCCCCGGCAGCTCAAGCGCGCGCTGCACGGTGATCCCGCCCTGCGTGTCCACTGCGCCCACCTCTCGTCCCGCGGGACCCGGAGCCCGACCCCGGGGCGACACCGCTTGCGCCGGACGCTACCTGCGGTTACGCACCCTGACCCGCTCGTTGTGGCGTACGTCACCCCGATATGCGGACGGGCCGTCTCCGAGAACCCGTGGGAACTCGGAGACGGCCCGTGGGCGGGTCCGGCCGTCAGCCGCCGTACGCGCCCGAAGCGGTAAGCCGCAGGGCCGTGTCGATCAGCGGAACGTGGCTGAAGGCCTGCGGGAAGTTGCCGACCTGGCGCTGGAGGTGCGGATCCCACTCCTCCGCGAGCAGCCCCAGGTCGTTGCGCAGGGCCAGGAGCTTCTCGAAGAGCTTGCGGGCCTCGTCGACCCGGCCGATCATCGCGAGGTCGTCCGCCATCCAGAACGAGCAGGCCAGGAACGCGCCCTCCTCGCCCAACAGGCCGTCCAGGTTCTCCCCGTCGCCGCCCGTCGTCGGGTAGCGCAGGATGAACCCGTCCGGCGTGGACAGCTCGCGCTGGATCGCCTCGATCGTGCCGATCACGCGCTTGTCGTCCGGCGGCAGGAAGCCCATCTGCGGGATGAGCAGCAAGGAGGCGTCCAGCTCCTGCGAGCCGTAGGACTGCGTGAAGGTGTTGCGTTCCTTGTCGTAGCCCTTCTCGCAGACGTCCCGGTGGATGTCGTCGCGCAGCTCGCGCCACTTGTCGAGCGGGCCGTCCGCGTCGCCGGACTCGATGAGCTTGATCGTGCGGTCCACGGCGACCCAGGCCATCACCTTGGAGTGCACGAAGTGGCGGCGCGGGCCGCGCACCTCCCAGATCCCCTCGTCCGGCTGGTCCCAGTGGCTCTCCAGGTAGCGGATCAGCTTCAGCTGGAGCAGCGAGGCGTAGTCGTTGCGGGCCAGGCCCGTCATGTGCGCCAGGTGCAGCGCCTCGGTGACCTCGCCGTACACGTCGAGCTGGAGCTGGTGGGCGGCGCCGTTGCCGGCCCGTACCGGCGTCGAGTTCTCGTACCCGGGCAGCCAGTCGAGCTCGGTCTCGCCGAGCTCCCGCTCGCCGGCGATCCCGTACATGATCTGGAGGTTCTCGGGGTCGCCCGCGACCGAGCGCAGAAGCCACTCGCGCCAGGCACGGGCCTCCTCGCGGTAGCCGGTGCGCAGCAGCGAGGACAGGGTGATCGCGGCGTCCCGCAGCCAGGTGTAGCGGTAGTCCCAGTTGCGCTCGCCGCCGATGTGCTCGGGCAGCGACATCGTGGGGGCGGCCACGATGCCGCCGGTCGGGGCGTAGGTGAGCGCCTTCAGGGTGATCAGGGAGCGGACCACGGCCTCGCGGTAGGGCCCGTGGTAGGTGCAGTGCTCCACCCACTCCCGCCAGAAGTCCTCGGTCGCCACCAGGGACGCCTCGGGCTCAGGCAGCGCGGGCTCCTCGCGGTGCGAGGGCTGCCAGCTGATGGTGAACGCGACCCGCTCGCCGGGCGAGACCGTGAAGTCGGAGTACGTCGTGAGGTTCTTGCCGTACGTCTCCGCATCGGTGTCCAGCCACACCGAGTCGGGGCCCGCGACGGCCACCGTGCGGTTGTCGACCTTGTGCACCCAGGGGGTGATCCGGCCGTAGCTGAACCGCATGCGCAGCATGGAGCGCATCGGGACCCGGCCGCTGACGCCCTCCACGATGCGGATCAGCTGCGGGGCGCCGTCGCGCGGCGGCATGAAGTCGGTCACCCGGACCGTGCCGCGCGGGGTGTCCCACTCGGATTCCAGGATGAGCGAGTCGCCCCGGTAGCGACGGCGGTCGGCCGCCGGTGGCGGTTCCTCGGCACCATGTGCCGGGCCGACCCGCCAGAACCCGTGTTCCTCGGTGCCGAGCAGTCCGGCGAAGACGGCGTGCGAGTCGAAGCGGGGCAGGCAGAGCCAGTCCGCCGTGCCGTCCCGGCAGACCAGTGCCGCGGTCTGCATGTCTCCGATGAGTGCGTAATCCTCGATGCGCCCGGCCACGTGCAATCTCCAGTCGAACGGCCACGTCCGCCCCTGGGGGCGCTTACAGCGACAGCGGTCAAGGGTTCGCCAACGAGCGCATGTTCCGGATGACGGACGGGGTGTTCCCGTGCTACCAGGTGGCTCGGCAAGCGAGTGTCCGAGCAGGATACGACGCACCCCAGTGATCCGCTGGAGCCTTCCTTGAACGCCGTTGGTCCGAACGAGTGAGGCTCGTACTCAGGGCTGACCGGCCGCATACGGAGCGTGGCCGGACGCGGTCTCCCGCTGTCGCTGATACCCTGGTAGCCCGTGGCCGGGTGCTGAAAAAAGCCCCGAACCGCAGCGACGGCACCCCTGGAAACGCGTACGGATTCCGTACAAGATCCACACAGGGTGACCGGCACGCACTCCACACAGCGACCACGGGAGCCCCCTCTTGGCCATGCAGCCCACGGCTTTGCGAAACAGCGCAGCCACGACGACCAAGCACATCTTCGTCACCGGGGGTGTCGCCTCTTCCCTCGGCAAGGGTCTGACTGCCTCCAGCCTGGGTGCGCTCCTCAAGGCGCGGGGCCTGCGGGTCACGATGCAGAAGCTCGACCCGTACCTGAACGTCGATCCGGGCACGATGAACCCGTTCCAGCACGGCGAGGTGTTCGTCACCAACGACGGCGCCGAGACCGACCTGGACATCGGCCACTACGAGCGCTTCCTCGACGTGGACCTCGACGGGTCCGCCAACGTGACCACCGGCCAGGTCTACTCGCAGGTCATCGCCAAGGAGCGGCGCGGCGAGTACCTCGGCGACACCGTCCAGGTCATCCCGCACATCACCAACGAGATCAAGCACCGCATCCGCCGCATGGCGACCGACGACGTCGACGTCGTCATCACCGAGGTCGGCGGCACGGTCGGCGACATCGAGTCGCTGCCGTTCCTGGAGACCGTCCGCCAGGTCCGCCACGAGGTCGGCCGCGACAACGTGTTCGTCGTGCACATCTCGCTGCTGCCCTACATCGGCCCCTCGGGCGAGCTGAAGACCAAGCCGACCCAGCACTCGGTCGCGGCCCTGCGCAACATCGGCATCCAGCCCGACGCGATCGTGCTGCGCGCCGACCGCGAGGTGCCGCTGTCCATCAAGCGCAAGATCTCGCTGATGTGCGACGTCGACGAGGCGGCCGTGGTCGCCGCCATCGACGCCAAGTCGATCTACGACATCCCCAAGGTGCTCCACACCGAGGGCCTGGACGCCTACGTCGTCCGGAAGCTGGACCTGCCGTTCCGCGATGTGGACTGGACGCAGTGGGACGACCTGCTCGACCGGGTCCACAACCCGCTGCACGAGGTGACCGTCGCGCTGGTCGGCAAGTACATCGACCTGCCCGACGCCTACCTCTCGATCACCGAGGCCATGCGGGCCGGCGGCTTCGCCAACAAGGCCCGCGTCAAGGTCAAGTGGGTCACCTCGGACGACTGCAAGACCCCGGCCGGCGCCAAGAAGCACCTCGGCGACGTGGACGCGATCCTGGTGCCCGGCGGCTTCGGCGACCGCGGCGTCAACGGCAAGATCGGCGCGATCCAGTACGCCCGCGAGAACAAGGTGCCGCTGCTCGGCATCTGCCTCGGCCTGCAGTGCATCGTCATCGAGGCCGCGCGCAACCTGGCCGGCATCCCGGACGCCAACTCCACCGAGTTCGACGCCGCCACCGCCCACCCCGTCATCTCGACGATGGAGGAGCAGCTGGCCTACGTCGAGGGCGCGGGCGACCTGGGCGGCACGATGCGGCTCGGCCTGTACCCGGCGAAGCTCGCCGAGGGCTCCATCGTCCGCGAGGTCTACGACGACCAGCCCTACGTCGAGGAGCGCCACCGCCACCGCTACGAGGTGAACAACGCCTACCGTGCGGAGCTGGAGAAGAAGACGGGCATCGTCTTCTCGGGCACCTCCCCGGACAACAAGCTCGTCGAGTACGTCGAGTACCCGCGCGAGGTGCACCCCTACCTGGTCGCCACCCAGGCGCACCCGGAGCTGCGCTCGCGCCCGACGCGCCCGCACCCGCTCTTCGCGGGCCTGGTCAAGGCCGCCGTCGAGCGCAAGACGGGCAAGCCCGCCAAGTAGTCACCACCGGTTAACGTTGCCGGGGTACGGACCTTTCCGAAGGATCCGTACCCCGGTTCTGTTTTTGCGCGCGCACTGTGGGAGGACGCCGTCATGGCCATCGAGGACACCGCCGAACACTGGCAGGTCGTGGCGAGTGCCACCCCTTTCACCGGCCACAAGACCGGGGTGCGCACCGACGACGTCGTGATGCCCGACGGCGCGGTCCACCAGCGCGACTACCAGACCCACCCCGGCTCGGTGGCGATCCTCGCCCTGGACGACGAGGGCCGCGTCCTGGTGCTGCGCCAGTACCGCCACCCCGTACGCCAGAAGCTGTGGGAGATCCCGGCCGGGCTCCTGGACGTGCCCGGCGAGAACCCGCTGCACGCCGCCCAGCGCGAGCTGTACGAGGAGGCGCACGTCAAGGCCGAGCGGTGGCACGTCCTGACCGATGTGTACACGAGCCCGGGCGGCAGCGACGAAGCCGTACGGATCTTCCTGGCGCGGGACCTGTCCGAGGCGGAGGGCGAGCGCTTCGAGGTCTCCGAGGAGGAGGCCGACATGGAGCTGGCCCGGGTCCCGGTCGCCGAGCTCGTACGGGGCGCCCTCGCGGGGGAGCTGCACAACACCTGCCTGGTGGTCGGCGCCCTCGCGCTGGCCGCGGTCCTGGACGGGGACGGCTTCGACGCGCTGCGCCCGGCCGGGGCGCCCTGGCCGGCCCGCCCCTTCGAGGAGTGAACCCACCCCTCCCGCATTCGATCTGAAAATCCGCTGATCCGATCGGGCGACATCCCCGCCGTGCTCCGCCCAAACGGTCACGAAGGGTGAACTACGCTCGGACTGCCCGTGCGGAGACCCGCACGGTCTCCAGGTGCGCAGGCGGACGGAGCGTGGCCCGTGACGGATCAGGCGGTGGACGTGGGCGGCGCAGCCGTCGGGCAGCGCACGGGGCAATTCCTGGGCAGGCAGCGGGAGTTGAAGGAACTCCGGGCCGACATCGAACGGGCCGGACTTGACACGCTGTCAGGAAAGAAGTCGCCCCGGGCCAGGGTCCTGCTGATCGCCGGCCGGCCCGGATCCGGTCGCACCGCGCTCGCCGCCGAACTCGCCCGCCAGGTGGCCGGCGACTACCCGGACGGGATCCTGCGGGCCACGCTCACCGAGCCGGGCGGGGTCCGCGTCCCGGCCGACCGGGTCGCCCGGGACCTGCTCGACGCCCTGGGGGTCCCGGCGCCGCCCGGCGCCGGCCAGGACGAGCTGACCGAACTGGTCCGCACCGCGCTCGCGGGCCGCCGGGCGATCGTGCTGCTCGACGACGCGGCCGACGCCGAACAGGTCGGCCCGCTGCTGCCCGACACCTCCCAGTCCCTGGTCGTGGCCACCGCCGAGGGACCGCTCACCGGAATCCCGGACGTGCGTCCGTGCACGCTGGGCGGCCTCGACGTGAAGTCGGCCGTCGAACTCCTGGAGGGCTTCACCGGCGCGGTGCGCGTCACGGTGGACCCGCGCGCCGCCGAGACCCTCGCCGAAGAGTGCGGCGGACAGCCCGCCGCCCTCGTCCTGGTCGGCGGCTGGCTCCGCGCCCGCCCCAAGGCCGCCATCTCCGACGTGGCCAAACAACTGCGCTCCATGTCCGACGAAGGAGCCGAACTCCCCAGCGCCGCAAGGCCGTTGGCGCGCTCGTTCCGGCTCGCGTACGACTCCCTCTCGCAGCCGGCCGCGCGGATACTGCGACTGCTCGCGCTCGCCCCCGCCGGGGTCGCCGACGCGCACACCGCCTCCGCCCTTGCCGGCTGCTCGGTCTCCGGCGCCCAGGCGGCGCTCGCCGACTTCGTGACGTTCGGACTGCTGCGGCCCGACCCGGACGCACCCGAGCAGTACCGGGTGCCCGGCGCCCTCGCGCCGCTCCTTCGCACGCTCTGCGAGAGCGTGGACCGGCCCGGCGAGATCCAGCTGGCCCGGGCCCGGATGCTGGAGCGGACCGTTCGGCTGCTCCAGTCCTGCCGGGCGGTCACCGAGCCGGAGGGCTCGCCCGCCCGCAAGAAGCTCGCGGGCCTGCCGCGGGCCCTGCGCTTCCCCAGCGCGGCCGTCGCCGACGCCTGGCTGAGCGGCCGCCGGCCCGCGCTGCTCGCCGCCGCCCGGATCGCGGTGGAGGACGGCGAGCTCGACACGCTGGCCCGGCGCCTGGTGGCCGCGCTGGTCCGCGCGCTCGCCGCGCACCGGGGCGCCGAGGCCGCGGCCCCCGACCTGTACGGCCTGCACCAGCTCGTCCTGGACGTCGCCGAGCGCCGCGAGCTGCACCGCGAGAAGGCGGCGGCCCTGCTCAACCTGGGCGACCTGGACGCCGGGACCGGGCGGACGACCGCGGCCCTTGCCCGCTACCGGGCCGCCCTGGACGCGGGCCGCGCCGCGAACGACGCGTACGCGACCGGCCGCGCGATGGAATCCGTAGGCGGCGCCCACCAGGAGCTCGGCGACTGGCAGCGGGCCTCCGACTGGTACGGGCGGGCCCTGTCCCAGCGCCTCGCGCGCGGCGAGCGGGCGGACGAGGCCCGGCTGTACGGGCGGCTCGCCGCCGTGCACACGTACGCGGGCCGCTACGGCGAGGCGCTGCGCAGCTGGCGGGCCGCGGTGGCCGGATACCGGCGGCTCGGCGATCTGCCCAGCCAGGCAAGGGCGTTGAGCGAGGCGGCCCGGGTCCAGGAGTACGCGGGGCGCCCCGAGGAGTCGCTGCGCACCTGCCGCGAGGCGGTCGAGTCCGCGCGCAGGGCCGGTGATCTGCGCCTTGAGGCCGCGCTCCAGCTCAGGCTCGCCGACACCCTGGACCGGCTCGGCGACCCCGCGGCCGCGCGGTTGCACCGGGGCGCGGCGGACAGATTGCTGGAAGATGAGCCGTCAAGCGCAGGGGACCTGCGAAATCCGTAGTCCTTCGGCCAAAGATTAAAGCTTTGTAAGGGTAGACAGCGGGAAGACCTTCATTAGACTGGGTGAGCCGCAACATCCTGCGGTGTCTCCCGGTGCGCCCGTGTGCGTCCGGGTATGTATGGCATTGCCCCCGTTTTCCCCTGAGTCAAGGACCGTGATCGACGTGAAGGTCGGCATCCCCCGCGAGGTCAAGAACAACGAGTTCCGGGTGGCCATCACCCCCGCCGGTGTGCACGAGCTCGTGCGCCACGGCCACCAGGTCTTCGTCGAGCAGAACGCCGGCGTCGGCTCCTCGATCACGGACGCCGAGTACGTCTCCGCGGGTGCGGAGATCCTCGGCAGCGCCGACGAGGTCTGGGCCACCGCCGACCTGCTGCTGAAGGTCAAGGAGCCCATCGCGGAGGAGTACCACCGCCTCCGCAAGGACCAGACGCTCTTCACCTACCTGCACCTCGCCGCCTCCCGCGAGTGCACGGACGCCCTCCTGGAGTCCGGCACCACCGCGATCGCGTACGAGACCGTCGAGACGGCCAACCGCCAGCTGCCGCTGCTCGCCCCGATGTCCGAGGTCGCGGGCCGGCTGGCCCCGCAGGTCGGCGCCTACCACCTGATGCGCTCGGCCGGCGGCCGCGGCGTGCTGCCCGGTGGCGTCCCCGGCACCCACGCCGGCCGTGCCGTCGTCATCGGCGGCGGTGTCTCCGGCTGGAACGCGGCGCAGATCGCCGTCGGCATGGGCTTCCACGTGACCCTGCTCGACAAGGACATCAACAAGCTCCGCGAGGCCGACAAGATCTTCGGCACCAAGGTGCAGACGATCGTCTCCAACGCCTACGAGCTGGAGAAGGCCGTCATCGAGGCCGACCTCGTCATCGGCGCGGTGCTCATCCCCGGCGCCAAGGCCCCGAAGCTGGTCACCAACGAGCTCGTCGCCAAGATGAAGCCCGGAAGTGTCCTTGTCGACATTGCGATCGACCAGGGCGGCTGCTTCGAGGACTCGCGTCCGACCACCCACGCCGAGCCGACCTTCATGGTCCACAACTCGGTCTTCTACTGCGTCGCCAACATGCCGGGCGCGGTGCCGAACACCTCCACCTACGCCCTCACCAACGCCACGCTGCCCTACATCGTGTCGCTGGCGAACAACGGCTGGGTCGAGGCGCTGCGCCGCGATGCCGCGCTCGCCCTCGGCCTCAACACCCATGACGGCCAGGTCGTTTACGGCCCGGTCGCCGAGGCCCACGGCCTGGACCAGGTCGAGCTGCACGCGCTTCTCGGCTAGTAAAAAGCCGGTTCGTCAACGCGGACCGTCAACCTCGTACATCCGGCCGGACCTTGTCGACCAAGGTCCGGCCGGATGTGTATCGCGACACTTCCGCCCACCTGTGCCAGGCTCGCTCAACTCGCCTCGAACGTAACCCTTTAACCGTTTCGCGCACCGGTGAAACGCGCGTCTGAGTGCCCGTACGCCCTTGACAGAGTGGTGTTCGGTTGCCGACACATCGGGCCGGGTCCGGCGGATTGTGTTGCTGCGGACCGGTGACACGCCATAGAGTCGCCAACCGTCGGCATGGTGCCACGCTGACCTATCGATAAAGTTTCCTGGTCACGTCCAAGGAGGTAAGACGACTTGTGAATGAGTCGACATTTACTCCCGGAGGTGGTCAGTCAGGAATCCCTGCGGGGATGTCCGTACGGGGCCAGAGCCCTTCGGGGCCCGAGGCTGTCGGCTCCGTCGCGGTCCGCACCTTCGAAACCACCCAGCACATGACGACAGCCCCACGGATGATGGACGGCCTACACGTGAACGCCACGGCCGGCAACGAGAGCGGCCGGGAGACCGCCGCTCTCGCCGACTTTGACGAAGTGCCCCAGGGGCACTTCTACGACCCCGACGCCGAGTACGAGCCCGACCCCGAGTACGCGGCCACCCTCGCACCCGACGCCGCCCGCCAGCGCCGCGAGCGGATCGGCCCGACCGGACGGCCGCTGCCGTACTTCCCGATCCCGGGTCCGCTGACCGACCACGGTCCCGCGAAGATCATCGCGATGTGCAACCAGAAGGGCGGCGTGGGCAAGACGACGTCGACCATCAACCTGGGTGCCGCGCTCGCGGAGTACGGACGCCGCGTGCTGCTCGTCGACTTCGACCCGCAGGGTGCCCTGTCGGTCGGCCTCGGCGTGAACCCGATGGAACTCGACCTCACCGTCTACAACCTGCTCATGGAGCGGGGCATGTCGGCCGACGAGGTGCTGCTCAAGACCGCGGTCCCCAACATGGACCTGCTGCCGAGCAACATCGACCTGTCCGCCGCCGAGGTGCAGTTGGTGAGCGAGGTCGCGCGCGAGTCCACGCTCCAGCGGGCCCTGAAGCCGCTGATGCAGGACTACGACTACATCGTGATCGACTGTCAGCCCTCGCTCGGCCTGCTCACCGTCAACGCCCTGACGGCGGCTCACAAGGTGATCGTGCCGCTGGAGTGCGAGTTCTTCGCGCTGCGCGGTGTCGCGCTGCTCACCGAGACGATCGAGAAGGTGCAGGAACGCCTCAACCCCGACCTGGAGTTGGACGGCATCCTCGCCACGATGTACGACTCCCGCACGGTGCACAGCCGGGAGGTCCTGGCCCGCGTGGTCGAGGCCTTCGACGACCACGTCTACCACACGGTCATCGGCCGCACCGTGCGCTTCCCGGAGACCACCGTCGCCGGTGAGCCGATCACGACGTACGCCTCGAACTCCGTCGGCGCGGCCGCCTACCGTCAGCTCGCCAGGGAGGTGCTCGCCCGGTGTCACGCCGAGTGAGTCTGCCCGGGGCCGACGAGCTGTTCCGTACGACCGGGGGCATGGCGCTCTCGCCGTCCGCCCCGAGGCGAGGGGCCAACGGCGAGGCGAGGGTGCCGGCTCCGGCGGGCGAGAGCGAGCCGGTTACGGCCGAGCCCGCGCCCGAGACGGAGCACACCGCCGCCGAGGAGGACTCCGGCTCGGCCGAACAGCGCAGCCGCGGCGCCGCCGAGGCGGAGACCGCCAAGGCCCGGCGCACGCCCGCGCAGGGCGGCTCCTCCTCCGGCTCCGGCACCGCCCAGCAGCGGCGCCGGCAGCGGGCGGCCAACCGGCGGCCCAGCGGGCGCGAGCGGCACGACGAGAAGATCACCGTGTACGTCTCCGCGGAGGAGCTCATGGACCTGGAGCACGCGCGCCTGGTCCTGCGGGGGGAGCACGGGCTCGCGGTCGACCGCGGGCGGATCGTCCGTGAGGCCGTCGCCGTCGTCCTCGCGGACCTGGAGTCGCGGGGCGACGCGAGCATTCTCGTACGGCGTCTTCGGGGGCGGTAGCCGTTAGCCTGCGGCGGAGCCGCTCCGCCCGCCTCTCCAGCCCCTGGACCACTCTTGCCGACTGCTGACGAGCCCACCGCCTCCGCCGCGCGTGCGCCGCGCCGTGCGCTGGGGCGGGGGCCGGGGGAGATTTACCCCACCTCGCCCCTTCCCGCTGTGCCACTCGGCGGCTCCGCCGCGGGCCTCCGGGGGGATTCGTCGGCTGCGGACGAGTGGGTGGCGCCGGGGGCGCCGCCCCCGGCGCCACGCTCCTCAATCGCCGGAGGGGCTGATTTCGAGCCGCCCGGGGCTGAATCGTCCTCGGCCGACGAAGGGTTGGCGCCCGCCGCAGCCGAAGCCCTCACCGGCGGTGAGCCCGAGCCCGGTGACGGGCGGTTCACCGTTCGGCTCGCCAACTTCGAGGGGCCCTTCGACCTGCTCCTTCAGCTGATCTCCAAGCACAAGATGGACGTCACCGAGGTCGCCCTCTCCAAGGTCACCGACGAGTTCATGGCGCACATCCGGGCCATGGGGCCCGACTGGGATCTGGACCAGACGACCGAGTTCCTCGTCGTCGCGGCCACTCTGCTCGACCTCAAGGCCGCCCGGCTGCTGCCCGCCGCCGAGGTGGAGGACGAGGCCGACCTCGCGCTCCTGGAGGCCCGGGACCTGCTGTTCGCGCGGCTGCTGCAGTACCGGGCGTACAAGCGGATCGCCGACATCTTCAGTGAGCGGCTGGACGGGGAAGCGCGGCGCTACCCCCGTACCGTCGGCCTGGAGGCGCAGCTCGCCGAGTTGCTGCCCGAGGTCGTCATCAGCATCGGCGTCGAGGGCTTCGCCAAGCTGGCCGTGAAGACCATGCAGCCCAAGGCCAAGCCGCAGGTGTACGTCGATCACATCCACGCCCCGCTGGTGTCCGTGCGCGAGCAGGCCGAGATCGTGGTGGCCCGGCTGCGGGAGGCCGGGGAGGTCAGCTTCCGGGTGCTGGCCGAGGACGCCCCGGACACCCTCACGGTGGTCGCCCGGTTCCTGGCCCTCCTGGAGCTGTACCGCGAGAAGGCCGTCGTCCTGGACCAGGACGAGGCCCTGGGGGAGCTGATGGTGCGCTGGAGCGGCGGGGACGGCGACGGGGCGCTGACGGTGACCGACGAGTTCGACCAAGTGGTGACGGAGGAGGAGAACGCGTGACGGAGGAGCTGGAGCTGAAGCCCGCCCTGGAAGCCGTCCTCATGGTCGTCGACGAGCCCGCCACCGAGGAACACCTCGCGAAGGTCCTGGAAAGGCCGAGGCGGGCCGTGGCGGACGCCCTGCGGGAGCTGGCGGACGAGTACACCGTCCAGGGCCGCGGATTCGAGCTGAGGCTCGTGGCGGGCGGCTGGCGGTTCTACAGCCGGGCCGCCTACGCGGACGCCGTCGAGGGCTTCGTCCTGGACGGCCAGCAGGCCCGGCTCACCCAGGCGGCCCTGGAGACCCTGGCGGTCGTCGCGTACCGCCAGCCGGTGAGCCGCTCGCGGGTCTCCGCGGTGCGCGGAGTGAACTGTGACGGGGTCATGCGGACCCTGCTCCAGCGGGGTCTGGTCGACGAGGCGGGCACGGAACCCGAAACAGGTGCGATCCTGTACAGGACGACGAACTACTTTCTGGAGCGGATGGGCCTGCGCGGCCTGGACGAGCTCCCGGAGCTCGCGCCCTTCCTCCCCGAGGCGGACGCGATCGAGGCCGAGACGCTGGAGGGTGTGCCGTCGTTCGATCCGGACGCGCCGGACGCGCCGGAAACCCCCGCAGACGACAAGACGGAAATGTGATGCGAAGCAGCAGCGGCAGGAACAGCAGCGGAAACAACGGCGGGAGCCGTGGTGGCAACAGCGGCGGCCGCGGCAGCAGCAGTGGCGGTGGCGCCGGTGGCCGGGGCGGCAACCGCGGCGCCGGTGGCGGGCGCGACGACCAGCGCAAGGCCGGCGGCCCGCGCCAGAGCGGCAGCGGCAAGCAGCGCCCGCCGCGCCCCGAGGAGCGCACCTACGACGTGGGCGGCGACGCCCCCCGCAGCGGTCGCGGCGCCTCCGCGCGCGGCGGCGCCAAGGGCGGCCCGAAGTCTCCCCAGGGCGGTACCCCGGTGCGCCGTGGCCCGCACGGCCAGCGTCTGGGCCAGGCCCGCCCGCGCGAGCTCGACGCCAAGATCGAGCAGCGCAACCGCGACCGGTACGCCGACAAGCCGGACGTGAAGACCCCCAAGACCTTCCCCGGCGCCGAGCAGGAGGGCGAGCGGCTGCAGAAGGTCCTCGCCCGGGCCGGCATGGGCTCGCGGCGCGCCTGCGAGGAGCTGATCGAGCAGGCCCGTGTCGAGGTCAATGGCGAGATCGTGCTCGAACAGGGCAAGCGCGTCGACCCCGAGAAGGACGAGATCAAGGTGGACGGCCTGACCGTCGCCACCCAGTCGTACCTGTTCTTCGCCCTGAACAAGCCGGCCGGCGTCGTCTCCACCATGGAGGACCCGGACGGCCGCCAGTGCCTCGGTGACTACGTCACCAACCGCGAGACCCGGCTCTTCCACGTCGGCCGGCTCGACACCGAGACCGAGGGCATCATCCTGCTCACCAACCACGGCGAGCTGGCCCACCGTCTGACCCACCCCAAGTACGGCGTGAAGAAGACCTACCTGGCCGCCATCACGGGCCCGCTGCCGCGCGAGATCGGCAAGCGGCTCAAGGAGGGCATCCAGCTGGAGGACGGCTACGCGCGGGCCGACGCCTTCCGCGTCGTCCAGCAGACCGGCAAGAACTACCTCGTCGAGATCGAGCTCCACGAGGGCCGCAAGCACATCGTGCGCCGCATGATGGCCGAGGCCGGCTTCCCGGTCGAGAAGCTGGTGCGGGTCGCCTTCGGCCCGATCGGGCTCGGCGACCAGAAGTCCGGCTGGCTGCGCCGCCTCACCAACACCGAGGTCGGCATGCTGATGCGCGAGGTCGACCTCTAAGCACTCAGAACACCCGCTGAACAGAGCCCGGTTCCCCGTTTCGTACGGGGAGCCGGGCTCTTGCGTCGCGTGCGGCCCCGAAACCTTGTGCGGTCGCCCCGAACACCTTTATAGTCATAGTGACCATTAAGGAGGTACGGGCGTGAGCCTCACCTGGACCGAGATCCTCGGCTTCGCGACCGGCGCGCTCTGCGTCTGGCTGGTGGCCCGGCAGCACATCGCCAACTGGCCGGTGGGACTTGCCAACAACGTGTTCTTCATCGTGCTGTTCCTCCAGGCGGGCCTGTACGCGGACGCCGGACTCCAGGTCGTCTTCATCGCCCTCGCCGGGTACGGCTGGTGGACCTGGGCCCACGGGGGTGGATCAGGTTCCGGCGCGCTTCCGGTCCGGCGGACGACCCGCACCGAGTGGCTGCGGCTGCTCGCGGCGGGGGCGGTGGGGACCGTGGCGCTGACGTTCCTGCTCGGCGCGGCCACCGACTCGACCGTCCCGTTCTGGGACGCGCTCACCACCGCCCTGTCCCTGACGGCGACGTACGGGCAGTGCAAGAAGCTCGTAGAGTCCTGGTGGCTGTGGATCGCGGCGGACGTGGTCTACATCCCGCTCTACGCCTACAAGGAGCTCTACCTCACCTCGCTCCTGTACGCCGGGTTCCTGACCCTGTGCCTGGTCGGACTGTGCGGCTGGCGGCGCGAGCTCGGCGCACGCCCGGCCCGGCTCGCGGAGGTGGCGGCATGAAAGCCCGCAAACGCTACGAACACGGCCTGGTCCTCGGCAAGTTCTATCCGCCGCACGCCGGCCACCACCACCTCGTACGCACCGCCGCCGACCGGTGCGAGCGGCTCACCGTCCTGGTGTGCGCGGCCTCCGTCGAGACGATTCCGCTGGCCGAGCGGGTCCAGTGGATGCGCGAGGCGCACCCGGACGCCCGGGTCCTGGGAGCCGTCGACGACGTGGAGATGGACCTCAACGACCCCGACATATGGGACGCGCACATGGCCGTCTTCCGGGGCGCCGTGCCCGAGCGCGTCGACGCGGTGTTCACCTCCGAGTCCTATGGCGACGAGCTCGCCCGGCGCTTCGGCGCCGAGCACGTCCTCGTCGACCTCGACCGCACCCTGTTCCCGGTCTCCGGCACGGCCGTGCGTAAGGACCCCGTGGGCAGCTGGGACTTCCTCGAAGAGCCCGTACGGGCCTGGCTCGCCCGGCGCGTGGTCGTGCTCGGCGCCGAGTCGACCGGCACCACCACCATGGCCCGCGCCCTCGCCGAGCACTACCGGGAGCGCGGCGGGCCCTGGGCGCGCACCCGCTGGGTGGCGGAGTACGGGCGCGAGTACAGCGAGGGCAAGCTCGCCGCCCTGCGCTCGCGCTACCCGCAGACGCAGTGGGAGGACGTCGAGTTCGGCTCGGACGAGTTCCCGGTGATCGCCGAGCGGCAGAACGAGCGCGAGAACCGGGCCGCCGGGCTCGGCTCGCCCGTGCTGTTCTGCGACACCGACTCCTTCGCCACCACCGTGTGGCACGAGCGCTACATGGGCCGCCGCGACCCGCGCGTCGAAGCCGTCGCCGAACGGGCCGCCGCCCACCACCTGTGGCTGCTCACCGACCACGAAGGCGTGCCCTTCGAGGACGACGGGCTGCGCGACGGGGAGGAGCTGCGGCCCTGGATGACCGACCGGTTCCGGGCCGAACTCGCCCGTACCGGACGGGAGTTCATCGAACTGCGCGGCCCGCACGAGGAGCGGCTCGCCACCGCCGTCGCCGCCGTCGACGCGCTGCTCGACCGGGGCTGGGACCTCGCCGACCCGCTGCCGGAGCGACGATGACCGCCGTCGGCCCCCGGGCCCTGGAGGGGGGCGCCCGGGGGCCGGCGGGAAACGTGCCCGAGGGGTACGACCCGCACGCCTTCGAACCGTTCGCCGTCACCGTCGACCTGGCCGTCTTCACGGTCCGCGGCGGCGCCCTGCACGCGCTGCTCATCCGGCGCGGCCAGGACCCGTACGCGGGGGCGTGGGCGCTGCCGGGCGGGTTCGTGCTGCCGCGCGAGTCCGCCGAGCTCGCGGCCCGGCGCGAACTGGCCGAGGAGACCGGCCTGCCCGACGACGTCGTGGCCGGGCTCCACCTGGAGCAGCTGCGCACCTACAGCGAGCCGGACCGCGACCCCCGCATGCGGGTCGTGTCGGTGGCCTACACCGCGCTCGTGCCCGACCTGCCCGAACCGCGCGGCGGAGGCGACGCGGCGCACGCCGAGTGGATCGCCTTCGGCACGTACGGACAGCTCGCCTTCGACCACGCCGACATCCTCGCCGACGCCCGTGAACGCGTCGGCGCCAAGCTCGAATACACCTGCCTCGCGACATCGTTCTGCCCGCCCGAGTTCACCCTCGGCGAGCTGCGGCAGGTCTACGAGACGGTCTGGGGCACCGCCCTCGACCGCCCCAACTTCCGCCGCAAGGTCCTTGCCACGCCCGGCTTCGTCGAGCAGGTGGCAGGCGCCTCGCGGCTGACCGGCGGCCGGGGCAAACCGGCCGCGCTCTACCGGGCGGGTCCGGCCACCGCGCTGCATCCGCCCCTTCTGCGCCCGGAGGGACCACAGACATGAACCGTGCTGCGCGACAGACGGCGACCGGTGCCTTGATCGGCCTCGCGCTGGGGGACGCCCTCGGCTTCCCGACCGAGTTCAGCGATGTGCCCGCGATCCTCGCCAAGTGCGGGCCGTGGCGCGAGATGGCGCTGCCGAACCCCGCGTTCGTCACCGACGACACCCAGATGACGCTCGCGCTCGGCCGCGGCATCCGTACCGCCATGGACCGCGGGCTGCTCGGCCCGGACCGGCTCGAAGGCCCGGTCCGCGCGGAGTTCGTCGACTGGTACCACTCGCCCGAGAACAACCGCGCCCCCGGCCGGACCTGCCTGGTGGCCTGCGCGAAGCTCGACAGCGGGCTGCCCTGGCAGCAGGCGAGCCAGCTCGGCTCCAAGGGCTGCGGCGCCAACATGCGGGTCGCGCCGATCGGCCTCGTGCCGGGTCTGAGCGAGGAACAGCGGGCGGGCGCCGCCCAGTTGCAGTCCGCGCTCACCCACGGCCACCCGACCGCCCTGGCCGCCTCCGACCTCACCGCGCGGGCGGTGTTCCTGCTCGCCCAGGGCGCCGACCCGACGGGCCTGGTCGGCCAGCTGCGCTCGTACGCGTACGAGAACCGCAACCGGTACCACGACCGCTGGCTCGGCGACCTGTGGACGCACGCGCAGGACCCGACGCCGGGCCACTTCATCGCGCGCGGCTGGGACGAGTGCCTGGACGCGCTCGACCGGGTGCTCAAGGCGCTGCGCAACCCCTCGCCCGAGACCGACCCCTGCCTGGAGACCGGCGACGGCTGGATCGCCGAGGAGGCCTTCGCCACGGGCCTGCTCTGCTTCCTGCTCTTCCCCGACGAGCCGCTCACGGCACTGCGCCGGGCCGCCTGCTCCCAGGGCGACTCGGACTCCATCGCCTGCCTGGCCGGCGCGTTCGCGGGCGCCCACCTCGGGGCCGCGGCCTGGCCCAAGGAGTGGGCCGAGCGCATCGAGTACCGCGGCGAGCTCCTGACCCTGGGGGCTCTCTGGGACGCCTGAGCCCGGGCTACCGCCCGACGCCGCCACCGGGCACGACGCGCCGCACGACCTCGTCGTACCCGTCCGCCTTCAGGGCCGACTCGCGGCGCACCCGGAACAGGAACTCCGCCACCCGGGCCAGGTCGGGCCCGGGTGGCAGGGGCGAGGTGGCGGCCGCCTCGTCGGACTCGGTGACCAGGCGGGCCATCCAGGACTCCACCTCGGCCCAGGAGATCTCGCCCCGCTTGACCGCGAGCAGCCGCTCGCGCTCGGCGCCGACGTCGATGGTGAGAACGCCGGTGCGCAGCAGATCGCGGCAGCTCATGAGAAGCCGCAGCAGATGCATGGCGTGCTTCCACCGCGGCGCGCCGTGCTGCCGCACATCCGCGTCGAGCTTCTTGCGCTGGCCCAGCGCGTAGCGGGCGAACGTCGCGTGGGCCTGACGGGAGAGGAACGCCCCGCGCAGGGCCAGGAGTTCCCGCCCGGTGTCGTCGATGTGCTCGACGAGCGGGGAGTGCAGGCACTCCAGGACGTTCGGATTGGCGCGCAGGGCCAGCTCGCAGAACCGCTCAAGCTCCCAGCTGAACTGCTCGTCGGCGGGACCCTCGACATGCGTCGGCGGCTTCTCGAAGCGCCAGAACAGCTCGGTCGGCGCCAGGTAGATCCCGCGGACGTCGGTGTCGCTGTCCTCGGTCGCGAGGCCGAAGGCGCGCGAGCCCATGACGCAGGAGTAGACGGTGTGGCCGGCGACGAGTTCCTCTGGCGTCATGGCTCCATCGTGGCTGGTCAGGGCAGCAGGATCGAATCCTTTTCGACGGTGATCTGCTGTACGGGCAGCGGACGCGTGGCGGGCCCGTTGGCGACGGAGGCGTCCGCGATCCGGTACTTGCTGCCGTGGCAGGGGCAGTTGATGGTGCCCCCGGACACGCCGGAGACCGTGCAGCCCTCGTGGGTGCAGATCGCCGAGAAGCCCTTGAAGGTGCCCGCCTCCGGCTGGGTGACGACGACCTTCTGGTCCGCGAAGACCTTGCCGCCGCCGACCGGGATGTCCGAGGTCTTGGCGAGGACGTTGCCGGCCTGGGCGGGCCCGCTGGGCTGGCCGGACACGCTGGCGGGGCTCGCGGGCGGGTTCGCCTGGCCCGGGGCGGCGGAACCGGTGGCTGTCGGAGGCGGCGTCGAAGTTCCGCCGCCCCCGGAGTTCGAACAGCCCGCCAGGGCCGCCGCTCCGGCCGCGGCCACGAGTACCGTCCTGCGGCTGCTGACTGCGTCCATCGTGTGCTCCTCAAGTCGTCACGCCGAACGTGAAGCCGTCACGCCGAACGTCGGCAAGGTCGACGTTCCGTCCGGAAGAACGTCATGGGTTCCGTCCGGAAGTACGCGCGGCAGGAGCATCCTGGCGTCGAATGGCCCCGGGGCGAAGCACCGACGGCCCGGATGTTCCCGCGCGTTCCCACTCAACTCCCGCGCCGGGGGTGAGAACAGGCCCGCCGGGGTCACATCCGGGGCGTGAGGCCCAGCGCGCGCCCCTCGGCGTCCCGGCGCACTTCGAGGATCGCCGTCACGGCCGCCCGCTCGACGGGCCCGTACACATGGGGGAACAGGACGTCCCCGGTGCCTTCCCAGCGGACCTCCGCGGCCAGCGCCGACTCGTCGATACGCAGCACCAGGAGGGGGCCGGGCACGGCGCGGTAGTGGGCGTCGGCAATGGCCAGGGCGGCCGCCTCGTCGGCCGAGCAGTGCACGAAGCCCTCGGCGGCCAGGGAGGGCGGGGTGTAGGGCAGGCCGGGGGCGGCCGACCACTCGTCCAGGGGAACCACGTGCAGGATCATCCGTCGGTTCTACCGCAGAGGCGGCCCGACCGGGTCCCCGGGGCGCGGTTCGCCCAGGTGGCGGAGCCGGACCGACGGACCACCGCAGGACCTGATCCGGCAGCCAACCCGTGGCGCGGACCGTCCCGCGACGGCCGTCCCCGTCCCGGAGGGTGGCCGCCGCGTCCGCGATGTCGGTGGCGCTGACTACGCTGAACGGGAACGAAATTCGAAGGCCGAAGTCCGAGGAGTACGTCGTGGCGGTACGAGCGGTCCGTGGGGCCGTCCAACTGGAGCGGGACGAGGCCGGACACATGGACGAGCAGGTCGGCGCGCTGCTCACCGAGATCCTGGAGCGCAACGGGCTGACCCCGGACGACCTCATCAGCATCTGGTTCACGGCCACCCCCGATCTGCACAGCGACTTCCCGGCCGCCGCCGCGCGCCAGCTGGGCATCACCGACGTGCCCCTGATCTGCGCGCAGGAGCTCGACATAGCCGGCGCCATGCCCCGCGTGGTGCGGATCCTCGCGCACGTCGAGACCTACCTCGACAAGGCCGAGATCGCCCACGTCTACCTCGGCTCCGCCGCCGCCCTGCGCAAGGACATCGCCCAGTGAGAACCGCCCTCGTCATCGGTACCGGCCTGATCGGCACCTCCGCCGCCCTGGCGCTCGCGAGCCGCGGGATCACCGTGCACCTCGCCGACCACGACCCGGGCCAGGCCCGCACCGCCGCCGCGCTCGGCGCCGGCACGGACGAGCCGCCCGAGGGCCGGGTCGACCTCGCCATCGTCGCCGTGCCGCCCGCACACGTGGCCGAGACGCTGGCCGAGGCCATCCGGGGCGGGACCGCCCGCGCGTACATCGACGTGGCGAGCGTCAAGGGCGGCCCGCGCCGCGAGCTGCTCGCGCTGGGCTGCGACCTGAGCTCCTACATCGGTACGCACCCGATGTCGGGCAAGGAGCGCTCGGGCCCGCTGGCCGCGACCGCCGACCTCTTCGAGGGCCGGCCCTGGGTGCTCACGCCGACCCGCGACACCGACACCGAGGTGCTCAACCTGGCGCTCGAACTGGTCGCGCTCTGCCGCGCCGTGCCGGTCGTCATGGACGCCGACGCCCACGACCGGGCCGTCGCCCTCGTCTCGCACACCCCGCAGCTGGTCTCCTCCATGGTTGCCGCGCGCCTCGAAGAGGCCGACGAGACGGCGGTACGGCTCTGCGGCCAGGGCATTCGCGACGTCACCCGCATCGCGGCCTCCGACCCCGGGATGTGGGTCGAGATCCTCTCCGCCAACCCGGGCCCGGTCGCCGACGTGCTCGCCGGGATCGCCGCCGACCTCGACGAGACGGTGCGCGCCCTGCGCTCCCTGGAGTCCGCCGACGACGACAAGCGGCGTGCGGGCACCGCCGGCATCGAGGACGTGCTGCGGCGCGGCAACGCGGGCCGCGTCAGGGTGCCCGGCAAGCACGGGGCGGCGCCCGCCACGTACGAGATCGTCGCCGTGCTGCTCAGTGACGAGCCGGGCGGGCTCGCGCGGCTGTTCGCGGACGCGGGCCGGGCCGGGGTCAACATCGAGGACGTCCGCATCGAGCACGCCACCGGCCAGCAGGCGGGTCTGGTCCAGCTGATGGTCGAGCCGGCCGCGGCCCCCGGCCTGACCGCCGCGCTGCGCGAGCGGGGCTGGTCGATCAGGCAGTGAGGCGGTGAGACACCCGGGCGGGACGGGGGGCTCGCACGAGCCAGTAACCTTGTACGGGGCGGATTTGCGCCCCGAGCAAACCCCGCCCCGTACCAGGAAGGTGTCCGTCACCGTGGAAAGCGCCGCCCGGACCGCTCCGGCAGCAGTGATTGTCGCCATCGACGGCCCCTCCGGCACCGGCAAGTCCAGCACTTCCAAGGCGGTCGCCGCCAAGCTGGGGCTGAGCTACCTGGACACCGGAGCCCAGTACCGGGCGATCACCTGGTGGATGATCAGCAACGGGATCGACATCGACGACCCGGCGGAGATCGCCGTCGCGGCCGCCAAGCCCGTGATCGTCTCCGGCACCGACCCGTCGGCGCCGACCATCACGGTCGACGGTGAGGACGCCTCCGGGCCGATCCGCACCCAGGACGTCACCTCCAAGGTGAGCGCGGTCAGTGCCGTCCCCGAGGTGCGGGCCCTGATCACCCAGCTCCAGCGCGACATCGCGGCGGCCGCCGGGCAGGGCATCGTGGTCGAGGGCCGCGACATCGGCACCACCGTGCTGCCCGACGCCGACCTGAAGGTGTTCCTCACCGCGTCCCCCGAGGCGCGTGCGGCCCGCCGCAGCGGCGAGATCAAGGGCTCCGACGTGGCGGCCACCCGGGAAGCCCTGATCAAGCGGGACGCGGCCGACTCCGGCCGCAAGACCTCCCCGCTGGCCAAGGCCGGCGACGCGGTCGAAGTGGACACCACCGAGCTCACCCTGGACCAGGTCATCGAGTGCGTGGTCACCCTCATCGAGGAGAAGCGGGCCGCCAAGTGACAGCAGTTCCTGTCTCCGAGCGGGGCGCGGAGATCGGGCGCCGCATCGGTGTCGGCCTGATGTACGGGCTGTGGAAGCCGCGCGTGCTGGGATCCTGGCGGGTCCCGGCGGCCGGGCCGGTGATCCTCGCCGTGAACCACTCGCACAACATCGACGGCCCCATGGTCATGGGCACCGCCCCGCGCGGCACCCATTTCCTGATCAAGAAGGAAGCCTTCGTCGGGCCGCTCGGCCGGTTCCTCGAAGGCATCGGCCAGCTCAAGGTGGACCGGGCGGTCGCCGACCGCGCCGCGATCACCGACGCGCTGGCCGTGCTCGACCGGGGCGGCGTCCTCGGGATCTTCCCCGAGGGCACCCGGGGCGACGGCGACTTCGCCTCGCTGCGGGCCGGCCTCGCCTACTTCGCCGTACGGTCGGGGGCGCCCATCGTCCCGGTCGCGGTGCTGGGAAGCACCGAAGCGCGGGGACGGTTGATAAAGGGGCTGCCGCCGCTGCGCAGCCGGGTCGACGTCGTCTTCGGCGACCCGTTCGAGGCGGGCGACGGCAGCGGCAGACGCACCCGCAAAGCCCTGGACGAGGCCACCGTCCGCATCCAGGACCGGCTCACCGGCCACCTGGAGAACGCCAGGCGCCTGACCGGGCGCTAGGCCAGACTTTCAGTAGTGGACCGCCCGATCGCGGTCCACCGATCACCACGATGAACGAGGTACGGACTTCATGAACGACCAGCACGAACACGGAGCGCTCGGCGACGCCGAGTACGCGGAGTTCATGGAGCTCGCTGCCGAAGAGGGCTTCGACGTCGAGGACGTCGAGGCCGCCATCGACGAGGCCGGCCACGGCCCGCTCCCGGCCCTCGCCGTCGTCGGCCGCCCGAACGTCGGCAAGTCGACCCTGGTGAACCGCATCATCGGCCGCCGCGAGGCCGTCGTCCAGGACAAGCCCGGCGTCACCCGTGACCGCGTCACCTACGAGGCCGAATGGGCCGGCCGGCGCTTCAAGGTCGTCGACACCGGCGGCTGGGAGCAGGACGTCCTCGGCCTCGACGCCTCCGTCGCCGCCCAGGCCGAGTACGCCATCGAAGCCGCCGACGCCGTCGTCTTCGTCGTCGACGCCACTGTGGGCGCCACCGACACCGACGAGGCCGTCGTCAGGCTCCTTCGCCGGGCCGGCAAGCCCGTCGTCCTCGCCGCCAACAAGGTCGACGGCATGTCCGGCGAGTCCGACGCCGCGGCCCTGTGGTCGCTCGGCCTCGGCGAGCCCTACCCGATCTCCGCGCTGCACGGCCGCGGCACCGGTGACCTGCTCGACGAGATCCTCAAGGCGCTGCCCGAGGCCCCGCCGCAGCGCTTCGGCACCGCGGTGGGCGGCCCGCGCCGCATCGCCCTCATCGGCCGCCCGAACGTCGGCAAGTCCTCGCTCCTGAACCAGGTCGCGAAGGAGGACCGGGTCGTCGTCAACGAGCAGTCCGGCACCACCCGCGACCCCGTCGACGAGCTCATCGAACTCGGCGGAATCACCTGGAAGTTCGTCGACACGGCCGGCATCCGCCGCCGCGTCCACCTCCAGGAGGGCGCCGACTACTACGCCTCGCTGCGTACCGCCGCCGCCGTCGAGAAGGCGGAGGTCGCGGTCGTCCTCATCGACACCAGCGAGTCGATCTCGGTGCAGGACCAGCGCATCATCACGATGGCCGTCGAGGCCGGGCGCGCGCTGGTCATCGCGTACAACAAGTGGGACACCCTCGACGAGGAGCGGCGCTACTACCTGGAGCGCGAGATCGAGACCGAGATGCAGCAGGTCGCCTGGGCGCCCCGGGTCAACGTCTCCGCGCTGACCGGCCGCCACATGGAGAAGCTGGTCCCGGCGATCGAGACGGCCCTGGCGGGCTGGGAGACCCGGATCCCGACCGGCCGTCTCAACGCCTTCCTCGGCGAGCTCGTCGCCGGCCACCCGCACCCGATCCGCGGCGGAAAGCAGCCGCGCATCCTGTTCGGTACGCAGGCGGGGACCAAGCCCCCCCGGTTCGTGCTCTTCGCCTCCGGCTTCATCGAGGCCGGCTACCGGCGCTTCATCGAGCGCCGGCTGCGCGAGGAGTTCGGCTTCGAGGGCACCCCCATCCACATCTCGGTGCGGGTGCGCGAGAAGCGCGGCCGTAAGAAGTAACTCCCTTATGGGAGATGGCCCTTCGCGAGGGGGCTAGAGGCCCCGGCGGGGGCCGGGCGGCAGTGCCGCCGGGAGCTGGTGCCCGGCGTACTGCCGCCCGTGCGCGTTCATGGCGGGGTGCAGATGCCAGTTCCCGGCGTACGTGACCGGGAAGTGCTGGGTCTGGTGGCCGGTCTGCTGGCCGCCGCGGTTGCCGTGCGTCGCGGTGAACCCGCCGCCGAGCGCTCCGAACGCGATGAACCCGAGATCCTCCTCGCCGGACCGGTCACCGGGGAGGGTGCGGAAGGACCGGAGGAACTCCGAGTACAGCGCGTCGTAGATCGGCGTGAGGGACGTGGGGGAGTGGGTTCCCGATGCGTCGCCCGACGGGCGCATGGCAGGGATCTGGGCCTGGTACGGCTGGCGGGACGCGTCGTATGTGTGCACGTATGTGCCAACGACCCCGTAAGGCCGGGGATGCGGGGTGTTTCGGCTTATCGGTAGCACGCGGCTCGATGCCCTACGCCCCTTTTGCGCCCACCCAGTACCGGCCGGGGTGGGCGCGCGGGAAGTCTCAGGTGCCGGCCAGCGGCATGGCTGCGGCGACCAGGCGGCCGTCGGCGGCGGCCTTCTCCAGGGCGTCCCTGAGCAGGTCCTCGCGCGGCTGCTGGCCGATCATGCCGACCGGGGCCGCGAAGACCAGGACGCGCTGGGACTTGTTGGCCGCCGCGCGCCAGCCGTCCGTCACCTGGAGCGGCTGGTGCGCCTGCCACCAGGAGACCGAGCTGCTGCCACCGCCGGTGCCGGGCTGCAGGACCGCGTGCAGCTGGCCCATCGCGAGCAGCACGGACCAGCCCGGAAGCACCGAGGGCAGCCGTCCCATGTCGGTCACCGGCACGAAGCCCTGCTCGATGAGGAGCGGGAGGAATTCGTCGGTGCTGCCGCCGGAGCCGGGCCGGGCGATCGGTCCCGTCGGCTCGACGACGAGCGCGGGGTGCAGGTCGCCCTCGATCAGCACCAGACCGCTGGTGATGCCGAGCACCGCCTGCTCGGGTGCCCTGCCGCCCGGCTCCGCGCCCGTGATGGAGCGGACGGCGCCCTGGAGCTGCTCCTCGGCGACCTGGACGACCTGGGAGGGGATGCAGCTGGCGTGGGCGAAGGCGAGGACGGCGGTCTCCTCGCCGACGAACAGGACGGTGCTGGTGCGCTCCTGCTCGGAGTCGCCCGGCGTGCGGCAGGAGGTGCAGTCGTAGCTGCCCGGGGCGTTCTCGCCGGCGAGCAGCCGCTCGGCTTCTTCGTCGCCGATCTCGGCGCGGACGTCCTCACTGACGTCGAGCATGCGCGGCACGGGTGGCTCCTAGGAACTGAGTGGATGCGCCGGGCGGTTCCCGGCTTCTCTCGTACAAACGACAACGGACGATCTGTGGCCGGGGTCACGCGCGAAGGCGAACGGAATCGAACCGTCCCCAGCGGAGGGTGAATTCACCCGCGGAACCCCTTACTCCCCGTCAACACCTGTGGGCCGCATGGAAGTTGGGTCGGTGAGCTGAGTCACAGATCACTTCGGAGACAGGTCGACAAAAGGCGATATCCACGCATCAAGTGGGTGTCCGGAAATCGCCGATACTCCCGGTAACGGGCAACTGGCCTCGAATGACGGGGCATCGGTTGATGCCGGAGCGTGCGGGTCCCTAGATTCCAGCGCCGTGTGCATCGAGCACCGCCCGGGAACGCCCGCCGGCCGCACAGCCAGCTACGACCTTCCGGTGGGCGGGGGCGGCACGGAACGAGGCGCCGGACGCGCCGAAGGCCGCGCAGCCAGGGGGACCCCGGGTCCTTCGAGAGGGATTTCATGTCTGTTGGTACCAGTGGTTCCAGCTCCATACGCAGGCGTGGGACGGCAGTGCTGATCGGAGCCGCAGTCGCGGCACCGTTCGCCCTGCTCGGCGTCGCCGGTCCGGCCTCGGCGGCGGACAGCGGTGTGTGGGACCGCATCGCCCAGTGCGAGAGCGGTGGAAACTGGCACATCAACACCGGCAACGGCTACTACGGCGGGCTCCAGTTCGCCGCCGGGACCTGGCGGGCGCACGGCGGCGGGGCGTACGCGTCCACCGCCGACAAGGCCACCAGGGCCCAGCAGATCGCCGTCGCCACCAAGGTTCAGCGCTCGCAGGGCTGGGGCGCCTGGCCGGCCTGCTCGCGGCAGGCGGGGGCGTACGGCAGCGCCCCGGCGGCGGGCGAGCCCGCACAGAAGCCCGCACGGAAGAAGGCCGAGAGCAGCCCGCAGCAGGCCGCCCCGAAGCCGCACAAGGCGCCCGCGCCACAGCCGCGCACCGCCCCGCTCCGCACCGAGAGCGCGCCCGCCACCCCGGCCGGCGGCTCCTACACCGTCAGGAGCGGCGACACCCTGTCCGCCATCGCGGCGGCCCACGGCACCGGGTGGGAGGCGCTGTACGCGGCCAACAAGGCCGTCATCGGGGGTGACCCGGATCTCATCCTCCCCGGGCAGCAGCTGAAGATCTGAGGCCCAGGGCCCCGTCCGGCCGTCCGGACGGGGCTCGCCGCTGCCCGGGAACCGCCCACGTCGCGCTGCCCGCCCGCGTCCCCGGGTGGACCTGCGGTGATCCGCCCGGGGAATACAGGTGACCGGCAACCCAAGTACAGTCCGTTCCTGACCGCAGGGTGTCGGTCCCGACCGAACCGGCCGGCCGAATGATCAAGCGCATGATCGACCGATCGATCGAACGACCAAGGGGACGCGTGGCGCATGCACATCTCATTCCTGCTGCACAACGCGTACAGCCTGGGCGGCACCATCCGGTCGACCTTCAACCTCGCCGGTGAGCTCGCCCGGCGGCACGACGTCGAGATCGTCTCCGTCTTCCGCCACCACGACGAGCCCACCCTCCCCGCGCCCGAAGGCGTCCGGCTGCGGCACCTCGTCGATCTGCGCAAGAGCGGCCCCGGATACGAGGGCGACCACCCCCAGCACCGCCGCCCGGCCAAGGTCTTCCCGCGCGGCGACGGCCGCCACAGCCAGTACAGCCGGCTCACCGACGCCCGGATCGGCGCCCACCTGCGGGAGACCGAGGCGGACGTCGTCATCGGCACCCGGCCCGGGCTCAATGTGCACATCGCCCGCGAGACCAGGCCCGGCGTGGTCCGCATCGGACAGGAACACCTGACGCTCGCAGGACACAGCTATCGCCTTCGCAGCGAGCTGGCCCACTCCTATCCGCTGCTCGACGCGATCACCACGGTCACCCGGGCCGACGCGGCGGCCTACCGGGAGCTGCGGCTGCCGGACGTGCGCGTCGACGCGGTGCCCAACGGCGTACCCGCGCCCCGTGTCGAACCCGCCACCGGCGACGGCAAGCTGGTCGTGGCGGCCGGGCGGCTCACCCCGGTCAAGCGGTACGACCTGCTGGTGAAGGCGTTCGCGCAGGTCGTCGCCGTACGGCCGGACTGGAAGCTGCGGATCTACGGCTCCGGCGACGCCTTCGGCAACGAACGCGAGGCCCTGCGCAACCTCATCGACGATCTTGGCCTCTACAACCATGTGTTCCTCATGGGCCTGGCCGGCGATCTCGACAGCGAGTGGATCAAGGGCTCCGTCGCGGCGGTCACCTCAAGCCACGAGTCCTTCGGCATGACCATCGTCGAGGCGATGCGCTGTGGACTCCCCGTCGTCTCCACGGACTGTCCACAGGGACCACGCGAAATCATCAACGACGGGGTGGACGGCCGGCTCGTCGAGACCGGCAACGCCGACGCGGTGGCCGCGGCCCTGCTCGAACTGATCCAGGACGACGGGCTGCGCCACCGCATGGCCAAGGCGGCCCTGGAGAGCTCCGAGCGCTTCGACCCGGCCCGGATCGCCGAACGCCACGAGGCGATCTTCGGCGAGCTGCACGCCCAGGGCGGCGGCAGCCGCTCCGCCGGGGTGGTGCGCGACTCGCTGCACCGGGCCCGCAGCACCGCCCTCGACGGGGCCTACGCCCTGCGCCACAAGGCCGCCTCCGTGCTCCGGAAAGGGCAGACCGCATGACCACCACCGCCGAGTCCCCGGACACGGGCAGCGCCTCCGCGGCCCCGCGCGCCGACTGCATAGCCGACTCCGCGGGCGGGGTGACCTTCGACGTCACGGGCGCCGGACGTCCGGGTGCCGCCCTCGTCCTGCGCCGCCGCGGCACGAACCCCGGCGCGGATGTGCTGCTGCCGCTCACCCCGGCCGCCGAGGGCCTGCTCAGGGCGGTGCTGCCGAGCACGGTCGACCTCGTCGAGGGCGTGTGGGACGCGTATCTGCGCTTCGGCGAGGGCGCCGAGCAGCGTCTTGAGCCGGGCACCCGGGACCTGCGCGCGCTCGTCGACAGGGAGCCCGGCCCGGACAGTGACCGGGTCGCGGTGCGCATCCCCTACCCGGGCCGCTCCGGCGAGCTCGTCGTCCGCAGCTGGCTGCGCAGACCGCACGCCGAGACCGGCACGATGGGCTTCGGCGCGGGCGGCGTCACGGTGCACGGGCGGCTGTACGGAGTGGAGCTCGGCCCGGACGCGATCGTCGAGGCGCGGCTGCGGGGCGGGGGCGGCCGCGTCCACCGGGTGCCCGCGACCGCCGACGGCGACGGCTTCGCCTTCACGCTGCCGTACGCCCCGCTCGCGGAGGGACTGGACGCCAAGGAATGGCTCTGGGACCTGTGGCTGCTCACCGGCAACGGCGGCCCGGCCGTCCGCCTCGCCCGCATCCTGGACGACGTCCCGCTGAAGCAGGTGATCTTCGTCTACCCGGGGTCGACGGTCGGCCCCGGAGTGGTGCGCCCGTACTACACGGGCGCCAACGACCTGAGCGTCCGGGTGGACGCGGTACGGGGCTAAGCCCCGGGCTCCGCGGCCCCGGGCTCTCCCGTGGACGGCACCGCCACCGGCTCCTCGCCGGGGGGCAGGTCGTCGCGGAACGGGGCGAACTCCGGGTGGTGCAGGTCGAAGGCCGGGGACTCGGTGCGGATGCGCGGGATGGTCACGAAGTTGTGCCGGGGCGGCGGGCAGGACGTGGCCCACTCCAGCGAGCGGCCGAACCCCCAGGGGTCGTCGACCTCCACCTTCTTGCCGTACCGCGCCGTCTTCCACACGTTGTAGAAGAACGGCAGCGTGGACAGGCCGAGCAGGAACGCGCCGATCGAGGAGATCATGTTGAGCGCCGTGAAGCCGTCCGCCGCCAGGTAGTCCGCGTACCGCCGCGGCATGCCTTCGGCGCCCAGCCAGTGCTGGACCAGGAACGTGGTGTGGAAGCCGATGAACAGCGTCCAGAAGTGCATCTTGCCGAGCCGCTCGTCGAGCATCTTGCCGGTCAGTTTCGGCCACCAGAAGTAGAAGCCGCCGAAGGTCGCGAAGACCACCGTGCCGAACACCACGTAGTGGAAGTGGGCCACCACGAAGTACGAGTCGGTGACGTGGAAGTCCAGCGGGGGCGAGGCCAGGATGACGCCCGTGAGGCCGCCGAACAGGAAGCTCACCAGGAAGCCGACCGCCCACAGCATGGGTGTCTCGAAGCTCAGCGAGCCCTTGAGCATGGTGCCGGTCCAGTTGAAGAACTTCACCCCGGTGGGCACCGCGATCAGGAAGGACATGAACGAGAAGAACGGCAGCAACACCGCTCCGGTCGCGAACATGTGGTGGGCCCACACCACGATGGACAGGCCGGTGATGGCCGCCGTCGCCCCGATCAGGGTCATGTAGCCGAAGATCGGCTTGCGCGAGAAGACCGGGATGATCTCCGTGATGATGCCGAAGAACGGCAGCGCGATGATGTAGACCTCGGGATGGCCGAAGAACCAGAAGAGGTGCTGCCACAGCAGCGCCCCTCCGTTCTGCGCCTCGAAGACCACCGAGCCGAACCTGCGGTCCGCCTCCAGGACGAGCAGCGCCGCCGCGAGCACCGGGAACGCGATGAGCACCAGGATCGAAGTGAACAGGACGTTCCAGGTGAAGACCGGCATCCGGAACATCGTCATGCCGGGCGCGCGCATTCCGATGATGGTGGTCACGAAGTTCACGGCGCCGAGGATGGTGCCGAAGCCGGCGAGCGCGAGCCCCATGATCCAGAGGTCGGCGCCCGCGCCGGGGGAGCGGGTCAGCGAGTTGAGCGGGGCGTAGGCGAACCAGCCGAAGCTCGCGGGCCCGGTGGGCAGCAGCACCGAGCCGAGCACGATCAGGCCGCCGAAGAGGAACAGCCAGTACGCGAACATGTTCAGCCGCGGGAAGGCCACGTCGGGGGAGCCGATCTGCAGCGGCATGATCGCGTTGGCGAACCCGGCGAAGGTCGGCGTCGCGAAGAGGAGCAGCATGATCGTGCCGTGCATCGTGAAGAGCTGGTTGTACTCCTCGTTGGTCATGATCTGCAGCCCCGGGCGGGCCAGTTCGGCCCGCATCAGGAGGGCCATCACGCCGGCGATGAGGAAGAAGACGAACGACGTGATCAGGTAGAGGTGCCCGATCTTCTTGTGGTCGGTGGTGGTCAGCCAGTCCACGATCACCGCGCCCGGCCGTCCGACCCTGGCGGGCTTTGCCGCCGGGGTCACCGTCTCCGTACCCATTGCACCCCCACAGGTGTCTGGCGTCAGGCCAGGGGCCATGATGCTCGCGCTCGGGCCCGCCGCAACAGGGGGCGTACGCCATCCGGCCGAGCTTCGCCGGGCCCCGGTCACGGGGTTGCGGGTAGGGATTGTGTAAGGGTGCGGTGAATTACCTATGCGTCGTCAATTTCCTGCGGCGGGCGGCCGAGTGAGAATTCCCCAAGTGTCCGGCGTAAGAATTCTGTCAATTCCAGTAATGCGTTCGACTGGCCGGAAGTGTGGCATGCGATAACCGGGCAAGGGGTCAGGAACTGCCCGTACGAGTGACGGAGTTCGAAGCCGACAGGGGCCCCGATCCTGTGACAGAAGTGTGACTGGTGGGGTACCGGGGGCGGACAACCAGCGGGTTCCCGGCGGCCCCGCGGGGCTCGGCGGCCCCCGCTTCCGTCGTCGGGGCGGCACGCCTACGGTGGGTGGCATGGCACCGATACCGTCCCACCCCGCACATCCCGACGACGCCCCCGAGTCCTATGTCGGCCTCGACGCCGAGGGCGCCGAGCGGCTCGCCAGGTCGCGCGGCTGGTCCACCGTCAGGTCGCTCCCGCCGGGCTCGATCATCACCATGGAGTATCTGGCGGGGCGGCTGAACTTCGAGGTCGAGAACGGCACCGTGACCCGCTGCTGGCACGGCTGAGCCCGCCCCGAGCGCGAGTACGACGAAGGCCCCCGGTGAACACCGGGGGCCTTCGTGCTGTGTGCGTACCGTGCGGGTCGTCCGCGGGGCCGTCAGCCGCCCAGGGGGCGGGCCGGGGCGGTGCGTGGCGTCCGCTCGGTGTGCGGGGGGCGCCGGGTGCCCGCGGGGACGACCGGGGGCCGCTCCGAACGGGCCGGCTGGTAGGGCCTGGCCGGGAGCGGCCGGCCGCTCCCGCGCCCGCCGGCGACGCCGACCGGCTCGCGCACGGGGGCGTCGTCCTCGTCGTGTCCGCGCTGGGGCGGCATCGCGGGCACCGCTGGGGCGGGCACCGGGGCCGGGACGCTCGCGCGGGACCGCCTGCGCTCGCGCACCTTCTCGCGCACGGCGAAGACGAAGGCCTCCGCGCGGGCGATCAGCGGCTCGAACCAGGGCAGGGCGAGCAGGATGAGCAGCCCGGCCGCCCAGCCCAGGAGCACGTCGCTCACCCAGTGCGTGCCGAGGTAGACGGTGGTCGCGCCGACCCCCAGGGCCACCATGGCCGAAATGACCGAGAGCCAGCGCCGGGCGCGCGGCGTGGTGGCGAGGTAGGCGAGGATGCCCCAGGTCACGACCGCGTTGGCGGTGTGCCCCGAGGGAAATATGTCGCCGCCGGCGAAGAGCTCGGCGGACCCTATCTGCGTCGCGTAGTGCGGGCCGAGCCGGCCGAGGCCGAGCTTGACCGAACCGACCGTCATGTTGAGCAGCAGAAGGGCCGCCCCGAGGGTCAGGAGCGGCCGGAGTGTGTGCTGGCGCCAGGAGCGCCAGCCGAGCCAGGCCATCACCATCACCGCGGTGGGTCCGCGCTGGCCGAGGACCACGAAGTAGTCCAGGAAGGCGTGCAGCTGCGGCCACTGCTCGTACGGCCGGTACAGCATGACCTTCCAGTCCAGCTCGACGAGCCAGGAGGAGCCCAGCACGGCGACGACGATGGCGAGGTAGAACGCCATCGTCGCGCCGAAGAGGACCACGCGGTGACGGCTCATCCGCGGGATCTCTATCTTCGGTGGCTCGGGCTCCCGGTCCAGGCGGGCGAAGATTCGGTCAGTACGCACTCAATCGACGTTACAGCGAGTGAGTGAGCGCCCAGGCCGATCCGGGGTCTTTGTGATGACGATGTGATGTGGAGTATGTCTCACGCCCACCTTTATTCCCGGGCGCCGTGGAATACCCCGGGGCCTTGTCCTCTATTCATTCGACTCGGGGCCGGAAGGCTTGTTTGTATCCATCGGAATTACGTTTGCCGGGTGGGGGAGCGGAATTCATGCTTCGGTCACCGGTCCAGCACGGAGCGTAAAGATCACCCCACGGGTGGACCCCGCGTGGCGCACGCCACACCTCGGCGTCGTTCGCCGTGAGAGGTGGACCACGCGCCACATGGGTGAACTCGCGTAGTCTGACGAATCACTCGCCCGTCGATGCCGGGCCTCGGGGATCCCGATGAGGGCTGGTCACTGGTCCACCGGGCCCACCGACCGCGAGAGTGGTGGTGGCACGGTCCGTCGCGACCGCACCGTCCCGGACCCGGAGGGTCCGCAGTACTGGGAGGTACGTACATGACAGGGACGACCATGACCGGTGCGCGACCCGGTGTCCGCGCCGGCGGCGCCAACCGCTGGGTCATCCTCGTCGTCCTCTGTGTGAGCCTGCTGTTCGTGGCGCTCGACGCCACCGTCCTGCACGTCGCGATCCCCTCGGTCACCGAGGACCTGCGGCCCGGCTCCGTGGAACTCCTCTGGATCGTCGACGCCTACCCCCTGGTCTGCGCCGCCCTCCTCATCCTCTTCGGCACCCTGGGCGACCGGGTCGGCCGGCGCCGGGTCCTGCTGCTCGGCTACGCGATCTTCGGCGCGGCCTCCGCGGTGGCGGCCCTCGCCGAATCGGCGCCCGTACTGATCGCGGCCCGCGCGCTGCTCGGCATCGGCGGCGCGATGATCATGCCCGCCACGCTCTCCATCCTGCGCGTCGTCTTCCCCGACCGCCGCGAGCGGGCCACCGCCATCGGCATCTGGACGGCGGTCGCCGCGATCGGCGCCGCCGTCGGACCGGTCCTCGGCGGCTTCCTCGTCCAGCACTTCTGGTGGGGCTCGGTCTTCCTCATCAACATCCCGCTGATGGCGCTGATCCTGCCGCTCGGCCGCTGGATCCTGCCCGAGTCCAAGGGCAGCTCCGACGGACCCTGGGACGTGCTCGGCGCGCTGATGGCGGCCGGCGGCATACTCGCCGTGGTCTTCGGCGTGAAGCGGCTCGGCGCCGGACACGGCATATTCGACGGCCGCACCCTGGCCACCCTCTGCCTCGGCACCGCCCTGCTCATCCTCTTCGTCCGCAGGCAGCGCCGCCGCGCGCACCCGCTCATCGACATCCGGATGTTCTCCCGGCCCGCCTTCGCCACCTCGGTCGGCTGCATCATCGTCGCCATGCTGGCCCTGGTCGGCCTGGAGCTCATAGCCGTCCAGTACCTCCAGCTCGTCCTCGGGCTCTCCCCGCTCCAGACCGGTCTGCGCATGCTGCCGCTCACCTTCGCCGCGATGGCGGCGGGCGCGACCGGCTCGTACACACTGCGCAGGCTCGGCCCGCGCCGGATGGTCTGTACGGGCTTCGCGCTGACCGCGGGCGCCGTGCTGCTGCTCGTCCTGATGGGCCAGGCCGACTGGCCGTCGCTGATGATCGTCTCGTTCGTCATGCTCGGCTTCGGGCTCCAGACCACGCTCTTCGCGGCGTACGAATCGATGCTCAGCGAGGCCCCGCCCGAGCGGGCCGGCGGCGCGGCCGCCATCGGCGAGACCTCCTACCAGCTCGGCGCCGGCATGGGCATCGCGCTCCTTGGCAGCGTCATGAACGCCGCCTACGCACCGGGCCTCGCATCCGTCGGCGGGGTCCCCGCCACGGCGTCGGCCGCCGCGTCCAACTCGCTCGGCGAGGCCTACGAGGTCGCCGGCCGCCTCGGCGGCCCGGCCGGCGAGGCGCTGCGCACCGCGGCCCGCACCTCCTTCGTGCACGGTCTGCACGTCACCCTCTTCGTCAGCGCCGCGCTGCTGCTCCTCGGCGCGGTGGCCGGGCTGCGGCTGCCGCGGATCATGGACTGCTCGGTGGCCGGGCAGGAGCGGGAACCCGAGCCGGAGGTCCCGTTGGGACCCGAGCCGCGCCACGCACAGCAGCTGAGCGTGAAGCTGCCGTCCCCGGCGCGGCCCGGCGATGTGGCGACCGTGGAGTCTGGACGCACGGGACACTGACCCGTAACGTCAGCGCTCAGGTAATAACTAACACTGCTAGTTTTAGTTGAGCGAGAGCCGCGGAGGCGCCCTCATGTCCGCTCCTTCCTCCAAGCTGCCCCCCTTCGACCCGGCCGACCCGCTCGGCATCGACGACCTGCTGAGCCCCGAGGACCTCGCGATCCGCGACACCGTCCGCTCCTGGGCCGCCGACCGGGTCCTGCCGCACATCGCCGAGTGGTACGAGAACGGCGAGCTGCCCGGCATCCGTGAACTGGCCCGGGAGCTCGGCTCGATCGGCGCGCTCGGCATGTCCCTGACCGACTACGGCTGCGCGGGCGCCACCGCCGTCCAGTACGGGCTGGCCTGCCTGGAGCTGGAGGCCGCCGACTCCGGCATCCGCTCGCTCGTCTCCGTGCAGGGCTCGCTCGCCATGTACGCGATCTGGCGGTTCGGCTCCGAGGAGCAGAAGCAGCGCTGGCTGTCCGGGATGGCGGCGGGCGAGATCATCGGCTGCTTCGGCCTCACCGAGCCCGACCACGGCTCCGACCCGGCCGGGATGCGTACGTACGCGAAGAAGGACGGCACCGACTGGGTCCTGAACGGCCGCAAGATGTGGATCACCAACGGTTCGGTGGCCGGGGTCGCGGTGGTCTGGGCCCAGACCGACGACGGCATCCGCGGCTTCGTGGTCCCCACCGACAGCCCCGGCTTCTCGGCCCCCGAGATCAAGCACAAGTGGTCGCTGCGGGCCAGCGTCACCAGCGAGCTGGTCATGGACGAGGTGCGGCTGCCCGCCGACGCCGTACTCCCCGACGTGACCGGCCTCAAGGGCCCGCTCAGCTGCCTCTCGCACGCGCGGTACGGAATCGTGTGGGGCGCGATGGGCGCGGCCCGCGCCTCCTTCGAAGCGGCCGTCGACTACGCCAAGACCCGCGAACAGTTCGGAAAGCCCATCGGCGGCTTCCAGTTGACCCAGGCCAAGCTCGCCGACATGGCCCTCGAACTGCACAAGGGGATCCTGCTCGCCCATCATCTGGGCCGCCGCATGGACGCGGGGCGGCTCCGGCCGGAACAGGTCAGCTTCGGCAAGCTCAACAACGTGCGGGAGGCGATCGAGATCTGCCGCACCTCGCGCACCATCCTCGGCGCCAACGGGATCTCCCTGGAGTACCCGGTGATGCGGCACGCCACCAACCTGGAATCGGTGCTGACCTACGAGGGCACCGTCGAGATGCACCAGCTGGTGCTGGGCAAGGCGCTCACCGGACTCGACGCGTTCCGGTGACCCCGGCGAGCGCCCTGCCCCAGCTCTGATTGCCGTGTCTTCCCGGGGGTGCCCCCGGACCCCCGGCCGGTGGGCATCTTCGACTCAGCTCTGGTTGAAGAAGCCGCCGGTCCGGCGGCCGGCGGGCTCGCCGTTGACGATCTGGGTGTCGGCGGGGGTCAGCAGGAAGACCCTCGTCGCCACGCGCTCGATGGAGCCGCGCAGACCGAAGGTGAGCCCGGCCGCGAAGTCGACGACGCGCTTGGCGTCACCGGCGTCCATGGACGTCAGGTTCACGATGACCGGGACGCCGTCGCGGAACAGTTCCCCGATGCCCCGCGCGTCCCGGAAGCCGTCCGGCGTGACGGTGGCGATCCGGCGGCCCTGGTCCTCGGCCGCCTCGGAGGCCACCCGCACCCGCGGGTCGGTCACCCAGGCCTCGCCGGACTCGGCGGCACCTTCGGTGTACTCGTCGTCGTAGTAGCGGTCGTCGTTGTCCTCGACAAGCCCCAGCCAGGCACTGGCCTTGCGCACCGATCCCATGGACGCCTCCTCTCACTGCGGTCTTCTTCTTGCTGCTTCTTCAGTCTCGTGTCCCTATGGTCGTCCATGATGCGGATACCGCGCCAAGTGGATAGTCGCCGTGCAGGTGATTCGTGACGGTACTGGCACAGATCATGTGGCGATTCGTCAGGAATCCTCTGGGATACGCCCGGTACGTGAAGCCCGGCGTAACAAAATTATGTATGTCCCTCCACATGAGTGACACAGGGCTCGTACGGGTGAACGGATCCGTCGATACGATGCCTGCCGCACTGAAGAACGAGGCGCTGGGCGGGGTGCCCAACGTCACTCGGGGGAGAGCCGCGTCCGGAATCGACGGGCCCTGTTCGCCTCGGTTCTGACGGAGGCTCAGGCCGGGCGGAGCGCCGACTGGCGGCGCACCGCGGGGCCGCCCATGTCACAGCCCCGCGCCCCTTGAGGGCACGGGGCGGTGCGGCGGCGCTCAAGACGCGTGCCCGGCATGGCTACTTGTGTTCCGGCGGTGAGATCTCGGACCTCTCTATGCCCGACCCCGTCGTGCCCCACTTCGCCAGGATCCTGTCGTACGTCCCGTCCTTCTTGAGGTCGTTCACCGCGGCCTGGAAGGCGGGGGCCAGGGGGGTGCCCTTCTTGAAGGCGAAGCCCACGTCCAGGCGGTGGAACTCGTTGAGGAACTTCAGGCCCTCCTGCTGGCCCACCGCGTACCGCAGGCCGTTGATCGTCGACATGACGACATCGCTGCGGCCCTGCTGGAGCGAGATCCACAGCGCGCCCTGGTCGCTGTAGGTCTGCACCTCGTACGGCTTCTTGCCGGCGGCCCCGCACTTGGCCCTGTTCTTCTCCAGGGTCGCCTCGAACGTGGTGCCCGCGCCGGTCGCCACGTTCAGCCCGCAGAGCTGGGCGAGGTCGGTGACGTCGGTGAGCTTGCTGTCCTTGCGGACGGCGAAGCCCTGGCCGTCGTTGATGTAGGTGACGAAGTCGATGGTCCTGCGGCGCTCGTCGGTGACGCCGAAGTTGCCCGTGCCCAGGTCGTACTTGCCGCTGTCGAGCGCGGGCAGGATCACCTCGAACGAGGCCACCTCGCGCTTCAGCTTGAGGCCGAGCACCTTGGCGACGGCGTCCGCGAAGTCGACGTCCTGCCCGGCCACCGTCTTCCCGTCCTCCAGGTAGGTGGCCCCCGGCGGGGTCCCGACGCTGGTGGCGATGGTGAGGGTGCCCGCCTTGCGGACGCTCTCGGGCAGCAGCGCGGCCGCGGCCTCGTCCTTGTGGACGGCCGACACCACGTCGGCGGTGGGGATCTTTCCCCGCTGCCCGGCGGGCGCGGCGTTGCCGGCCGCCCCAACGTCCGCCGGGTCCCCTGACCCGCAGGCGGTGAGGCCGAGTGCCGCGGCGGTGATCAGGGCGAACGCGGCGTAGTTGCGCGATCTGCTCAGGCTTGGGGACCTGCTCATGACGGGGTGCGCTCCAGGGATTTCGGGCAGGCGGAAGTGCCGACGGGGGCACTGAGGTACGGCGAGGGGAGGGGTGCGCGAGTGATCAGTGAGGTGAAGGCGCGGGGACGCGGCGCGACGGCGCGCGCGGGACGCGGAAGGGCAGGCCGTGCAGGGGGTCAGCTCAACAGGAAGAGGACCACACTCGACCGAAGTCGATGTGGGAGCGCGTGACCAGCCACTGCTGCGGATGCATGGCCCAAGTGGAACAGGCATCCGTTTCCGCGTCAACCACGTTGAGACGTAACGCCCACAGTGCGGACAAGCTTGACAACCTCCAGCATGCAGCGCATAGCCTCAGGAACGGAACCCGTGCTGAGGGGCTCGGTTCCGCATCACCTCGCGCCATGTGTTCGTGAAGGCCAATCCCGTGTTCGATCTCTGCATCCACGGAGCCTTCGCATGTCCCTCGCCCTGTCCAAAAGCCCGTCCATAGCTCCCGAGGACGGCACTCCCGAAACCCTGCGCATCGTTCCCCTGCGCCGAACAGGCCAGCGGATCACGGCAGTTGTCGTCATCGTGCTGCTCGGTCTCGCGCTCCACTCCGTCGTGCGCAACGAGGCCTTCCAGTGGGGCGTGGTCGCCGAGTACTTCGCCACCACCGCCGTACTGCGCGGACTCTGGCTCACCCTGTGGCTCACCGCCGCCGTCATGGCGCTCGGCTTCGCGCTCGGCACGCTGCTCGCGGTCATGCGGCTGTCCGCCAACCTCGTGCTGAGAGCGGTGAGTTGGGGCTACGTCTGGCTGTTCCGGTCGACGCCGATCCTGGTGCAGCTGCTCTTCTGGTTCAACATCGGGGCGCTCTACCCGCAGATCCTCGGCGTGCGCACGGTCGACCTGATGGGCCCGGTCACCGTCGCCGTCGTCGGGCTCACCCTGCACGAGGCCGCGTACGCCGCCGAAGTCGTGCGCGGCGGCATCCTCTCCGTCGAGCGCGGCCAGATCGAGGCCGCCCAGTCGCTCGGCCTCGGACCCTGGCGCCGACTGCGCCGCATCGTGCTGCCCCAGGCCATGCGCGCCATCGTGCCGCCCGCCGGAAACATGCTGATCGGCACCCTCAAGGGCACCTCGATCGTCTCCATCATCGCCGTCAACGACCTTCTGTACTCCGTGCAGTTGGTCTACCACCGCACCTACCAGGTGGTCCCGCTGCTCCTCGTCGCCACCATCTGGTACGTCGTGGTGACCTCGCTCCTGTCCATCGGCCAGTACTACGTCGAGCGGTACTACGCGCGCGGCTCGGCGAGTGCCCGGTGAACGCGTCCATCGTGGTGGTGGGAGCCGGTCCGCGGGGGACCGGCTTCCTGGAGCGGCTCGCCGCCAACATCCCTTGCCTGTACGGAGACCGGGCCCTCGACGTCCACCTGGTGGACCCGCATCCCGCAGGGGGCGGACGGATCTGGCGGGCCGACCAGTCGCCGCTCCTTTGGATGAACTCCATGGCCGAGGACGTCACCATGTTCACCGACGACACCGTCCAGCAGGACGGCCCGGTGCGCCCGGGGCCCACCCTCGCCGAATGGTCCGGCCTGGACGCCCGCACCTTCCCCACCCGGCGGGCGCAGGGCGCGTACCTGCGCTGGGTGTACGAGGACGCCGTGGCCGCGCTGCCGGCCACCGTCACCGTGCACGAGCACCGCACCCGCGCCACGCGTGTCAGCGGGCCGCGCGAGGGGCGGCAGCGGGTGTGGCTCGAAGGCCGCGCCGAGCCCCTCGTCGCCGACCTGGTGGTGCTCACCCTCGGCCACCTGGACGCCGAACTCGACGAAGAGCAAAGGGAGTTGGCCGACTTCGCCGACCGGCACGGACTGGTGCACCTGCCGCCCGCCTTCACCGCCGACAGCGACCTGTCACCCCTGCGCCCCGGTCAACCCGTCATCGTCCGCGGCTTCGGACTCGCCTTCGTCGACCTCATGGCCCTGCTCACCGAAGGCCGCGGCGGCCGCTATGACGCGGACGGCGTCTACCACCCCTCCGGCCGGGAACCCGTCCTCCACGTCGGATCCCGGCGCGGGGTGCCCTACCACTCCAAGATCGGCTACACCTGGACCGGCGAACGTCCGCCGCTGCCCCGCTTCTTCGGCCCCGCCGAGGTCGACGAACTCCTGAGCCGCCCGCACCGGCCCGACTTCCGGCGCGACCTCTGGCCCCTGATCGACAAGGAACTGGGCTTCGCCCACTACCACAGGCTGTTCACCGCCCACCCCGAACGCACCGCGGTCGACTGGCCCGACTTCGAGGAAAAGTACGCCGCCGCCGACCCCGGCAGTCCCGAACTCCAGGCCCTCGTCGCCGCCTCCGTCCCCGACCCCGCCGACCGCCTCGACCTCGAAGCCCTGGACCACCCGCTGGACGGGCTCCGCTTCACCTCGTACGAGAGCCTCCAGGACGGTCTTCGTTCCTACATCCGGGGTGATCTGACTCAGCGTCATGATGCCGGTCACAGCGAGGACTTGGCCGTCTTTCTCGGGTTGCTTTCGGTCTACGGGCAGCTGTTGCGGGTCGGGGACGTGGGTGCCTGGTGGCACGGGTTCTTCAGCTTCCTCGCCTCCGGGCCGCCCGGGCCCCGGCTCCGGCAGTTGCTCGCGCTGTCGGATGCGGGCATCGTGCGCTTCCTCGGCGCGGGCGTCACCGTCGAGGCCGACGAGGCCAAGGGCGTCTTCCGGGCGGGCAGCGCCAGCGTGCCCGGGCAGTGGATCGAGGCGGCGGCCCTCGTCGAGGCCCGGCTGCCCGAGCCCAGCGCGGAACGCCCCGGCAGCCCGCTGCTGCGCTCGCTGTACGAGGAGGGTGCGGGCGCCGCCGATACCGGCCTGCTCCAGGTGGACCCCGCCGACGGGCGCGTCACCGGACGCGACGGCCGGGCCCACCCGCGCCGGTTCGCGCTCGGCCCGTTCACCGTCGCGCGCGCGTCGGGGGCGTTCACCAGGCCACGCACCGGAGGTGCGGCCTTCCGGCAGAACGACGCCACGGCCCGCGCCGCGCTGACCTTCCTGCGCGACCTCGCGTGTCGCCGCCTCAGCGCCTGACCGCCGTCCCCGTACCCCCTTCCCGAAGGACCCCCATGTCGCTCACCAGCGATCCACCCCTCGACACGGCCGCGCCCGCACTGCGGCCCGACTACGCCTCGCTCGAAGTGGTGCCCGTGCGCCGGCCCTGGCGCTGGGCCGCGGTCGCCGTCACCGCCGTGCTCGTCGCCCAGTTCGGGCACGGGCTGCTCACCAACCCGGCCTGGGAGTGGGACGTCTTCGCCCGCTTCTTCACCACCGAGACCGTCCTCAAGGCCGTCTGGATCACCCTTCAGCTCACCTTCTACGGAACGGCACTCGGCTTCGCACTCGGCGTCGTCCTCGCCTTCATGCGCCTGTCGGGCAGCCCGTTCCTGAAGGCGGTGGCCTTCGGCTACATCTGGGCGTTCCGCTCGATCCCGCTGATCGTGCAGCTGTTGTTCTGGTTCAACCTGGCCTATCTGTACAAGGAGTTGTCGTTCGGCGTCCCCTTCGGGCCGGGCCTGTTCACCTTCGACACGGTGGGGCTCGTCGGCGCGATGAGCGCGGCCGTCCTCGGGCTCGCCCTGCACCAGGCGGCGTACGCGGCCGAGATCGTGCGCGGCGGTGTACTGGCCGTCGACGGCGGCCAGTTGGAGGCGGCGGCCGCCCTCGGCATCCCGCGGCTGCGGCAGATCCGGCGGATCGTGCTTCCGCAGGCGATGCGCTCGATCCTGCCGAACGCCGCCAACGAGATCATCTCGCTCTTCAAAGGCACCTCGATCGTCTCCGTCATGGCGATCGGCGAGCTCTTCTACCAGGTCCAGGTCATCTACGGCCGCAACGGCAGGGTCGTACCGCTCCTCATGGTCGCCACCGTCTGGTACGTGCTCCTCACCACCGTGCTCTCCGTCCTCCAGCACTACGTCGAACGCCACTACGCGAAGGGGGCCGTGCGATGAGCACCTCCATGGTCGAAGTCCGGTCCGTGCACAAGAGCTTCGGCCCACTCGAAGTCCTGCGGGGCATCGACCTGGACGTCCGGGCCGGCGAGGTCACCGTCGTCCTCGGACCGTCCGGCTCGGGCAAGTCGACGCTCCTTCGCACCATCAACCATCTGGAGAAGGTGGACAGCGGCTGGATCACCGTCGACGGCACGCTCGTCGGCTACCGCCGGTCCGGAAGCAAGCTGTACGAGCTGCGCGAGCGCGACGTCCTCAAGCAGCGCACCCAGATCGGCTTCGTCTTCCAGAACTTCAACCTCTTCCCGCACCTCACCGTCCTCGACAACATCGTCGAGGCGCCGGTCGCGGCCCTGAAGCGGCCCCGGAAGGACGCGGTGGCCTCGGCTGAGAAGCTGCTCGCCCGGGTGGGGCTCGCCGACAAGGCGGACGCGTACCCCAAGCAGCTCTCCGGCGGACAGCAGCAGCGCGTCGCCATCGCCCGCGCGCTCGCCCTCGAACCGAAGCTGCTGCTCTTCGACGAGCCGACGTCCGCGCTCGACCCCGAGCTGGTGGGCGAAGTCCTCGACGTCATCAAGGACTTGGCGGCCTCCGGCACCACGATGATCGTCGTCACGCACGAGATCGGCTTCGCCCGTGAGGTCGCGGACACCGTCGTGTTCATGGACGGCGGGGCGATCGTCGAGCAGGGCCCGCCCGCCGAAGTGCTCGACGCCCCCCGGCACGAGCGCACCCGCGCCTTCCTCTCGAAGGTCCTGTGATGTCCCTTCCCAGCAGTTTCAGGAGTACGTACGTGTTCTCGCGCCGCACCCTCGCCGCCGCACTCGCCACGCTGGCCGCCGCCGGGCTCCTCACCGCCTGCGGCACGGGCGACGCCGCGACCGACGAGGTCGCGCCCAAGGGCGGCAAGGGCACCGGCATCAACCTCGGCCCCGACCAGCACCGCATCAGGGAGCAGAAGGTCGACGCGATCGCCGCCGAGCTTCCGGCGGGCGTACGCGACCGGGGCACCCTCAGCGTGGGGGTGGCCACCGGGTCGGTGCCGCCGCTCAGCTTCTACGCGACCGACGACAAGACGCCCATCGGCGTGGAGCTCGACATCGCCACGCTGGTCGCCGACACCCTCGGTGTGAAGCCGCAGTTCCAGCCCGTCTCCTGGGAGAACCTCTTCGTCGGGCTCGACAGCGGCAAGTTCGACGGGGTGTTCTCCAACGTCACCGTCACCGAGGAGCGCAAGGACAAGTACGACTTCGCGACCTACCGCAAGGACCAGCTAGCCTTCGAGGCGAAGAAGGGTTCCGGTTGGAAGGTCGGCGGTCCGCAGGACGTGGCGGGCAGGACCGTCGCGGTGTCCTCAGGGACCAACCAGGAGAAGATCCTTCTCGACTGGAGCGAGCAGAACGTGAAGGCCGGGCGCAAGCCCGTGTCCATCAAGTACTTCCAGACGGCGACGGACTACTACCTCGCCCTCCAGTCCGGGCGCATCGACGCCTACCTCGGGCCCAACCCGTCGGCCGCGTACCACGTGGCGTCGGCGGGCCAGACCGAGATCGTCGGCACGTACTCCGGTGGCGGCGCGGGGCTCCAGGGGGAGATCGCCGCGACGACGAAGAAGGGGAGCGGGCTCGTGGCCGCCTACGCGGCGGCTCTGGACCACGTGATCCAGGACGGGTCCTACGCGAAGGTACTGGCGAGGTGGGGGCTCTCCGCCGAGGCGGTGCCGCGGTCCGAGATCAACCCGCGGGGGTTGCCCAGGGTCGCGAAGTGACCCGGGTCTGGGGGCGCCGCCCTCGGACCCCCGCTCCTCGAACTCCCCCGAGGACTTCGTCCAGGGGGGACCCCCAGGGTCTGACCCGCATCCTCCAGAAAGGTTCACCCATGTCCGCACCACTGGTCCGCGGCCCCGTGCACCTCGCCGTCTCCCTCGACGGGGCCGGGCATTACGACCCCGGGCACTTCGTCCGGCTCGCGCGCCTCGCCGAGCAGGGGACGCTCGACTTCGTCACGCTCGGGGACTCCTTCTCCCGGGCCGGGCTCGACGCGCTCGCCGTGTTGTCCCGGGTCGCGCCCGCCACCGAGCGGATCGGGCTCGTCCCGGTCGTGAACACCACCCACACCGAGCCGTTCCACGTGTCCTCGGCCGTGGCCACCCTCGACTGGGTGAGCCGGGGCCGGGCCGGGTGGAGTCCCGAGGTGTCCACCTCCGAGGCCGAGGCGCGGCTCTTCGGGCGGCGGCCGGCCGCCCGAAGAGCCGAGGTGTGGCACGAGGCACGCGAAGTCGCCGATGTGGCGGCCAAGTTGTGGGACTCCTGGGAGGACGACGCCGAGATACGCGACGAGCCGACCGGGCGGTTCATCGACCGCGACAAGCTGCACTACGTCGATTTCGAGGGGCGTGGATTCTCGGTGCGCGGACCGGCCATCGTGCCCCGGCCGCCCCAGGGGCACCCCGTCACCGTGGTCGACGCGACCGCCGCCGAGCCGAGGGCCGCAGCCGTCCGGCACGCCGACGTCGCGCTCGTACGCACCCAGGATCCGCTCGCCGCCCGCACCGCGCGCGGGGAGTTGCGGGACCGGGCCCGCGCGCACGGCCGGGACCCCGAGCGGCTGCGGGTGCTCGGCTCGATCCCGGTGGCCCTTGCCACCACCGCCGACGCCGTGGAGCTGGCCGGCCTCATCGGCGACTGGTACGAGGAGGGCGCCGTCGACGGCTTCCACCTGCGCCTCGCCGACCCCGAGCGCGACCTCGCGCTCGTCGTGAAGGCCACCGTCCCGGTCCTCCAGCACCGCTGTCTGCTGCGGCGCTTCTATCCGGGCGCCACCCTCCGCGAACACCTGGGCCTGGCACGGCCCGTCAACCAGTACGCCACCGCAGGGGGAGGCCGCCATGAGCGCAGCTAAGAAGCAGATCCATCTCGCCGCCCATTTCCCCGGCGTCAACAACACCACTGTCTGGGCCGACCCGCGCTCCAAGTCGCAGATCGACTTCTCCTCGTTCGAGCACCTCGCCCGGACCGCCGAACGCGGCAGGTTCGACTTCTTCTTCCTGGCCGAAGGGCTCCGGCTGCGCGAGCACAAGGGCCGCATCCACGACCTCGACGTGGTCGGGCGGCCCGAGTCGATCACCCTGCTCAACGCGCTGGCCGCCGTCACCGACTGGCTCGGGCTCGCCGCCACCGTGAACGCGACCTTCAACGAGCCGTACGAGATCGCCCGCCGCTTCGCCTCGCTCGACCACCTCAGCGGCGGCCGGGCCGCGTGGAACGTGGTCACCTCGCCCGACGCCTTCACCGGCGAGAACTTCCGCCGCGGCGGCTTCCTCGACCGGGCGGACCGGTACACCCGTGCCGCCGAATTCGTCGCCACGGCGCGGGAGTTGTGGGACTCCTGGGGGCCGGACGGGGTGCCGCGGCCCTTCGCCCACCACGGGCAGCACTTCTCCATCGAGGGGAAGTTCGGCGTGCCGCGCTCCCCGCAGGGGCACCCCGTCGTCATCCAGGCCGGCGACTCCGGCGAGGGGCGCGAGTTCGCGGCCTCGGCCGCCGACGTCATCTTCACCCGGCACGGCACCCTGGAGGCGGGCCGCGCCTTCTACGCCGATGTGAAGGGGCGCCTCGCCCAGTACGGCAGGGAGCCCGACGACCTCAAGATCATGCCCGGGGTCACCTTCGTGCTCGGCGACACCGCGGCCGAGGCCCAGGAGAAGGCCGCCGAAATCCGCCACCAGCAGGTCTCGCCGCAGAACGCCATCCTCGCCCTCGAACAGATCTGGGGCCTCGACCTGTCCGCCTACGATCCCGACGGGCCGCTGCCCGCCATCGACCCCGACCCGGACTCCGCGCTGGTCCAGGGCAGGGTGAAGATCACCAACGCCTTGGAGATCGCCGCCAAGTGGCGTGCCCTGTCCGAGGCCAAGGGGCTCTCCATCCGGCAGACCGTCATCGAGACCACCGGCCGCCAGTCCTTCATCGGAACCCCGGACACGGTCGCCGCCGAGCTCGACGCGTTCGTGCAGGGCGGCGCCGCCGACGGCTTCATCCTCGTACCCCATCTCACCCCCGGCGGCCTGGACGACTTCGTCGACCAGGTGGTGCCACGGCTCCAGGAACGCGGCGCGTTCCGCACGGAATACACCGGGTCCACGCTGCGCTCGCACCTCGGACTGCGCACCCCGGTATGGAAAGGTTGATCGCATGAGCACGCAAGCACCGCAGGCCCCCCGGTCCGACCACGCCCTCGACTGGAAGACGTGGCACGAGCACCGCATCGCGTCGGTCTCCGCGCCCTACGGACCGCTCGCCCTGACCGGCACCCACTGGCTCGCGGACGGCGTGCCCGAGGAGCTCGGCCGGTGGCGGGAGGGCGGGGACGAGGTGGTGCTCAGTGCCGACGAAGGGCGCCAACTGCGCCTGGACGGGGCTCTGTTGACGGGGGAGGTGCGGCTCGGCGCCGACGTCGGGCCGGCCGCCGAGTCCCGGCTCGCGCAGGGCGACCGCAGGCTCGTGGTCCTGCGCCGCGAGGGGCTCTGGGCGGTACGGGTGTGGGACCCCGAGTCCCCGGCGCGGCAGGCCTTCGCGGGCATCGACGCCACCCCGTACGAGGAGCGCTTCCGGCTGCCCGGCACCTTCCGCCCGTACCAGGGGCGGCAGGTGAAGGTGGCGAACGCCGACGGGGTCGAGCGCGGGCTCGAACTCGCGGGGGAGATCGCCTTCACGCTCGGCGGGCAGGAGCACACCCTTCAGGTCTCGGTCGAGGCCGACGGTTCGCTGTGGGCCGTGTTCGCCGACGGGACCAGCGGGAAGTCCACCTTCAGGTTCCGCTTCCTGCGGCCCGAGGCGCCCGGCGAAGACGGCACGGTGACCGTCGACTTCAACCGGGCGCAGCTGCCGCCCTGCGCCTTCGCCGATCACTTCATCTGCCCCTTCCCGCCCCCGGGCAACACCCTCCCCATCGACATCCCGGCGGGGGAGCGGAACATCCGCACCAGCTGACCCCGGCGCGCGCCTCCTCGCGGGGCCCGGCCTGAAGGCGCTCTTGCGCGCCCCGGCCGGGCCCCCGAATACTCCTCCGCAGCGCTTGTCAGGAGCACGGCTTGCGCCTTATTGGGCTGCCGTAATCCTTGGCTGCGCCTCACGGGGTCCCCCCTTGCACGGGCCCCTCGATTCCCCTCGGGAGGAACAGAAGTGAGGATCAAGCGCACCACCCCCACACCCCCCACCGGTCTCGCGAGACGCACCAGGCTGGCCGCCGTCGCCACCGGCCTGCTCGCCGCGGTGGCCATAGCCGTCCCCAACGCCAGCGCCACCCCGGCCCGTACGTTCGGCGTCGCCGCCCTGACCGCCGCCAGCGACGCCGTGCGCGGAGCGGACGTCGCCGGAACCGCGTGGAGCGTGGACAGCGCGACCGGCGAGGTCGTCGTCACCGCCGACTCGACCGTCTCGGCGGCCGGCCTGGCGAAGATCAAGCGCGAGGCCGGGGCCAACGCGGGCGCCCTGCGCATCGAGCGGACCCCGGGCAAGTTCACCAAGCTGCTCTCCGGCGGCGACGCCATCTACACCACCAGCTGGCGCTGCTCGCTGGGCTTCAACGTCAAGAAGGGCTCCACCTACTACTTCCTGACGGCCGGTCACTGCACCCAGGGCAAGCCGAACTACTACACCAACTCGTCGCACTCGACGAGCATCGGCCCGACCGTGGGCACCAGCTTCCCGGGCAACGACTACGGTCTCGTGCAGTACACCAACACCTCCCTCGCGCACCCGAGCGCCGTGGGCAGCCAGCACATCTCCAGCGCAGCCAACCCGACGGTCGGCCAGACGGTCACCCGGCGCGGTTCGACCACCGGCGTGCACAGCGGCAAGGTCACCGCGCTCAACCAGACGGTCAACTACGGCAACGGCGACATCGTCTCCGGCCTCATCAGGACCACCGTGTGCGCCGAGCCCGGCGACTCCGGCGGCCCGCTCTACGCCGGCTCCACCGCCCTCGGCCTCACCTCGGGCGGCAGCGGCGACTGCACCTCCGGCGGAACGACCTTCTTCCAGCCGGTGGTCGAAGCGATGAACGCCTATGGTGTGACCCTCTTCTGACGATGCGTCACTGAACGTCGGCCGACCGCAGGCCAAGGCCCCCGCCCGGGCGAACCGGACGGGGGTTTCCGGCTGGACGCGATGCGCTGTTTTGAGAGGATGTGCAAGGGCACGACGTAGAACAGGTCCGTCAGTGACCGGCGCCGGACACACGGGGTGAGACGCATTGAAGCGCATCGGAGTGACCGGTCACCGCGACATCCCGCCCGACGCCTTCGAGGAGATCCGCGACCGGCTGCGCGCCCTGCTCGGCGGCCACGAGGGCTCCCTGGAGGCGCTGTCCAGCCTGGCCACCGGCGCCGACCAGCTCTTCGCCGACATCGCCCTGGACTGCGGCGCCGCCCTCACCGTGGTGATCCCGAGCGGCGACTACGAGACGGGCTTCGCGGACGCGGCCGAACTGGCCCGCTACCGGGGCCTGAAGCGGCGCGCCAGCCAGGAGATCGCGCTCGGCTACCCGCACTCCACGGACGAGGCCTACTACGCGGCCGGGGCCTACATCGCGGACAACTGCGACCGGCTGGTCGCCGTCTGGGACGGCCTGCCGGCCCGCGGCCTCGGAGGCACCGGCGACATCGTGCAGTACGCCCGCAGCCTCGGCAGGCCCGTCACGGTCATCTGGCGGGACGGCAGCCGCAGGGCGTGACGCGGGCCCGGGGCGAGGGGGGGTCAACTGCGCAGCCGGGCGAGCCAGTCCGTGTGCTGCGGCGAGACGATCCGCTCGGTCTCGTACACGGCCTGCGGCCACTGCCGCTCGGTCACCATGTTCTCCATCGCCACGTGCATCTCCATCAGGTCCTGCTCGACCAGCGAATGTGCCGAGATCAGGGGCTGGTGGCGGCGGATCTCGCTCCAGGCGAGACAGGCCGCGGCCGATGCTGACAGAACACCTGCCATGTTTACCTTCTCCGCGACCGAGAAGGTTTGGAGAGTTGCGGAAAAAAGGGCGAGAAGGGTCAACAGTGTGATCGCTGTCGACCACAGCCTGGTCGCGCGCCGCGAGGTCTCCTGGCGGCGCCGGTACCAGTTGCGCTGCTCGATGAGCCGGTCGCGTACGTATGTCTCCTTGCGCACGTTGAACGACTTGCCCCGCAACTCCCGCATGCTCGCGGTCACAAGCCCTCCCGAAGCGAGCTCGCCGTCCTCGCGGGGGTCGCGCCAGCCGACCTTCTTCAGCTCCCGCAGGCCCTCTTCGACGCGGGTGACGAACAGGGCGTCCGGGTCGGGAGCGTTGAGGTCGAAGGGGGCGCCGTGAACGGCGTAGCGCCAGCACATCGACTTGATGAACTCGGCGGCGGAACGGTTGAGCTGCCAGTGCGAGGCGGCGTGCCGGCGGGCCGCCCCAAAGCTCGCGAGCAGCACTCCCGCGTAGGCGAGCGCACTCAGCGCGCCGAGTACCTGGAAGTCCTCGCCGACCCGGACCTGCGGAAGCGCCGCCGCGAGCGCGCCGACGACGAGGAGCGAGAGCTGGGTGCGGGTCAGCTTGACCGCCGACTGCTGCCGGCCGATCGCCAGCGCGTCCGCGTGGTGGAAGAGGCCCGGCAGATCCGCGTTCCGGAAGACCATGCTCTGCAATGGGCCGGGAATCGCCGTCACATGCACCCCCGTCTGCGGTTTTGCCTTCATTCTTTCGTAGGGATGGCAGGTGTGCGTTCTGTTTGCGTGCTCCATCCACTGGTTGGGATGAGAGTAAAGTCGTCCCGCCGGTACTGCAACGGTGCATGTGCCGGTGCCACTGTCCACGTGCGGTTATCACTCACCCCAGGGGTGAACGTGAACCCCACCGTAAATTGAGCAAATTCACCCTCATTCGCCGCCGTGAAGAAGGACCGGGTGCCGCTGGCCGAACTGGCCGCGAAGGCCGGGGACCGAACCTCCGAAAGGAGCCTCAGCAGGGTCCTGGCCCCTCGGGAAGGTCGCCGCCCGGTCGCGGTGGCCACCTTCAACTCGGCGCTCTTGCATGGGAGTTGATGGTCGGCCCTGCCGGGTGCGCCCGGTGGGAGCCATGGGGCGACAGGGCAGGGCGAGGGCTCCGGGGCATTCCCGGAGAACTCCCGGGCCGGGTGCCCGAATTCCCGCCCTCGCTAAACTGGTGGAATGACAGGACCGCTGGTCCCATTCCGCGAGATCGTACTCAAGGTGCACAGCAGGTGCGACCTGGCCTGTGACCATTGTTATGTGTACGAAGCCGCAGACCAGAGCCGGCGGCAGCAGCCCAGAACGATCTCCGACGACGTCATTTCGCACACCGCCCGACGGCTGGCCGAGCACGCCGAAAAGCACCGCCTGAGTTCCGTTTCGGTGATTCTGCACGGCGGCGAACCGCTGCTCGCCGGGCCCGAGCGGCTGCGCCGGGTCTGCGAGGTGCTGACCGCCGCCGTCACACCCGTCGCCGAGCTCGATCTGCGCATCCACACCAACGGTGTGCTGCTCCGCCCGCGCCACCTCGACCCGTACCGCGACTGCTTCGGCAGCCCCGTACTGCCCCGATCGGGGCCGCGCGAGGCGAGGGAGCGGGGCCGTCGGCTGGCCCGGGCCCGCGCGCTTCGCCGAGAGGGTTCCGCGGTACGCCGACGCGATCACCACGCTCACCCCGCTCGCCCACGGAGCGGAGCCGGTGGGGGCGGCACGGCTTCGGCGCGCGCGGCCTTCCCGTCGGTCTCGTCGCTCTCGCGGACGAGCCGCTCGCCCTGGCCCTGCTGCGCGGGGCGCGCAGGGCGGCCCTGCGCGAGGCGGTCCTGAGCCGGGCCGGGTTCCGGGTCCATCCGCGCGACGTCTCCGACCCGGCGCCCGAGCGCACCGAGCCCGCCGCCGACAACGGGCGGACCGTGGTGGTGCTCTCGGCCGCCTACCTCAAGTCGGCCCGGGCGATGGGCGTTTGGCAGGCCGCGGCCTCCGCCGATCCCACCGGGCTCCGCCACACGATGCTGTCGCTGCGCGTCGTCGATCCAGCCGTACGCCGAAGTCCTCAGCGCTTCCTGGTAGTTGCGCAGCAGCATCGAGCGGATCCCGGCGTCTTTCACCACCATGCGGTCGGCGTGGGTGAGCTCCTTGTGCAGGTCGTCGAGGAGCTGCACCGGGTTCTCGCGGATGCGCGCCGAGCGCGCGATGAAGCATGCGGCCATCTCGTCCGGGTCGGCGACGCCCGTCGAGAAGGCGCGGACGTTGGAAGCGGCCATGCCCTCGAACCAGTCGAGCCCCTCGGCGTCCGGCGGCGCGAGGGTGACCAGGGCGGCGGCCCGGGTGACCCGCTCGGGCAGCAGCGCGGCACAGGCCAGCGCGTGCGGGGCGCCTCCGGAGCGGCCGACGACCGCGAAGCGTTCGAGCCCGTAACGGTCCGCCATCGCCTCGACGTCCCGCGCCGCGTCGGCGTCCCGGCGCCCCTTGAGCCGGTCGGAGCCGCCGTAGCCGGGCCGGTCGTAGGCGATGACCTGCATGCGACGGTGGTAGAGCACCATGCTGCGGGGCGCGGGGCCGAGCCTGCTGCTGGGTGTGCCGTGCAGCAGGAACACGGGGCTGCCCAGCGGGTCCCCGGACCGTTCCACCGTGAGAATCCGCCCGTCGGCCGTGCGCACCCGGTCCCGCACCGTGGCCCCCTCACCCGGTCAGGGCTCTGACCGCCGCCTCGTCGCCCGTGCGGCCGCAGCCGACTCGCGCGGCGGGGCCCGACGGGGTCTCCCCTTGGGAGAGCGGCGGAGTTACCGTCGAGGTACACGTCCGATTCGGACCCTTGGGGGCCGTGATGGTCGAGGAGCTGGTGGCGGCGGGCATCGCCGTGGGTTCCGCCGGTGTCGTCTATGCGCTGGCGGCGGCGCGGGTCGTCAAGCAGTACGAGCGAGGAGTGGTCTTCCGGCTCGGCAAGCTGACGGATTCGGTGCGCGGGCCGGGCTTCACGATGATCCTTCCGTTCGTCGACCGGCTGCGGAAAGTGAACATGCAGATCGTGACGATGCCGGTGCCCGCACAGGACGGCATCACGCGGGACAACGTCACGGTCCGGGTGGACGCGGTGATCTACTTCAAGGTGATCGACCCGGCGGACGCGGTCATCCAGGTCGAGGACTACCAGTTCGCGGTCTCGCAGATGGCGCAGACCTCGCTGCGCTCGATCATCGGCAAGAGCGACCTCGACGACCTCCTGTCCAACCGGGAGAAGCTCAACCAGGGCCTGGAGCTGATGATCGACAGCCCGGCCATCGGCTGGGGCGTGCAGATCGACCGGGTCGAGATCAAGGACGTGTCGCTGCCGGAGACGATGAAGCGCTCGATGGCCCGCCAGGCGGAGGCGGACCGTGAGCGGCGGGCCCGGGTCATCAACGCGGACGCCGAGCTCCAGGCCTCGAAGAAGCTGGCCGAGGCGGCGGGCGTGATGTCGGAGCAGCCGGCCGCCCTCCAGCTGAGGCTGCTGCAGACCGTGGTGGCGGTGGCCGCCGAGAAGAACTCGACGCTGGTGCTTCCGTTCCCGGTGGAACTCCTGAGGTTCCTGGAACGCGCCGCCCCCTTGCCGACGGAGCCGACGGCACCGGCCACGCCGGAAGTCCCTCCGGCGCCCGTCACGCCGGAAGTGCCCCCGGCGCAGGCGCATTCGGAGATCGGTGACGCAGGAAATGACACTCAGAAAAACTTGTGAAAGCTTTCACAAGCGCGCATGGGTCTAAAGTCCTCACTCATATGCCCAGCTCAAGGGCATGTTTTCCATGACGCCCGATCACTTGAAGGGACATTCGGCCCCCAGGAACAGGGCTTTGTCGGGCCCGCGAGCGCGGTGCAAAGGTGTCGAATTGAGACATCGGAAAAGGCATCGCAAACGCTCGCAATGCTCGTAGCGCTCGACAAGAAGGAGTTCCTGCCATGGAGGCCAAGAACGCCGAGAACGTCACGACCGCCGAGGTCATGGTCGACGGACTGGTGCGGGGGGCCCTTTCGGCGCTCGGCCGGTTCGAGACGTTCACCCAGGAGCAGGTCGACCACATCGTCAAGAAGGCCTCCCTGGCCGCGCTGAGCGAGCACGGCGAACTGGCCCGGCTCGCCGTCGAGGAGACCGGCCGCGGCCTCTTCGAGGACAAGGCCGTCAAGAACCTCTTCGCCTGCGAGCACGTCGTCAACTCGATGCGCGGCCTGAAGACCGCGGGCGTCATCGGCCGCGACGAGCTGAACGGGATCACCGAGATCGCCGAACCGGTGGGCGTCATCTGCGCGATGACCCCGGTCACCAACCCCACCTCGACCACCATCTTCAAGGCGCTGATCGCCCTGAAGACCCGTAACCCGATCGTCTTCGCCTTCCACCCCTCCGCGCAGAACTGCTCGGCCGCGGCCGCCCGCGTGGTGCGGGACGCGGCGATCGAGGCCGGGGCGCCCGAGGGCTGTGTGCAGTGGATCGCCGAGCCGTCGATGGAGGCCACCGGGCTCCTGATGAACCACGAGGGCGTCTCCACCATCCTCGCCACCGGCGGAAACGCCATGGTCAAGGCCGCCTACTCGTGCGGCAAGCCCGCCCTCGGCGTCGGCGCGGGCAACGTTCCGGCGTACGTCACCAGGAGCGGCAAGCTCGGCCGGGCCGTGCACGACATCGTCCTGTCGAAGTCCTTCGACCACGGCATGATCTGCGCCTCCGAGCAGGCCGTCATCCTCGACAAGGAGGTGTACGAGCGGGGCCTGGCGGAGTTCGAGCGGCTCGGCGCGTACGTCCTGAGCGCGGCCGAGAAGACCAAGCTGGAGGAATTCGTCTTCGGCACCACGGCCTTCGCCAACAACTGCGGCGGCGCCAAGCTGAACGCCTCTGTCGTCGGCAGGTCGCCGCAGTGGATCGCCGAACAGGCCGGCTTCGAGGTGCCCGCGACCACCTCGATCCTGCTCGCCGAGTGCGCGGAGGTCGGCGAGGGCGAGCCGCTCACCCGCGAGAAGCTGTCCCCGATCCTGGCCGCCCTCAAGGCCGACTCCACCGAGCACGGCCTCCAACTCTCGGCGCAGATGGTCGAGTTCCACGGCCTGGGCCACAGCGCCGCCATCCACACCGAGGACGACGAGCTCGCCGAGGAGTTCGGCCGGCGGGTCAAGGCGATCCGCGTGATCGTGAACGCGCCGTCCACCTTCGGCGGCATCGGCGACGTCTACAACGCCTTCCTGCCCTCCCTCACCCTCGGCTGCGGCAGTTACGGACACAACTCGGTGTCCAACAACGTCTCCGCGGTCAACCTGGTCAACATCAAGCGGATCGGACGGCGCAACAACAACATGCAGTGGTTCAAGGTCCCGCCGAAGATCTACTTCGAGCGCAACTCCATCCGCTACCTCGGCGAGATGGACGGCCTGGAGCGGGTCACCATCGTCACCGACAAGACGATGGGCAGGCTCGGCTTCGTCCAGAAGGTCAGCGACATCCTCCAGGCCCGCCCCGGCCCGGTCGTCCTCCAGGTCATCGACAACGTCGAGCCCAACCCGGAACTGGCGACGGTCCGGGCGGGCGCCGCGATGATGCGCGACTTCCGGCCCGACACGATCGTCGCGCTCGGCGGCGGCTCGGCCATGGACGCAGCCAAGATCATGTGGCTGATGTACGAGCACCCGGAGATCGAATTCGCGGACACGAAGGAGAAGTTCTTCGACATCCGCAAGCGCGCCTACAAGTTCCCGGCGCTCGGCGAGAAGGCCCAGCTCGTCGCCATCCCGACCACGTCGGGAACGGGCAGCGAGGTCACCCCGTTCGCGGTCATCTCCGACCCGAAGGCCGCCCAGAAGTACCCGCTGGCCGACTACGCGCTGACCCCGAACGTCGCGATCGTCGACCCGGTGCTCCCGATGGGCCTGCCCGCCACGGTCACCGCCGACTCCGGCTTCGACGCCCTGACCCACGCCACCGAGGCGTACGTCTCGGTCTACTCCAACGACTACACCGACGGCCTCTGCCTCCAGGCCATCAGGCTGATCTTCGAGAACCTGGAGCGCTGCGTCGTCGACGGTGCGGGCGACCCGGAGGCCCGCGAGAAGATGCACAACGCCTCGACCGTGGCGGGCATGGCCTTCGCCAACGCCTTCCTGGGCCTGGTGCACGCCATGGCGCACACGCTCGGCAACACCTTCCACGTCGCCCACGGCCGCACCAACGCGCTGCTCCTGCCGCACGTCATCCGGCACAACGGCCAGGTCTCGGGCAAGGCCACCCCGTGGCCGAAGGCCGAGGTCTACCGGGCCCCGGAGCGCTTCCAGGAGATCGCGAAGATGCTGGGCCTGCCGGCCGCGACCCCCGAGGAGGGCGTCGAGTCCTACGCCCGCGCGGTCGAGGAACTGCGCGCCAAGTGCGGCATTCCCGCCTCCTTCCAGGAGGAGGGCGTGGACGAGACCGCCTTCATCGAGGCCCTGCCGGTCCAGGCGATGAACGCCTACGCCGACCAGTGCGCCCCGGCCAACCCGCGGATGCCGATGATCGACGACATGAAGGAGCTCATGACCCGGGCGTACTACGGAAAGTAGGCCTCTCGAAGGCGGGGCCGTCCCACCCGGGGCGGCCCCGCCTCACGTCTCCGGATGGTCGGGCGGCGAGAGGAAGCGGCCCATCGGCAGGACCGGGCGGCCCCACGTCGAGGCGAGGATCTGGCCCGCGAGGAGGTAGGTCGCCCCGAGCGCCGCGCACAGACCGGCCCACCCGGTGATCCGGGTCCAGATCACCTCGCCCGTGAAGCCGACGCAGACGAGCCCGACGAACACGACCAGTACGCAGGTGAAGGTCGAGAGCAGCGCCAGATGGATGCGCCAGCTGCCCAGCCACAGGACGAACACCACGAACACCCAGGGCAGCGTGAAGAGCCCCATCGCGTCGCCGCGCAGCGCCGGATCCAGGCCCGGCAGCACCCACTGGAGCATCAGCGCCTTCGACATCCAGAACACCCCGAAGCCGCCGAAGACCGTGGCGTGCCAGGTGTCGCCGCGCTGGGCCTGGAAGAGCCCGGCGAGCAGCTGGGCGAGGCCCCCGATGAAGAACCCGACCAGCGGGAGCACGGATGCCGAGAGCTTCTCGGGGAAGATCCCCGCGTCGATGCCGGTGGCGATGACGGTGACCACGATGAACCCGGTCAGGCCGAGCGGACCGAGCTGGGCCTGCGCGCTCGGCTCCATCCGCCGTACGGAGAAGGCCTGTTCGGCAGGGCCGGAGCGGCGCGGGATGCTCATGCGCCCACCGGGTTCTCATCGCGGTCCCGGTTGAGACCGGCAAGGACCACGGTGATGACCGCGCCGAGCAGCGCCCAGATCGAGAGCACCTGGAGCGGGCCGCTGATCGACTCGCTCTTGAAGTAGGCGATGGAGCGAGCCGCCCAGGTGCCCGCGCCCGGCGGCAGCCAGGGCCCGATCGCCCGCCAGAACGGCGGGAGCAGCGGATACGGATAGGCACCGCCCGCGCTCGGATTGCCGAGGACGACGACGACCAGGATCGCCAGGCCGATGCCGACGACCCCGGCGAGCCCCTGGAAGGCGAGCGTCGTCGCGCCCACCGCGAACACGACGAGGGCGCCGAGCCCGGCGAGCCCGATGTAGCTGCCCGGCAGCGCGCCGAGCACCGGCCCGATGATGAGCGAGCCGAGCAGTCCCGCGGCGATCGCGTACACCGCGAGCACCGCGAGCCGGATCAGCGCCCGGTGGGTGTTGGCGGGCCGGGCGCCCGCGCTGATCGCCAGGATCGCGGCGCACAGATAGCCGCCGACGCACCAGCCGACGACGAGGTAGAACGAGGACAGGGTGCGGGAGTCGCCCGCGGCGGCGGGCGCGACGTCGACCACCTGCACGGTGCGCTGCTGCGCCTTCTCGGCCGCCGTCGCGATCGCCTCCACGGCCTGCGCGAGCGAGGCACCGCCGCCGCTCGCCACGAGCAGCCTGTCGGTGGTGCCCCGCGGGTCGACGACCAGGACCCCGTCGACACCGCGGTCGCGCAACTGCCGGGTGGCGTCGGCCTCGTCCTTGGCCGTCCGTACGTCCAGCGGGCCGCCGGGCAGCGCGCCCAGCCGCTGCGCGAGCTGCCCGCTGACCTGCGCGGGCGCGACCAGGGCGAACGGGATGTCCTTCGGCTTCGGGCTGTGGAAGGCGCCGGCATAGGACGCGATGAAGGCGACCGTCAGGCCCAGTACGCCGATGACCAGCAGGGCGGCCCGCACGGTGACGGCGCTCTTCACCTCGTCGACGAAAGTCATGCCCCCACGCTCTGCCGCACTACGCGTTCACGCAGTCGGTGCGGGGCCGAATGGCTTAGAACCCGTGCCTGACCCGAGGCGTCCGGCTGTCGGGGGGAGGGGCCCGCTGCCACGCTGGAGGAAGGTTCCCGGGACCGTCGTTCCGGGGCGGACGACGCACGCGACAGGAGCACCTCAATGCTGACCTCCACACAGGTACCGGGCGGGCTGAACTGGCTCGACCTGGGAACCCCCGACATCGACGCGGCCGTCGCTTTCTACACCGGCCTGTTCGGCTGGCAGTTCCAGTCCGCGGGGCCGGAGGCCGGGGGCTACGGGTTCTTCCAGAAGGACGGCAAGACCGTGGGCGCCGCCGGCCCGCTGACCGAGGACGGCGCGAGCTCGGCCTGGACGGTGTACTTCCGCACCGTGGACGCCGACGCCACCGCCAAGTCCGTCGAGCAGGCGGGCGGCTCCGTCCGCGTCCCGCCGTCGCAGGTCTTCACGGCCGGCCGGATGGCCGCCTTCACCGACCCGGCGGGCGCCGACTTCGCCGTGTGGGAACCCGGCGACACCGACGGCCTGGAGCGCGTCAACGACCCCGGCAGCGTCAGCTGGATCGAGCTGTACACCACCGACGCCGCGGCCGCGAAGGCGTTCTACGGCAGCGTCCTGTCGTGGGAGATCCGGGACATGCCCATGGGCGGCGGCATCGTCTACTCCATCGCCGGGCCGACGGGCGGCGGCGAGCAGGCCATGCACGGCGGCCTCATGGAGCTGCCGCAGGAGAACCGGGACGCAGGCTCGGCCTCCGAATGGCACCCGTACTTCGAGGTCGAGGACTGCGACGCCACGGTGGCGAGCGCCCAGGGGCTCGGCGCGACCGTCATCATCGCGGCCACCGACGGCGAGGGCGTGGGGCGGTTCGCGATGCTGCTCGACCCGTTCGGCGCCCCGTTCGCGGTGATCACGAGCGCCACGGCCTGACGTTTCCGGAACGCCTGCCGGATCCGGCCGACAGGCATTCGAACATATGTGTCGCACGCACGTTCGAAACTGGTCTATGGTGGAAGGGAGGGGGAGGTGAGAACGGATCGGTAGGAGGTGCGGATGCCCGGTTTCACGCATCTGCACACCGTTTCGGGATTCTCCCTGCGGTACGGGGCTTCCCACCCGGAGCGGCTGGCCGAACGCGCCGTCGAACGCGGCATGGACGCCCTCGCACTGACCGACCGGGACACCCTCGCGGGCACGGTCCGCTTCGCCAAGGCCTGCGCCGAGGCGGGGATCCGGCCGCTGTTCGGGGCCGAGCTGGCCGTGCCGGAACACCTCGGGGAAACCGGGCCCGCCCGGGGGCAGGCCCGACGGCGCACGCCCGTACGGGGCGGTGCGTTCGTCGACGAGTCCGCCCCCCGGGTCACCTTCCTCGCCCGTGACGGCGCGGCCGGCTGGGCCGAGCTCTGCCGCCTGGTCAGCGCCGCGCACACGGCCGAGGGCCGCCCGCTCCTGCCACGCGCCGCGCTGCCCGCCGAAGGGCTCACCGTGCTGCTCGGCCCGGCCTCCGAGATCGGCCGCGCGCTCGGCGCGGGCCGCCCCGACCGGGCCGCGAAACTGCTCGCGCCCTGGCGGGAGATCTACGGCGACGCGCTACGCCTGGAGGCCGTCCACCACGGACTCAGGGGGACCGGCCCAGGATCGCTCCGGCTCGCCGCGCGCACCGTCGGCTTCGCCGCCGAACAGGGCGTACGTGCCGTCCTGGCCAACGCCGCGCGCTACGCCGACCCGGGTCAGGGCCCGGTCGCCGACGTGCTGGACGCGGCGCGGCGCCTGGTGCCGGTGCGGGCGCCGTTCGACAGCGGGGAGCGCTGGCTCAAGGGCCCGGACGCCATGTTCAAGATCGCCGAACGGGTCGCCGAGGCGGCCGGCTGGCGCCGCGACGTGGCCCACCGGCTGCTCGCCATGACCGAACAGACCGCCGCCGAATGCCTCGTCGACCCCCAGGACGACCTCGGCATGGGTACCGCAAGCTACCCCGAGCCGTACCTGGTCGGCGCCGCCCACCGCGCCCCGCAGCGCGTCCTCGCCTCCCGGGCCGCCGCCGGCATGGTGCTGCGCGGCTATGCGGGCCGGCGCGCGTACTGGGAGCGGATGCACCACGAGCTGGACATCATCGCGCACTGGGGTTACGCCTCCTACTTCCTCACCGTCGCCCAAGTCGTCGACGACGTACGGGAATTGGGCATCAGGGTGGCCGCGCGCGGCTCCGGCGCGGGCTCGCTCGTCAACCACCTCCTCGGCATCGCGCACGCCGACCCCGTCGAGAACGGGCTCCTGATGGAGCGCTTCCTGTCCAAGCGGCGGCCGGTGCTGCCGGACATCGACATCGACGTGGAGTCCGCCCGCCGGCTCGACGTCTACCGCGCGATCATCGACCGCTTCGGCGCCGAGCGGGTCGCCACCGTCGCCATGCCCGAGACCTACCGGGTGCGGCACGCCATCCGGGACGTGGGCGCCGCCCTGTCCATGGACCCGGACGTGACCGACAAGATCGCCAAGTCCTTCCCGCACATCCGGGCCCGCGACGCCCGCACCGCGCTGAAGGAACTCCCCGAACTGCGGTCCCTGGCGGGGGAGATGGACAAGTACGGCAAGCTCTGGGAGCTCGTCGAGGCCCTGGACGCCCTGCCGCGCGGCATTGCCATGCACCCGTGCGGAGTGCTCCTCTCGGACGCCGCGCTGCTGCGCCGCACCCCCGTGATGCCCACCAGCGGCGAGGGGTTTCCGATGTCCCAGTTCGACAAGGAGGACGTGGAGGACCTCGGCCTGCTCAAGCTGGACGTCCTGGGTGTGCGGATGCAGTCCGCGATGGCCCACGCGGTCGCCGAGATCGGCCGGGCCACGGGCGAGAAGCTCGACATCGACGACCCGGCACAGGTCCCGCCGGGCGACGCCGAGACGTACCGACTCATCCGATCCACCGAGACGTTGGGCTGCTTCCAGATCGAGTCGCCGGGCCAGCGCGACCTGGTCGGGCGGCTCCAGCCGTCGACCTTCCACGACCTCGTCGTCGACATCTCGCTGTTCCGCCCCGGGCCGGTCGCGGCCGACATGGTGCGCCCGTTCATCGAGGCCCGGCACGGCCGCGCCCCGGTCCGCTTCCCGCACCCCGACCTGGCGGACGCGCTGCGCGACACCTACGGGGTGGTCGTCTTCCACGAGCAGATCATCGAGATGGTGAACATCATGACCGGCTGCGGCCGGGGCGAAGCCGACCGGGTGCGGCGCGGGCTCTCCGACCCGGAGTCGCAGGCTCGCATCAAGGTCTGGTTCGCCCAAAGCGCCGAAGAGCGCGGATACTTGCCCGAGGTGATCGCCCGCACCTGGGAGATCGTCGAGGCCTTCGGGTCGTACGGCTTCTGCAAGGCGCACGCGGTCGCCTTCGCCGTGCCCACCTACCAGTCGGCCTGGCTCAAGGCGCACCACCCGGCCGCCTTCTACGCCGGGCTGCTCACCCACGACCCCGGGATGTACCCGAAGCGGCTGCTGCTCGCGGACGCGCGGCGGCGCGGGGTGCCGATCCTGCCGGTCGATGTGAACCGGTCCTCGGCCGCACATAGAATCGAACTGGTGTCCGGTATCTGGGGGGTGCGGCTCGCACTCTCCGACGTCCACGGGATCAGCGAGGCCGAGAGCGGACGGATCGAGGCCGGCCGGCCCTACGCCTCGCTGCGCGACTTCTGGCAGCGGGCCAGGCCCGGCCGCCCGGTCGCCGAACGGCTCGCCCGGATCGGCGCGCTCGACGCGTTCGGCGCCAACCGGCGCGACCTGCTGCTCCACCTCTCCGAACTCCACGGCGCCCGCCGCGCGCCAGGTGGCCAACTCCCCCTGGACGGCGGCACGTTGACGGCCCCCGCCGGGCTGCCCGACCTGGACGACGCGGAACGCCTCAGCGCCGAACTCGGCGTCCTCGGCATGGACGCCTCCCGCCACCTGATGGAGGACCACGCGGCGTTCCTGAACGAACTCGGTGTCGTCTCCGCCAAGCGGCTGCGCGACGCCGAGCACGGCCGGACCGTCCTGGTCGCGGGCGCCAAGGCGGCCACCCAGACCCCGCCGATCCGCTCCGGCAAGCGGGTCGTCTTCAGCACCCTGGACGACGGCACCGGCCTCGTGGACCTGGCCTTCTTCGACGACAGCCACGACGCCTGCGCCTACACCGTCTTCCACTCCTGGCTGCTCCTCGTGCGGGGCGTGGTGCAGCGGCGCGGCCCGCGCAGCCTGAGCGTCGTTGGCTCGCGCGCCTGGAACCTCGCCGAACTCGTCGAACTGCGCCGCGAGGGCGGCCTGGACGCGGTCTCCTCCCGCCTCGCGACCCCACCCGAACCGATCGAGGCGCCCGGATCCACGGCCGAAGGAGCAGCCGGGACCACGGCCGAGAGCTCCGCCGACAACGGCCGCCGCATCCACCTGTCCACCGGCTACGAACTGAACCCCTGGGCCGACCTGCAGCCTGCTGGTGAACGGGCCGCCACCGGGCGGAAGTTGTGGCATTCGAGCCCGGGGAGCGCGGGATGATCCTCTGTGCACGGTTCCACCTCCCTCCGATGTATGAAGCGGCGCTGCCCGCCCTGATCACGCTGGCCGAGGGCCTCACCCCGGTCGTCCAGGCGCTCCCGCCCGACGGCGTCCTCGCCGATCTGGCCGGCGCCGAGAAGTACTTCGGCCAGGACGCCGGGCAGCTCGCCGCCGTCCTTCGGGTCCGCGCGCTCGCCCACTTCGGCCTGGACTGCGCGATCGGGCTCGCGCCCAACCCGGCGCTGGCCAGGATGGCCGCGCGGGACGCCGGACCCGGCACGACCTGCACGGTGCGCCCGGACGAGGTGGACCGCTTCCTCGCCGCGAAGCCGGTCAGGGCCCTGGACGGCGTCGGACGCTCCACCGCCCGCACCCTCTGTGCGTACGGCCTCGACACGGTGGGGCGCCTCGCCGACGCTCCGCCGGGCACCGTCCAGCGGATCCTCGGCGCCCGGCCGGGCCGCGAACTCCAGGAGCGCGCCCGCGGTATCGACCGCACGCCCGTCGTGCCGCCCGCCTCCGTGCTCCCCCAAGCTCTCGGTTTCGGTCGAGCAGGGGGTGCGGGTGCCCCCATGACGGCCGCCGAACGCTCCTTCCCCCGCGACGAGTTGGACCCGGTACGCCACCGCCGGGCGCTGCTTTCCCTCGCCGAGGAACTCGGTGTCCGGCTGCGCGGCGCCGATCAGGTGTGCCGCTCCCTCAGCCTCACCGTGCGCTACGCCGACCGGTCCACCACCACCCGCACCCGCAGCCTGCCCGAGCCCTCGGCCCACTCGCCCGCACTGGCCGGCCTGGCCTACGCCCTCCACGCGGCGCTCGGCTTGCAACGGGCCAGGGTCCGCGGCATCTCACTACGGGCCGAGGGTCTCGGGCCCGCCGAACTCGCCGCCCGCCAGCTGACGTTCGACCCCGAGGACGAGCGGGCCCGCCGCATCGAGGCGGTGGCCGACCGGGCCCGCGCCAGGTTCGGCCCCCGGGCCATCGTCCCGGGCACGCTGTCGGACGCGGCCTGAGACGGGTGGGTTGGGGGCGGGGGCCGTTTCAGGAACCCCCGATCCGGAAGGGGCGCCTTCGAGGAAGCCGTAAGGCCGCTCGCCAGGACGGCCTTCAGGAAGCCAGCCGCTTCTTGACGTCGGCCACCTGGGGCCCGGAGTCGACCGGTGGGATCGTCCAGCGGTTCTCGGACTTGGTGGCGTCCGTGTAGACGAGCGTGCCTCCCCCCTTGGCCTGTTCCGGTGTGAGGTCGAAGACCTCGGAGCGCATCTGGTAGGTCCCCGGCTCGATCTTGCCGACGCCGCTGTACCCGGTCACCAGGACCTTGTACGCGGTGCCGTTCCCCTCGGCGACGCTCTGCCCGTTGGCCGCGATCCAACGCCAGCCGCCCTTGGTTCCGTTGGCGCTGGCGGGCTCCTCGTCCGCGGCGTTCGCCGTCAGCGAGGCGTCTTTGGTGGTGATGACCGCGAAGGTGCCGAACCGCGAGGTCGTTCCATCTCCCTCCTTGGTGTAGACGACGGTCGTGGGCGTGATTTCCAGGATGCCGACGAGCTTGGTCCCCACGGTCCGGGACGGCACGCCGAGCGCCAGAGCGGCCTGCCCGGCCCCTGGGTCCGAACCCGGCGTGGCCGAGCCGTCCCCGGGGGTGCTGGCGGGCGTGGCCGCGGGCGTTGCGGTGGACGGCTGCCCGCCAGCGGGCTGAGAGGCGGACGGCTTGTTGCCGGACCCGCCGCCTCCGGGATTGCAGGCGGTCAGGGTGAGACAGGTGGTGGCGGCGGTCGCGAGCAGGATCTTGCGCATGGTTCCCCCCAAGGCATTGGCACTCGCCGTGAACGTACCGCGATGGGGGTGATACCCAGCGTGAAGTCGCCGGACTGGGACGAACAGGGGGCGTGTCGTTGCGAACTCCCGACAACCGGGCCGGAGTTGAGAGGAATCCAGGCAACTGGGCCTTGCGCGCCCGGCGCTTCAGGCGGCGGTTTCGGCTGCCCTCCGGTTCTGTGGTTCACGTTCCCGAAGCCAACCGCGCACCCCCGTCCACCGTCAGTACGACGCCGGTCGTGAAGCTGTTGCCAACGAGGAACGAGATCGCGTCCGCAATGTCCTCGGGGTGGCCGCAGCGGCCGGCCGGGGTGGACTTGGCGTAGGCCGCGAACGTCTCCGCCTTGGCGTCCGCGTCCATCCAGTCCCACCAAGGGGTGTCCACTATGCCCGGCGACACCGCGTTGAAGCGGACCGGGGCCAACTCCACCGCGAGGACCGGGACCATCGCCGCCACCGACGCGTTGACCGCGGCCAGGCCGGCCGTGCCGGGCATCGCGGCGCCTGCCGAAGCCGCGGTCACGAAGGTGATCGAGCCGGTGGGGGAGAGGACGTCGAGCGCGGCCCGCGCGGTGAGGCTGTGGGCTATCAGCTTGCCCTCGGTGGCTTGGCGCAGCGCATCGGTCGTCACCGAGCGGAACGGTCCGGCGGCCGTGGAGCCGGTCGCCGCGACGACCACGTGGTCGACCCGGCCGAGCCCCGCGAAGAACTCTTGCGTGGCCGCCTCGTCCTGGGCGTCCACGACCGACCCGCTCACCCTGCCCGGCGTTCCGGACGTGCCGGACCTGTCCGGCGTTCCGGATGTGCCGGACGCGTCAGGCGTGCTCAACGTGTCCGCCAGCGCGGCCAGTTCATCCAGCGCGTCCCGCAGTCGCTCGGGGTTGCGGCCGGTGACGACGACGTCCCTGCCCTCGCTCAGCTGGCGGCGCGCCGCGGCCAGGCCGATGCCGGAGGTGCCGCCGATGATCACAACTCGCTCGTTCATGACGCAGTCCTTCCAGGCCCTCTCGTGAGGGTCTTCACGCTTTTCGAGGCTCACTGCCTCGTAAAGAGTATTCCGAGGCATCGTGTCTTGTAAACTGCCCGCATGAAGAAAATCGAGAACGGATCACAGGGCGGGCCCGCGGACGGCTCCCCGCCTCGCGGGCGCCCCCGCAGCGAGGCGGCCAGGCGCTCGGTGCTCGACGCCGCGCTGGAGCTCTGCCGCCGCGACGGCTACCAGGAACTGACGATCAAGGGCATTGCCGACGAGGCCCAGGTCGGCCGGCAGACCGTCTACCGCTGGTGGCCCACCAAGCAGGACGTCCTGCTCGAAGTGCTGACCGAGCTGCCGCACCGCAGCCCCGCCGAGCTCTTCCCCGACACCGGGGACGTATACCGAGACGTCGAGGAACTGCTCGGCCACACCTTCCGGCTGACCCGCGGCGCCACCGGCCGGGCCGTGGTCGGGCTGATGGCCGACGCGCAAGCGGACGCCTCGCTCGCCCGCAGGCTGCAGGAAGAGGTGATCGCCCCGCGCCGCGCTGCGCTGCGCGAGATCCTCGAACGGGGCATTGAACGCGGCCAGTTGCGCCAGAACGGCGCCGCGTCTCTCGACCTGGCGGTCGACTTCGCCTTCGGCGTGATGTGGTACCGCCTGCTCAGCGGCCACGCCCCGGTCGACGAACCGCTCGCAGCGGAGATCGCCGCCGCGTTGGGACCGCTGCTCGGAAGCCCCGGAAGCGGGGCGGCGGGGCGGCGGTCCTGACGCCGTGATCCGCGCGGAAGGCGTCCGGAAGCCGAACCTCGAACCCGTCGTCAGCACGTCGAAAGCACATCGAATTCGCGACACGACACTTTTTACTGACGCGTAACTTCACTCCTACGCTACCCGTGCGTAATTTGGCGTGAGCACGCCCCGTACGCACCCAGTACGGCTCCTCACTTGTGGTCCGGGCCGCAGGGCGAACCCCCCATCGCAACTCCCTTGAGCCGCAAGGAGATCACCCGATGCTGCCCTGGAAACGTGTGCTCAGACCGCTGTCGGCGCTTTTGCTCGCCGCCGCGGCCTCGCTCGCCCCGGCAACCGCCGCGCACGCCCAGTCCGCGCCGAGCAGTGGCTGGAACGACTACTCCTGCAAGCCGTCCGCCGCCCATCCCCGCCCCGTCGTCCTCGTACACGGAACGTTCGGCAACGGCACCGACAACTGGCTGGCCCTCGCCCCGTATCTGGTCAACCGCGGGTACTGCGTCTTCTCCCTCGACTACGGCCAGCTTCCCGGCGTGCCCCTGTTCGACGGGCTCGGCCCCATCGACAAGTCGGCGGCCCAGCTCGCCACCTTCGTCGACAAGGTGCTCGCGGCGACCGGCACGCCCAAGGCGGACCTGGTCGGCCACTCCCAGGGCGGCATGATGCCGCGCTGGTACCTGAAGTTCCTCGGCGGCGCCTCCAAGGTCAACGCCCTCGTCGGGATCGCCCCCGACAACCACGGCACCACCCTCGACGGCCTCACCCAGCTCCTGCCGTACTTCCCCGGCGCCCAGGACCTGCTGACACTCGCCACCCCGGGACTCGCCGACCAGATGGCCGGATCGGCCTTCGTCACCAAGCTGAACCAGGGCGGCGACACCGTCCCCGGAGTTCACTACACGGTCATCGCGACCAAGTACGACGAGGTGGTCACCCCCTACCGCTCGCAGTTCCTGGACGGCCCCGACGTCAACAACGTCCTCATCCAGGACAAGTGCGCGCTCGACCTCTCCGAACACGTGGCCATCGGCCTCACCGACCGCGTCGCCTACCACGAGGTGGCCAACGCGCTGGATCCGGCGCACGCCACCCCCACCACCTGCGCCTCCGTCATCGGCTGACCCGCCGTCGGACCGTGCGACCGTACGCGACCGCCCCTCACGGCAGCCGGGAGGGGCGGTGTGTGGCGCGCGGGTCAGCGGCAGTGGCGGCCCGCCGCCGCGGCCTTGCGGCGCAGCGTCGCGAAGAGCGCCGCGGCGCCGACGGCGATCGCACCCGCGCCCCCGATGGCGAGGTACGGGGTGCTGCTGTCGCCCCCGGTCTCGGCGAGGTTCCGCGTGCCGGTCGCGGCGACCGGAGCGGCCGCGGCGCCGTCCGGCTGCGGCTGGTTGCCGGTTGTTCCGGCCTCTGCCGCAGGCGCGGTGCTCGGCTGCGTCCCCGTGGTCGCGCCGCCGTGGTGGTGCTGGACCGTCGACTTGGACGCGCCGTCCGCGATCTCCTTGTCGGTGGGGGCGGAGGCCGCCGGAGCGGGGGCGCCCGCCGCACCGCTGTCCTTGCCGAACACCACGTCGGAGCAGGTGTAGAAGGCCTCGGGGCTGTCCGAGCGCTGCCAGATCGAGTAGATCAGGTGGCGTCCCGAACGGGCCGGGACCTTCCCGTCGAAGACGTAGTCGCCGCCCTGCATCGGCGGGTCGGTGACCTTGACGAACGGCGTCGCCTCCAGGTCCGACCACTTCAGCGGCTTCGACGGGTCGTAGCCGTCCTTGGTGATGTACAGCTCGAACGAGCCCTTGTGCGGCGCCGTTCCCTTGTAGTGGAAGGTGTGGCTGCCCGCCGACAGCTTGGTGGCCGGCCAGTCGGCGCGAGGCAGGTCCAGACCCTTGTACTTGTCGTTGCCGCCGCTGCACAGCTTCCCGTCCGGGATGATCTCCTTCGACTTGCCCGCGGCGTTGGCCACGTTCACCGCGTTCCAGTCGTAGAAGGCCTGCGCACCGCTGACCGCGACGGCGGCCTTGCACGCCGCCGACCTGGGGCTCTCGGGGCCCTCCGCGTAACAGGCCGAGACCCGGCTGACCGGGTCCGTCATGGAACCGTGGGCCGCGGCGGGCCCGGCCGCGAGCCCCGTCAGAGCGAGCGGCGTGAAGCCGAGCGCGGCGACGACGGCGGCCCTGCGCCGACGGGGTCCCCGCTGCTCGAACGCGGTGGAGAGCTTGGGGAAGGTCATCGTGGCGTACTCCTTCGATGGTGCACGGGCATGGGGCGTGGGGGTTGCTGCAACTGCCGGAGGTCCCGTCCGGCGATCAGCACGCTAGCCCCGCGAAACCGTGAAATCCCCTGCTGGGAGCGGGGGATGGCGATCCTTATGGTCGAGTTAAGGAGCCACTCAGAAGCGATTAAGAACGGGCCCTTCCGCGACGTACCGTGACCCCATGAACGATGAGATCCGGCTCGCCAACCCCGACGACGTGCCCCGCGTGAAGGAGGTCACCGACGCCGCCTACCGCCCCTACATCGAACGGATCGGCGTCGTGCCCGTCCCCATGGAGGCCGACCATGCGGCGAACGTCGCGGAGGGGCGGGTCTTCGTCGCCGGTGATCCGGTCGTCGGGGTCCTGGTCCTCGTCCCGGAGCCGGACCACCTCTTCCTCGATTCGATCTCCGTCCACCCCGACGTCAGGGGCACCGGCCTCGGGCGCAGGCTGCTGCACTTCGTGGACGAGCACGCGCGGGCGCTCGGCCTGCCCGAGGTTCGGCTCTACACCAACGCGATGATGTGGGAGAACCAGAAGATCTATCCGCGGTACGGGTACGAACTCGTCGAGCGGCGGGTGGACGGGCCCTACGACCGCCTCCACTACCGCAAGGTGCTCGGCCCGCGATCCGGTGGTGAGGCGGGCAGGGGCTGATCGCCGGGCCGATTGTCAGTGGTGCCTGGCACGATCGGGGCATGGACATCGACTGGGACGAAGAGGCCGACACGTTCGACGAGCAGCCCGACCACGGGCTGCTCGACCCCTCGGTGCGGGCCGCGTGGGACGAGCGCCTCGCGGGGTGGCTGCCGGACCGGGCGGGCGAGCTTCTCGACCTGGGGTGCGGCACCGGGAGCTTGTCGCTGCTCGCCGCCGGGCGGGGCCACCGGATCACGGCCGTCGACCTGTCGCCCCGGATGTCCGAGCGGGCCCGCGCCAAGCTGGCCGGCACCGGCGCCGAGGTGCTGACCGGGGACGCGGCGCGGCCGCCCGTCGAAGGCCGCACCTTCGACGTGATCCTGGCCCGCCACGTGGTGTGGGCCCTGCCCGACCACGAAGCGGCGCTGCGGCACTGGTGGTCGCTGCTGCGGCCGGGCGGCCGGCTGATCCTGGTCGAGGGCGTGTGGGGCGACACCGGCATACCCGCCGAGCAACTCACTTCCGCGCTCGGCGAGTTGAAGGCCGAGGCGCGCTACGAACGGCTGTCGGGGGACGCGCGGCTCTGGGGACGCGAGGTGGACGATGAACGGTATGTGGTGGTCGCCACGGCGGTGCCGGTCGTGGCCTGACCGAGGCACCGGGGGCACGGGCGCCGCGCACGACGGCCCGCCGACGCCCCGGCCGCGCCGCCCCGCACGGCGTACGCTCCCGCAGGCCTGGCAGGCCTGGCAGGCCCGACGGCCCTCAGTCGATCAGTGCCGTGAACTGGCCGAGTTTCGCGAGGAGTTCAAGCTCATCCAGGGCGGCCACGGCGCGGGTGGCGGCCTCCGGGTCGCACTCGGCCAGGCCGCTCTCGGCGAACTCGTCCTCGTCCAGGCGCAGTACGGTCGCGCCGTCGGCCGAGACCCAGAGGTCGAGGTCCAGGTCCTCGGCGATCAGCTCGCCGCCCCGGACCACGGCGGGCCGGGTGATGTCGCAGTACCAGCCCTTCAGCACCGAGTCTGCGTCGCGGACCTCCTTCACGGCGTACCAGCGGTCGCGCCAGTAGTGCTCGGTGAACACATCGCCCGGCTCGAACCGTACGAAGCCGAAGTCACGGACGCCTTCCGCCGCCCAGGGGGCGCGCACGCTCACCCTGGTCCCGTCGTCGGACACCACCGACGCCGGGTAACGCAGCTTCGTGCGCCCGGCCTTGACCAGGACGACCTCGATACGGGTGCCGGCCTCGGCCGAGCTCGCGGACATGACGTACCTCCGTGGCACATATCTCGTAGCGGAAGGATTTCGCACGGTACGTGGGGCCGCAGGTCGGGTGCCTCCCATTTTCGAGGGGGGCTGGCCGAATGCTCTCCGCTTCCCTGGGGCGAGTCGGCCCCGCCCACGGCCCGCCCGTTTTCGTGGAGCACGGCCGCGGGGGAGAATCGGAGCTGTGACCCTCAAGATCGTGATTGACCAGGGCGTGGCCACCGCGCCGTACGAGCAACTGCGCGCCCAGATCGCCGACCGGGCCAGGTCCGGAAAGCTGCCGGTGGGCTACAAACTGCCCACGGTCCGTGGCCTCGCGGAGGATCTCGGGCTCGCCGCGAACACGGTGGCCAAGGCGTACCGGGCCCTTGAGGCGGACGGGGTCATCGAGACCCGGGGCCGCAACGGGACGTTCGTCGCGGCGGCCGGGGACGCGTCCGAACGGCTCGCGGCGGTGGCCGCGGCGGCGTACGCGGGGGAGGTCCTGCGGCTCGGGCTCGGGCGGGACGCGGCTCGCTCGGCGGTGGAAGAGGCGTTGCGGGCGGCGTACGGGAAGTAGGGCGCCTGCGGCGGGCTGTGCCCCACCCCGCCCCTTCCCTAAAGCCTCCGGCGGCTGAGATTCCATCGGGTGCGGGTCCGTCGTGGCTGGTCGCGCAGTTCCCCGCGCTCCTGTGTGGCACAGGCTCCTACAAATACAACCCCGCGTCCGCCTCCGCCCGCTGATCCGGGACCGACGCCGGGGACGTGCCCCGGCGCAGGGCGTACAGCTCGGCCAGGGTGGTGCCGTCGCGGGCGATGCCCTCCTCGGTGCCCAGCCAGCCGACGGCCTCCGCCCGGGTCAGCGGGCCGACCTCGATGCGGGCGAGGCAGCGGCCGGGGCGCACCACCGCGGGGTGCAGGCGCTCCAGGTCCTCGTTGGTGGTGACGCCGACCAGGACGTTGCGGCCCTGGCCGAGCAGGCCGTCGGTCAGGTTGAGGAGCCTCGAAAGGGCCTGGCCCGCCGTGTGCTTGGCCTCGCCGCGGATCAGCTCGTCGCAGTCCTCCAGGAGGAGCAGCCGCCAGCGGCCCTTCGCGCTGCCGTCGTCCTCGCCGATCGCGATGTCCATCAGGTAGCCGACGTCGTTGAAGAGCCGCTCCGGGTCGAGCACACAGTCCACCTGGCACCAGTCGCGCCAGGACCGGGCCAGGGTGCGCAGCGCCGAGGTCTTGCCGGTGCCCGGCGGCCCGTGGAGCAGGAGCAGCCGGCCCGCGATGTCGTCCGGGGTCACCTTCATCAGGCGGTCCATCGCATCGGCCACCGGCGCCGTGTAGTTGGGCCGCACCTCGTCCCAGGTGCCGGCCGCGATCTGCCGGGTCGTGCGGTGCGGGCCGCGCCGCGGGGACACGTACCAGAAGCCCATCGTCACGTTCTCGGGCTGCGGCTCCGGCTCGTCCTCGGCGCCCTCGGTGGCCTGTTTCAGCACCTGCGCGGCGAGCTCCTCGGTGGTCGCGGTCACCGTGACGTCCGCGCCCCGGTTCCAGCGCGAGACGAGCAGCGTCCAGCCCTCGCCCTCGGCGAGCGTGGCGCTGCGGTCGTCGTCGCGGGCGGCGCGCAGCACCTTCGCCGCGGGCGGCAGCAGGCTGAAGCCCTTCTTGACCCGGTCGATGGATGAGCTGTGCGAGAACGGCTGCTCGCCCGTGGCGAAGCGGCCGAGGAAGAGCGCGTCGACGACATCGGAGGGCGAATCGCTGTCGTCCACGGTCAGCCGGATCGGCAGCGCGGCTTCTGGGGCAGGGGACATGCCCCCATGATCCGGCAACACGCCCGCGCGTGCACCTGTTTTGTCCCGTTGATGGTCGAGGGACGTTCTGTCCCTGTTCCGGTAAAACTGGCCGGAATGGCAACTACCGCCGATACGCTGCCCCGTGATGGAACGTCATCGTGGAGCCACTGTCCGCAGCCGCAGGCCCGGCAGGGCGTCCCGGCCCAGGACCCCGGCGGTACTGGCCGCCGCACTTCTCGCCGCGCTCGCCCTCGTCCTGGCGGTGAGCGGCTGCACGAACAGAAACGCGGGCGAGGCCGGACCCGGCCGGACCGGTGCGAGCAACACCGCCCCCGCGCTCGGCTGGGGCTTCACCCACACCCAGTACAGCGCCGACACCGGCGACGACGACGCGGTGGCGCGCACCCGCGACCTGCTCTCGGCGCAAGGTCTGCCGCAGGACCAGGCGATCATGGGCTGGGGCGCGGGCAACCCCGAGCCGTCGCCGGGCACGTACGACTTCTCGGACCTCGACCGGCGGGTCAAGTACATCCGCTCCACCGGGGCCACCCCCGTCATCACGCTGTGCTGCGCGCCCGACTGGATGAAGGGCGGGCGGGCCGGGGCGAGCAAGACGGACTGGAGCGTGAAGGCGCTGGAGTCGGCGCCGCTGCCGACCCACTACAAGGACTTCGCGGCCCTGGCCGCGAAGGTGGCCCAACGCTACCCGGACGTAAGGCACTTCATCGTCTGGAACGAACTCAAGGGCTTCTACGACGACACCGCCCAGCGCTGGAACTACGAGGGCTACACCCAGCTCTACAACCAGGTCTACGACGCGCTGAAGAAGGTCGACAGGAACAATCTGGTCGGCGGGCCCTATCTGGTCATGGACAGCTACGGGCCGCAGGACCAGTCGTACGCGTCCGGCCTGAAGGGCCCCTGGGGCTCGGTCGACCAGCGGGTGCTCGACGCCTTCACGTACTGGAACAAGCACAAGAAGGGCGCCGACTTCGTGGTGGTCGACGGCGCCAGCTTCACCCGCACCAACCAGATGCTGCCCAACGCGTTCAGCGCCACCGACAAACTGACCGCCGTCACCGAGTGGCTGCGCAAGCAGTCCGGTCTGCCCGTGTGGTGGGCCGAGTACTACGTCGAGCCCGACAAGTCCGGCTGGAGCGAGCAGCGGCGCGTCGCCACCCAGGCCGCCGGCATGATGGCCCTGGCGCGCGGCGGCACCAGCACCGCGTTCTACTGGAGCCCGGAGGAGCAGACCGGCCCGTGCCCCGGCTGCCTGTGGACGCCGACCCAACAGGACGACGGGGGAAAGGAGTTGCCCATGTACGCGCTGATCGCCAGGTTCGCCAAGGCGTTCCCGCCGGGCACTGACTTCACCACCGTGAGCATCGCCGCCGACGACGTGCCGAACGTCCGCGTGCTCGCCAGCGGCAAGGACGTGCTCGTCGTCAACACCCTCGACCGGGCCATCGACGCCAAGGTAGACGGCAAGTCGTTCCCCATGGCCGCCTACGAAGTGCGCTGGCTGACCCGCTGAGGAGGATCGGCCCGCAGCACCCCGAACAGCCTGACCGCCGCGATCGTCGCGATCACCGAAAGGCTCGCGACCTCCGCGATGCCGACGCCCGTCAGGCCCAGTGGCGGCAGCAGGGTCAGCGTGGACCCGAGCACCAGAACGCACAACGCGCCCTGGAGGTAGGCGAGTCCGGCCGTACGGCTCTGTGCGCGCAGCACCGCGAAGTACAGCTCGATCACCACCCGCAGCAGTGCCCCGACCACCAGCCAGCGCAGCAGCGCCGTGGCGTGACGGGCGTATCCCTCGCCGAACACGTGCAGGATGTGCGGCGCGAAGGCGAAGAGGAACGCGCAGATCGGCACCACGATCTTGATCATGCGGAGCAGCGCGGCCCGCGCGTTGCGGCCGAGCCGCTCGGGGTCGTGCGCGCCCTCGACGGTCAGTGAGGCGCCCATGTTGATGGCGAGGAGTTCGACGGTGCCGCCGATGGTCGCGGTGATGTAGAAGTACGCGTTGTCGGCCGAGCTGATCTGCGAGGCGACGATCACCGGCACGAGGTAGACCACGGCAAGCGCGAACAGCGAGCCCGTGTAGTCGCCGGCCAGGAAGCGGCCCAGCTCCCGGTAGCTCGGCGGCCGGGCGGTCCGCACGGTGAGCTCCACGTGGCGGGGGACCAGGCGCCGGAACACCAGCCAGCCCAGCGGCACCACGGACACCGCGATCGCCGCGACCCACGACACGAACACCCCGCTGGTCGGCAGCGAGGCCGCGATCGCCACCAGGAGCAGCAGCTTGACCGCCGAGAACGCGGTGTTGCCGACCGGCACCCAGAACGCGCTGCGCAGCCCGGTAAGCACCCCGTCCTGCAGCGTGAGGATCGACCAGGCGATCACCGCCGCGATGAAGCCGAGCCCCTTGAACGGGCCGTGCAGGAACCGGTACGAGGGTCCCCAGAAGTCCAGCGTCTCCATGAAGACGAGCGCGGCCAGGCCGACGACGCACGCGCTCAGCGCGTAGGTGCGCAGGACGAGGCGGCCGGTGGCGGCGCCCGACACGGGGATGAACCGGGACATCGCCCCGGTCAAAGTCAACGCGGTGATCCCGGCGAGGAACTTCATCGCGGCGATCGCCGCCGAGCCCTGTCCGACCGCGTCGTCCGTGTAGTACCGCGCGGCGAGCAGCCAGAAGCCGAGCCCGAGCACCGCGCTGATGCCCGTGTTCAGCATCAGGGCGTAGGCGTTGCGGAAGAGGGGGGTGCCCCGGCGCTTGTCGGGGGTCGGAGTGCCGAGGTCCTGGGCGGTGCTCACGTCAGCCACGGGTACCGCTCACCTTCTGGTTCTGATGGTTCGTCAGATCCTGCGTCCGGGTGGGATCCGGACACGGCTCTCTCAGCCGCCGCCGAGCCTGCGCCCGGCGCGCCGGGCCCCGCGGACCATGGCGTAGCCCTTCGTCAGGACGCGGTCACGTGCGAAGTTGCGCGCGATGTCGCGGCCGGTGCCCAGGACGAGCCGCTCGAACTCGTCGAGACCGGTGGTGCGCCGTACCGTCACCCGCTCCAGGGCGTACGGCCCCTGGCGCCGCTCGGCGAGCGCGTTGCCCACGGCGAGCGCCTGGGCGAAGCCCGCGGAGCGCACCGTGCGCCGCACCCGCCGGCTGGAGTGGCCGTACGGATAGGCGAACGAGACGGGGCGCCGGCCGAGCTCGTCGGTGAGGATCTCCTTGCAGCGCAGTGTCTCGAACCAGAGCCGTTCATCGGTGAGTTGGTCCATCTGCGGGTGGCTGTGGCTGTGCCCGCCGATCTCGCAGCCGCCCGAGCCGAGCTCGCGCACCTGGTCCCAGTCCAGCATCGTGTCCAGGGCGTTGCCGTCGTCGTGGGCGCCGCGCAGCCAGCCCGTGGAGACGAAGAGCGTGGACGCGAAGCCGTACTTGGTGAGGACGGGCAGGGCGTGGCGGTGCACGCCCTCGTAGCCGTCGTCGAAAGTGATCAGGACGGGACGGCGTGGAAGCGCTCCCGCCGTGCGCCAGGCATGCGCCAGCTGGGCCGTGGTGACCGGAGTGCACCCCAGCTCGGCGAGCAGCTCCATCTGGTCGGCGAAGGCGTCCGGCGAGACGGAGAGACCGAAGGCGGCCTTGGCGGGACTGTGCGCCACCGAGTGGTACATGAGGATGGGCACGGGGCCGCTCGACGTCATGCCGCTTCGCCCTCCTCGTCCGTCTCCGTGGCCGGTACGCGTTCGATGGGGGCCACGGTGAAGGTCACCCCACCCCTCAACGCCCGTACGGTGCCGAGGAGATAGCCGCCGGTGGCCACCGCGACGCCGGTCACGATCGCGCCCGCGCGGCCCGCGCCGCCGGCCCGGCCGAGCACCGCGTCCCGCACGCCGCGCACCACACCGGCCGGCAGGACCCGGGTCGTGTAGCGCCGCTCGGACTCAAGTCCCTTGCCGGAGCCGACACTTCGGGCCACCAGCGCCTTGGAGAGGCCTTCCGCGTACGCCCTCGTACGGAAGTAGCCGAAGCGCTCGCGCGCCGCGGGCACCCGGTGGTGGATCACCGAGCGGTCGTCGATGAGCAGCACGGCGTCGGGCAGCGCCTTGCTGAGCCGGATGCACAGCTCGGTCTCCTCGCAGCCCAGCGGCCGCTTGTCGCCGTCGCGGCCGATGCCGGTCGCGAAGCCGCCCGCCGCGTCGAAGGCCGACGTACGGAAGGAGGCGTTGCCGCCCAGGACGTTGCGGACCTCGACGCGGCCCGGCGGCAGCCCCCGGTAGGTGCAGCCGACGATCCAGTCGAACTCCTCGGGGAACCAGGCGGGCCTGCGCCCCGAGGCCCAGGCGGGCACGGTGCGGCCGCCGACCGCCATCACGCGCGGGTCGTCGTACCCCTCGGCGAAGTGCCGCAGCCAGTCGCGCTCGGCCACCGCGTCGTCGTCGAGGAAGGCCACGAACTCGCCCCGGGCGAGGGAGATCGCCGTGTTGCGGCCGGCCGAGAGGCCGCGGGGGCCCGCGTTGGCGAGCACCCGTACCTCCCCGGACGCCGCGTACTCCTTGAACTCCTTGGTGAGCCGGTCCAGGAGCCGCTCGTTGTGGTCCACCACGAGCAGCGTCTCCAGGGCCGGCAGCGACTGCGTGCGCACCGAGGAGACCGCCGCCAGGATGTCCTCCCAGCGGTCCTCGGTGTACACGCAGATCACCACGGAGAAGTGACGCTCCGTCAAGACACCTCTCCCCGCCGTGTGTTCAGGAAGACGGCCTGCGTGCGCCGGTGGGCCCGGGGCACCGCCTTCTCCCGGAGTATCACCTTCAGGACGCGGATGCCGTCGCGCACCGCGCTGAGGTTGGAGACGCCGTGGATCCGGTTGTACTCGTAGCTGGGGACCTCCTGAACGCGCAGGCCCGCCTTGACGATCCGGATGTTGATCAGGGTCTCGATCTCGAACCCGGAGCAGTCGAGCACGATCTTGTCCAGGCAGTGCTTCCAGAAGGCGTTGTAGCCGTAGCAGAGATCGGTGTACCGGGCGCCGAACTTGCGGTTCACGATGCCGCACAGGACGGCGTTTCCGAGCTTGCGGATCGGCGTCATGTCGTCGGTGCCGCCGCCGTTGGCGAAGCGGGACCCCTTGGCGAAGTCGGCGCCGCCGACCAGCGCGGAGACGTAGCTGACGATCTCCTCGCCGTCCGCCGAGCCGTCCGCGTCGACCATGACGATGATGTCGCCGGTGCAGGCCGCGAACCCACTGATCAGGGCGTCGCCCTTGCCCTTGCCTACCTGCTTGACGACCTTGACGTCGGGCCACAGTTCGCGGGCGACCTGCACCGTGTTGTCGGTGGAATTTCCGTCTACCAGGACGACTTCGTGGATCCAGTCCGGAAGTGTCTTGAACACGTGCGGAAGATTTTCCGCCTCATTCATGGCCGGGATCACGACGCTCACGGGCGGCGCAATGGCGAGATTCGCCGAGACCGGTCGATACGCGGCGGATATTCGACTGGTGGTCACGGAATCCGAGTGACTGTTCGGCGATTCCGCAATTAATTGATCTTGGCCCGGGACGGCCGGGCGCACGGAAGGAGTCATGATGAGTCTCTGTCCCTCTCGTCCGGTGGACCGCCCGCCCCCGGGCGGTCCGGATGAGTTTCCGGTTACGAAAGGGGGGTTCTCACCCCGGTCATGACGGCATGGCACACCGCTCTGATTGGGTGAGCTGGCTTTGCTGGCCGCGCGGCCCGTGTTCCGGCCCACGCAAGGCGAAGACCGAGCACGGCACCCCCCCCACCGCGCCCCGCCCCGGTATCCATCGCGACGCTTGAGCCCTCCCCTAGTGCCGCTTTGCATGATGGACCGTTGCGGGTGGATGTAAGACGGTATTGATGATTGGGACTGTATGGCAAGGCCTCAGTCGAGGCCTCACGTTTCTGTGTTTTTGACCGGACTTTCACGGTCACATCCGGAGCGATTCACCCCCGTCCCAAGCAGGAAGAGGAGAAGGCTGATCACGCCCACGGCTGTGATGCCGTTGCGAGTCGACCAAAGGTGCAGACCTGCCATGCTTTCGGCGGTCAGCACATCGATGAGTACTGCTCCTGATAAAGACGCCACGATGCGGGCGAGCGGTTCCAGTCGGCGCAGTGCGAATACGGCCGCTTCCGCGGGTGCGGCCACCAGGTAGAAGAGCGCGAGCGGAGCGCGCAGCGGAGAGTCCAGGCCGGCGAAGGCTAGGGCGGCGCCCACGGCCGAGACGGCGAGCGCGGCTCCCGCGAGCACGGGCAGCAGGTCGGCGGCGACGGGCGCGCCAACTGCCGATCTGTCACTGATGGTCTGCATTGGCGACGGTTCCCCCCGATGCGCCGGATGCGAGGCTTCAATGTGACGCAGTCCGGACAGTCCCGTCAAGACGCCGATTCGTTTGCGGTGAACGGAGATTGACGGTCCGTCAGTGGAGTGTGGTGCTCCGGTGAAGGATTACTCGCGAGTTGCTGACGGATCACCAGATACATGCAGATGTCCCTCGGTTGTTCTTGGCATGGACACTTCCCGCGACCTGTGGGGGCTGGTACCACTGCCGTGGCGGAAAACCCGCTACAAGGAGGTTCCATGAAACTGTCCCGAATCGCGGCATATGCATGGGCGCTCGTGCTGGCTGTCGCGCTTTCCCTCACCGGGGCCGGCGTGGCAACGGCGGCAACCCAGGCGGCCGGATCCCACTACGTGGCCCTCGGCGACTCGTACTCCTCCGGCCTTGCGGCCGGGAGCTACGACAGTTCGAGCGGCAGCTGCAAGCGCTCCACGAAGGCCTACCCGGCCCTGTGGGCGGCGGCGCATTCCCCCGCCTCGTTCGACTTCACCGCGTGCTCCGGCGCTCGTACGGGTGATGTGACGTCGAGCCAGCTCGGCCCGCTCAGCTCCACCACCGACCTTGTCTCGATCACCATCGGAGGCAATGACGCCGGCTTCGCCGACGTCATGACCAACTGCGTCCTGTACTCGGAGTCCACCTGTCTCAGCAAGGTGGCATCGGCCCGCGCCTACGTCGACTCGACGCTGCCCGGCCTGCTCGACTCGGTGTACTCGGCGATCAGATCCAAGGCTCCCAACGCCCATGTCGTCGTCATCGGCTACCCGCACTTCTACAAGATCGGCGGCAACTGCGTCGCGGGCCTCAGTGAGAACTCCCGCTCCGCGATCAACGGCGCCGCGGACGAGCTCAACTCGGTGACCGCCAAGCGCGCCGCCGACCACGGCTTCAGCTTCGCTGACGTCGTGCCGGCCTTCACCGGACACGAGATCTGCTCCAGCAGCCCGTGGCTGAACAGCGTCGTCTGGACCAACATCAGCGAGTCCTACCACCCCACCGCCGCCGGCCAGTCGGGCGGCTACCTGCCGACCTTCACCAACGCGGCCTGATCTTTTCGCTCACCCGCCGGGCGAGGACGAGCCCGGCGGCGAGTACGAGGAGGAGGCCCCGCCCGTCGGGGTCTCCTCCTTGCACGTCACCTTGTACGCCCCCGGGCCGGACGACACCTTCACCGGCTGCCGCACCTCGACATGGACCTCGTTGGATCCGCTCTGCGCCGGCGACTCGGTGTGCGCCACCTGCCGGGTGCGCGGCCCGCCCGAGGGGAACGAGAGCGTCTTCCAGCCCGGATCCGACGACTGGCCGTCCTTCGTGACCCAGCGGTACTCCACATCCACCGGCGTACGCCCCACGGTGAAGACGGCGACCATCGAGGGCGCCTGGGCGTTCGGCGCCGGGCACGCACCCTCGTAACTGCCTCGCACCACCTGGAGGTTGACCTCCACCGACTGGGCGGGCGGCGACGAGGAGGACGCCGAGGGGGAGGGGCTCGGGCCGCTGGACGACGGGGAAGGGCTGCTGTTGCCGCTCGTGGCGCCGGACGTGCCGGATGCCTGGGAGGAGTGCGACACGGAAGGTGCGGGCGAGCCGCCGCTCGATGAACCCCCTGTGCCGCCCTGCCCGCTGTCCCGCATCAGCGCGTACACCAGCCCGCCGAGCGCGAGCAGCAGCACCAGGATCCCGGCGAGCAGGACCGCCCCGGTGTGTCGGGAGGGCTCGGCGCCCCGCGTCGCCGTCGTGCCGCCACCGGGAGTGGCCGCGGGAAACGGCATCACGGGCGTCGGCGGCATGCCCGGAGCTCCGGTTGTTACCGTCGTCGCCTCGGACCTTCCCAGCGGGGCCCGCACCGAGCCGCCCGCCGCCACCACCCGCAACTGGTGCTCGGCCTCCTCGCCCGCCCACCGCTCGGCCGGGTCCTTGCGCAGCAGCCCCTCGATCACCGGCGTCAGCGGGCCCGCCCGGCGCGGCGGGGGCAGCGCGTCGTCCACCACCGCCCGCAGCGTGGACAGCGGGGTGTCCTGCCGGAACGGCGAGTTGCCCTCGACCGCCGCGTACAGGAGCACGCCGAGGGACCACAGGTCGGAAGCCGGACCCGGCGTGCGCCCCAACGCCCGTTCGGGGGCCAGGAATTCGGGCGAGCCGACGACCTCGCCGGTCATGGTGAGCGTCTGTGTCCCCGCCACCATGGCGATGCCGAAGTCGGTCAGGACCACCCGGCCGTCGTTGGCGAGCAGCACGTTCGCCGGCTTCACATCGCGGTGCAGCACCCCCGCCTCATGGGCGGCCCGCAGCGCCGCGACCACCTCGGCGCCGATGCGCGCGGTGCGCTGCGGGCCCAGCGGGCCCTCCGCGTCCAGGACGTCGGACAGCGCGAGGCCGCGCACCAGCTCCATGACGATCCATGGGCGGCCGTCCTCGGTGGCCACGTCGTACACGGTCACCACGTTGCGGTGCGAGATCCGGGCCGCCGCCCAGGCCTCCCGCTCCAGGCGCGCGTACAGCCGCCGCACCTCGGGGGAGTCCAGGGAGGGCGGGGCCAGGACCTCCTTGACGGCGACCTCGCGGCCCAGGACCTCGTCCCGCGCGCGCCACACGACGCCCATGCCGCCCCGGCCGAGCGGTGAGAGGAGCCGGTAGCGCCCCGCGATCAATCGCTGTTCACTGCCCGGCACTTCGCTCACTGGCGAGCCCCCCCATCCGCGGCGGAGAAACCCTTCCAAGTTAGCTCAGGGCCGGGCCGCTGCCGCCCCCTTGAACGGCAATCCGTACCCAGTACGAACACAGGTCGCGACTCTGTGTGATGACCAGTCAGTGATCTGTCCAACTCGCCCTGGAATCAGCGGTATTCGGAGCGTAGTTGTCAACCTGGGGCCCCTCAAGGTGAATCCTGTCACCGGGATACACGAGTGTGATGCGGGGGCGATAGGGTTAACCTGCCCGGGGCCGGGTGCCCTCGTACGGGTGGGGAGTGACATGGAACAGATAACAGTGCGCAGCAGGGCGCGAGTGCCTGCCATCACGTGCGGGAGCAGTGCGACCAGCTCGCGGCTCGACCGCCACCTCTCGGTGCTCGGCGGCCCTGCCGTCCCGCAGCGCGAGGCGGCCGAGGCGACGTTGCTGATGCGCGAGCTGACCTCGCGTGACGTTGCGCACACCCGCAAGAGCAAGACCGCTCGCGTTTCGCTCTTCGCGCCGCTGCGGCGGCTGCGCCGCTCGCTCTTCGGCAGCCGCGGCTGAACCCACCCCCGACTCCGAGCGCCCCGCGTTCAGGCGATCACGCCGTCCCGGCGCAACTCTGCCAACTGCTCGTCCGTCATTCCCAGGGCCCGCAGTGTTGCGCAGGTGTGCTCGCCGAGCGCGGGCACCGCACCCATTCGCGCCTCCTGACTGCCGCCCAGATTGATGGGCGGCAGCAGCGCCCTCAGCGGCCCCACCGGTGATTCCACCTCCCGCCAGCGGCTCCGTGCCGCCAGTTGCGGATGCGCGGCCACGTCCTCGACCGAGTTGAGCCGGGCGCAGGCGATCCCCGCCGACTCCAGCCGCTCGACCGCTTCGGCCGCCGTGAGCCCGGCCAGCGCCTGCGCCACCAGCTCGTCGGTCTTCGTCCGGTGCGTGACCCTCGCCGCATTGGTGGCGAAAGCGGGATCGTCCGCCAACTCCGGCTGCTCCAGGACCAGTTGGGCGAGCCGGCGCCATTCCCGGTCGTTCTGCACCGAGAGCAGCAGCTGCCCGCCGTCGGCCGTGGGATAGGCGTCGTACGGCGCGATCACGGCGTGCGCGACGCCGGTGCGCGCCGGTTCGGTGCCCCCGTGCATCACATGGTGCAGCGGATGCCCGAGCCATTCGGCGAGCGCCTCCAGCATGGAGATCTCCACCGGCCCGCCGCGTCCCGTCGTGCCACGACGCACCAGGGCCGCCAGGACGCCCGAGAAGGCATACATGGCGGCCGCGATGTCGGCGGCCGGGATCCCGGCCTTGACGGGCTGCTCGGGCGTCCCGGTGACCGACACAAGACCCGCCTCGCACTGCACCAGCATGTCGTAGGCCCGCTTGTGCGCGTACGGGCCTTCGGAGCCGTAACCCGATATGTCCACGGCGACGAGCTTCGGGTGCGCCGCGCACAGGGTCGCCGCGTCCAGGCCGAGCCGGGCCGCGGCGCCGTGCGCGAGGTTCTGCACGAAGACGTCGGCGTCCGCGATCAGCCGGCGCAGTACGTCCAGGCCGCGCGGGTCCTTCAGGTCGAGGGCCACCGACTCCTTGCCCCGGTTGCACCACACGAAGTGCGAGGCGAGACCGCGGGCCGCGGTGTCGTAGGCGCGGGCGAAGTCGCCGCCGTCGGTGCGCTCGACCTTGATGACGCGGGCCCCCAGATCGGCGAGCTGGCGGGTCGCGAACGGCGCCGAGACGGCCTGTTCGACGGCGACGACGGTGATGCCCGCGAGGGGCAGCGGCTGAGTGCTCATAGCCGTACCTATCGCGTACGGGCCGCCCTTGTCACCCCTTGGCGCTGATCAGCGGCCCGAACTCGCGTAGCGGCGTACCGCGAGCGGCACGAAGATCAGCAGCAGGAAGGCGCACCAGGCGAGCGAGCCCGCGACCGGGTGGGCGACCGGCCAGGCGGCGTCCGGGGCGGGCGAGGCGTTGCCGCAGAGGTCACGGACGGCGGAGGCGACCGCGCTGATCGGGTTCCACTCGGCGATCGTGCGCAGCCAGCCGGGGAGCTGGTCGGTGGGGATGTACGCGTTGGAGAGCAGCGGCAGGATGAACGTTGCCGAGCCGAGCTGCCCGGCGGCCTCCTCGCTCTGGGTGAGCAGGCCGAGGAACGAGCCCATCCAGGTCGTCGCCAGGCGGAGCAGCATCAGGAGCCCGAAGGCGCCGAGCGCGCCGAGCGGCCCGGTCTCGATCCGCCAGCCCACCGCGAGGCCCACGAGCATCAGCGGGATCATGCCGAGCGCGGTCGTCAGCAGATCGGCCGCGCTCTGGCCGACCGGCACCGCGGCCCGGCTCATCGGCAGGGTGCGGAGCCGGTCCATCACGCCGCGGTGGGAGTCCTGCGCGGCCTGGAACATTCCGGTCATCAGGCCGTTGGCGGCGGTGGCCACCAGGAGGCCGGGCACCAGATAGGCCCGGTACTGCTCGCCCGGCATGGCTAGCGCGCTGCCGAAGACGTAGCCGAAGAACAACAGCATCGTGATCGGCATGGTCTGGGTGAGGATCAGCACGCCGGGCGCGTGCTTGATGCGCTGGAGCTGGCGGCCGAGAAGGGCCGTGCTGTCGTACGCGAGCGAACTCATGTCACAAGCTCCTTGCGGGAGTTGGCGGTGTCGGTGAGGCGCAGGAACACCTCGTCGAGGGTGGGCGGGCGCAGGCTCGCGTCGAGGATCGGAACCCCGGCCGCGTCCAGTTCGCGTACGACGCGGGGCAAGGTGAGCGATGGGTCCATGGAGACCGCGCCCACCGTCCGCTCGGCGGCGTCGAGCTGCGGCTCGGCTCCGGTCAACCGGTCGAGAACGGCGGCGGCCTGAGCCATTGCCGTCTCACTGGCGACCGCCACCTGTGCGTACGAGCCGATCCTGGCCTTGAGCTCGGCGGGGGTGCCGGTGACCGCGGCCCGGCCCTGGTCGATCAGGACGATGTCGTCGGCGAGCTGATCGGCTTCCTCCAGGTACTGGGTGGTGAGCAGCACGGTCGTGCCCTCGGCCGTCAGGGCGCGCACGGCGGCCCAGATCTGGTTGCGGCTGGCTGGGTCGAGCCCGGTGGTGGGCTCGTCGAGGAACAGCACCCGGGGGCGGGTGAGCAGGCTCGCGGCGAGGTCGAGGCGGCGCCGCATGCCGCCGGAGTACGTGCCCGCCGCCCGGTCGGCGGCTTCCAGCAGGTCGAACTGGCCGAGGAGTTCGGCCGCGCGCTCGCGTCCGGCCGTGCCGCGCATGCCGTGCAGCTTGGCGAACAGCTGGAGGTTCTGCCGCCCGGTCAGCTCGACGTCCACCGAGGTCGACTGGCCGGTCACGCCGATCTGCCGGCGCACCGCGTCCTGCTCGCGCACCACGTCGTGCCCGGCCACCCGCGCCGAGCCCGCGTCCGGCGCGAGCAGCGTCGTCAGGAGGCGCACCGCCGTCGTCTTGCCGGCGCCGTTGGGGCCGAGCACCCCGCAGACGGTGCCTTCGGCGACCGCGAGATCGAGGCCGCGCAGTGCGTGGACGTCACCGAAGCGCTTCTCCAGACCTTCACTAAGTACAGCGTACGTAGTTGTCATGCGGCTCACCATAGCGCACTACGTACGGCGTACGTAACTACGATGGGGGGCGAGGTGATGATCCATGGCAGGGCGACCTGCTGAACCAGAAGTGATCTGGGCGCGCCCCGAGCGCGCCGGACGGGGCCCCAGGCCCGCATTCAGCCGTGCCGACATCGCGGCCGCCGCCGTGCGGATCGCGGACGCGGACGGCATCGACGCGGTCTCCATGCGCCGTGTCGCGGCCGAGCTCGGCTGCGGAACCATGTCGCTGTACAACTACGTGCCGTGCAAGGAGGACCTGTACGAGCTGATGGTGGACGCGGTCAGCGCCGAGTACGAGCTGAGCGACCCGACCGGGGACTGGCGGGCCGACATGCTGGGCCTCGCCCATCAGACCCGGGCGCTGATGCACCGCCACCCGTGGGTGCCGGGCCTCATGTCCCCGGTGTACGGCTTCAGCCCGAACGCGCTGCGGTACCTGGAGCACTGCATGACCGTCCTGGATCCGCTGGAGGCGAAGTACGGCACGAAGATGGAGCTGGTCGCCTCGGTGACCGGCGTCGTCACCACCTACGTCGCCAACGAGATCGCCACCGCCGAGCGCACCCGGTCGCTGCCCTGGTCGGCGGAGCAGGAGCACGGGGTGCGGATCGGCTACCTCCTGAGCCAGGTCTCCACGGGCCGCTACCCGCGCCTGGCCGCCGCGTTCGCGGAGGACTCGGGGCCCATCGACCTGGACGCGGTCTTCGAGCGGGCGCTGGGCCGGACGCTCGACGGGTTCGGCAAGTAGCGGGGGGCGGATTTCCGGCTCGGCCCCGGCCCGTGCAGGATGGCCCCATGACCGAGATCCACACCCCCCGCCTCCTCCTGCGCCGCTGGACCGACGACGACCTCGTCCCCATGTCGGAGATCAACGCCGACCCGGAGGTCATGCGCTGGATCGGCGACGGCTCGGTCCGCGATCTTGAGCGGACCGCCGCGGACATCGAGCGCTGGGAGGACGAGTGGGACGACGAGGGCTTCGGGCTCTTCGCCGTCGAGCTCCTCGGCTCCGGCGAGATGATCGGCTTCACCGGCCTGTCCGTGCCGTACTTCCTGCCCGAGGCGGCCCACGAGGTGGAGATCGGCTGGCGGCTCGGCCGGCCGTTCTGGGGTCAGGGGTACGCGTCCGAAGCGGCTCACGCCTCGCTGGAGTTCGCGCTCCAGGACCGCGGGCTCGACCGGGTCATCAGCATCTCCCGGGTGGGCAACGACGCCTCCGAGAACGTGATGCGCAAGCTCGGCATGAAGCTGGAGCGCGAGACGACGCACCCCGAGTTCGGGCACGCGCTCAACATCCACTCCATCGACCTGACGGAGTATCAGGCCTGAGGCCGAGGGCCCGCGGCCCTGTTCAGATCAGGGCGAACTGGCCCCCGGGTCCCTCCTCGTGGTGATCGAGTACGGACGCGGGATGCCGCGCCCCGTCCGGCACGGGCAGTACACCGGCCGCGCGCAGCTCGCCGCGCGTCACCGGCTCCGTGATCGCGTCCGTCAACTCGGCCTGCTGTGCACGCAGTTCGCCGAGCAAGGCGAGCACTGTGATCAGTTCGAGCAGGTCCGAGGTCCACTCCTGGGGCCAGGCGGCCGGGCCGACCGCGCCCGGCGTGCCGGGCTCGGCGGCCTCAGTGCGCCGCTGGAACCACAGATCGAGGATCCGCACCCCGCAGACCTCGAACTCCCACGCCCGGGACGGCACCGGCGAGATGCGGCCGCCGTCGCCCACGTGCAGGGTCTCGTTCTCGGCGTCGTAGCGCAGTTCGTGCGGGCGGGCCGGGAGCGCCGCCCGCACATAGGGCCGCCGCCCGCCGGGCAGCCGCGGCTTCTCGCCGCCGCGCGCTCCGCGCACCATGAGGGCGCCCATCCGGCGCCCCAACTCGACGCCCGTGGGCCAGAGTTGGGGATCCCGCGGCAACGGCACCACGCACCCCGCGGCGCTCGGACGGGCGGCCGCCGCGGCCCAGGCGAGCACGTCGTGCGGGGTGACCTCGCATCCGTACGCCTTCGTGAGGAAGGGGAGCAGGCCCGGCGCGAGGTTCGGTTCGCGGCCGCCCGGGCGGCGGTACAGCGGGCGGATGCGGCCGGGGCGCCCGGCGGGGGAGCGGCCGTCGGGCAGCACGGCCGAGACGGTCAGCGCGGGCCCGGCGTCCTTCGGCACGTACCCCTGCTCCACCACGAAGAGCTGCTGCTCGTCCGCCACCCGCCACAGCTCGGGCCGGGCGGCGTCGATCAGGCGCTGGTCCGCTATCAGCCACTGCTCGTCGAAGGGCCCGCACCGGATGCGGACCGGAGCCGGGCAAGGGCCCCGCTCCTGCGCGAACGGGCCGGTTCCACCGGTGCGGCCGGGAAGGGCGGCCACGGAAGTCCGGAGCGTACGCGAGCGGGTCGGGCCGAACAGCCGCTCCCGCTCGGCCCCTTCGGAGCGTACGAGCAGATCCCAGCGGGAGCGCAGGGTGCGCTCGTCCGGGGCCACCACCCAGTCGCGCCCCAGCCGCAGCGCGGCCACCGACCAGGGCATCAGGTCGTCGAGGAGAGGCACGTCATCGCTCACAGCCAGCATGCTAGTGAGTGCTCTCAGCGCGCCTCGACCGTCACCGAGAACGAGAAGCGGTCGCCGCGGTAGTGGATCCGGGCCACATCGACGACCTGGCCCTTTCCGTCGTACGTCACGCCCGTGTAGTGCAGGATCGGCGAGAGCAGCGGGACCTGGAGCAGTTCGGCGGTCACCGGGTCCGCCAGGCGGGCCTCCACCGTGTCCGTGATGCGCGCGATGTCCACCCCGACCGCGTCCCGCAGCACCTTGGTCATCGGCCAGCGCTCCAGATCCGCGAGGTCGATCGCGGCGGCCACCTCCGGACGCACCGCGTTGTGGGCCCAGTTGGTCGGCTCGCCGCTCTCGTCGTCGCACCGCAGCCGCCGGTACGTCACGACCTCGGGGCAGCCGGGAAAGTGCTCGGCGAGGTCTCCGGGGACCGGCTCCGGGCCGTGGCCCAGGATCGTGGTGCGCTCGCCCGACTGCTGGGCCACGATCGCGTCGATCGAGCCGAGCAGCCGGACCGGGGACGCCCGCCGGGCGGCCGGCTCGATGAACGTTCCGCGCCGCCGGTGCCTGCTGATCAGGCCCTCCTCCTCCAGCTCCTTGAGTGCCTGACGCATCGTCAGAACGCTCACCCCGTAGTGCGCCGCGAGCTGCTCCTCGGTGGGCAGGCGCAGCGAGGCGTCGGGGGAGCGGCCCAGTATCGAGGCGCGCAGCGACTGGGAGACCTGGTACCAGAGCGGCAGCTTCCGGTTCAGGACCAGGGAGTCGGGTGCGAAGGAGGAGGTCACAGGGATTCCGTATCAGGTGGTGCTCAGGAGCGGAAGTGGCGCTGGAGACCCTGCCACACCTCGTCGTAGCCCCGCTGGAGGTGGTCGGCGCTCGCCGCCTGCCCGGTGGCGGTGACCGGCCAGCGCGTCTCGAACATGAAGGCAAGCCCGTCGTCGATCTTCTGCGGCTTGAGCTCGGCGGCGCTCGCCCGGTCGAAGGTCTCCCGGTCCGGGCCGTGCGCCGACATCATGTTGTGCAGCGAGCCGCCGCCGGGCACGAAGCCTTCGGCCTTGGCGTCGTACGCGCCCTCGATGAGGCCCATGTACTCGCTCATCACGTTGCGGTGGAAGTACGGCGGGCGGAAGGTGTCCTCGCCGACCAGCCAGCGCGGCGCGAACACCACGAAGTCGACACCGGCCAGGCCCGGGGTGTCGGACGGCGAGGTGAGCACCGTGAAGATCGACGGGTCGGGGTGGTCGTAGCTGATGGTGCCGATGACATTGAAGGTGTGCAGGTCGTAGACGTACGGCGTGTGCGTGCCGTGCCAGGCGACGACGTCGAGCGGCGAGTGGTCGTACGTCGCGGTCCAGAGGTTGCCGCAGAACTTGTTCACCACCTCCACCGGGCCCTCGACGTCCTCGTACGCCGCTACCGGGGCCCGGAAGTCCCGGGCGTTGGCGAGGCCGTTGGCGCCGATCGGGCCGAGCTCGGGCAGTTCGAAGGGGCGGCCGTAGTTCTCGCAGACGTAACCGCGGGCGCTCTCGTCGAGCAGCTCGACGCGGAAGCGGACGCCGCGCGGGATCAGGGCGACCTCGCCGGGGCGGGCGGCGAGCAGGCCGAGCTCGGTGCGCAGGAGCAGGCCGCCGCGCTCGGGGACGATCAGGAGCTCGCCGTCGGCGTCGCTGAACACCCTTGTGCTCATGGAGGAGTTGGCGTGATAGAGGTGCACGGCCATGCCGGTGCGCTGGGTCGCGTCGCCGTTGCCGCCGAGCGTCCACAGGCCCGCCAGCCAGTCGGTGCCCGCCGGGGGCTCGGGCAGCGGGTTCCAGCGCAGCCGGTTCGGGTCGGGCACGGTCTCGGTGAACGGGGCGGAGCGGAGGCGTCCGTTGTCGGCGCGGGCGAACGGGGGGTGCGCGGCCGATGGCCGGATCCGGTACAGCCAGGAGCGGCGGTTGTCCGCGCGCGGCTCGGTGAAGGCGGATCCGCTCAGCTGCTCCGCGTACAGCCCGAGCGGGGCGCGCTGGGGCGCGTTGCGACCGTGCGGAAGGGCGTCGGGGACGGCCTCCGAGCTGTGCTCATTGCCGAAGCCGTGGGAGTAGCCGAGGCTCTCCGCGACCTTCCTCGCCTGTTCGCCGGTAGATGTCGTCATCGTCCGCTCTCCTGCTCCCGTGCCGGAATCCTATGCTCAACCGTAGGATTACGATGCGGTCGCGTCAACGGGAAAACCGGCCGGGCGGGGCATGATGGGCGCGTGCCTCCTGCCCCTGATCTCCACGCGAACCTCCGTCGGGCGCCCGTGCAGCAGCGCAGCGCCGAACGGCTGTCCCGGATACTCGACGCCTGCGCCGAGCTCCTCGACGAAACCGGCTACGAAGACCTGTCCACCAGGGCGGTCGCCCAGCGCGCGGGCGTGCCCATCGGGTCCGTCTACCGCTTCTTCGGCAACAAGCGGGCCATGGCCGAGGCGCTCGCCGCCCGCAACCTCGACCGCTACGCCGGCATGATCAACGCGCGGCTCGAAACGATCGAGGCGGCCGACTGGCGGGGCGCCGTCGACGCGGTCCTGGACGAGTACCTCGTCCTGAAGCAGACCGTGCCCGGGTTCAACCTGGTCGACTTCGGCGGCCCCCAGCCGGTGCCCGACCCGGACTCCGACGCCAACCACATTCTGGCCGACCGCCTCGCCGAGCTCCTTCCGAGCCAGTTCGGCCGCACCCTGGACGCGGATCTGCGCCGGGTCATCCTGGTCGCGGTGGAGGCGGCCGACGCCACACTGCGCCTCGCGTTCCGCACGGACCCGCAGGGAGACCCGGGCATCGTGGCGGAGACGCGGCAACTCCTTCACGCCTATCTCGCCCGCACCCTGGACTGAGAGCCGGTGTCCGGACTCCGTCCGGATCGGACTCCGGCCCGACCAGGGGCTCCCTCGCATGCCTACCGGTCGGTATGCTCGAATGGCCCGCGCGCCGACGCCCTGGGAGGACGAATGTCCCGCACCGCCCTGCGTATCTGCCCGCTCTGCGAAGCCACCTGCGGGCTGAGCCTGGCCATCGAGGGCAGCCGGGTCACCGGCGCCCGCGGGGACGCGGACGACGTGTTCAGCCGGGGGTTCATCTGCCCCAAGGGCGCCTCCTTCGGGGAGATCGACGCCGACCCCGACCGGCTCACCGGGCCGCTCGTGCGCCGCAACGGCGTTCTGGAGGAGGCTAGTTGGGCCGAGGCCTTCGACCTGATCGCGGCCCGCCTGCGGCCCGTGATCGAGGAGTACGGGCCGAACGCGGTCGGCGTCGTCCTCGGCAACCCCAACGTCCACACCATGGCCGGCGCGCTCTACCCGCCCGTCCTGCTCGGCGCGCTGCGCACCCGCAACCTCTTCACCGCGAGCACCCTCGACCAGATGCCCAAGCACGTCTCCAGCGGGCTCCTGTACGGCGACCCGTTCGCCATCCCGGTGCCCGACCTCGACCGCACCGGGCATCTGTTGCTGCTCGGCGCCAACCCCCTTGAGTCGAACGGCAGCCTGTGCACCGCCCCCGACTTCCCGGGCAAGCTGAAGGCGATGCGGGGGCGCGGCGGCACCCTCACCGTCGTCGACCCGCGCCGCACCCGTACCGCGAAACTCGCCGACCGGCACGTCGCGATCCGGCCCGGCACCGACGCCCTGCTGCTCGCCTCGATCGCCCAGGTGCTCTTCGAGGAGAAGCTGGCGGCGCCGGGCGAGGCCGAGGCGCACATCGAGGGAATCGGTGAAGTGGCCGACGCGGTAAGGGAGTTCACGCCCGAGGCCGTCGGGCCCGTGTGCGACGTGGACCCGGACGACATCCGGGCCATCGCCCGCGAACTCGCCGCCGCACCCACCGCCGCCGTATACGGCCGGATCGGCAGCTGCACCGTCGAGCACGGCACCCTGGCCAGCTGGCTCGTCGACGTACTCAACGTCCTCACCGGCAACCTCGACCGGCCGGGCGGCGCGCTCTTCCCGCTCTCCGCCACCGACCGCACACCCCGCCCGGCGGGCCCCGGCAAGGGCTTCGCCCTCGGGCGCTGGCACAGCCGGGTCGGCGGACACCCCGAGGTGAAGTCCGAACTGCCGCTCGCCGCCCTCGCCGAGGAGATCGAGACGCCGGGGGACGGCCGGATCCGCGCGGTCATCGCCTGCGCCGCCAACCCGGTCCTCTCCGCGCCCGACGGGGACCGGCTCGACCGGGCCCTTGCCGGGCTCGACTTCATGGTCAGCATCGACCCGTATCTCAACGAGACCTCACTGCACGCCGACGTCGTACTGCCCCCGCCGCCGCCCTCCCAGAGCGCGCACTTCGACTTCGCGTTCAACGGCTTCGCCGTCCGCAACCAGGTCCGCTACACCCGGCCCGCCGCGCCGCTCGCCGAAGGGCGCATGGACGAGTGCGAGATCCACGCCCGGCTCGTGCTCGCCGCGAGCGGGATGCACGGCGCGGAGCCCGCCGCCGTGGACGCGATGGTCATCGACAGCGCGCTGGCCAAGGCCGTCGCCGACCCGCACTCGCCCGTGCACGGCCAGGACGCGACGGAACTCGCCGCCGAGCTCACCGGCACCAACGGCCCCGAGCGGCGCCTCGACCTCATGCTCCGGCTCGGCCCGTACGGCGACGGCTTCGGCGCCGACCCCGACGGACTCACCCTGGACCGCGTGCTCGCGCACCCCCACGGCATCGACCTCGGGCCGCTTCGGCCGCGCCTGCCGCGGGTGCTCAGGACCCGCAGCGGACGGATCGAGCTGCTGCCCGCGCCGATCGCCGCCGACCTGCCCCGGCTGCGCGCCGCCCTGGGCGAGCGGCCCGCCTCCCTGGTCCTCGTCGGCCGACGCCATCTGCGCTCCAACAACAGCTGGCTGCACAACATCCCCGCCCTGAACGGCGGTTCCAACCGCTGCACCCTCCACATCCACCCCGAGGACGCGGCCCGGCTCGGCCTCGCCGACGGCACCGACGTACGGATCACGGCGGACGGCGGAGAGGTCACGGCCCCCGTGGAGATCACCGACAGCGTCCGCAGGGGCGTGGTCAGCCTGCCGCACGGATGGGGACACAGCAGGCCCGGCAGCCGGCTCACGGTGGCCGCGGGCCGCCCCGGCGTCAACGTCAACCAGCTCCTCGACGGCTCCCGGTTGGACCCGCTGTCGGGGACGTCCGTGCTCAACGGCTTCCCCGTCGAACTCGTACCCCTATCGTGACCTGGACTTTTGCTCGTATTGCTCAGGTGTCAACATCTTGTTAAGGATTGAAACGGCGACCTAACGTCATCCGCACCGCCAGCCCCTGGTGGGAGTTCAAGGGTGAACGTTAGGTGTCCTCCATGCTGACCATCCTCGGCTTCGGCATGATCGCGACCTTCCTGGTCCTGATCATGCTGAAGAAGATGTCGCCGATCGCGGCGCTGGTTCTGATCCCCGCTCTCTTCTGCGTCTTCGTCGGCAAGGGAGCCCATCTCGGCGACTACGTCATCAAGGGCGTCGGATCGCTCGCGCCGACCGCCGCGATGCTCATGTTCGCGATCGTCTACTTCGGCGTGATGATCGACGTGGGCCTCTTCGACCCGATCGTGCGAGGCATCCTGCGCTTCTGCAAGGCCGACCCGATGCGCGTGGTCGTCGGCACGGCGGTGCTCGCCGCGATCGTCTCGCTCGACGGCGACGGCTCCACCACCTTCATGATCACCGTCTCGGCGATGTACCCGCTGTACAAGCGGCTCGGCATGAGCCTCGTCGTGATGACGGGCGTCGCCGCCACCGCCAACGGCGTCATGAACACGCTCCCCTGGGGCGGCCCCACCGCCCGCGCCGCGACCGCCCTCAAGCTGGACGCCTCCGACATCTTCGTGCCGATGATCCCCGCGCTCGCGGTGGGCCTGGTCGCCGTCCTCGTCCTCTCGTACGTGCTCGGCATGCGCGAGCGCAAGCGCCTCGGCTACCTGTCCCTCGCCAAGGTCCTGGAGCCGGAGAGCGAGACCGTCCTGGTCGGGGCCGGCGGCTCCGGCTCGGGCTCGGTCGAGAACCCGGGCAGGGCGAGCGGCGGCGGCGCCGGTACGGACGCTCCCGACGGCGACGACTTCCAGGGGCTCGACCCCGCCCGGGAGACCCTGCGGCCCAAGCTGTACTGGTTCAACGCGCTGCTCACCGTCGCCCTGCTCACCTCCATGATCATGGAGTGGCTGCCGATCCCGGTGCTCTTCCTGATCGGCGCGGCCCTCGCGCTGACCGTGAACTTCCCGCACATCCCGGACCAGAAGGCCCGCATCGCCGCCCACGCCGACAATGTCGTCAACGTCTCCGGCATGGTCTTCGCGGCCGCCGTCTTCACCGGCGTCCTGAACGGCACCGGCATGGTCAAGCACATGGCCGACTGGCTGGTCGGCGTGGTCCCGGACAGCATGGGCTCGCAGATGGGCCTGGTCACCGGAGTGCTCAGCCTGCCGCTCACCTACTTCATGTCGAACGACGGCTTCTACTTCGGTGTCCTGCCCGTCCTCGCCGAGGCCGGTGCCGCGCACGGCGTTTCTCCGCTGGAGATCGCCCGCGCCTCGCTGGCCGGACAGGCCCTGCACATGTCGAGCCCGCTGGTTCCGGCGGTGTACGTCCTGGTCGGCATGGCCAAGGTGGAGTTCGGCGACCACACCCGCTTCACCGTGAAGTGGGCGGCGCTCACCTGTCTGGTGGTGCTCGGGTCGGGCATCCTCTTCGGCATCATCTGACCCCCTCCCTTTCAGCCGACTCCGCCGGCGCGGCACGTCCTTCGTGCCGCGCCGGCGTTCGTCGTGGGCGGCGCCGGTGCGTGGCCGAAGGGGGCGCCTGGCGGAGTGCAGGCCGGGACCAGGAGGATGGCGCCGGTGAGAACCACCGCGCGACCGGGCCCCGGTCGCGCGGACCGCCCCTGGCGCCCAAAAACTAACGGCGCTAGTTTGAGCGGCGCAGGACACTGGCTCGGCTCGGGAGGAATGCCATGAAGGCCCACGACGGGATGTACATCGGCGGCGAGTGGCGAGCTGCCGCAGGCCAGGACGCCATCGCGGTGGTGAACCCGGTGGACGAGCAGGTCATCGCCCACGTCCCGGCGGGCACCGCCGAGGACGTCGACAGCGCGGTGCACGCCGCCCGCGCGGCACTCCCGGCCTGGGCCGCGACCCCGCCCGCCGAGCGCGCGGCGAAGCTCACGGCGCTGCGGGACCGGCTGGTCGCCCGCAAGGACGAGATCGCCGCGACCATCAGCGCCGAACTGGGCGCACCGCCGGCCTTCGCCCAGGCCGTGCACACCGGTCTGCCGATCGCGATCGCCGGTTCGTACGCCGAGCTGGCCGCCACGTACGCCTTCCAGGAGAAGATCGGGAACTCCACGGTCTACCAGGAGCCGGTCGGGGTCGTCGGCGCGATCACGCCCTGGAACTATCCACTGCACCAGATCGTCAACAAGGTGGCTCCCGCACTGGCGGCGGGCTGCACGGTCGTCCTCAAGCCCGCCGAGGACACGCCCCTGACCGCGCAGCTCTTCGCAGAGGCGGTGCACGAAGCCGGCCTGCCCGCCGGTGTGTTCAACCTGGTCACCGGCCTCGGCCCGGTCGCGGGCCAGGCGCTCGCCGGGCACGAAGGGGTCGACCTGGTCTCCTTCACCGGCTCGACGGCCGTCGGAAGGACGATCGGTGCCACGGCGGGCGCCGCCGTCAAGCGGGTCGCCCTGGAGCTGGGCGGCAAGTCCGCCAACGTCATCCTGCCCTCCGCCGACCTCGCCAAGGCCGTGGGCGTCGGCGTCGCCAACGTGATGGGCAACTCCGGCCAGACGTGCAGCGCCTGGACGCGGATGCTGGTCCACGCCGACCAGTACGACGAGGCCGTCGAGCTGGCCTCGGCCGCCGCCGCCAAGTACACCGTCGGCGACCGCGTCGGCCCGCTCGTCAACGCCAAGCAGCTGGCGCGCGTGCGCGGCTACATCGAGCAGGGCGTGCGGGAGGGCGCGCGCATCGTCGCGGGTGGCCCCGAAGCACCCCTGGAGCGGGGCTACTACGTCACGCCGACGGTCTTCGCGGACGTCACCCCCGAGATGACCATCGCCCAGGAGGAGATCTTCGGCCCGGTCGTCTCGATCATCAAGTACGTGGACGAGGACGACGCCCTGCGGATCGCGAACGGCACCGTGTACGGCCTGGCGGGCGGGGTCTGGGCGGGCGACGAGGCGGAGGCCGTGGCCTTCGCGCGCCGCATGGACACCGGCCAGGTCGACATCAACGGCGGACGCTTCAACCCCCTTGCCCCCTTCGGCGGTTACAAGCAGTCGGGCGTGGGCCGCGAGCTCGGCGTCCACGGCCTGACCGAGTACCTCCAGACGAAGTCGCTCCAGTTCTGAGACCGCAGCGTTCCCTTCTTCCATCTCACCGTTCAGGAGTAACGCAAGCCATGGTTCGCGCCGCCGTACTGCCCGCCGTCGGCTCTCCGCTGGAGATCACCGACATCGACCTCCCCGCGCCGGGCCCCGGCCAGGTGCGGGTGCGCCTGGCCGCCGCCGGGGTATGCCACTCCGACCTCTCGCTCACCAACGGCACCATGCGGGTCCCGGTCCCGGCCGTCCTCGGCCACGAGGGCGCGGGAACCGTGGTCTCCGTCGGCGAGGGCGTTGCATCGGTGGCCCCCGGCGACGAGGTCGTCCTCAACTGGGCGCCGTCCTGCGGGAGTTGTCACCCCTGCTCGCTGGGCGAGGTGTGGCTGTGCGTCAACGCGCTGAACGGCGCGGCCTCGGTGTACGCGCGCACCGCCGACGGCACGGAGCTGCACCCGGGCCTGAACGTGGCCGCGTTCGCCGAGGAGACCGTGGTCGCCGAGAACTGCCTGATCCCGCTCCCCGAGGGCGTCCCGCTCACCGAGGCCGCGCTGCTCGGCTGCGCGGTGCTCACCGGGTACGGGGCGATCCACCACTCGGCCAAGGTGCGCGAGGGCGAGACGGTCGCGGTGTTCGGCGCGGGCGGCGTGGGCCTGGCCACCCTCCAGTCGGCCAGGATCGCGGGCGCCGCGCGGATCATCGCCGTCGACGTCTCCCCGGAGAAGGAGGAGCTGGCCCGCCGGGCGGGCGCGACCGACTTCGTGGTCGCCTCCGAGACCACGGCCAAGGACATCCGGGGGCTCACCGGCGGCCAGGGAACCGACGTGGCCGTCGAGTGCGTGGGCCGCGCCGTCACCATCCGTACCGCCTGGGAGTCGACCCGGCGCGGCGGCCGCACCACCGTCGTCGGCATCGGCGGCAAGGACCAGCAGGTCACCTTCAACGCCCTGGAGATCTTCCACTGGGGCCGCACGCTCGCGGGCTGCGTGTACGGCAACTCCGACCCGGCGACCGACGTCCCGGTCCTGGCCGGACACATTCGCGCCGGCCGCCTGGACCTCGACGCGATGGTGTCCGAGCGCATCGCCCTGGACGGAATCCCGGCGGCCTTCGACAACATGCTGGCGGGGAAGGGGGGACGGGCGCTGGTGGTGTTCTAGGGGGTGGGTTAAGGGGTGCCGGTGGCGTTCTGGGCGGGCTCAGCGCTTTTAGGGGCGCGGGGAACTGCGCGACCGGCCGCAGACGGCCCGCACTCGACCAACCGGCCGGCGGGAGCGCTCAGTTGACCCGCTCCCCGGGGCTGGGCTCGCCCAGATCCTCGGGCTCGGGGCCAGGGGGCACCGCCCCGTCCGTGGAGGTGGCCCCGGACGTCACCGTGACCCCGCCCCCGGAGGCCCGCGGCCGGGACCGCGAAACAGCCACACCCGCGAGGCAGATCGCGCCGCCCGCCAGGGTGAGCGCGGCCGGGACCTCGTCGAGGACCGCCCAGGACATCAGCACGACCATCGCGGGCACCACGTACGTCGTCGCACCCATGCGACTCGCCGAGGTGCGGGCCAGCGCGAACGCCCACGTCGTGAAGGCGAGCGCGGTCGGGAACACCCCCAGGTAGACCATGTTGAGCGTCGCGGAGAGCGGCGCGTGCGAGGCACCCGAGAGCAGCTGCCCGCTGAACGGCAGGCAGGCCACCGCCCCCACCAGGCAGCTGAAGAAGGTGACTTGGAGCGGGGTGCCGTGCCGCAGGGCCGGCTTCTGCAGGACGACCCCGGCCGCGTAGGTCGCCGCCGCGACCAGGCACAGCACCACGCCGAGCACCGAGGCGTGCCCGTCGCCCGACATCGAGAGCCCGACCGCGATCGCGCCCGCGAACGAGACGGCCATGCCGGCGACCAGCCGCGGCGGCAGCGCCTCGCCGAGGAAGCGCGAGGCGAGCAGCGCCATGAGGATGGGCCCGATGTTGACGATCATCGCGGCGGTACCGGCATCGACCTGCCGTTCACCCCAGTTGAGGGCCACCATGTAGCAGCCGAACCACAGAAAACCCGACGCCACGATGCCCGGCCAGGCGGCGCGCGGCGGGAGCCCCTCTCGGCGTATGAGGAGGAAGAGCCCGAGCACGAGCGACCCGGCGAGGAGGCGGCCGAGGGCGAGGGCGCCGGGGGAGTAGGCCTCCCCGGCGCTGCGGATCGACACGAAGGCCGAGGCCCACAGCACGACGGAGACGGCCACCGCGGCCAGGGCGAGCCGAGCGGAGTGGCGCTCGGCGGAGGGGTTGGTCATGGTCATGCGAGGACAGTAGGCGCAGGGAGGCCGGGGGCCGGCCGAATTATCGTGCCGGGCCCGGGCTCCCGAATGATCGGGAAACGATCAGGAGGGGACCTGGGCCTCCGGAGCCGACTGGTTGCCCAGCGCCCGGTACTGCATCGAGAGCCCGTCGAGCAGGGCCCGCAGCCCCGTCTCGAAGGCACTCTCGTCGATCTTCTCCTGCTGCTCGGCGAGGAGGTGCGCCTGGCCCAGATGCGGATAGTCCGCCGGGTCGTACGCCGTCTCGTCGTCCACGAAGCCGCGGGCGAAGGAGCCGAGCGCCGAGCCCATGATGAAGTACCGCATCAGCGCGCCGATCCGGGTCGCCTGGGCGGGTGGCCAGCCGGCCGCGACCATCGCGCCGAACACCGCGTCCGCGAGCCGCAGACCGGCCGGGCGCCGGCCCGGCCCCTGGGCGAGAACCGGAACGATGTTGGGGTGGCGGGTCAGGACCGCGCGGTAGGCGAGCGCCCAGTCGCGCAGGGACGTACGCCAGTCGCGGTCGTCGTCCGGGTCGAACATCGACAGGTCGACCTGTGCGGAGGTGGCGTCCGCGACGGCCTCCAGGATCTCGTCCTTGGTGCGGAAGTGGTTGTAGAGCGAGGGCCCGCTGACCCCGAGCTCGGCGGCGAGGCGGCGGGTCGAGACGGCCGCCAGGCCCTCCGCGTCCACGAGCGCGCTCGCCGCCGTGACGATGCGGTCGGTGCTCAGGAGGGGCTTGCGCGGTCGGGCCATGCGGCACATAGTAGGGCCTGCCAACCAAAAACTAGCAGTGGTAATTAAATCTGGGGTGCAGCCGAAATGAACCTGGAGCTGAGCGAGGAACAGACGGCCGTGCGGCAGCTCGCCGAGGAGTTCGTCGGCCGCGAGATCGCCCCGCACGTCGTCGAGTGGGACCGCTCCGAGAACATCGACAAGTCGATCGTGAAGAAGCTGGGCGCGCTCGGCTTCCTAGGGCTCACCATCGACGAGGAGTACGGCGGCTCGGGCGGCGACCACCTCGCCTACTGCCTGGTCACCGAGGAACTCGGCCGCGGCGACTCCTCGGTCCGCGGCATCGTCTCCGTCTCGCTCGGCCTGGTCACCAAGACGATCGCGTCCTGGGGCAGCGAGGAGCAGAAGCGCGCCTGGCTCCCGCGCCTCACCTCCGGCGACGCCATCGGCTGCTTCGGCCTCACCGAGCCGGGCACGGGCTCGGACGCGGGGAACCTCACCACGAAGGCCGTCCGGGACGGCGCGTCCGGCGACTACGTGATCAACGGCGCCAAGATGTTCATCACCAACGGGACCTGGGCCGATGTGGTGCTGCTCTTCGCCCGCACCAACGACACCCCGGGCCACCGCGGCGTCTCCGCCTTCCTCGTCCCGACCGACACCCCGGGCCTGACGCGCCGCACCATCCACGGCAAGCTCGGGCTGCGCGGCCAGGCGACCGCCGAGCTCGTCCTCGACGACGTACGGGTCCCGGCGGGTGCGCTGCTCGGCCCCGAGGGCAAGGGCTTCTCCATAGCGATGTCGGCGCTCGCCAAGGGGCGGATGTCGGTCGCGGCCGGCTGCGTCGGCATCGCTCAGGCGGCGCTGGACGCGGCCGTCAAGTACGCCGGTGAACGCGAACAGTTCGGCAGGTCGATCGCCCACTACCAGCTCGTCCAGGAGCTGATCAGCGACATCTCGGTGGACGTGGACGCGGCCCGGCTGCTGACCTGGCGGGTCGCCGATCTCGTCGACCGGGGCGAGGAGTTCGCGACCGCTGCGTCCAAGGCGAAGCTGTTCGCCTCCGAGGCCGCGGTGCGCTCCGCCAACAACGCCCTCCAGGTCTTCGGCGGTTACGGCTACATCGACGAGTACCCGGTCGGAAAGCTGCTGCGCGACGCCCGCGTGATGACCCTGTACGAGGGCACCAGCCAGATCCAGAAGCTGATCATCGGCCGCGCGGAGACCGGGGTCTCGGCCTTTTGACCCCCCGGCTGTCTGAGTACGTACTGAGTACGAGAGCGGATGTGGCGCGCGCCACATCCGCTCCATGCTGTGCGCCATGAGTGAGACACCGGTCAAGCAGCAGAACACCGCGGCGTACTACGGACAGGCCGTCGCCGCCTTCTCGATCGCGCTCGTCGCCACCGCGATCGGCATCCTCCGCCTCCAGGCGGACGCCTGGGTGCGGGCCTTCCTCGGCATAGCGGTCCTCTACCTCGTCACGTCCGCCTTCACACTGGCCAAGGTGATCAGGGACCGGCAGGAGGCCGGGCAGATCGTCAGCCGCGTCGACCAGGCCCGCCTGGAGAAGCTCCTGGCCGAACACGACCCGTTCCAGAAGCTTTAGGCCGACGGCGACCAGACCCGCCGGACAGGGCCTAAGCGCTTGCTCACCCTCGGGGTATGGTGTTCGTCCTGCTGAACGGAAGTGCGGACGGACGGAAGGGGCGAGCGATGGGCACGGCTGACGTGACTGAGGAGACGGCCGGCGGCGAGGAGAAGCCGTGGGGCGAGGTCACGCCCGAGGCTGCCAGGAGACTGCTCGTCGCCGCCGTCGAGGCCTTCGCTGAGCGCGGGTACCACGCGACCACGACCCGGGACATCGCGGGCCGGGCCGGCATGAGCCCGGCCGCGCTCTACATCCACTACAAGACCAAGGAAGAGCTGCTCCACCGGATCAGCCGGATCGGCCACGACAAGGCTCTGGAGATCCTCCGGTCCGCGGCCGACGGCGAAGGCAGCGCCGCCGAGCGGCTCTCCGCCGCGGTGCGCTCCTTCGTCCGCTGGCACGCGGGGCACCACATGACGGCCCGCGTGGTCCAGTACGAGCTCGACGCGCTCGGCGCCGAGCACCGCACCGAGATCGTGGAGCTGCGCAGGCAGAGCGACGCCGCGGTGCGCCGCATCCTCAACGAGGGCGTGGCGGCGGGCGAGTTCGACGTGCCGGACGTGCCGGGCACCACGCTCGCCGTCCTGTCGCTCTGCATCGACGTGGCCCGCTGGTTCAACACCGAGGGCCGCCGCACGCCCGACGAGGTCGGCGCGCTGTACGCCGGCCTCGTGCTGCGGATGGTGGGGGCTCAGAAGAAGTAGCGCGAGACCGATTCCGCCACGCACACCGGCTTGTCGCCGCCCTCGCGTTCGACGGTGACCTTCGCCGTGACCTGGACGCCGCCGCCCGCCTCCACGACCTCCGTGAGGACCGCCGTGGCGCGCAGCCGCGAGCCGACCGGCACGGGGGAGGGGAAGCGGACCTTGTTGGTGCCGTAGTTGATGCCCATCTTCATGCCCTCGACGCGCAGCACCTGCGGGACCAGCGTCGGCAGCAGCGACAGGGTGAGATAGCCGTGCGCGATGGTCGTCCCGAAGGGGCCGGCCGCGGCGCGCTCCGGGTCGACGTGGATCCACTGGTGGTCGCCGGTGGCGTCGGCGAACAGGTCGATCCGCTTCTGGTCGATCTCCAGCCAGTCGCTGTGCCCGAGCTGCTCTCCCACCCCGGCCTTCAGCTCCTCGGCGGACGTGAAGATCCTCGGCTCTGCCATGTCCCTGGTCCCTGCCTCTCGCGACGCTCTCGCAGTCATGAACAAGTACATGCGCAAGCACCTGTACAAGCGCTTGCTCAGCTAGCTCAGCATGGTTGGGGCCGCCGGTCCTGTCAACGACGTACGGGGGGCGGGGGCCGGGCCCGTCGCGTAGGGCGCCCGGGCGGGGCCGGGGCGGGGGCCAGTAGGGTTCGAGGGGTGCCGCAGATTCCAGAGAAGATCCACGAGCTCACGGTCGGGCAGCTGTCCGCGCGCAGCGGGGCCGCCGTGTCCGCCCTGCACTTCTACGAGTCCAAGGGCCTGATCAGCAGCCGCCGGACCTCCGGCAATCAGCGCCGCTACTGCCGGGACACCCTGCGCCGCGTGGCCTTCATCCGGGCCGCGCAGCGCGTCGGCATCCCGCTGGCCACGATCCGGGACGCCCTGGCCGAACTCCCCGAGGAGCGCACCCCCACCAAGGAGGACTGGGCCCGCCTGTCCGAGAACTGGCGCGCCGAACTCGACCGGCGCATCACACAGTTGGGCCGGCTGCGCGACCACCTCTCGGACTGCATCGGCTGTGGCTGTCTGTCCCTGGACAACTGCGTGCTGTCCAACCCGGACGACGTCTTCGGCGACAGCCTGACCGGCTCCCGGCTGCTCGCCGAGCGCAAGGCCTGAGTGCCGCCCCGGCCCGTTGTGAGCAGGCACCGGCCCCCGTACGGGCAGCCCGCGACGCCCTACGGGTTACGAGCAGGCCAGCGCCGCCCGTACCAACTGGGCGTTGGACTCGGCCCGCTCGCCGTCCGGCAGTACCAGCACGTCCTCCAGCCCTATTCGGGTGTCGAGCCCCAGCCTGCGCGCCAGGCGCAGCACCGGCCAGGTGCCTCCGTCATGGCTGTGCAGGAGGATGGGCCTGCCGTGCGCGGTGCCCAGCTCGGTGAGCAGCGCGTGGGCCGTCGGCTCGGCGGCCTCGGCGGACGTGCCGATCACCTCGGCGAGGATGCGCAACACCCTTGAGGAATGGGGGGAGTTGAGGAAGCGCTGGGCGGCGGGGGTGTCGGACCAGATGCCTGCCTCGATGCCCACGCCCCGATCGAGCAGGGCGGCCGCCACCTCGTCGGCGCCGTCCTCGTGCCAGTTGACCGACGCGTAGTCGGGCAGCACCGTCCAGGACCGGACGCGCTCCAGCCGGCGGGCCGGATCCGGCTCCGCCCAGGCGCCCGTGGTCACCCCGACCGGCACCGACACCGCGGCCCGTATCGCCTCAAGTGCCGGGCCCACCACGCGTGGTGAGAGCGAATCGCTTCCGCAGGGCGTCTTGGGGTGGACATGGACCTCGGCGGCACCGGCGGCCACGGCCGCTGCCGCGGACTCGGCCAGGGCGGCCGGGGACAGCGGCACCGCCGACCCGTCCTGAGCACTTCGTACGCCGTTCAGGCAGACCTGGATCATGCCTTCGATGGTGCCAGAGCCCACTGACAACGCGGACTCCACCGACAGTGCGGGCTCCACCGGCAACGCGGGCTCCGCCGATAGCGAGGACTCCGCCGATGGAAGCCCCTCTGGCAACGCGGGGGAGAGTCGGCTCGCCCCCGCGCCGCTCACGCCACCGATGCCAGTTCTCCGCGCCGTGCCGCCTTGGCCCGTGCCACCGCCTCGGAGGTCAGCACCGGGCGCGGCACCAGAATCCCGCAGCCCGAGCAGACCGGTCCGAACCACGGCTCGTGGGTCAGATCCTGGTTCCACACCAGCCGGCTCCCCCCGCACACCGGGCACACCGTGCCGGGCGCGGCCCGCAGCGCCGCGATCATGCGGCCGAGCACCTCGGCCAGCGGCTCGGTGGGATGTGTCGTGGGATCGTCGCACCAGGCCACCCCGAAACCGCCCCAGGTGCGCCGGTGCCAGTCGTCGAAGGAGCCCGGGCGCCGCAGCCCCGCGTGCTTCTCGCGCTTCCTGCGCTCCGCGAACTCCACTTCGTAGGCGAGCCAGACGGCCCTGGCCGCCTCCAGCTCCTCCAGTGCGGCCACCAGCCGCGCCGGATCGGGTGCCCGGTCCTCGGGCCCGATGCGGTGCCTGCCGCACAGATGGTCCCAGGTCGCCCTGTGCCCGTAGGGGGCGAACCGCTCCAGACACTTGCGCAGCGAATAGCGCCGCAACGCGAGGTCGTTCCTCGGGTCGCGCACCTGTCTCGCCAGACTGCGGAAACCAGCCATGGCCCTGCCACCTCCGTCGCTCGTACTTCGGCGTCGAGGAATGGACGTGCCCGAAGGCGATCCGGCTCCATCGAAATTCCGATGGCGTCCATTACGGGGGATTCGCCTACCCTGTCCCAACCGTTGGAATCCCATTCTCATGAACTCCTCAGAACGTGGCCCGTATGGACCGTTCCCCCCGCCGACCTGCTGGAACGGTGCAAGAGGCCAGGCAGCGGCGGTGCCGGGGGAGCGCCGAGGCCGACAAAGGATCAGGCCCTCGGTCACATCCGGAATCCCTTCAACCGGTTTGGCCCCTATGGGCACTTGGGAACCAGTGGCACGGCCGGTATTCGCCCGTCCCACATAACCCTGCGGAGCCCGGAAGGAATACGCGTGCCGGCGGAGGCCGAAAGGGCACAGCTTCCGCAGCCGGCTCGCCGACCGGCCCGCCGTGATCGCGGAGCAGGTCGGGCGGGCGTGTGGGGATTCGGAGAAGGTGACGCATGTTCACCTTACGGCGCGGTGTTACCCCAAGTAGCCTCCGGCGCATCGGCCCCCACTAGGAGCGCGCATGCGACGACGCACCGCAAGGCTCACAACAGCCATAAAAACCAGCAGACTTCGACGCCTGACGGGCACGGGACGCGGCAGAGCCGCCGCCTGCGCCGCCACCGTCATCGCCCTGTCCGCCGCCCTGCTCGGCCCCGCGGTCCCGGCCGGCGCGGCCGAACCCGCGGACGGCGACCTCTGCCAGGGGCAGTGCTCCGACATCCTGCCGCCCGGCGCCAACGGCAACGCCACCCTCGTCGAGATCCTCGGGAACAAGGTGTTCGGGACCCACCCCGCACACAGCGACGACGAGCTCGGCAAGTACGACGCCCTGGTCGCCGGCCAGTCCTCGCTCACCGACGACAAGCTCAACAGCTTCTTCAACGACGCCTCCTTCGGCGTCCCGAACGGGCAGGTGGAGTCCACGACTTCGCCCCGCCCCGACGTCACCATCACCCGCGACAAGGCCACGGGCGTACCGCACATCAAGGGCACCACGCGGTACGGGACCGAGTACGGCGCCGGGTACGCGGCCGGGCAGGACCGGCTCTGGCTCATGGACCTCTTCCGCCACATCGGGCGCGGCGAGCTCACCTCGTTCGCGGGGGGCGCCCTCGCCAACCAGGGCCTTGAGCAGGAGTTCTGGCCGCAGGCCCCGTACGCCGAGGCCGATCTCCAGGCGCAGGTCGACCGCATCCGTACCGCCAACGGAGCCCGCGGCGAGCGGGCCATGGCCGACGCCCAGGCCTATGTCGACGGCATCAACGCCTATGCCAAGCAGTCCAAGGACGGTCGCTACTTCCCCGGCGAGTACGTCCTCACCGGCAAGATCGACTCCATTACGAACGTGGGCGAGATCCAGCCCTTCAAGCTCACCGACCTGATCGCGCTCGCCTCCGTGGTGGGCGGGCTCTTCGGCGGCGGCGGGGGCGGCGAGGTCCAGGCCGCACTGTCGCTCCAGGCCGCGCAGGCCAAGTACGGCGTGGCCGAGGGCACCAAGGTCTGGGAGTCCTTCCGCGAGCGCAACGACCCCGAGTCCGTGCTCACCGTTCACGACGGCACCAGCTTCCCGTACGCGGGCAAGCCCGCCGACGCGCAGGGCGCCGCGATGCCCGACCCCGGCACGGTCGTCCCCGAACAGCTCGTCTACGACCGCACCGGCTCGGCGAACACCAATGCCAAGGCGGACGTGAAAGTTCCCCAGCAGCTCAAGCCGTTGAAGGGCGTGTACGACAACGGTGTGCTGCCCGGCATCGACCTCGGCAAGCCGCGCGGCATGTCCAACGCCCTCGTGGTGTCCGGCTCGCACACCGCGAGCGGCAACCCTGTAGCGGTGTTCGGTCCCCAAACCGGCTATTTCGCGCCACAGTTGCTGATGCTCCAGGAGATCCAGGGCCCCGGCATCAGCGCCCGGGGCGCCTCCTTCGCCGGGGTCGGCATGTACGTCCAGCTCGGCCGCGGCCAGGACTACGCCTGGTCGGCCACCTCGGCGGGCCAGGACATCACCGACACGTACGCGGTCGAGCTCTGCCAGGACGCCACCCACTATCTCTACCGGGGCGTGTGCACCCCGATGGAGAAGCTGGAGAAGACCAACTCCTGGAAGCCGACGGTCGCCGACACCACGGCGGCCGGCTCCTACCGGATGCAGGTGTGGCGCACCAACTACGGCATCGTCACCGCCCGCGCCACCATTGGCGGCAAGCCCGTCGCGTACACCTCACTGCGCTCCACCTACCGGCACGACGCGGATTCGATCATCGGCTTCCAGATGATGAACGACCCCTCCTACGTCAAGGACGCCAAGACCTTCCAGGAGGCGGCCCAGCACGTCGACTACACCTTCAACTGGTTCTACGCGGACTCCCGCACCGCCGCCTACTACAACAGCGGCCTGAACCCGGTCCGCAACCCGAACGTCGACCCCTCGCTGCCCGCCAAGGCGGAGCAGGCCTACGAGTGGCAGGGCTTCGACCCCGCGAACAACACCGCCGCCTACACCCCGCCCGCCCAGCACCCCCAGTCGATCGGCCAGGACTACTACGTCTCCTGGAACAACAAGCAGGCCAAGGACTACTCCACGGCCGGCTTCGGCGACGGCTCCGTGCACCGTGCCAACCTCCTCGACGACCGCGTGAAGGCGCTGGTCGCCCAAGGCGGCGTCACCCGCTCCTCGCTCACCCGGGCCATGGCCCAGGCCGCCGTCACCGACCTGCGCGGTGAGGACGTCCTGCCCGAGCTCCTCAAGGTGCTGCGCAGCGCGCCGATCACCGACCCCCAACTGGCCACCGCGGTACAGCAGTTGGAGGCCTGGCAGGCCGACGGAAGCCAGCGCCGCGAGACCTCGCAGGGCTCGCACGCCTACACCCATCCCGACGCGGTGCGCCTGATGGACGCCTGGTGGCCGCTGCTCGTCGAGGCCGAGTTCCGTCCCGGGCTGGGCGACCCGCTCTACAACGCCCTGACCGCCAACCTCGGCATCGACGAAGCGCCCTCGGCCGGGCACGGCCCGACCGGTGCGCACGCCGGGTCCGCCTTCCAGTACGGCTGGTGGAGCTACGCCGACAAGGACCTGCGTACGGTCCTGGGTGAGCCCGTGCAGGGGCCGCTGGCCCGCGCCTACTGTGGCGACGGCAAGCTCGACGCCTGCCGCGACAGCCTGCTCGGCACGCTCAAGCAGGCCGCCGCCAAGACCCCGGCGCAGGTCTACCCGGGTGACGCCGGCTGCGGGGCCGGCGACCAGTGGTGCGCCGACAGCATCGTGCAGCGACCGCTCGGCGGCATCACCCAGTCCGCGATCAGCTGGCAGAACCGGCCGACGTACCAGCAGGTCGTCGAGTTCCCCAGCCATCGCTAGGACGTGAACGGCCGCGGGTCAGGTCCTGCCGATCCGGCCCGCGGCCAGCACCACCTGGGCGAGCTCCGTGTGGCAGATGTCGCTGTGCGCGCCCGAGGGCGGCCCGCCGTCCTTCACCACGGCGGCCGCGTCCACGCTGACGCAGCCCGAGTCCGGCACCCCGTCGCGCAGCGCCTCGGCCAGCGTCAGCGTGGTGCAGGGGCTGACGGCCTGGATGCCGTCGTGGCCGATCGCCCACCACCGCTTGTCCAGGCCGGGCAGCGCGCTCGCGTAGTCCCCGGACAACGCGGACGCCAGCGGGTAGATGACGCCGAGCGCGGTGTCGAAGTGCGAGTAGCAGGAGACGACCGGGCCGTCGATCCGGCCCTGCGCGTCGCTCAGCGCGCCCGCGCCCGCGAGTCCGTCGGGCAGGCGCTCGGCGAAGACGTAGTGGGAGAAGGCCCCTTCGAGCAGCGTCACCGACTTCAGATTGCGCGCGCCCGCGGGCAGCCCCTTCAGCGCGAACGCGACCAGGCGCGCGCCCTGGCTGTGTCCGACGAGGTGCACGCGCAACTCGGGCCGTGCGGTGGCCAGTTGACCGATCAGCGGGCCGAGGCCGAGCTGCCCCACTTTGCCCGCCCGGCGCTTCATCTCGTAGTAGGTCGTCTGGCGCAGCACTTCCTTTGCGCCGTCCCACAGGTGCTTGAGGGAGCCGCCGATCGAGAACGAGGGGCCGGGCGGCCCTGGCTGTACGTCCATGCCGGTGTCGGCGAGGGCGGCCGTGAACGTCCGGCACAGCGCCAGGATGTCGTCGGTCAGGATCGCGGGCGTGGCGCCGGGCCCGTCCTCCGCCGCCAGGTCGCCGACGGTCCCGGCCCCGCTCGTGGCGGCCGTCGTCACGAGCTGCCGGGTCAGCCGCCCGAAGTCGTTGAACGCCTCCTCGGAGTCGGGCTGCCCGGCGAGGTGCGCGGCGATCTGGTCGACGGTCGCGTCCTGGCCGGGAAAGAAGCCCTTGAGCGCGGCGACGGTCGCGTCGTCGAGCCCGGGCCCTACGGCCGCCGTCGCCGCGGCGTGCGGAAAGTTCGGGATGGTCTCGTCGGTGAAGCGGATCGACGGCCAGATCACGCCGCCGTACCCGAGCCGCACCTGCGGCGAGTTCGCGAGCAGCGCGGGGAACGCCGCGAAGAAGGCCTGGTACAGACTCCGGGCTGCCGACGGGGTGTTGTTCCAGCCGTGGCAGAACAGCACCAGGTCCGTGGCGTCCACGCCGACCAGGGCCGCGCGCTCGGCGGGATCCGCGTCGCCGTCCGCGTCGAAGGTGATCTCCCGGTACGGCTCGACTCCGATGTCCGTCATGGCCCGACCTCCGGTCCGCTCGACGATGAGCGCCACCCATCGTCCCGCCGCACCGCGGAGCTGGCCATATGCGTGACACGAGGAGGTCCGGGCGGCCTCGGTTCGGCTCAGTCGTACATCAGGTGTTTCCGGCGTACGGTCCGGAACGCCGTGAGCCCCGGCTGCCAGGCGGCGACGATCTCGTCCGTCCCGGCGCCCGCGTCGACCATCGTGCGGACCAGCGCCGAGCCCGTGAGCTTGTCGATCCAGTTGTCCGGCCGCCAGGCGAAGCCGCGCCACACCCGCCGGGCGGTGACGAGGAGGGCGATCCCGGTGCGCACCGGGTCGAACAACTCCCTGTTGTGGACGTGCAGTTGGACCCCTCCGACCGTCTTCCCCTCGAACTTGGAGAAGGTCGGCGCGAAGTAGGCCTCGCGGCAGCGGAGGCCGGGCAGGGTGAGCTCATTGAGCGCGGCGGCCCACTTGCCGTCGATCCCCTCCGCGCCGAGCAGCTCGAACGGCCGCGTCGTGCCACGCCCCTCCGACAGGTTGGTGCCCTCGAAGAGGCAGGTGCCGGAGTAGACGAGAGCGGTGTCCGGGGTGGGCATGTTGGGGCTGGGCGGCACCCAGGGGAGCCCGGTGTCGTCGAAGAAGGCGGATCGCCGCCATCCCGTCATGGCCACCGTGGTCAACTGGACCTTGCCGCCCAGGAATTGGGCGTTGAACAGGCGGGCCAGCTCGGCTGCCGTCATCCCGTGCGCCTGCGCGATCGGCTGTCGCCCGACGAAGGTGGCGAACGCCGGGTCGAGGACCGGGCCGTACGCCGCGCGGCCGGTCACCGGGTTGGGCCGGTCCAGGACCACGAAGCGCTTGCCTGCGAGTGCGGCCGCTTCCATGCAGTCGTACAGGGTCCAGATGTAGGTGTAGAAGCGCGCCCCGACGTCCTGGATGTCGAAGACGATCGTGTCCACGGCGGAGGTGATGAAGATGTCCGCGAGGGGCCGGCCGCTCTTCGTGTACGTGTCGTACACGGGGAGCCCGGTCGCCGGGTCGTTGTAGCGGCCCTCGGAACCACCGGCCTGGGCGGTGCCGCGGAAGCCGTGCTCGGGGCCGAAGACGGCGCTCAGGTGCACGCGGGGGTCGGCGTGCATGACGTCCACGATGTGGCGTACGTCCTGGGTGACGCCGGTGGGGTTGGTGACGATTCCCACCTTTTGCCCGGCGAGGGGGGCGTAGCCGTCGGCGGCGAGGCGGGCGAAGCCGGTGCGGAGCGGGTCTTCGGAAGGGGTGGGGGAGGTGAGGGTGCCCGTCGCTAGCGTGCCGGCGAGCAGGGTGCGTCTGGACAGGGTCATCCGTACACCTCCGGGTTCGTACGGGGCCGTCATGCCCCCCCGCACGGTAGCGGGCGGCGGGGGCGCGCCGAGGCGGGCCACGCCCTGGGGCTCCGCCCCAGACCCCGTTCGCGCCTGAAGGGCGCTCGTCCTCAAACGCCGGACGGGCTGAAGATGCCAGTACCGGTCGGCACCGGTCCTGCCAGGGGCGCAGCCCCAGGAGGGCGGGCCCTTCCCAGGGGACATACCGACTGGTTAGTCTGTCGGGGCATTCGGCACGCAGAGAGGCGGGTCTCCATGAGCACGGGACAGGCGGTCAAGGGCGCCGCAGTGGTCGTCACCGGAGCGGGCGGCGGCATCGGCGCAGCCCTCGCGCGCAGATTCGCGGCGGAGGGCGCCCGGGTCGTCGTCAACGACCTGGACGCGGACAAGGCCCGTAAGACCGCCGAGGAGGTCGGCGGCATCGCCGTGCCAGGTGATGCGTCGGCCATCGTCGGGGCCGCCCGCGACGCCCTCGGCGGCACCATCGACATCTACTGCGCCAACGCGGGCCTGGGATCCGGCGGTTCGGAGTCCGCGCCCGAGGACGTGTGGGCCGCGGCCTGGGACGTCAACGTGATGGCCCACGTGAGGGCCGCCCGCGAGCTGCTCCCCGACTGGCTGGAGCGCGGCAGCGGACGCTTCGTGTCCACCGTCTCCGCCGCGGGGCTCCTCACCATGATCGGCGCGGCCCCCTACAGCGTCACCAAGCACGGCGCGCTCGCCTTCGCGGAGTGGCTGTCGCTGACCTACCGCCACCGCGGCATCCAGGTCCACGCGATCTGCCCGCAGGGCGTGCGCACCGACATGCTGGACGCCACCGGATCCGCCGGCGACCTCGTGCTCAAGCCCACCGCCATCGAGCCCGAAGAGGTGGCCGAGGCCCTCTTTGCCGCCATGGCCGACGACCGCTTCCTGGTGCTGCCCCACCCCGAGGTCGCCGACTACTACACGGCCCGTGCCGCCACCCCCGACCGCTGGCTGACCAGCATGAACCACCTCCAGCAGAAGTGGGAGACGAGCGCCGAATGACCTCGATCTACGCGGCCAAGCCCTGGCTCGCCCAGCTCAGCGACGCCCAGCGGGCGGACGTCACCCCGCCCGAGACCGTGCTGCACTCCTTCCGCGCCGCCGTCGCCCGCGCTCCCGAACGCACCGCGCTCGCCTACTTCGACGGCCGCCTCAGCTACGCCGAGACCGACGCGCTCTCCGACTCCGTGGCCGGCCACCTCGCCGCCCGGGGCCTGGTCCGCGGCGACCGCGTCGCGCTCATGCTCCAGAACACCCCGCACTTCGTGATCGCCCTGCTCGGCGCGTGGAAGGCCGGGGCCACCGTCGTCCCGCTCAACCCCATGTACAAATCGGGCGAGGTCGCGCACGTGCTGCGCGACGCCGAGGTCAGCGCGCTGATCTGCGCCGACCGCGCCTGGGAGAGCTACCTGCGCGACACCGCCGCCGGCTCCCCGGTCCGCATCGCCCTCACCGCCTGCGAGCTCGATCTTCAGACGGAGAACGACCAGAGGGTGCTCGGCTTCGAGCGGGTGCCTGCGCCCGGCGACACCGATGACCTCGTCGCCGTCGCCCGGCAGGGGCTCAAGGCTCCTGCCGGGCGGGAACTTTCCGCCGACGACACGGCGTTGATCAGTTACACGTCCGGCACCAGCGGCACCCCCAAAGGCGCGATGAACACCCATCGCGGCATCACCTACAACGCGGAGAGGCAGCGCACTGGACATCCGATAGCAGAAGGCTCGGGCTACTTCGCGCTCGCGCCGCTCTTCCACATCACCGGCATGGTCTGCGAGCTCGCCGCCTGCATCGCCAACGCGGGCACCCTGATCCTGGCCTACCGCTTCCACCCGGGTGTCGTCCTCGACGCCTTCGCCGAACACCGCCCCGCCTACACCGTCGGCCCCTCCACGGCCTTCATGGCGCTCGCGGCCACCCCCGGCGTCACCCGGGAGCACTTCGCGTCCTTCGAGGTCATCTCGTCGGGCGGCGCGCCCCTGCCGCCCGCACTGGTCGAGAAGTTCCGCGAGGGCTTCGGACCGTACATCCGCAACGGCTACGGTCTGACCGAGTGCACCGCCCCCTGTGCCTCGGTGCCGCCCGAGAAGGAAGCGCCCGTCGACCCGGTCTCCGGCACGCTGTCGGTCGGCGTGCCCGGGCCCGAGACGGTGGTGCGGATCATCGACCTCGAAGGCAACGAGGTGCCGTTCGGCGAGCAGGGCGAGATCGTGGTGCGCGGGCCGCAGGTCGTGCCCGGGTACTGGCGCCGCCCCGACGCCACCGCCGAGGCGTTCCCCGACGGCGAGCTGCGCACCGGCGACATCGGGTTCATGGACCGCGACGGCTGGCTCTACGTGGTCGACCGGATGAAGGACATGATCAACGCGTCCGGGTTCAAGGTCTGGCCGCGCGAGGTCGAGGACGTCCTGTACACCCACCCGGCGGTCCGCGAGGCGGCCGTCGTGGGCATCCCCGACGCGTACCGGGGCGAGAGCGTCAAGGCGTACGTCAGCCTGCGCCCGGGCGCCGAGGCCGACCCGGCCGAGCTCGCCGCGTACTGCAAGGAGCGGCTCGCCGCCTACAAGTACCCGCGCGAGGTGGAGATCCTGCCGGAGCTTCCCAAGACCACGAGTGGGAAGATCCTCAGGCGGGAACTGCGCACCCAGGCGTAGCGACCGGTACACACGACCAGCACGGCACGACCAGCACACAGCTTCGCGCACGTACGAGAGAAAGGTGGCGGCGATGGCCAAGGCGACGGACACAAGCGGCACCACCCCCGTCCCCCAGCGGCTGCTCGCCGCCGCCACCCGCCTCTTCGCGGAGAACGGCTACGACCGCACCTCCGTGCAGGAGATCGTCGAGGCGGCGGGAGTCACCAAGGGCGCGCTCTACCACTACTTCGGCTCCAAGGAGGACCTCCTCCAGGAGGTGTACGCGCGGGTGCTGCGGCTCCAGCAGGAGCGGCTCGACGCGTTCGCCGACGCGGACGAACCCGTCGAGCGGCGGCTGCGCGAGGCGGCCGCCGACGTGGTGGTGACCACCATCGACAACCTCGACGACGCGGCGATCTTCTTCCGCTCGATGCACCACCTCAGTCCGGAGAAGAACAAGCAGGTCAGGGCCGAGCGGCGGCGCTATCACGAGCGGTTCCGCGCGCTCATCGAGGAGGGGCAGGCCGCCGGGGTGTTCTCCACCGCGACCCCGGCCGACCTGGTGGTGGACTACCACTTCGGTTCGGTCCACCACCTGTCCACCTGGTACCGCCCGGACGGCCCCCTCAACGAGCAGCAGGTCGCCGATCACCTGGCCGACCTGCTGCTGCGCGCGCTGCGTCCCTGAACCATCCGGACGCTACAGGTACTTCTTCAGCTCGCGGCGGGCCAGTGAGCGCTGGTGGACCTCGTCCGGGCCGTCCGCGAGCCGCAACGTCCTTGCCGCGGCCCAGAGTTCGGCCAGCGGGAAGTCCTGGCTGACGCCGCCCGCGCCGTGCAGCTGGACCGCGTCGTCGATGATGCCGACGACCGTGCGCGGGGTGGCGATCTTGATCGCCTGGATCTCGGTGTGCGCCCCGCGGTTGCCCACGGTGTCCATCAGCCAGGCCGTCTTCAGGACGAGCAGCCTGAGCTGCTCGACCGCGACTCGGGCGTCCGCGATCCACTCCTGGACCACGCCCTGCTGGGCGATGGGCTTGCCGAACGCCGTACGGGACACGGACCTTCGGCACATCAGCTCGATCGCCCGCTCGGCCATGCCGATCAGCCGCATGCAGTGGTGGATCCGGCCCGGCCCGAGCCGCGCCTGGGCGATCGCGAAGCCGCCCCCGGCCTCGCCGACCAGGTTGCTCGCGGGCACCCGGGCGCCGTGGAAGACGACCTCGGCGTGACCGCCGTGGGAGTGGTCCTCGTAGCCGTACACCTGCATGGCGCGGCGGATCTCGACGCCCGGGGCGTCGCGCGGGACCAGGATCATCGACTGCTGGCGGCGCACGTCGGCGTTGGTGGGATCGGTCTTGCCCATCACGATGAAGATCTTGCAGTCCGGGTTCATGGCGCCGGAGATGTACCACTTGCGCCCGGTGATGACGTACTCGTCACCGTCCCGCTCGATCCGCGTCTCGATGTTGGTGGCGTCCGAGGAGGCGACCTCCGGCTCGGTCATCGCGAACGCGGAGCGGATCTCCCCGGCGAGCAGCGGCTCCAGCCACTGCTTCTTCTGCTCGTCCGAGCCGAACTGGGCGAGCACCTCCATGTTCCCGGTGTCCGGGGCCGCGCAGTTGAGGGCGGTGGGCGCCAAGTGCGGGGAGCGGCCGGTGATTTCGGCCAGCGGGGCGTACTGGAGGTTGGTGAGCCCCGCGCCGTACTCCGCGTCGGGCAGGAACAGGTTCCACAGGCCCTGCCTGCGCGCCTCGGCCTTGAGGTCCTCCACCACCTGCGGGGTGTCCCACGGGGAGGCGAGCAGGGCGCGCTGCTCGGCGGCGATCGCCTCGGCGGGGTGGACGTGAGTGTCCATGAAGGCGAGGAGCTTGGTCCGCAGTTCTTCGGTGCGGGTGTCGAATGCGAAGTCCATGAGGGGCGTTCAGCCTTCCTGAAGGGTGGTGAGGCCGTGCTCGATGAAGACCGGGACCAGCTCGCCGATGCGGTCGAAGCCGGCGCCCACCGTCTGGCCGAGGGTGTAGCGGTAGTGGATGCCTTCGAGGATCACGGCGAGCTTGAACCAGGCGAACGCGGTGTACCAGGAGATGGCGGAGGTGTCGCGGCCGGAGCGGGCCGCGTAGCGTTCGATCAGTTCGGCGGGGGAGGGGTGACCGGCCGCGCCGGCCGTGGTGGAGACCGGCGAGTTCGGGACTTCAAGCTTCGCGCTGTACATCACGAGCAGGCCGAGGTCGGTCAACGGATCGCCCAGCGTGGACATTTCCCAGTCCAGAACCGCCTTGATCCGGTCGTCGTCGCCGATCAGCACGTTGTCGAGGCGGTAGTCGCCGTGGACGACGGTCGGGGTGGGCGAGACGGGGAGCTCACGGCCGAGGGCGGCGTGCAGCTCGTCGATGCCGGCCAGGTCGCGGTTGCGGGAGGCTTCGAGCTGCTTGCCCCAGCGGCGCAGCTGCCGGTCGAGGAAGCCCTCGGGCCGCCCGAAGTCGCCGAGCCCGACGGCCGCGGGGTCCACCGCGTGCAGCTCGACGAGCGTGTCGACCAGCGCGAGCACGGCCGCCCGGGTCCGCTCGGCGCCGAGCGGTGCGAGCTGTTCGGCGGTGCGGTACGGCGTCCCGGCCACGTACTCCATGACGTAGAACGGCGAGCCGAGCACCGACTCGTCCTCGCAAAGGAGCACCGGCTCGGGCACCGGGACGGCCGTGGGGTGCAGGGCGCTGATCACCCGGTGCTCGCGCTTCATGTCGTGCGCGGTGGCGAGCACATGGCCCAGCGGCGGGCGCCGCACGACCCACTGGCCCACTCCGTCCGTGACGATGTACGTCAGGTTGGAGCGGCCCCCCTCGATCAGCCGGGCCCTGAGCGGTCCGCTCACCAGACCCGGCCGCACGCGGTCGAGGTAAGTCCGCAGCTGCTCCGGGTCGAGGCCTGGCGGGGGGACTGTGCTCATGTTCGGCACCTCCGGAACGGGGTCGGGCGTCCTGTCCGGAGACAGGCTACCGACCAGTCGGTATGCCGTCCAGGGTGGGCCGCGGATTTCGGCGTACCGAAGGAGGTGGGTGTCAGAACAGTATGGCGAGGGCGAAGCAGGCCAGGGCCACCGTGCAGGCGGCCGTGGCGATCGCGGCGCGCACTGTCAGGACCCGGGGCGGTGCGGCGCGGCTCAGGGTCTGGATGCGGCGGTGCGCGACGGCCAGGAACCCGAGCCACACAAGGCCGCTGAGCGTCAGCGCGACGAGCCCGAGCGGTGAACTCCCTTTGTGCACCGCCTGTTTGGCGGCGAGTACGGCGGCCACCGTGCAGGACAGCGTGGTGCGCCGCCAGGCGAGCCGGGTCCGCTCCGGCTGGAGCCCCGGGTCCCGGGCGGGCACGGGCGGGGGCATCAGCCGGCCCAGCCGAAGACGACGACCACCACCATCACCACGGCTACGACCGCGACGGCGAGGCTCAGGAGAGTGGGGAACCGCGACACCGGCAGATCCTCGCCGCGCCGCATGGCCCGCTCGCAGCGCACCCAGTGGTTCACCGCCCGCAGCGCGCAAAGGACCCCCGCGGCGAGCAGCGCGAAGGCGAGCGCGACCCGGACGCCCCAGCGCAGGTCGGGCAGGAACTGATCGACCGCGAAACCGCCCCCGACCAGCGCGAGCGAGGTCCTGATCCAGGCCAGGAAGGTGCGCTCGTTGGCGAGCGAGAACCGGTAGTCGGGGGTCTCGCCCTCCTCGCCGATGCGCTGGGGCGCGAACCACAGCCGCAGGGTCTGCACGATCGTGATCACCCGCCGCACCCTACCCGGCGGTACCCGGACACGGGCTCTCAGGACAGGCCGACCCCCGACGCGCGCAGCCGCCGCCAGGCCGCGAGGCCGTCCGGCACCCACTCCCACGCCCCGATCCGGCGCTCCAGCTCGGCGAGCGGCAGGAAGTCGTGCCAGGCGACCTCCTCGACCTGCGGATTCACCGGGAGCTCGCAGCGCACCTCGTACACGGCCGACCACCAGCTCTGCTCGCCGTTCTCGTAGAGGAACTTGAACAGCGGCACGGGCCGCGGAAGCCCCGAGACCCCGAGCTCCTCCTCGGCCTCGCGCAGCGCCGCGGCGTCGTACGACTCGCCCGCGCCGACCACCCCGCCGACGAACATGTCGTACAAGGAGGGGAAGACGAGCTTCTGCGGGGTGCGGCGGTGCACGAAGATCCGGCCCGCCGCGTCCGTGGCCAGGATGAACACGCAGCGGTGCCGCATGTTCCGGGCGTACGCGTCGGCGCGCCGGGCCTGCCCGATCACGGTGTCCTGCTCGTCGACGATGTCCAGGATTTCGTCAGCCGGATTCATGGGGCCATGAAATCACCGACTCGCGCGGCGCCTGCCTCTCAGTGCGGCTGAAGGTCGCGGGCTTCCTCCTGCGGCGCGGTGCCCGACGGCATCGCCGGATGCAGCCCGAGCAGCACGATGCCCGCCACGATCGCCGCGAGCCCGGCCGCCTCCCAGGCCAGCGCGCCCGAGTCGGTGCGCAGCCGGTCGCCGAGGAAGCCGACCCCGCAGGCGATCCCGGCGAGCGGCTGGGCGGCCGTCAGGGCGGGCAGCGACATCCGCAGCGGGGCCGTCTCGAAGGCGCTCTGGACCAGGACCAGGCCGGTCACCCCGAGCGCGATCACCCCGTACGGCTGCCAGCTCGTCATCAGCTCCGGCCAGCCGCCGCCCGACAGGCGCTGGCCGCTGATCCGGGTCAGCGCGTCCTGGAGTCCGTACAGCAGGCCCGCGGCGATGGCGAGCATCACCGGAGCCGCGACGCTCAGCCGATCGTGTTTGGCGAGGCCCGCCAGCATCAGCGCGATCCCGACCACCAGGCCCACGATCAGCCAGTGCCGCAGCGCCCCCGCCTCCGAGACGCTGCCGTGCGGCTGGCCGGCCACGATGAACGCGGTCACCCCGCCCGCCAGCAGCGCGAGCCCCGCCCAGCCCTGGCGGCCCAGCGGCTGGCGGGTCCAGAGTCTGGACAGCCACATCGCGAAGAACAGGTTCGTCGCCACCAGCGGCTCGACGAGCGAGACCTCGCCCCAGCCCAGCGCGAGGGCGCTGAGCACCATGCCCGCCACCATCAGGCCTATCCCGGCCAGCCAGCGCGGCATCCGCACCAGGTCGAGCAGCAGCCGCGGCGACATGAAGTCGCCGATCGGGGCGTGCTGCGCCGCGTTCTGCTGCAGCACGAAGCCCGAGCCCAGACAACACGCTGCGCTCACGGCGAGGACGAGGACCAGAACCGACACGACGTACACCTCAAGTACGGCCGGGGGGAGCCGACTTGGCCGACGATAGCGCCCCGGGGGCGCGGCTGCCTCCTGGGTGCCCGCACCCGGGCGGTTGACGCCGGGTGACCGCCCGCCGAAGATCTGACGCACGGGTAACTTGGCGGACGAGCGGAGTGACGGGCCCATGGCGTACGACGCCGATGTGATCGTGGTCGGGGCAGGGCTCGCGGGCCTGGTGGCCACGGCCGAGCTGGCGGACGCCGGCAAGAAGGTCATCCTGCTCGACCAGGAGCCCGAGCAGTCGCTCGGCGGCCAGGCCCATTGGTCCTTCGGTGGGCTCTTCCTCGTGGACTCGCCCGAGCAGCGCCGCATGCGGATCAAGGACAGCCGGGCCCTCGCGCTCCAGGACTGGTACGGGACCGCGGGCTTCGACCGGGACGAGGACCACTGGCCGCGCAAGTGGGCGGAGGCCTACGTCGATTTCGCGTCCGGCGAGAAGCGGGCGTGGCTGCACGCCCAGGGAGTCCGGTTCTTCCCCGTGGTGGGCTGGGCCGAACGGGGCGGTTACGACGCCAACGGGCATGGCAACTCCGTTCCCCGCTTCCACATCACCTGGGGCACCGGGCCGGGCATCGTGGCCCCGTTCGAGCGGAGGGTGCGGGAGGCCGCCGCCCGGGGGCTTGTCCAGTTCGGGTTCCGGCACCGCGTGACCGGCCTCGGGCGCACTGCCGGGGCCGTCGACACCGTGACCGGCGAAGTCCTGGAGCCGTCCGGCGCCGCGCGCGGGACCGCGTCCACCCGGACCGTGACCGGTTCCTTCGAGCTTACGGCGCAGGCGGTCATCGTGACCAGCGGCGGCATCGGAGGCAACCACGGCCTCGTGAGGTCACAGTGGCCCCAGCGGCTCGGCACCCCGCCCGAGCACATGCTCTCCGGCGTGCCCGCCCATGTCGACGGCCTCATGCTCGGCATCGCGGAGGCGGCCGGCGCACACCACATCAACCGCGACCGGATGTGGCACTACACCGAGGGCATCCAGAACTGGAACCCGATCTGGGCCCGGCACGGCATCCGCATCCTGCCCGGCCCCTCCTCGCTCTGGCTGGACGCGCGCGGCAACCGGCTGCCCGTGCCGCTCTTCCCCGGCTTCGACACCCTTGGCACGCTCGACCACATCATGAAGACCGGCCACGACTACACGTGGTTCGTGCTCGACCAGAAGATCATCGGCAAGGAGTTCGCGCTGTCGGGCTCCGAGCAGAACCCCGACCTCACCGGCAAGTCCGTACGCGGTGTCATCGGTCGGGCCCGGGCCGATGTGCCGGGCCCGGTGAAGGCGTTCATGGACCACGGCGCCGACTTCGTCGTGGAGAGGGACCTGGCCTCGCTGGTGCGCGGCATGAACGCGCTCACCAAGGAACCCCTGATCGACGAGGCCGCGCTGCGCCGCGAGATCGTGGCCCGCGACCGCGAGATCGCCAACCCGTTCACCAAGGACCTCCAGGTCACCGCCATCCGGGGGGCGCGCAACTACCTCGGCGACAAGCTCATCCGCACCGCGGCCCCGCACCGCATCCTGGATCCGAAGGCGGGCCCGCTGATCGCGGTCAAGCTGCACATCCTGACCCGCAAGTCGCTCGGCGGCCTGGAGACCGACCTCTCCTCCCGCGTCCTCACGGCGGGTGGCGAACCCCTGCCGGGCGTGTACGCGGCGGGGGAGGCGGCCGGCTTCGGCGGCGGCGGCGTCCACGGCTACCGCTCCCTGGAGGGCACGTTCCTCGGCGGCTGCATCTTCTCGGGCCGAGCGGCGGGCAGGGCGGCGGCGAAGGCGGTGTCCTAGGACTTACCCGGTGAGGCCACCCGCTCCACCAGCCGGAACCGGGTGGCGATCACGAGGGTCTCGTCGGTGACCTCGAAGGCCGGGTCGCCAACGGCTTCCAGCATCTCCGGGCTGTGCCAGAACTTCTCGTGGTTGGCGCGCCACCCGGCGACGGACTCGTCCCCCTCGCCCTCGTCGATCGCGTGCTGGAGGTCGACCTCGGCCAGCGGCAGGACCCGCACGTCGGTCACCTCGATCACGGCGACCGTCTCGCCCGCCGAGTCGATGACGCGGCTGCGTTCGCCGACGTACGGCAGCGGATCGCCCGCGTGCTCGTAGTCGGCGAGCAGCCCGGTCGTCGAGGTCTTCGCGCCGCTGAGCACCGCCGAAACCAGCTGGTCACGCAGGGGACCCGGAAAAGCCAACAGAAATTCGGGCAAGGGCTGTTGTTCGCTCATGGGACCAGCCTATGTCGGTCGCCGTGGGCTCAACTCCCTTGAACAAGGCTCACGTTCGCTGATCAAACAAGGGCCGAACGGCCTTGACGCGGAGCATTGGGTACCGCTTTGCTGTCGGCGACCATCGCGCACGTGTTCAGCGTTCACATGTGTGCCCGCACGGCATCACCTCACACAGGAAGTACGCGGATGTCCCCGCCTCCGCCCCCGCTCGGCCGCCCCCGCCGACGGGGCAGCCGGTCGTTCGACCCGGCCCTCGACGACACCGAACTCGCCACGGTCCGGGACCAGTTGGCGCAGGGCCGGTGGACCAGGGTCCGCTCGCTGCTCGGCGCGACCGGCGACGACTGGGACCGCCGCGGCCACCGGCTCACCGTGCTCGCCGAGCCCGCCACCAGCGCCGTCTGGGCCCGCGAATGGCTGCTCGCCGAACCCGACAGCGCGGATGCCGCGGCCCTGTTCGCCTGCGCGAGCGTCCAGCGGTGCCTACGCGGCAAGGAGTCCGAGGACCGCGCTCGCCAGGCCTGCCTGACCGCGGCCGGGCGCGCCCCCGCCGACCCCACCCCCTGGCTCGCGCTGCTCGCGCTGGCCCGCGCGTTCGGCACCGAGGACGAGACGGTGCGCGCCTTCGAGGAGGTGCGCACCCGCCACCCCGAACACCACCACGCCCACCACCTGATGGCGGCTCGGCTCGCGGAACGCCGCCCGGGTGAGGGCCCCGACCCGCTGCACGAGGTGTACGAATTCGCCGTCTCCTCGGCCGCCCGGGCCCCCGCCGACTCCCCGCTCGCCCTGCTCCCGCTGATCGCCCACGCCGAGCGCTACCGGGTGCTCGCCGCGGCCGGGGGCCGGCCGGGCGACCCCGCCGCGTCCGGGCACTGGACCGGCCGCCGGGCCGGCCAGGTGATCAGGACCGCGTTCGACTGGTGGCTGGAGTGGGAGCGCGAGGACCACCCCAGGGCCGGCATCGACCTCAACTTCCTTGCCCACGCGAAGCATTGCGAGGGCCGCACCGCCGAGGCCGCCGCCCTGTTCCACCGCATCGGGCGCCACATCACCCCCGCGCCCTGGTCCTACCCCGACCGCGACCCGTACCGGGCCTTCCACGCCGCGCGCAGCGCCGCGCTCGGTTCCGTGTAGCTCGCGGCCCCGGCCCGCATCATGGCCCCACCCCCGTCCTGTTCCGAAGGCAGTACCGAAAGGGCAGACCCCGCATGCCGAGCCAGACCAGCGAGACCGACATCAGAACGTACAAGGGGCAGGACCGGGCGCTGCGCGCCGACCGCCTCGGCACGCCGGGACTGCTGCTCTCGGTCCTCGCGGCGAGCGCGCCCCTGATGGTCGTGGCCGGGGTGATGCCCACCGCGTTCGCCGCGATGGGCGTGGTCGGACAGCCGCTGCTCTTCCTGATCCTCGGCGCGGTCCTCGCCCTGTTCAGCGTCGGGTACGCCGAGATGAGCCGCCACGTGCACAACGCGGGCGCCTTCTACGCGTACATCGCGCGCGGCCTCGGACCGACCGCGGGCGCCGCCGCCTCCTATGTGGCCCTCGCCGCCTACAGCGCGCTCCAGGTCGGCATCTACGGCATGTTCGGCTTCGAGGTGTCCGGGCTGCTCGACACCTACCTCCACGTGAGCATCGACTGGTGGGTGCCCGCGCTGCTCGCGGTCGCCCTCGTCGGCGCGCTGGCCTGGCTGAAGATCGACCTCAACGCCAAGGTGCTCGGGGTGCTCCTGGTCCTGGAGGTCGTGATGGTCGTCGCCTTCGACGGCGCGGCCGTGGCGAAACCGGCCGCCGACGGGCTCTCGCTGCACGCCTTCAACCCGCACAGCCTGAGCGGCGGCAGCGTCGGCATCGCCCTGTGCTTCTGCATCGCCGCGTTCACCGGCTTTGAGCAGGCCCCGGTGTACGCCGAGGAGACCAGCCGCCCGAACGTCGTCGTCAAGCGCGTCATGTTCCTCGCCGTCGGCTTCGTGGCCCTCTTCTTCGCGTTCAGCTCCTGGGCGCTCACGCTGGCGACGGGCCCGCGCGACATCGTCGACTCCGCCCAGAAACAGGGCCCCGGGCTGCTGTTCGCGCTGGCCGACAAGAACCTCGGCTCCACGTTCACCGACGTACTCCACGTCCTGTTCGTGACCGGCATGTTCGCGGCACTGCTCAGCTTCCACAACGTGGTCGCCCGGTACGTGTTCGCCATGGGCCGCGAGGGGCTGCTGCCCGCCGGCTTCGGCCGCACCAGCAGCGCCAGTGGCGCCCCGGCGGGCGGCTCGCTGCTCCAGACCGTGATCTCGGTCGTGGTCGTCGCGGCCTTCGCGCTGACCGATCGCTGGCCGGCCGGCGACCCGACCGCCCCCGTCATGCACCTGTTCACCTGGATGGGCAACGTCGGCGCGCTCGGCGTGATCCTCCTGATGGCCGCGGCCTCGCTCGCCGTGATCGTCTTCTTCGTACGCCGGGGAGCGGCCGGGGCCCAGCTGTGGCGGCTGCTCGCCGCGGGCGCCGCGGGCATCGCGCTGCTCGGCATCGCCGCGTACACCGTCAAGCAGTTCCACGTGCTGGTCGGCGCGGGGCCGGACGACGCGCTCAACTGGGTGCTGCCGGGGATCATCGTCCTCGCGCTGGTGGCGGGCCTGGGCTACGGCCTGGTGCTGCGGGCGCGCAGGCCCGAGGTGCACGCCCGGATCGGCCTGGGCAACGAGGCCTTCCAGCTGGAGCGGACGGCCGCCGCCGAGCGCGGCACCGGTGTGGTGCCGGGCAGCCGTCGGTCCGGGGAGCGGGAGTCGGGCCGCGCCGCCGAGCTGTGAGCCGGCTCGGGGAATTCTGACGGAACGGTGACGGACGGCCGGGGCCCCTGGCAGGACCGGCCCCAGGGTGTTCGAATCGTCGGGTGACACCAGAACCAACGCCGCCGCCCACGCGCGGCGCACCCGTCGGGCGCCGGCTCGTGCTCGGCATGCTCGGCCTCGGCGTGGCCGGGGTCGCCTCGGCGCGCTACGTCCAGGGCGGCCTTGAGTCGTTCCTGGGCGCGGCCGCCGACAAGGACCCGACCGGGCTCACCAATCTGCTGCCCAACGGCGGCGGCTTCCGCTACTACTCGGTCGCCGCCTCCGTGCCGAACCGGAGCGCCACCGACTACCGGCTCACCGTCGACGGCCTGGTCACCAGGCCCGCCACGTACACCCTCGACACACTGCGGGCGCTGCCGCAGACCCGCCTGGTGCGCGATGTGCAGTGTGTGACCGGGTGGCGGGTTCCCGGCACGCCGTTCGCGGGCGTCCAGCTGTCCCGGCTGCTCGACGCGGCGGGGGTGCGGCCGGGCGCCGGGGCGGTCCGCTTCACCTGCTTCGACGGCGCGTACAGCGAGAGCCTCACCCTCGAACAGGCGCGCCGCGACGACGTGTTGATCGCGCTCAGCATGCAGGACAAACCGGTCAGCCACGCCCACGGCGGCCCGGTCCGCCTGTACGTGGCGCCCATGTACTTCTACAAGTCGGCGAAATGGCTGTCCGGGATCACCGTGACGGAAAAGGTCGAGCGGGGATTCTGGGAGGAGCGAGGCTATGACACCGACGCCTGGGTCGGCCGGTCCAACGGACGCGAAGACACCCCCACCTCCTGAACTCCCGCACAGCGTACGGAGGTTCACGCCAGCGGTGCGATGGGTGCACCGGACCACGGCCGCTCTGATGGGCGCCTGTGTGGTCACCGCGGCGATCCTCTACGTCCCGCAGTTCGCCGAGGCCGTCGGCCGCCGGGAGCTGGTGGTGCGGGTGCACGAGATCTGCGGGGTGCTGCTGCCCGCGCCGGTCCTGCTCGGCCTCGCCTCGCGGGCCTTCCGGGCGGACCTCGGTCGCCTCAACCGCTTCCTGCCGTACGACAGGACCTGGCTGCGCACCGTGCTGCGCCGGGAGCGGGAGCCGCGCCCGGCCGGGAAGTTCAACGCGGGGCAGAAGGTGTACGCGGGCTGGATCGCGGGGGCCGCCCTGGTGATGCTGGGCACGGGGCTGCTGATGTGGTTCACGCACCTGGCGCCGATCGAGGTGCGGATCGGATCCACGTTCGTGCACGATTGGCTGTCGCTTGCCGTCGGCATCGTCGTCATCGGGCATGTGTGGATGGCGATCGGCGACCCGGAGGCACGCCGTGGCATGCGCACCGGGTCGGTCGAGCGGCCGTGGGCGAAACGCGAACACCCGTTGTGGGAGCCGGAACTAGACGACGAGTGAAAGGAGCAGCACGAAGCCGAGTGACACGACGGAGATGATCGTCTCCATCACCGACCAGGTCTTGACCGTCTGGCCGACGTTCATCCCGAAGTACTCCTTGACCAGCCAGAACCCGGCGTCGTTGACGTGGCTGAAGAAGAGCGAACCGGCGCCGACGGCGAGTACGAGCAGGGCGGCGTGCGCGGTCGACATGTCGGCAGCGAGCGGTGCCACCAGGCCCGCCGCGGAGATCGTCGCCACGGTCGCGGACCCCGTCGCGAGCCGGATCGCCACCGCGATCAGCCAGGCGAGCAGCAGCGAGGGAATCGCCCAGTCCTTGGAGAAGTCCAGGATCATCCGGCCGACGCCCACGTCGATCAGCGTCTGCTTGAAGCCGCCGCCCGCGCCCACGATGAGCAGGATGCCCGCGATCGGCGCGAGGGACTTCTCGACGGTCGTCGAGATCCGCTCCTTGGTGAATCCGGCCGCCCGCCCCAGCGTGAAGATGCCGACCAGGACGGCCGCGAGCAGCGCGATCAGCGGCGAGCCGACGACGTCGGTGACCCGCTGGACGTGGTTCTTCGGGTCGTCGACCACGATGTCGACCAGCGCCTTGGCCAGCATCAGGACGACCGGCAGAAGCACCGTCGTGATGGTCGCGCCGAAGCTGGGCCGCTTCTCCAGGTCCTCCGAGGGCCGGGTCGGCACCATCTTGTCCGGGGCCGGGATGTCGACCCAGCGGGCGGCGTACTTGGAGAACAGCGGGCCCGCGATGATCACCGTCGGCACGGCGACGACCACGCCGAGCGCCAGCGTCACGCCGAGATTGGCGCCGATCGCGTCGATGGCGACGAGCGGCCCCGGGTGCGGCGGGATCAGGCCGTGCATCACGGAGAGACCCGCGAGCGCCGGGATGCCGATCCGCATGAGCGAGTAGTTGCCGCGCTTGGCGACGAGCAGCACGACGGGGATCAGCAGCACGATGCCGACCTCGAAGAACAGCGGAAGCCCGATGATCGAGGCGATGGCCACCATCGCCCAGGGCATCGCCCGCCCGCCGGACTTCCCGGCCCTGGCCAGGATGGTGTCGACGATCTGGTCCGCGCCGCCGGAGTCGGCGAGCAGCTTGCCGAGGATCGCGCCGAGCGCGATCAGCACGCCGACGCCCGCGACCGTGCTGCCGAGGCCGCCGCTGAAGCTGGCGATGGCCTTGTCGAGCGGGGCGCCCGCGAAGGCGCCGAGCGCCAGCGAGCCGATGGTCAGGGCCAGGAAGGCGTGCAACTTGAACCTGGTGATGAGCAGGACGATGACGGCGATGCCCGCGAGTACGGCAATGCCCAGCTGGGTGTTGCCGGCCGAGGTGATCGGCTGCGTGGCGTCCGCTGCCAGGAACTCGACGCTGAGTCTGGTCACGGTGGGGATTCCTTAGTCGGTGAGCGGTCGCAGCGCGGCGGCGGCCCGCTCCGCGATGTCCTCGGGGGTGCCGGACACGTCGACGGCGACGCCCGCCTCGTCCGGGCCGAGCGGCTGGAGGGTGGCGAACTGCGAGTCGAGCAGCGCGGCCGGCATGAAGTGCCCCGTGCGCTCGGCCATCCGCCGCTCGATGAGCGCGCGGTCGCCGGTCAGGTGCAGGAAGACGAGGCCGGGGGCGGCCGCTCGCAGCCGGTCGCGGTAGCGGCGCTTGAGCGCCGAGCTGGAGACGACGCCGCCGAGCCCGGCCCGGCCGTGCGCCCACGCGCCGATCGCGTCGAGCCAGGGCCGGCGGTCGTCGTCGTCGAGCGGGATGCCCGCGGACATCTTGGCGACGTTGGCCGCGGGGTGGAAGTCGTCGCCCTCGGCATAGGGGACGCCGAGCCGTGCCGCGACCAGCGGCCCGATGGTCGTCTTGCCGGTCCCGGCAACGCCCATCACGACGATGGTCAGGGGGGAGTTCATGCGGGTGGTGCCTCGCTGTCTTCGTCGACATCGATGTCCGTCGCGCACACTCAAACCCATTAGGTACGACATATTCAAGAGGTCGTGATTTAAAAGTCATACTTTTGTGGCCTCGGTGCTGAGGCTCCAGCGCCTCGACGGGGGCCCGTACGCTTGGCCCATGACGACTCAGGCCCGGGGGCTCCACACGCATGTGCTCGACAGCCTGGGCCTGGCGATCACCGCGGGCGAGTACCCGCCGGGCAGCGTGCTGCGCACCGACGAGCTGGCCCAGCGCTTCGACGTCTCGCGCACCGTGATCCGCGAAGTGGTCCGCGTCCTCGAATCCATGTACCTGGTCGAGTCCCGGCGCCGGGTCGGCGTGACCGTGCGGCCGACCGAGCAGTGGAACGTCTACGACCCGCAGGTCATCCGGTGGCGGCTCGCGGGCGCCGACCGGCCGCGCCAGCTGCGCTCGCTCACGGTGCTGCGCTCCGCCGTGGAGCCGGTCGCCGCCGGGCTCGCCGCCCTCAGGGCCACTCCCGCCCAGTGCGCCGACCTCACCGAGCAGGCCCTCGGCATGGTCGCCACCTCGCGCGGGCGCCAGCTGGAGGCGTACCTCGTGCACGACGTCGCCTTCCACCGGATCGTGCTCAACGCGTCCGGCAACGAGATGTTCGCCCGGCTCGGCGACGTGGTGGCCGAGGTCCTCACGGGCCGCACCCACCACCAGGTGATGTTCCCCGACCCGGACCCGGCGGCCGTCACTTTGCATGTGCGGGTGGCCGAGGCGGTCCGTGCACGCGACGCCGCACAGGCCGAGCGGCTGACCCGGGAGATCGCGGTCGGCGCCCTTGAGGAACTGGACGTTCTCGCTCCATAGGTACCCTAGGCAACAAAAAACGCTCAGCGGATACCTTTTAGTTACCTCTGAAACACCTCAAATCTGTCTCTACGTGACATTGGACACTGCCAAACTGTGCCGACAGCCGGGACTATGGGCCGCTGGTCCGTGCCAAGGTGACGACTAGTCCCTGCCAAGGTGACGACTAGTCCCTGCCAAGGTGACGACCTGCATCACCGGTACGGCCGGTCCCGCACGACCGCATGACCCCTCACAAAGGCGAACTACTCCATGAGTGACCGCACCATGCCTGCGGCCGAGACCCAGGATGCCCCCGCGGGGGCATCGACGGGCACCCCCCACATCGACGCCGGTGACGCCGGTTACAGCAAGGACCTCAAGTCCCGCCACATCAACATGATCGCCATCGGCGGCGCGATAGGCACCGGCCTCTTCCTCGGTGCCGGCGGCCGGATGGCGGGCGCGGGCCCCTCGCTCGCGATCGCCTACGCGGTCTGCGGCGTCTTCGCCTTCTTCGTCGTACGGGCCCTCGGCGAGCTCGTGCTCTACCGCCCCTCCTCGGGCGCCTTCGTCTCCTACGCCCGTGAGTTCATGGGCGAGAAGGGCGCCTACACGGCGGGCTGGCTCTACTTCCTGAACTGGTCGACCACGGCCGTCGCCGACATCACCGCGGCCGCGACCTACGCCCACTTCTGGGCCATGTTCAGCAGCGTCCCGCAGTGGGTCTGCGCGCTCGTCGCACTCGCCGTCGTCCTCACCGCCAACCTCATCTCGGTGAAGTACTTCGGCGAGATGGAGTTCTGGTTCGCGATCATCAAGGTCGTGGCCCTCGTCGCCTTCATGCTGGTCGGCATCTACCTCGTGGTCACCCAGCACGACGTGGACGGCTCCACGCCGGGCCTCGCCAACATCACCAGCCACGGCGGCATCTTCCCGATGGGCATGCTGCCCATGCTGCTCGTCATCCAGGGCGTCGTCTTCGCGTACGCCTCGGTCGAGCTGTGCGGCGTCGCCGCCGGCGAGACGGAGAACCCGGCGAAGGTCCTGCCCAAGGCGATCAACTCGATCATGTGGCGCGTCGGCATCTTCTACGTCGGCTCGGTCGTGCTGCTCGCGCTGCTGCTGCCGTACACCGAGTACTCCGAGAACCAGAGCCCGTTCGTCACCGTCCTCGACAAGATCGGGGTGCCGGGTGCGGCCGGCGTGATGAACCTGGTGGTCCTCACCGCGGCCCTCTCCAGCCTCAACTCCGGTCTGTACTCCACCGGCCGCATCCTGCGCTCGATGTCGCTCGCCGGCTCCGCGCCCAAGTTCGTCGGCGTCATGAACAAGGGCAAGGTCCCCTACGGCGGCGTGCTGCTCACCGCCGGATTCGGCGTCCTCGGCGTCGCCCTGAACGGCATCGTCCCCGGCGACGCCTTCGAGATCGTGCTGAACTTCGCCTCCATCGGCATCCTCGGCACCTGGGCGATGATCATGATCTGCTCGCTCCTGTTCTGGCGCCGCGCGCAGCAGGGCCGCCTGCAGCGCCCCTCCTACCAGCTGCCCTGGGCCCCGTACACGCAGCTCGTGACGCTCGCCTTCCTCGCGACCGTGGCGTTCTTGATGTGGTACGGCGGGGGAGTCGGCCGCACCACGATCTACTGCCTCCCGATCATCGCGGCGCTGCTCGTGGGCGGCTGGTACGTCGTCCGCAAGCGCGTCGGCGCGATCGCCTCGGCCGAGTAGACCGGCACTTCAAAGCGGGCGGCACCCCTGGTCACGGGGGTGCCGCCCGCTTTCGTGCTCACGTGCGTACGTGCTGCAAGCGGGACGCGGCCGCCGCGAGCACCATCTCCAGGGCCGCCGGATAGGCACTGCGGCCCATCTCCGCCACCAGCGTCGGCGCGGTCGCGGCCACATGCGGATGGGTGTCCGCCGGGAGCCGCGCGTACCGCTCACGCCACGTCCGCTCCTCCAGGGTCCGGGACTCCTTCGGCAGCGTGAACACGGCCGCGTCGAGGGCCGCGAACGACAGAGCCTGGTCGACGAACACGTGGTAGATCCGCACGGCCTCGGCGTCCGGGAACCCGGCCCCGCGCAGGATCCCGAGGATCGTCTCCACCGACCGCATCTCGTGCACCCGCCCCGTCACCCGGGTGCAGGTGAGCAGCGCCGCCTGCGGATGGGCCTGGTAGTCGGCGTGGATGCGCAGCCCGAGGGAGCGCAGATCGGCCCGCCACTCGCCGGTCGGCCGCCAGACCTTCAGGGTGCGGCCGATGAGCTCGTCGGCCACCGCGAGCAAGAGGTCGTCGGTGTCGTGAAAGTAGCGGTAGAGCGCGCTCGGATCGGCGCCGAGCGCCGTGCCCAGTCGGCGCACGGTCAGCGCCGCCGCGCCGTGCTCGCCGATCAGCCGCAGCGCCGTCTCGACGATCAGTTCCTCGGACAGGACCGTGCCCCGCTTGGTCGGCCGGCGCCGCCGCCGCTCCTCGTCCGGTACGACTCGCTCGCTCATGCGCCGCACCCTACGAAGCGGCGCCCGTTATGACAACAGCGTTGACGCACCGACTTCACCCGGAGTTCGATGTGCCGCCATCGGGGCCGAAAAGCGCCCCTCGGCGAAGGAGCGACCGTGCGCACTCCCTACGGCAGTGACCCACCCGTTCTGCGCAAGAGCCTCGGCGTCCTGGACGGCGTCGCCATCGCGGCCTCCTCCACGGCTGCCACCACCAGCATCGGCATCGGACTCGGCGTCACGGCCGGCGCCGTGGGACTGCACCTCCCGATCGTCATGCTGCTCGCCTTCGTGCCGATCCTGGGCATCGCGAGCGCGTACACGCGGCTCAACAAGGTCGAGCCCAACATGGGCAGCGGCTATGTGTGGGTGGGCCGTTCACTCAGCCCCTGGCTGGGCTTCCTCACCGGCTGGATCGGCATCGTCTCGACCGTCGTCTTCCTCTCCTACACGACCGCCGTCACCGGCTCCGCCCTCATCCAACTCGCCGGCGAGACGGGCCTGCACACGCTCGGCGGGCTGCGCCTGGACCCCGACTCCACGGCCCAGTCCACCGCCATCGGCATCGTGATCCTGGTCGCCGTCACCTTCACCGCGGTCGTCGGCACCCGCTCGGCCGCCGCCCTCCAGAAGTGGCTCCTGGTCTTCGAGTACGCGGTACTGCTCGGCTTCTGCGGCTACGGACTGTTCAAGGGACCGCACCCCTTCAGCCTCGACTGGCTGAACCCGTTCACCATCCCCTCGGGCCAGGCCCTCGCCCAAGGGCTGCTGCTCTCCGTCTTCTGCTACTGGGGCTTCGAGTCGACGTTCAGCGTGAACGAGGAGATCAAGGACCCCGAGGACGCCTCCAAGGCCGGACTGATCACCCTGTTCACCATGCTCGGCCTGTTCCTGCTCGGCTCGTTCGCGTTCCAACGCGTGCTCTCCGAGGACGAGTTGGTGGGCCACGGCGCTCAGGGACTCACCTTCTTCGGCGACCGGCTCGCCGCCCAGCCGCTCGCGGCCCTGCCCCTGGTCGCGCTCACGTTCTCGGCGGTCGCCTCGCTCCAGTCCGGCGTCATCCCCACCGTGCGCGGCATGTTCGCGATGAGCCGCGACCGCACGCTCGGCCCGCTCTGGCTCAAGGTCAGCCCCCGGTACGGGACTCCGGCGGCGGGCACGGTCGCGATCGGCTGCGTCGCGGCGGCCATCGCCGTCCTCTCGCTGCTCATCCCCAAGATCGGCGACCTGATCCTGGCCTCCGTCAACGCCATCGGGATCGTCGTGTCCCTGTACTACGCGCTGACCGCCCTGGCCGCGGCGAGCCGCTTCCGCGGCGCGCTCAAGGAGAGCGTGGGCGAGGCCGTACGCGCCGTGGTGATCCCGGTCCTGAGCGCCCTCTTCCTGCTCGGCCTCGGCGGCTACCTCGGCTGGACCTTCTACACCTCCGCCGACCACTTCGAAGTCAGCCCCGACAACGGCTGGTTCATGCTCCTGTGCCCCACGGTGATGCTGCTCAGCGGCTTCGTCGCCGCGGCCTGGGCCAAGTGGGTAAGGAAATCCCCGTACTTCGTCACGGGCCTCTCGACGATGGAAGGCGATCCGGCGCCGCTGGGCGCGGAAGCCGCCTGAATCACCCGTACCACTCCCTGGCATCCCTGCCCTGACATCCCCGACAGAAAAGGATCCGCACATGCGCCACACCCCCGCCGACCTGGTCTTCACCGGCGGCCCGGTCCTCACCCTGGACGCCGCCCGCTCCCGCGCCACCACCGTGGCCGTCACCGGGGACCGCATCACCGCCGTCGGCCACGACGAGGTGCGCGAGCTGATCGGCCCGAAGACCCGAGTCGTCGACCTGGCGGGGAAGCTGCTGGTCCCCGGCTTCCAGGACGCCCACGTCCACCCGGTGTCGGCGGGCATCGAGCTGGCGCGCTGCGACCTCACGGGCCTCATCACGGCGACCGACACCCTGGCGGCCGTGCGGGCCTACGCCGACGCCCACCCCGAGCAGGAGTGGATCACCGGCGGCGGCTGGTCCATGGAGGCCTTCGAGGGCGGCAGCCCCACCCGCGACCTCCTCGACCGCGTCGTGCCCGACCGGCCCGTCTACCTCCCCAACCGGGACCACCACGGAGCCTGGGTCAACACCCGCGCCCTGACCCTCGCCGGGATCACCCGGGACACCCCCGACCCCGCCGACGGCCGCATCGAGCGCGACGCGACCGGCGAACCCACCGGGCTGCTCCAGGAGGGCGCCATGGACCTGGTCGGCCGGCTCACCCCCCGCTCCACCCCCGCCGACCGGCTCGCCGCCCTGCTGCGCGCCCAGGCTCACCTCCACTCGTACGGGATCACCGCCTGGCAGGACGCGATCGTCGGCAGCTTCGGCTCGATGGACGACCCCGCCGACGCCTATGTGGCCGCCGCCCGCGACGGCTCGCTGACCGCTCGGGTCGTCGGCGCGCTGTGGTGGGACCGCGAGCGCGGCGCCGAGCAGATCCCCGAACTGGTCGAGCGGCGCCGGGAGTTGAGCCACGGCCGGTTCAGCGCCGGATCGGTGAAGATCATGCAGGACGGGGTCGCCGAGACCGGCACCGCGGCCCTGCTCGGCCCCTACCTCGACGCCTGCGGCTGCGCCACCGCCAACACCGGCACCAGCTTCGTCGACCCCGCCGAACTGCGCTCGTACGTCACGCAGTTGGACGCGCTCGGCTTCCAGGCCCACTTCCACGCGCTCGGCGACCGGGCCGTGCGCGAGGCGCTCGACGCGGTGCAGGCGGCCCGCGAGACCAACGGCTGGACCGACACCCGGCCCCACCTCGCCCACCTCCAGATCGTCCACCCCGACGACATCGACCGCTTCCGCGCGCTCGGCGCCACCGCCAACATCCAGCCCCTGTGGGCCTCGCACGAACCCCAGATGGACGAGCTGACCATCCCGTTCCTCGGAGAGGAAAGGGCAGCCTGGCAGTACCCGTTCGCGGCGCTGCTCCACTCCGGGGCGACCGTGGCGGCGGGCTCCGACTGGCCGGTCAGCAGCCCCGACCCGATGGAGGGCATCCACACGGCGGTGAACCGGATCGCCCCCGGCGAGAAGGGCCCGGCCTTCCTCCCCGCGCAGCGGATCACCCTGACGGCGGCGTTCGCCGCGTACACGGCAGGGACGGCTCATGTGAACCACCTGGACGACACGGGCTCGATCCGCGCGGGCGCCCTCGCGGACCTCGCGGTGCTCGACCGCGACCCGTACGCGGCCCCGCCGGAGGAAATCGGCGCGACCCGGGTCCTCGCGACCTACGTCGGAGGCCGACAGGTGCACGACGCCACCTCGTAGCCACCTCATAAGGTGTATTCCAGGTACACCCGAATACGCCCGACGGCACGAACAGGGAGTGGCGGCATGTCGCAGCAGGTCCAAGGGGTCATCGCACCGGGGAAGAACCAGCCCGTACGGGTGGAGACCATCGTGGTGCCCGACCCGGGCCCCGGCGAGGCGGTGGTGCGGATCCAGGCCTGCGGCGTCTGCCACACCGACCTGCACTACAAGCAGGGCGGCATCAACGACGACTTCCCGTTCCTGCTCGGCCACGAGGCGTCCGGGATCGTGGAGTCGGTGGGCGAGGGCGTCACCGACGTCACGCCCGGCGACTTCGTGATCCTCAACTGGCGTGCGGTGTGCGGGAGTTGTCGGTCCTGTCTGCGCGGCCGCCCGCAGTACTGCTTCAACACGCACAACGCGAAGCAGAAGATGACGCTGCTCGACGGAACGGAGCTGTCGCCCGCCCTCGGCATCGGCGCGTTCGCCGAGAAGACGCTGGTCGCGGCGGGCCAGTGCACCAAGGTCGACCCCTCGGTGTCCCCGGCCGTGGCGGGCCTGCTGGGCTGCGGCGTGATGGCCGGCATCGGCGCGGCCATCAACACCGGCAACGTCGGCCGGGGGGACTCGGTCGCGGTCATCGGCTGCGGAGGCGTCGGCGACGCGGCGATCGTGGGCGCGAAGCTCGCGGGCGCGGCCCGGATCGTCGCCGTCGACATCGACGACCGCAAGCTGGCCACGGCCAAGGCGATGGGCGCCACGCACACGGTCAACTCCCGTACGCAGGACGCCGTCGAGACGATCCGCGAGCTGACCGGAGGCAACGGGGCGGACGTCGTCATCGAGGCGGTGGGCCGCCCGGAGACGTACAAGCAGGCGTTCTACGCCCGCGACCTGGCGGGCACGGTGGTCCTGGTGGGCGTGCCCACCCCCGAAATGACCCTGGAACTCCCGTTGTTGGACGTCTTCGGCCGGGGCGGCGCCCTGAAGTCCTCCTGGTACGGCGACTGCCTGCCGTCCCGCGACTTCCCGATGCTGATCGACCTGCACCAGCAGGGCCGGATCGACCTCGGGGCGTTCGTCACCGAGACGATCGCGCTGGACGAGGTCGAAAAGGCCTTTGAGCGGATGCACGAAGGTGACGTTCTGCGCTCGGTGGTGGAGTTCTGATGACCGTTCGCGCACGAATCGATCATCTGGTCACGTCCGGCACGTTCGCTCTCGACGGCGGTACGTGGGATGTCGACAACAACGTGTGGATCGTCGGGGACGACGAGGAGGCGGTCGTCATCGACGCGGCGCACGACGCGGAGGCGATCCTGGCGGCGCTGGGGGGCCGCAGGCTGAAGGCGATCGTCTGCACACACGCCCACAACGACCACATCGACGCGGCGCCGGCACTGTCGGAGGCGACAGGAGCACCGGTTCTGCTGCACCCGGCCGACCTCCCCCTGTGGAGGCAGACGCACCCGAACCGCCCGCCGGACGGCGAACTCTCGGACGGAGAGCGGGTGTCGATCGCGGACGTGGAGCTGGAGGTACTCCACACTCCCGGCCACGCCCCGGGCGCGGTCTGCCTGTACGCCCCGGCGTTGGGCACGGTCTTCACGGGCGACACGCTGTTCGCGGGCGGCCCCGGCGCGACGGGCCGCTCCTTCTCGGACTTCCCGACGATCATCGACTCGATCAGGGAGCGGTTGCTGACCCTGCCGCCGGAGACGGCTGTCCGCACGGGCCATGGTGACACCACGACGGTGGGCGCGGAGGCGCCGTGCGTTGGGGAGTGGGTGGCGCGGGGTCATTGACTCCGGGCCGCGCCCGAATGACATCCCCGGAGGGTCTCGGGAAGGGGCGGGGTGGGGGGAAAGCTAGGCCGGCGGACGCAAGCCGTACGCCCCCCGAGCCGTCCCCCCGAACACCGCCCCCCACTCACCCGCACTCAACCCCAACCCGGCCAGAACCCCGCGAGCGGCCCCCACCACACCCCCGTACGGCGCAGCCAGCACGCACACCGGCCAGTCCGACCCCCACATGACCCGCCCCGCCCCGAACGCGTCGAGCACCGTCTCGGCGTACGGTCGAAGGTCCGCCACGGTCCAGGACGCCCACGCCGCCTCCGTCACCATCCCCGACAGCTTGCACACCGTGTTGGGCAGTGAAGCCAGCGCCCGAACGTCCGAGGCCCAGGGCTCAAGGGCCCCGGAGGCGATGGGCGGCTTCCCCAAGTGGTCCAGCACGAAGGTGAGTCCGGGGTGCAGCGCGGCGACCCGGGCGCAGGCGGGCAGCTGGTCCGCGCGCACCACCAGGTCGTAGGTGAGCCCAGCCGATGCCACGGCCTCCAGCCCGCGCCGCACATCGGCGCGCAACAGCCACCCGGGATCCCTCTCGCCCTGCACCTGGTGCCGGATCCCCACAAGGCGTCCGCCGCCGGGCAGCCCCCGCAGCCGGGCCAGCTCATGGGCGATGTCCGGCGAGGTGAGGTCGGTCCAGCCGACGACCCCGGCCACGAGATCACTGCCGTCCGCGAGCGCGAGGAGCTCCGGGGTTTCCTCGGCCACGGTCACGGTCTGGACGATCACCGTCGCCGCAACCCCGGCGGACGAGGCCTCGGGCCGCAGGTCGTCCAGCGTGAAGTTCCGCCGCAGCGGCGCGAGTTGGGGCCCCGTGATCCAGTCCTGGTCGCGGACGGCCAGATCCCACACGTGATGATGGGAGTCGACGAGACCAGGCCCGCTCACAGCTCCCACACCACCGGCAGCCCCGCCTGCGACGCACCTTCGCTCGAATAATCGTGCACGACATCGAGCAGTTCGCCCATCCGAACCTGCCACGTCACATTCACCGGCAATTCCGCCAACTCGCTCAGCAAATGACCGTAATCCGCGCATTCGATCAAATGGAACAGCTCGGTGCCGCTGCGCCAGATCGTCCAGGACGTGGCCCCGGCGGCGGAGATCGCGGCCCTGAGTTCCGGCGGCACCTCGCGGTGCGCGGCCTCGTACTCCTCGATCCCGTCGGCCCGGACCCGCGTGTGCAGCGCGACCCTCATATGCCCAGCTCCTCCCAGAGCGCGTCCGGCACCGGCGTTGCGAACCTGGCCGCGCTGTCGGCGACTTCGGCCGCCGAACGCGCCCCGACCAGCACGCTCGCCACCGCCGGATGCCGCAGCGGAAACGCCAGCGCGGCGGCCCGCAGAGCGACCCCGTGCCCCGCGCACACCGCCTTGATCTTCAGCGCCCGCTCGACGAGCTCCGGGGGCGCGGCCGCGTAGTCGTACGTCGCGCCGGGCCGCGGATCGGCGAGCAACCCCGAGTTGAAGACCCCGCCGACCACCACGCTCCTGCCGCGCGCGGCGGCCTCCGGCAGCAATTCCTCGGCCGCGCCCTGGTCGAGCAGCGAGTAGCGTCCGGCGCAGAGCACGGCGTCCACGTCCGACTCGCGCAGGAAGCGCGCCAGTAGCCCGGTCTGGTTCATGCCGACGCCTATGGCCCGTACGACACCTTCCGCACGCAGCCGTTCCAGCTCCGGGTACGCCTGCCTGAGCGCCTGCTCGCCGTGGTCGTCCGGGTCGTGCAGATAGGCGATGTCGATCCGGTCGAGCCCGAGTCGCTCCAGGCTGGCCTCGATGCTGCGGCGCACCCCGTCCGCGCTGAAGTCCCAGCGGCGCCGGTGCGAGGCCGGCACGGCGAAACCCTGAGCGAGATCGTCCCCGCCGCCCTCCCAGGGCTCCAGGATCCGGCCGACCTTCGTGGAGAGCGTGTACGCGTCTCGGGGGCGGTCACGCAGCGCGGCCCCCATCCGGCGCTCGGACAGCCCGAGTCCGTAGTGCGGGGCGGTGTCGAAGTAGCGGATGCCCGCGTCCCAGGCGGCGTCGACCGCACCCCGGGCCGTCCCGTCGGACAGCGGACTGAAAAGGTTGCCGAGGGCGGCACCGCCCAAGGACAGAGCGGTCACCGGACAGCGGCCCGCACCCAGCGAGGTAGCACGCATGCCCGCATATTTATCAGACCTTTGCGGGGTTCAGGCACCCCTGAGCCCCCAATTTCCTTACGGGGAGCCTGCATTGATCCGATGTCTGGCCTTATCCTTCCGGTCTCCGGACGCTCGGCCATCCCGCCAGCCGAAGCCCGCTCTCAAACCGGTGGACTCGCCCGTCCACCGGATCGGTGAACTCCAGGACCTTGGCGAGGAGTTGCAGCGGCGCCCCGAAGTCGTCCGGCGCGGACTCCGGCAGGACCACCGGATACACCGGATCGTTGAGGATCGGCAGCCCGAGCCCGTGCATGTGGACCCGCAGTTGATGGGTGCGGCCGGTCGCGGGGAGCAGGCGGTAGCGGCCGAGCCCGTCGCGCTGCTCGGCCAGTTCGATCCGGCTCTCGGCGTTGGGCTCGCCCGCCTCCTCGCGGGCGGCGATGACCCCGCGTTCCTTCACGATCCGGCTGTGTACGGTCACCGGCAGCGCCACCCCGGGGTCGTACGCCGCCACCGCCTCGTACTCCTTGCGCACCCGGCGCCCGCTGAACAGGTTCTGGTACGCGCCCCGGTCCTCGGGGCGTACGACGAACAGGGCGAGGCCCGCCGTGAGCCGGTCGAGCCGGTGGGCGGGCTGGAGGGCGGGCAGCGCCAGATCCCGCCGCAGCCGGGCCACCGCCGTCTCGGTGATGTGCCGGCCCCGCGGCGTGGTGGCGAGGAAATGCGGCTTGTCGGCGATCACGATCCGCTCGTCCCGGTACACGATCCCGATCTCGAACGGCACCGCCACCTCCGGCGCGAAGTCCCGGTGGAACCACACGTGCATCCCGGCCCGGTAGGCCTCCGCCCCGCTCAGCGCCCCCTCGGCCCCGACGAACCGCCCCTCGCGCAGCATCGCGGTCACCCGCTCCGCGCCGACCGCACCCTCGAACCGGCCCAGCAGGTGATCACCGACCGTCGTCCAGAGCCCCTCCGGATCCGCGGGCAGCCGCACACGTACCGGATCGATGCCGTCGCGCTGCGCGAGCGGAGCGGAGGGCGTCCTGGATCTGCGTCTCACGGAACCAGAGAACCCCACCGGTCCCGCAGATGCAAGAGACTCCCAGGTCAGCGCCTTCCCGGGGGAACAGAGGTCGAAGGAAGGCAGGTGAGGCGGCCCTCCCGGGCCTGCTTTCTTCGCGATCGGGAGGCATGCTGCCTGGGGGGATTGAATGCGAAATATCCATATCTGCCACAAATGAGGCAAAGGCAAAGATGAACGAAGAGTCGGTTATGGGCGGCAAGTGCGTCCTGCTCACCACGAGCGAACTGGTGCCCGGGGACGTCATCGCGACGGATCCGGACGGCCCCTGGCTCGTGGTGGTGCGCACCGCGCCCGCGACCGAGACGAAGACCCGGCTGCAACTGCGCCCCCTGACCGGCGGCCCCGACCTGGAGCGCGTGCTGCCGCGCTACGAACGCCAGGTCGTCCGCACGACGCGGGTGGACCCGGCCGATCTACCGGACCCGTCGCAGTGGGCCGTGCCACGAGGGCGCCGGGTCGTGGTGACGGGCCTCGGCGCCGTCAGCCCGCTCGGCGGCGACGTGCCGGGTCTTTGGCAGGGCCTGCTCGAAGGGCGCTCCGGGGTTTCGGTGATGGAGGGCCCGGACTTCGACGGGCTTCCGGTCCGCCTTGCCGCCCGGGCCGCCGTCGACCCCGCCCAACTGCTGCCGAGGCCGGTGGCGCGGCGGATGAACCGTTCCGCCCAGTTCGCGTTGCTCGCCGCCCGCGAGGCCTGGCGGGACGCCGGCCTCGACCTCTCGGGAACCGTGGCCAGCGGCCTGCGCCCGGACCGTACCGGGGTGTCGATGGGCACGATCATCGGCGGTGCGCCCGTCATGGTCGAGAGCCGGCTCACGCTGATCGAGCGCGGCCCGAGAGCGGTCTCCCCGCACACCACGCCCATGACCGTGCCGTCCGCCTCGGCCGCCCAGATATCCAAGGACCTCGACATCCGCGGCGAGGCCCGAACCTTCGTCTCCGCCTGCGCGTCCGGTACGGAGGCGATCGGGCAGGCCATCGACGCCATCCGCGCCGGCCGCGTCGACCTCGTCGTCGCAGGCGGCACGGAAGCCGTGATCACCCCGGAGATCCTCGCCGCCTTCGCCGCGATGCGGGCGGTCTCGACCCGCAACGACCAACCGGCCGGGGCGTCAAGGCCGTTCGACGAGGCGCGCGACGGGTTCGTGCTGGGCGAGGGCGCGGGCGTACTGATCCTGGAGGACGAGGAGCACGCCCGGGAGCGAGGCGCCCGCATCTACTGCGAGGCGGCCGGCTGGGGCCTGTCCGCGGACGCCTTCCACATGGCGGCCCCCGAACCCGAAGGCCGCGGCGTCGAGGCCGCGCTGCGCTCCGCCCTCGCGGACGCCGGGGCCACGCCCGCCGACGTCGCCCACGTCAACGCGCACGCCACGGCGACCGTCGACGGCGACCGCACCGAGGCCCGCGCGCTGGGCCGCCTCTTCGGCAGCCACACCCGCGACATCCCCGTCACCGCGAACAAGGGCGCCCTGGGCCACCTCCAGGGCGGCGCGGGCGGGGTGGAGGCCGTCGCCACCATCCTGACCCTGCGCGACGGCCTGATCCCCCCGACCGTCGGCTGCGACCACCCCGAGGAGGGCCTGGGCCTGGACGTGGTCCGCGACACCCCCCGCCCGCTGCCGCCGTGCGGCGACATAGTCCTGAGCAACTCCTTCGGCTTCGGCGGCCACAACGCGGTCGTGGCGTTCCGGCGGGTGTGAACCGCGCGGGCCCCTCGGCGCCGACCCGGCGGCCCACCACCCCGGAAACGCGAAAGAACCCCACCGAAGTGGGGTTCCTACTGGTGTCCGAGGGGGGACTTGAACCCCCACGCCCGATAAAGGGCACTAGCACCTCAAGCTAGCGCGTCTGCCATTCCGCCACCCGGACAAGGTGTCTGTCTCGCGGGCCGTGCCCGTTCCGACGTGGAAAACAATAGCAAACATCCGGGGGTGCTCGATCACCCCCGTGGCCTGCGTGAACACGGGATGTCGGCGGGAAGCCGCCCTTGGGCGGCGAGGGGGCGCGGGGGCAGGATGGGGGCGGACCACACGGAGCGACAGCGGGAGGAAGCAGCGTGAGCGAGTCGAGCACGACCCGGACCGGCGGCGTGACCGGTCAGGACGAGGTCGTCGACCTCTGTCGCGATCTGATCAGGATCGACACCAGCAACTACGGCGACCACTCCGGACCCGGTGAGCGGGCGGCCGCGGAGTACGTCGCGGAGAAGCTCGCCGAGGTCGGCCTGGAGCCGAAGATCTTCGAGTCGCACAAGGGCCGCGCCTCCACCGTGGCCCGGATCGCGGGCGAGGACCCGTCGCGGCCCGCGCTGCTCATCCACGGCCACACCGACGTCGTACCGGCCAACGCCGACGACTGGACCCACGACCCCTTCGCCGGCGAGATCGCGGACGGCTGTGTGTGGGGCCGCGGCGCCGTCGACATGAAGGACATGGACGCGATGACCCTCGCGGTCGTGCGCGACCGGCTCAGGAACGGCCGCAAGCCCCCGCGCGACATCGTCCTCGCCTTCCTCGCCGACGAGGAGGCCGGCGGCACGTACGGGGCGCGCTTCCTCGTGGACAAGCACCCCGAGCTCTTCGAGGGCGTCACCGAGGCGATCAGCGAGGTCGGCGGGTTCTCCTTCACCGTCAACGAGAAGCTGCGGCTCTACCTCGTGGAGACGGCCCAGAAGGGCATGCACTGGATGAAGCTGACCGTGGACGGCACCGCCGGGCACGGCTCGATGATCCACAAGGACAACGCCATCACCGAGCTGTCCGAGGCGGTGGCACGGCTCGGCGGGCACAAGTTCCCGGTGCGGGTGACCAAGACGCTGCGGCACTTCCTCGACGAGCTCTCGGACGCGCTCGGCACCGAGCTCGACCCCGAGAACATGGACGAGACGCTCGCCAAGCTCGGCGGCATCGCCAAGCTCATCGGCGCCTCCCTCCAGAACACCGCCAACCCGACCCAGCTGGGCGCCGGTTACAAGGTCAACGTCATTCCGGGGCAGGCGACCGCCCATGTCGACGGGCGCTTCCTGCCGGGGTACGAGGAGGAGTTCCTCGCCGATCTGGACCGGATCCTGGGGCCGCGCGTGAAGCGCGAGGACGTCCACGCGGACAAGGCTCTGGAGACCACCTTCGACGGCGCCCTGGTCGACGCCATGCAGGTCGCGCTGCAGGCCGAGGACCCCATCGCGCGCGCCGTGCCGTACATGCTCTCGGCCGGCACCGACGCCAAGTCCTTCGACGACCTCGGCATCCGGGGCTTCGGCTTCGCGCCGCTGAAGCTGCCGCCGGAGCTCGACTTCGCCGGGATGTTCCACGGTGTGGACGAGCGGGTGCCGGTCGACGGCCTGAAGTTCGGCGTGCGGGTCCTCGACCGGTTCATCGACGCGTCCTGAGGTCGGCAACGGCCTCCGGGCACCGGGTGCGTGCCGAAACGACGCTGCATTAATCGTTTAAACGTACGTATCCGACTGAGAAGAGTGAATGCACTCATATGCTCGTAGCCCAATAACTTCCTCCTCGTTACAGGGTGTGCGGTCCGCGGCTGGGACCGCACATTTGCCAACAAGGAGGAAGTAATGATCAAGAAGGTCGTCGCTGCTGCGGCTGTCACTGGTGGTCTGGTTCTCGCGGGTGCGGGCCTGGCTGTCGCCGACGCGGGCGCCCAGGGTGCTGCTGTGCACTCCCCGGGTATCGCGTCCGGCAACGTCATCCAGGCGCCCATCCACATCCCGGTGAACGTGTGCGGCAACACGGTCTCCGTGATCGGGCTGCTGAACCCCGCCTTCGGCAACACCTGCGTCAACAAGTGACGTTGTGCCTCAACCCGTGAGGGTCTGAGCCGGGCGGCCCCGGAGTGCGCGCCATGCACTCCGGGGCCGCCGGGCATCTCAGCCCGGGCGCAACGGCATCCGGGCTTTCCGGAAGGCAGAAGGCAAGGAACGAATCTATGCGACAGGTCACCCGCAAGGGACTGATCACCATGGCGGCCGCGACCGGCGTCATCGCCATGGGCAGCGGTGCCGCGCACGCCGACTCGGCGGCGCAGGGCAGTGCCACGAACTCGCCGGGCGTACTGTCCGGCAACGCCGTCCAGGTGCCGGTGCACGTGCCGGTCAACGCCTGCGGCAACACCGTCGACGTGATCGGCGCGCTCAACCCGGCGTTCGGCAACCGCTGTGCCAACAAGGGCGGCGCCGGGCATCAGGGTGGTGGGTCCATGGCGACCGGCCACACCAGCAACTCGCCCGGTGTGGGCTCCGGCAACACCATCCAGGCTCCCATCGACGTACCCGTGAACCTCTGCGGGAACAGCGTGAACGTGGTGGGTGTCGGCAACCCGGTGTTCGGCAACGACTGCGTCAACGACGAGAGCGGCCGGCCCGGCCAGCCCCACCACCCGGGCCACCCCGGACACCCGCAGCACCCCGGCCAGCCCCACCACCCGGGCAAGCCGCACCACCCGGGCCAGCACAAGCCCTGTCCGCCCGAGCAGCCGGACCACCCCCAGCAGCCCGGGCACCCCGGGGTTCCGCAGAACCCGGTCAGCCCGATCGCGCACCAGCCGGCCAAGCCCGCGCAGCCCGCCGCGCCCGCCAAGCCCGCTGCCCCGGTCACCCAGACCGTGACCGCGCCGAAGGCCCCGGCCGCCGCGCTGGCGCACACCGGCTCCGAGGGCATGGGCTTCGCCGTCCCGGCCGCCGCCGGTCTCGTGCTCGGCGGAGCGGTGCTCTACCGCCGCGGACGCGCCGCGCAGCAGTAGTCGAAGCCGTCGCGCACGGCTGTCATGACGGAGCGGGCCCCGCACAGGTGCGGGGCCCGCTCCGTCATCACCGCGGGCTCACCATGTGGCCCGCACCTGGCGGATGATCCGCCTGCGCAGCCGCACTCTGCGGCTGCCGTCGCGGCGCAGACTCAGTCGGTCCAACTCCCAGTGTCCGTACTCGGCATGGTCGGTCAGCAGGCGCGTCGCCTCCTTGCGGGACACCCCGCGCGGGACGTACACGTCGACAAATTCGTATTCCGGCATCGCATCTATTGTGCAAGCAGAGGCCCGGTACGGATAGCGTCTGCACTATGTCTGATGCTGCGCAGCCCACCGCTGCCGAGGTACGTGCCGCCGCCGAGGCGGTCAAAGCCGCGCTGGACCGTCACCTCGATGCGGTGGAACGCCGCACGGGGGACGACGATCCCGACGTGTACGAGGCGTTCAACGCACTCGCGGCGGCCGCCGAGGCGTACGACGAGCGGCTCTACGACCGCTACGACGAGGTGACCCCCTTCGAGATCCCCGGCGCCGACGACTCCCTGCCGCCCTACGCGGGCCCCGAGGAACCCAACGCCCTGAGCGTGCTCATCCGGCGCGACTACGCCGTGGCCGAGCCCCAGCGACTGCTCGCCCAGGCACAGCGGATCACCGATCTCGACCCCGAGGCGGAGGAGCCGGACGAGGGCGAGCGCACGGCCCCGGTCGTCGGCGGCAGTGTCCACGCCGCGCTCGGTGTGCTCTTCGGAGAGTACGAACCGGACGAAATCGCCTCCCGGCACAAGGAGTTCGGCCTGGAGGAGGGCGACTCAACCCTGTGGGTGTCGGCCGCCGACGAGCTCCCGGAGCCGGGCGAGTGGCTGAGCACGCCGTTCGACCACGCCGACCCCCAGCGCGTGGTGTGCCGCTTCGATGTGAGCGCCGTGTTCGACGAGGAGGACCTGGAGGACGACCTCGACGAGGAGGACCTCCGGCCGGCCCCCTGACCCTGCCTTCACGGCGGAGGCCGCGCACCCCGCCCATGGGGGTGCGCGGCCTCCGCCGTGTGCGACGTACTACTCGGCGGTCTTCAGGAGGCCGTGAAGCAGCGGCGTCAGGCGGGTCGTGCGCGGCGCCGGGAGGATCTCCGCGACGGCCCGGGGGAGCGCCTGGTCCACGCCGTGGACGACGGACAGATGCCGCTCCGCGCGGCCGAACGCCGTGTAGACCCAGGCCCGGTTGAGCCCCTGCGCCGCGTCTCCGGGCAGCACCGCGACCACCGCGGGCCACCGCATCCCGACCGCCTGGTGCGCGGTCAGCGCCCAGCCGTGCCGCAGCGTGGACTCGACCCGCGCCTTGGGCACGAGGACGGGGGTGCCTGCGCAGTCGAGCCGCAGGCCTTCTGCGTCCGCCCCGACGACCGTGCCGATCACCGTGCGGCCCGGGGCCTCGGCGTACGCCACCTTGTCGGCCGGGTCGAAGCCGCCGAAGCGGCCGGGGCCGGGGTTGAGGCGTTGCTTCAGCGCCGCGTTCAGCGCGCGGGTGCCCGCCGAGCCGCCGTGGCCCACCGTGATCACCTGGGTCTGCTCCGGCGGGATGCCGATCGCCCGGGGGATCGAGTCGGCGAGGAGCTGCACGCAGCGGTGCACGGCCTCGCCCGCGTCCCGCGCCGGGACGATCACGACTTCCTTGCCGGGGGCCTCGACCTGGTTCAGCTCGCCGATGCCGATGCCCGAGACCAGCTCGCCGACCGGCCCGGGGTCGGGCAGCCGCGACGCCACCACGGGGCAGACCCGGGCGGCCAGCAGGTCGTTGAAGACCAGGCCGGCACCCGCCGGGCCGAGCACCCCGGGGTCCCCGCTCAGTACGAGCCGGCAGCCGTCGGGCAGCGACTCCACCAGCACGGCCGCGGTCTCCACGTCGAGCTGTGTCGCGTCCTGCACCACCAGGACGTCGAGGGCGAGCGCCCCGTCCGCATCCCGGCCGGGGCCCTCGCCGGACAGCAGGCCCGCGACGGTGAACGCGGCCAGCGGGCCGGTCAGTTGGGCCAGGCGGCGCCGGCCGTCCGCGGTGTGCGCGGCGCCCGCGGCGCGCAGTCCGGCCGCCGCGGCAGCCGTCACCACCGCCGCCGACTCGGCGCGCGCGGCCTCGCCGCCGGTGTGCGCCACCAGGCCGCCGCCCGCGACCGCGCGGACCAGCTCGCCGCCCTCCGGCCACACCGAACCGTCGTCCCGCACCGGCGAGTTGAGCAGCCGGGCGAGCCCGTCGGCCAGGCTCTCCTCGGCCAGGGCGTACCGGTCGAGCCCGAGCAGGACCTCGACCGGCTCCGCGGGCTCGGCCGCCTCTTCGGCGTCCTCGGCATCTTCGGAGGGCTCCGGCTCGTCCGCCAGGCCGTCCTGGAAGACCAGCACCACGCCCTCGGCGATGGCCTGCTGCACCGCCTCGTCCGGGTCGGGAACGGAGCGCGCGGCCAGGGCCTTGCGCACGTCGTCGGCCGTCAGCGCGGTGTGCCCCCGCGCGGCGGCCTGCTCCAGGATCCAGCCGACCAGCGCGGCCGCCCTGCGTTCGTCGTCCGGCCGGCACTCGGCGCCGAGCAGTGCCCGGGCGAAGCCGTCGGCCTGCTCGGGCCGCACCCCGGGCACCGCGAGGAGCTGCCAGGGGTCCGCGCCGAGCCGCTCGGCCGCCTGCTCGCCGAGGGCGCCGGTGACCTGGGCGGCCAGCGCCTCGGGCGCGCCGCCCCGGGCCAGCACGTCACGTACGGAGGCGAGGGCCTCGGCCGAAGTGGCGGGCGCCTGGGCGGGCTCGGGCGCCCTGGGACGTACCGGAGCGGCCTGCTGGGCGGGGGCGGGCCTGCGCGGGGCGGGGGTCGGGCCGCCGAAGAACGCGGCGCCCGGCTTCTCGCCGCTCTCCACGGCCCGTACGGCGGCGAGGAGGTCGGCGGCCTGCCCGCTCAGCTTGGTGCCGGCCGGGATCGGCGCCTCCTTCTCCGCCTTGCGCTGCTCGATCCTGGCCCGCAGCTCCCGCTGGGCCGCGAGCTCGGCCGCGGCCTCGGAGATCTCGGGGGCCTTGGCATCGGTGGCCTCGGAACCGGCGGCGGACTCGGACTCCTCGGCGGTCGCCACGGCGGTCCCGGTCTCGCTGCCGGACTCGGACTCCTCGGCAGCCGGCTCGGTCTCCTGGGCGCTCGCGTCGGGCGTCTCGGAGTCGCCGGGGGATTCCGGCTCGGGCTCATCGGCGGTCGCCGTCCCGGGGTCGCCCGTGGCCGCGGCCTCCGCGCCATCCACCGAGAGGTCGCCGGCGGCGGTGCCCTCCGCGGGCTCGGGCGCCACCTCCGCCTCGGCGGATTCGTCGGCCGTGGATCCAGGGGCCGAGCCCTGGGGAAGCGCAGTCACAGCGTGCTCCAGTCCTGATCGGGATAGCGGTGCACGGGCGCCGACACATCGTCGAGCGCCTGGCAGATCTCGTCAGGAAGACTAAGGGCCTCCACTGACAATGCCGCCGCGAGCTGCTGCGCGTTGCGCGCGCCGACGATCGGCGCCACCACTCCCGGACGGTCCCTCACCCAGGCCAGCGCCACCTGAAGCGGTGTCGCGGCGAGTCCGTCGGCCGCTATGGAGACGGCGTCGACGATCCGGCTCGCCGCGTCGTCGAGGTAGGGCGCGACGAACGCCGAGAGGCCCTCCGACGCGCCGCGCGAGTCCGCCGGCGTGCCGTGCCGGTACTTCCCGGTCAGCACGCCCCGGCCGAGCGGCGACGAGGGCAGCAGACCGACCCCCAGGTCCAGTGCGGCCGGAAGGACCTCGCGCTCCACCCCGCGCTGGAGCAGCGAGTACTCCATCTGGGTGCTGGCGAGCCGGGTGCGTACCCCGGGCGCGGCGAGCTGCCAGGTCGCGGCCTTGGCGAGCTGCCAGCCGCTGAAGTTGGAGATGCCCGCATAGCGCGCCCGCCCGCTGCTGACCGCGATGTCGAGGGCCTGGAGGGTCTCCTCCAAGGGGGTCCCGCAGTCGAAGGCATGCACCTGCCAGAGGTCGACGTGGTCGGTTCCGAGGCGCTCAAGGGAGGCGTCGAGGGCGCTCAGGAGATGGCCGCGCGAGCCGTCGAAGCGGCGGTCGGGGTCGGGCACGCTGCCCGCCTTGGTCGCGATCACCAGGTCCCGGCGCGGCGCGAGCCGCTCCGTCAACTGCCCGAGCAGATACTCCGCGTCCCCGCCGCCGTACACGTCCGCCGTGTCGATCAGCGTGCCGCCCGCCTCCCAGAACGCCTTCAGGAGTTCGGCGGCATCCTGCTCGCCGACGTCCCGGCCCCATGTCAGGGTGCCGAGCCCGATCCGGGATACGCGCAGGCCCGTGCGGCCGAGATGCCTCTGCTCCATGGGCGCTGAGATTACTGGCCAAGGGCCCACGGGGAGAGAGCCTGTGGACAACTCGGCCCTGCCGCATCGCGCCCACGCGCGCTAGAGTCCCCGGCACAGGAACGTTACTCATGAGTAAGACGCGAGTGCGGGCGCGTACCCACGCGTCCCGACGAGTAAGGGGATTCGGCCATGCGGCTCGGCATCAACCTCGGCTACTGGGGCGCGGGAATGGACGGCGACAACCTCGCCGTCGCCAAAGAGGCGGACAGGCTCGGCTACGACGTCTGCTGGGCGGCCGAGGCCTACGGCTCGGACGCGCCGACCGTCCTCGCCTGGGTCGCAGCCCAGACCGAGCGCATCGACGTCGGCTCCGCGATCCTCCAGATCCCGGCCCGCCAGCCCGCCATGACCGCGATGACGGCCGCCACCCTCGACTCGCTCTCCGGCGGCCGCTTCCGCCTCGGCCTCGGCGTCTCGGGGCCGCAGGTCTCCGAGGGCTGGTACGGCGTCAAGTTCGACAAGCCGCTCGCCCGTACCCGGGAGTACGTCGAGATCGTCCGCAAGGCCATGACGCGGGAGCGGCTCTCCTACGAGGGCGAGCACTGGACGCTGCCGCTGCCCGGCGGCCCCGGCAAGCCCATCAAGCTCACGGTGCACCCCGAGCGCGAGCACATCCCGCTCTACATCGCCGCGATCGGCCCCAAGAACCTGGAGCAGACCGGCGAGATCGCCGACGGCGCGCTGCTGATCTTCCCGGCCGCCGAGCACATCGAGGCCACCGCGATCTCCCACATCCGGGCGGGCCGCGAGAAAGCCGGCCTGACCATGGACGGCTTCGACGTCTGCCCGACGCTGCCGATCTCGCTCGGCGCCGACGCGGACGTGCCCGCCCTCGCCGACATGTTCCGCCCGTACACCGCGCTGTACGTCGGCGGCATGGGCAGCCGCAAGCAGAACTTCTACAACCAGCTCGCACAGCGCATGGGGTACGAGAAGGAGGCCGCCGAGATCCAGGACAAGTACCTGTCCGGCGACAAGGCGGGCGCGGGCGCCGCGGTGCCGCAGCAGCTCATCGACTCGACCACGCTGCTCGGCTCGGTCGAGCGGATCGCCGACCGCATGCAGGCCTACGCCGCCGCCGGCGTCACCACGCTGACCCTGGCCCCGGCCGGCTTCACGCTCGACGAGCGGCTCGCCTCGCTGCGCGCGGGCACCGAGGCGCTGGAGCGCGCGCGCCTCGTCTGAGGGGATCGTCTCCGCGGCCGTGGTGGGGGCTCGGGGGTCTTCCCCGCCACGGCCGTCATGTCTGACAACGCCCCGACACGCCGCCCGGTTACGGCGGTGTGGGCACCGCACATTCCTTCGTTCGGCCCAGTGGTGCCGGACCCCTGTTGCCGCCGGTGGTCTGCCGCATTTGACTCGGTTTCGCATGGTCACTGTGCGCACCCCGGAGGTACGGCGATGCTCTCGGCCAAGAGCCTGTTCCAGGAGATCCTCGACCACGACGAGTCGTTCCGGCTCTTCTGCTCCATCGCGGCCAGCGGCGAGTCCCAGGGAGGCTGGGAGAACGGCCGGATCGCCGCCCTCCTGCCCGAAGGCTGCCGTGCGCTCGCCCCCAAGGTGGCCCGGCACGGCGCCGACGAGGACAAGCACGGGCGGATCTTCAACGCGCTGCTGAAGAGGCGCTGCCTGAGCCCCGTCGACGTACCGCCCGACACCGACTACACGATGCTGCTCGAACAGCACGGCATCGGACTCGGCCACGAACAGCTCCGGGGCGAGGCGCCCCTCACCGAACGGGACGTCGTCATCTACCTCGCCCACAGCCGGGTCACCGAGCAGCGCGCCTCCGAACAGATGGAGCTGCTGCGCCGACACTTCGGCTTGGACCCCGACATCGGCCGGGCGGTGCGGATGATCTCCGACGACGAGGACAACCATCTGGCGTACTGCCACGAGGAGTTGCTGCGCCTGGCCCGCGCCGGACACGGCCCCACGATCCAGCGCGTACTGCGCGAGTGCGCGCTCGCCGAGATCCGCGTGTACCGCGACGTCAGCCTCGCCGTGATGGCCCACATGGGGCGGATCCTCGCCTGGCCGCGCGCCAAGACGGCGGTCCTCGCGGCAGGCATCCACGCGGTGTACGCCTACGAACGGCTCGGCGGATGGCGGCGGATGGTCAGCCTCACCATGCCCGAGCGGCGCGACGCACTGGGCGGGCCCGCCGTGCCCGCGCCCGGATACGCCTGACTACAGCCAGCCCCGCCGCTTGAACAGGCGGTACAGGGAGATTTCGAGAACCACCATCAGCAGGATCACCGCCGGGTAGCCCCACCACCAGTGGAGTTCCGGCATGTGGTCGAAGTTCATGCCGTAGACGCCGGCCACCATCGTGGGAACCGCCGCCATCGCCGCCCACGCCGAGATCTTCCGCATGTCGTCGTTCTGGCGGACGCTCACCTGGGCGAGATGGGCCGAGAGGATGTCGGAGAGCAGGCGGTCCAGGCCCTCCACCGCCTCGTTGGTCTTCATCAGGTGGTCGTCCACATCGCGGAAGAACGGCTGCGACTTGGCGTTCACGAACGGCACGCCCGCGCTCGCGAGGCGCTGCACGGGCTGCGCGAGCGGGCCGGTCGCCCGGCGGAACTCCAGGAGCTGCCGCTTGAAGGTGTAGATCCGCGACGCGGTGTTCTTCGTGTCGCCGCCGCCGGTCGGCGAGAAGATCTGCGCCTCCAGCTCCTCCAGGTCGGTCTGGAGCTCCGCCGCCACGTCCGTGTAGTGGTCGACGACCGCGTCGCTCACCGCGTACAGGACCGTCGTCGGCCCGTGCTTGAGGAGCTCCGGCTCGGCCTCCAGCCTGCGCCGCACCGCCTTGAGCGGCGCGCCCTCGCCGTGCCGGACGCTCACCACGAAGCAGTCGCCCACGAAGAGCATCAGCTCGCCGGAGGTCACGGTGTCGCTCTGCGGCTCGTACACGACCGGCTTCAACACCATGAACAGCGAGTCGTCGTACACCTCAAGCTTCGGCCGCTGATGCGCCTTCAAGGCATCCTCCACGGCCAGCCTGTGCAGCCCGAACTCGCTGCTGACCAGCTCGAATTCCTCTTCCGTCGGCTCGTAGAGCCCCAGCCAGAGGAAGCTGTCGCCGATGGCGCGCGCCTGGTCGAGGGCGTCCGAGAAGTCCCTCGGGCCCTCGATGCGGCGCCCCTCGCGATAGATGGCACAGTCGACGATCATTGCGGGCATTGTCCCTTGATCGGGAGCCGACCGCACCCGAGGGCGGCCGGGCGCCTAGGCTGGCGCACATGGCCACGTTGATCCTCGTACGCCACGGACGCTCCACCGCCAACACGGCGGGGGTGCTGGCCGGCTGGACGCCGGGTGTCGCCCTCGACGAGCGCGGCCGCGCCCAGGCCGCCGCCCTGCCCGCCCGGCTCGCCTCCCTGCCGCTCGCCGCCGTCGTCACCAGCCCGCTTCAGCGCTGCCGCGAGACCGTGCAGCCGCTCCTGGACGCCCGCCCCGGCCTGCCGCTGCACCCCGAGGACCTGATCGGCGAGTGTCACTACGGCGACTGGTCGGGCCGCAAACTCTCCGAGCTCTCCGCCGAACCGCTCATGGAGGTCGTGCAGCAACACCCCTCCAACGCGGCCTTCCCCGGCGGCGAATCGATGCGCGCCATGCAGGCCCGGGCCGTCGAGGCCGTACGGGACTGGAACACCCGGATCGAGACCGAGCACGGCCCCGACGCGGTGTACGCGATGTGCTCGCACGGCGACATCATCAAGTCGATCGTGGCGGACGCCCTCGGTATGCATCTCGACCTCTTCCAGCGGATCTCGGTGGAACCGTGTTCCCTCACCGTCATCCGCTACACCCGTCTGCGGCCCTTCCTCGTACGCCTCGGGGACACCGGCGACCTCGCCTCGCTCGCCCCGCGCGAGAAAGCCCCCGACGAACAGGCCGAGGTCGGTGGCGGTGCGGGAGCACCGTGATCGCCGCGCGCAGTAGGGTGGACGCGCCGAAAACCGCTGCTCCAACTCCGAACTAGGGAGACCAGAACGTGTCCCGTCAGGTGTTCTTCTACGACCCGCCGGACCGTTTCGTGGCCGGCACGGTCGGGCTGCCCGGGCGCCGTACGTTCTTCCTCCAGGCGTCCGCGGGCAGCCGCACCACCAGCGTCGCCCTGGAGAAGACTCAGGTCGCGGCCCTTGCCGAGCGGATCGACGAGCTGCTGGACGAGGTCGTGCGCAGGACCGGAGGAAACGCTCCTGTGCCTGCCGTCGCCCCGCCCGACGTCACGGACTCCGCGCCGCTCGACTCGCCCGTCGAGGAGGAGTTCCGGGTCGGCACCATGGCGTTGGCCTGGGACGGCGACGAACAGCGCATGATCATCGAGGCGCAGGCCCTCGTCGAGCTCGACGCGGACACCGAGGACGACCTCGCCGAGGCCGAGGAGCGGATGCTCCAGGACGAGGAGAACGGCCCGCCGATGCTGCGGGTGCGCCTGACCGGAGCCCAGGCCCGGGCGTTCGCCAAGCGCGCGCTGGACGTCGTGAACGCGGGCCGGCCGCCGTGCCCGCTGTGCAGCCTGCCGCTCGACCCGGAAGGACACGTATGCCCGCGCCAGAACGGATACCGCCGCGGAGCCTGACCTCCGCCGAGCTCCTCGCCAAGGGTGAGCTCACCGTCCTCGGGCGGATCCGCGAGGCGTCCAACGCGGTCCTGTACTGCTCCGTCGCGTACGGGGACGACAGCGCGGAGTGCGTCTACAAGCCCGTCGCGGGCGAGCGGCCGCTGTGGGACTTCCCCGACGGCACGCTGGCCCAGCGCGAGGTCGCCGCGTACGAGGTGTCGCGGGCGACCGGCTGGGACCTCGTGCCGCCCACCGTGCTGCGCGACGGGCCCTACGGCGAGGGCATGGTCCAGCTGTGGATCGCGCCCGTCGAGGGGGACCCCGGGCTGCTCGCGCTCGTCGACGACGAGGAGCCTGCCGAGGGCTGGAAGGCGGTCGCGCTCGCGGAGGTCGGCGAGGGCCGCACGGCGCTCCTCGTGCACGCGGACGATGCCCGGCTGCGGCGGCTCGCGGTGCTCGACGCGGTGATCAACAACGGGGATCGCAAGGGCGGGCATCTGCTGCCCGCGCCCGACGGGCGGCTGTACGGGATCGATCACGGGGTCACGTTCAACGTGGACGACAAGTTGCGGACGCTGCTGTGGGGGTGGGCGGGCGAGCCGCTCACCTCGGAGGCGGTGGGCGCCTTGAAGGGCCTGGCCGAGGCCCTTCTACCCCTGGAGCCGCTGGCCGTCCGGCTGGGCGGGTTGATCACGGCGGCGGAGCTGGACGCGGTGCGTTCCCGGGTGGAGGCCCTGCTGACCACCGGGGTTCACCCCGCCCCCTCCGGGGAGTGGCCGGCCATTCCGTGGCCGCCGGTCTGAGTTTTCCCCCACCCCACCCCTTCCCGAAAGCCTCCGGCGGACGGGAGAGGGTGGGGTGCCGTGTGCCGTCGGTCGGCCGCGGACCGTGCGTGGCTGGTCGCGCAGTTCCCCGCGCCCCCAGCAGGATTGGCTCGACCAGGGTGCATCCCCCGTCCGGCAGCTTGCGCGCCGCCCACCAGGCATCCCCGGCCCGACCGGCTTCGTGAGTGCCGCTCAGCAGGAACACCCAGCCCGTCCGGCGTCTGAGGACGAGCGCCCTTAAGGCGCGATCGGGGGTCTGGGGGCGGGGCCCCAGGAGCCACTGTCACCCCACCCCACCCCCGGAGGGTTTCGGGAAGGGGTGGGGTGGGGTGGGGCTTCCCGGGGTCTGGGGCGGAGCCCCAGCAGGGGGAGGCTGGTTAGCACCTCCCGGCGCTGGGGCGCAAGAGGGTCGATTCGGCCAAGCGCGGGATCCGGTTCGTATCCGGAAGCCGCGTCCGGTTACGCTCAAGACATGCATGCCTGGCCCGCTTCTGAGGTCCCCGCCCTGCCCGGCAAGGGCCGCGACCTCCGGATCCACGACACCGCGACCGGCGGTCGAGTCACCCTCGACCCCGGTCCCGTCGCCCGTATCTACGTCTGCGGGATCACCCCGTACGACGCGACCCACATGGGTCACGCGGCGACCTACAACGCGTTCGACCTCGTTCAGCGCGTGTGGCTCGACACCAAGCGGCAGGTTCACTACGTCCAGAACGTGACGGACGTGGACGACCCCTTGCTGGAGCGAGCCATCCGCGACGGCAAGGACTGGGTGGAACTCGCCGAGGGCGAGACCGCGCTGTTCCGCGAGGACATGACCGCCCTGCGACTGCTCCCCCCGAAGCACTACATCGGCGCGGTCGAGGCGATACCGGGGATCGTCCCGCTCGTCGAACGGCTGCGGGACGCGGGAGCCGCGTACGAGCTCGAAGGGGACGTCTACTTCTCCGTCGAGAGCGACCCGCACTTCGGCGAGGTGTCGCACTACGACGCCGCCGCCATGAAGGCGCTGTCCGCCGAGCGCGGCGGCGACCCCGAGCGGCCCGGCAAGAAGAACCCGCTCGACCCGATGCTGTGGATGGCCGCCCGCGAGGGCGAGCCGAGCTGGGACGGCGCCTCGCTCGGGCGCGGCCGCCCCGGCTGGCACATCGAGTGCGTCGCCATCGCCCTCGACCACCTCGGCATGGGCTTCGACGTGCAGGGCGGCGGCTCCGACCTGATCTTCCCGCACCACGAGATGGGTGCTTCCCACGCCCAGGCGCTGACCGGCGAGTACCCCTTCGCCAAGGCGTACGTGCACGCCGGCATGGTCGCTCTGGGCGGCGAGAAGATGTCCAAGTCCAAGGGCAACCTGGTCTTCGTCTCGAAGCTGCGGCGCGACGGCGTCGACCCGGCCGCCATACGCCTCACCCTGCTCGCCCACCACTACCGGGCCGACTGGGAGTGGACCGACCAGGTGCTCCAGGACGCCGTCGAGCGTCTCGGGCGCTGGCGGGCCGCCGTGTCGCGGCCCGACGGGCCGTCCGCGGACGCGCTGGTCGAGGAGGTCCGCGAGGCCCTCGCCAACGACCTCGACGCGCCCGCCGCGCTCGCCGCGGTGGACCGCTGGGCCGAGCGCCAGGACGCCGACGGCGGCACGGACGAGGCCGCCCCCGGTCTCGTCTCCCGTACGGTCGACGCCCTCCTCGGTGTCGCCCTCTAGTCACAGGACAGCACCAACCGGCTCTGTCCGAACCGCCCTTGGACTCCTCGTGAGTCCGGGGGCGGTTTCGTTTTTCCTGGGCCCACCCCATGGTCCAATGCTCGTTTGTGCGCTAAACACGCTCTATGCAATCACCAATATGCACGAGAGTGGCGCTCGCGGGAGCAGCCGTGCTCGGTCTGCTCGCGGTGTTCGCTGGGCCCGGCAGCGCGCAGGCCGCCGCGCCCGCCGACACCCCCGCCGATACCTCCGTAGGAAACGTGACCGGCTTCGAAGCCGCCGCGGGCTCCGTCTTCAAGCTGCACGCGGGCGCGGCCGAGGCCCGGGTCGGCTTCGTCACCGCGGACACCTTCCGCATCGAGCTCGCCCCGGACGGCGAGTTCACCGACCCGGCCGGCTCCGACATCGTCCTGCCGCAGGGCAAGCCGCCCGCCGCCCGCTGGAAGGACAAGGGCGACCGTTACGAGCTGAGCACCGACAAGGTCACCCTGCGCGCCTTCAAGTCCCCGCTCCGCTTCGCCCTCTACAAGGCGGACGGCACCCAGCTCTGGGCCGAGACCAAGCCGCTGAGCTGGACCAAGGACACCACCACCCAGACCCTGTCGCGCGGCGCCACCGAGCAGTTCTACGGCGGCGGCATGCAGAACGGCCGGGGCAACACCTCGCACCGCGACCAGACGGTCCAGGTCGGCGTCGACGACAACTGGAACGACGGCGGTCACCCCAACTCCGTCCCGTTCTACCTCTCGACGGCCGGCTACGGCGTCTTCCGCAACACGTACGCCCCCAATACGTACGTGTTCGGGCAGCCCGTCACCGCGAGCGCCAAGGAACAGCGCTTCGACGCCTACTACTTCGCGGGCGATGCGAAGCAAGTCATCGGCGACTACACCCAGTTGACCGGCAAGCCGTTCCTGCCGCCGGTCTACGGGCTCGAACCCGGCGACTCCGACTGCTATCTGCACAACGCCAACCGCGGCGAGCGCCACACCCTCGACGCCCTCAAGATCGCGGACGCGTACAGGACCAACGACATGCCGAACGGCTGGATGCTGGTCAACGACGGCTACGGCTGCGGCTACGAGAACCTGCCCGAGACCGCCAAGGGCCTGCAGAACGACTCCATGCAGATGGGCCTGTGGACCGAGGACGGCCTCGACAAGCTCGCCGACCAGGTCAAGGCGGGCCAGCGCGTCGCCAAGCTCGACGTCGCCTGGGTCGGCGACGGATACAAGCACGCGCTGGACGGCTGCAAGGCCGCCTATCAGGGCATCGAGGCCAACAGCGACGCGCGCGGCTTCACCTGGGCCCCGGAGAGCTGGTCCGGCGCGCAGCGCTGCGGCGTCCAGTGGTCCGGTGACCAGTCGGGCGGCTGGGAGAACATCCGCTGGCAGATCCCGACGTACGCGGGCGCGACCCTCTCGGGCCTCGCCTACACCAGCGGCGACATCGACGGCATCTTCGGCGGCAGCCCCAAGACGTACACGCGCGACCTCCAGTGGAAGTCGTTCCTGCCCGCCGTGATGACCATGGACGGCTGGGCCGCGAGCGACAAGCAGCCCTACCAGTACGGCGAGCCCTACACCTCGATCAACCGCGGCTACCTCAAGCTCAAGGAGTCGCTGCTGCCCTACATGTACTCCTATGCCCACGAGGCGACCAAGACCGGCATCGGGCCCGTCCGGCCACTGGCTCTCGAATACCCGAACGATCCGAAGGCCGCCACCGACGCCGCCAAGTACGAGTTCCTGTCCGGCGAGGACTTCCTGGTCGCCCCGGTCTACCAGGACACGACCGTACGCAACGGGATCTACCTGCCCCAGGGCACCTGGATCGACTACTGGAGCGGGCGCACGTACCAGGGCCCGACCACCGTCGACAACTACAGCGCGCCGCTCGACACGCTGCCCCTGTTCGTGAAGGCGGGCGCCGCCGTCCCGATGTGGCCCGGCATCCGCTCCTACCAGGACCGCACCGCGAACTCGCCGCTCGCCTGGGACATCTACCCGCAGGGCCGCTCCTCCTTCCAGCTGTACGAGGACGACGGCGTGACCCGCGCCAACCGGACCGGCGCCTATGCGACCCAGCGCGCCGACGTCTCGGCCCCGCAGCGTGGCTCTGGCGACGTGACCGTCCAAGTGGGCGCCAGCAAGGGCGGGTTCAAGGGCAAGCAGACCGCCCGCCCCTACGAGCTGACGCTGCACACCGGCAGCGCGCCCGCCAAGGTCGAGGTCCAGGGGAGCCGGCTCGCGCGGCTCGGCTCGAAGGCCGCGTACGACAAGGCCGCCACCGGCTGGTTCTACGACCCGAGCGACCGGGGCGGCGTGGTTGTGGTGAAGACCGCGACCCTGCGCACGGACAAGGCCTTCGAGGTGAAGCTCAAGGACACCAGCGCCGTGGGCGGCCGCACCCCGGGCGACCGGGTCGCGCTGGCCGCGCCCGCCGGGCAGGAGCTCGGCGCGGGTGCGCCCGGCAAGGTGGCCGTGGACGTCACCGCCGGAGCCAAGGACGCGACCGGTGTCCGGGTGTCCGTCGCCGCACCGGCCGGGTGGGCCGTAACCCCGGCCGCCGCGCTCGAACGGATCCCGGCCGGCGCCACCCGGCGCGTCGAGGTGGGCGTCACTCCCGCCAAGGACGTCAGGCCCGGCGAGGTCACGCTGAACGTCAACTCTGCGTCGAATCGAGGGAGTTCACAGCAGCGGATCGCGGTCTCCGTGATGCCGGCGCCGCCCGCGGCCGACACCTGGGCCAGCGACATGGTCTGGCTGACGTCGGCCAACGGGTACGGGCCGCCCGAACGCGACCGCTCCAACGGCGAGTCGGGGGCGGCCGACGGCCACATCCTCACACTCGCCGGGAAGACGTACGCCAAGGGGATCGGCGCCCATGCCGACTCCGACATCGAGGTCTACACCGGCGGGCGGTGCACCGCCTTCACCGCCGACGTCGGCATCGACGACGAGATCAACGGCTACGGGGAGGTCGCCTTCTCCGTCGAGGCGGACGGCAAGGTCCTGTGGACCTCGCCGAAGGTGACCGGAGCCTCGGCGACCGTGCCGGTCGACGTGCCGCTCGGCGGCGCCCGGCACGTCCACCTGAAGATCACCGACACCAACAACTCGAAGTCCGGTGACCACGGGGACTGGGCCGCCGCCAAGTTCACCTGCGCCTAGGCATACGGCGGGCGCCGGGCGGGAACGTGCCCACCCGGCGCCCTCTGTGCGGGAGTTGGCTCTACTGCTTGTTCACCACGATCGCCTGGATGACGCTGTTGGTGGTGTCGTAGAACCCGATGACCTGCTGCCCGAACGCGAAGGCCTCCTGGACCTCGTCATGGGTGACGGGGTTGGGGTTCGCGAGCTGGCGCCAGTTGCCGTCGATGAACAAGTACAGGATCGACGGCTGGCCGGGCAGCGGGGTCACGACGTCCCAGAACTTCGTGGCGATGCCGCTGACCAGGGCGGCGCTGTTGACCGCGGCCGGCAGCACGAGCGGCTGGCCGATGCCCTGCTGCTGGCCCTGCTGGCCGCCCATCTGCTGGAGCAGCTGCTGGTAGGGCTGCTGCTGGCCGAGCTGCTGGAGCTGCTGCTGGATCTGCGGCGGCAGCTGCTGGCCGATGCCCTGCTGGCTGTACTGCGGGGTGAAGCCCTGTTGGCCGAAGCCCTGCTGCTGGCCGAAGCCCTGCGGCGGGGACGTGCTGGGGCCCTGCTGGCCCATCTGCTGGCCGTACTGCTGCTGTTGGTGCATCTGGTGCTGCTGGCTCATCTGCGGGGTGGTGCTCATGCGGGTGTCACCTTCCCTTTTGTGAGTTCCGCTAGCTGTCCGGTGTCCGTGACGCTCAGCCGGCGACCACCAGGCCGACGACCTCGTCGTCCGAGAACCAGACCCGTATGTCCGGCCGTCCGGCCGCGAAGGCGGAGTGCACCGCCTGGCGGAGTTCGGGCGCGGGGTCGTTCAGGTTGCGCCATGCGCCGGCCACGAACAGCCGGAGCCTCGGGGGCAGTTCATGGGGGTACGGGATCAGTTCGTCCCAGTACCGTTCGGCCTGGCCGGTGCCGACCGTCGAGGGCATCAGACGGGTCACCGCGGCCTTGATGTCGGGCCGGTTGCCGATGCGCTGGGAGGCGGGCCGCTCCGGCGCGTCCTGCTGCGGGGAACCGGTCGACCGCAGGATCGTACGGGCCCGCTCCGGCGTCATCGGGTCCTGCCCGGTGGCCTTCAGCATGCCCTGGAGCGAGGCGAGGGCGCCGACCACGATGGGCGAGGCCGACGACGTACCGGAGAACGTGTCCGTGTACCAGGCGATCTCCTCGGCGCCGCCCTGGAGGTCGCCCGCCCGGTCCCAGAACCCGCCGGTCGTGGTGGTCTCGCGGCCCCAGCCCTGGGCGTCGATGCGGGCGCCGTAGTTGGAGAACGCGAGCCGCGAGCGGTCCGGGCCGTGGTCGCGGCCGTGCGTGCCGGGCGGCGGGGCGCCCGCGCCCACCAGGACCGCGCCCGAGGACTGGTTGGACGGGTTGAAGGGGTTGCGCCAGTCCTGAGGGAAGCCCTCGGGGCGCCGCTCGTACAGCGCGTCGTCCAGGCTCTCGCCGCCGTTGCCGCCGGCCGCCACCACCAGGACGCCCTTCGCGGTCGCCCAGCGGATCGCCGCGAAGTCGTCCGGCCACCACTCGATCGGGACGTAGCCCTCCTGGTCGTCCCGGGCCTGGAAGTCGAACCTCGGCCCCGGGCGGTGCAGTTCGATCAGGACGATGTCACCGGGCGAGAGCCGCTCGGCCGCGGCATGGACCGCCGCCGCCGTGCCGATGCCCTGGAACGAGGCGGCCGCCGTGACCGCCTCCGGGGCGATCCCGGTGATGCCCTTCTCGTCCCGGTCGCCGCCGATGACCCCGAGCACGGCCGTGCCGTGGTTGCGCCACGCCAGGTCCTGCACCGGGTTGCCGACCACGATCCCGGCGAGCTTGTCCACCAGGTCCTCGTGGCCCAGCTGCCAGGCGCCCTCGACGTCGATGACGGTGACGCCCTCGCCGGAGCCGCCCGGACGCAGCCATGCCCAGTAGGCGTCGACGCCCGCGGGCGCGGGGTTCAAGTAGCCCTGCCGGCCGGTGTAGTCGGGCGTCGCCGGGGCGCCCTCCTTCAGCCGCTTGATGGTCTCCTCGTCGCGTCCCGTCATCGAGGCGGGCACGGCGCCCGGCTTCACGTAGGCGGTCTCGACCTCGGGCAGCGCGGCGAGCCGTGCGCTCAGCTCCGTCACCCGCTCGCCGCCACCGCGTACCCGGTAGTAGAGGGACAGGTCCGGGAGCGCCTCGCGGGAGGTGCCCTGCGGGACCTGGGCCAGCCGCTCCTCGCGGCCGAACAGCGGTTCCAGGGCGATCTGTTCGTCGGTGAGGAACATCGAGAGAGCCGAGGTGTCGGCTCCGGAAGCCGACCGGACGCCCTCAGCGCCGACACGCAGCCGGGCCTCGGCCCGTGCGACGACGATCAGTTCCGGCTCGGCTCCGTGATAGGTGAATCCAGCTCCATCGGGTCCTGGCCCCGCCGTTCCGGGGTCCTGACCCGGGTGAATCCGATCGGTCATCGCTTCCGCCGCTCCCCTCGGGTGCTGTGCTTGGCGTGCCTACGGGGACACACCCTGCTACCTCAGCGCCGGAACGTAAACCCCGCTCGCGCGAGCAAAGTTTGAAATCAAGCTGAATGGGCAACCCGTGCATTTGGACCGGAAACCGATGTCACGCCGCAATTAGGCCAAACACGGCGGGGGTTGGGGGCGCCCGGTGGGGTGCGAGCGGTCCCTGTGACAGGGAAGTTGACGTGTCTGTGCGGGGTGGCCGGATACGCATCCGGGCCACCGGCGCGACCGCTCCGGCCCGCTTTCCGGTTTACGACGACGGCGGGACCGGGGCGCGACCCGTTCCAACTGCCAGCGGGGCGCGGTCTGTTGTGGGGGAGGGGTCAAGAACCCGAAGGCTCTGCCCCGTGCCACACCGTGGTCACGTTGCAGAACTCCCGAATGCCGTGCCCGGACAACTCGCGCCCATACCCGGACCGCTTGATCCCCCCGAAGGGGAAAGCAGGATGAGACGCGGTCATCCCGTTGAAGAACACCCCGCCCGCCTGGAGGTCCCGTACGCAGCGCTCGACCTCGGCGCTTTCGCGGGTCCAGACGTTCGAACTGAGCCCGAACGGCGAGTCGTTGGCGACCGACACCGCCTCGTCGAGGTCCCGCACCCGGTACAGCGTGGCGACCGGACCGAACGTCTCCTCCTGGTGGATCCGCATGTCCGCGGTGATGCCGGCGAGGACCGTGGGCAGGTAGAACCAGCCCCGGTCGCTCCCCTCGGGGCGGCTTCCGCCGCACAGGGCCCTCGCTCCCTTGCGTACGGCGTCGTCGACGAGCTCCTCCAGGTCGGTCCGGCCCTGCTCGCTCGCCAGCGGGCCGACGTCAGTGTCCTCCAGGAGCGGGTCGCCGATCTTCAACTCCCGCATTCCGGCGGCGAATTGCTCGGCGAACGCGTCGTAGACGTCCGTGTGGACGATGAAGCGCTTCGCGGCGATGCAGGACTGCCCGTTGTTCTGCACCCGGGCGGTCACCGCGGTCCGCGCGGCCCGCTCCACATCGGCGGAGGGGAGCACGAGATAGGGGTCGCTGCCGCCGAGTTCGAGCACCGTCTTCTTGATCTCGTCGCCGCAGATCGCCGCGACGGAGCGGCCCGCCGGCTCGCTGCCGGTCAGCGTCGCGGCCGCCACCCGACGGTCCCGCAGCACCTTCTCGACGCCGTCGGAGCCGATGAGCAGGGTCTGGAAGCAGCCGTCGGGGAAGCCCGCCCGGCGGAACAGGTCCTCCAGGTACAGCGCGGTCTGTGGCACGTTCGACGCGTGCTTGAGCAGGCCGACGTTGCCCGCCATCAGCGCGGGCGCGGCGAACCGTACGACCTGCCAGAGCGGGAAGTTCCACGGCATCACCGCGAGGACCACGCCGAGCGGCCGGTAGTGGACCCGGGCCCGCTCGGCGCCGGAGTCGTGGACGTCGTCCTGGGCGGGCTCCTCGTCGGCGAGCAGCGCCGCCGCGTGCTCGGCGTACCAGCGCATCGCCTTCGCGCACTTCGCCGCCTCGGCCCGCGCCGCCGCGATGGGCTTGCCCATCTCCAGGGTCATGGTGCGGGCGATGTCGTCCCGGTCGCCGTCGAGCAGGTCGGCGGCCCGCAGCACCAGCCGCGTCCGCTCGTCGAAGCGGGTCGTGCGGTAGCCGGCGAAGGCGGTCTCGGCCGTGGCGAGGCGGCGCTCCACCTCCTCGGGCCCCATGGCGCCGAAGCTCTTGAGCGTCTCACCGGTAGCCGGATTCACCGTGGCGATGGCCATGACGTACGACACCTCCCGAAGGCACTGGTCCTTCGACCTTCCCGCGCGAGGGGAGGCGCCGCAACGCGAACCGGGGCCGGGCCCGGGGGCTACTCCTCGGAGGTGTCCTCGCCCGGGTCGTCCGTCTTCGGGGGCTTCGGCGGCCGGGTGCGCCCGCTGGAGGTGTCCCGCAGGTACGAGCCGTCGCCCTCGGTCGCGTGGCCGCCCGCCGTGGCCTGGCCGGGGCCGGGACCGCCGTCCCGGCGGCGCAGGTACCGCTCGAATTCGCGGGCGATGGCCTCGCCGGACGCCTCGGGCAGATCCGCGGTGTCCCGCGCCTCCTCAAGGGTCTGGACGTACTCGGCCACCTCGCTGTCCTCGGCGGCCAGTTGGTCGACGCCGAGCTGCCAGGCCCGGGCGTCCTCCGCGAGCTCGCCGAGCGGAATCCTGAGGTCGATCAGGTCTTCCAGGCGGTTGAGCAGGGCGAGCGTGGCCTTGGGGTTCGGCGGCTGGGACACGTAGTGCGGCACCGCGGCCCAGAGGCTGACCGCGGGAACTCCCGCGTGGGTACAGGCCTCCTGGAGGATGCCGACGATGCCCGTGGGGCCCTCGTACCGGGTCTCCTCCAGATCCATGGTCCGCGCCAGGTCCGGGTCGGAGGTCACGCCGCTGACCGGCACCGGCCGGGTGTGCGGGGTGTCGCCGAGCAGCGCGCCCAGGATCACCACCATCTCGACGCCCAGCTCGTGCGCGAAGCCCAGGATCTCGTTGCAGAACGAGCGCCAGCGCATCGACGGCTCGATGCCGCGCACGAGCACCAGGTCGCGCGGCTTGTCGCCGCCGACCCGCACCACGGAGAGCCGGGTCGTCGGCCATGTGATCTTGCGGACTCCGCCGTCCAGCCACACGGTGGGCCGGTTGACCTGGAAGTCGTAGTAGTCCTCCGCGTCCAGCGCCGCGAAGACCTCGCCCTTCCATGCCCCGTCCAGGTGCGCGACAGCGGAGGAGGCGGCGTCGCCCGCGTCGTTCCAGCCCTCGAACGCGGCGATCATGACCGGGTCGACCAGCTCGGGAACGCCCTCCAGCTCGATCACCCAGTGCCTCCCTCAGAAGTTCCCTTGCGTACGTCCCAACCTTACGGCTTCAGACCTACCCAGCCGCAGCCCCCGTGCACGGCCCTCCGGCGTCGGGAGTGGCAGAGGAATGAAGGGGTCCCGGGTGGGGCAGCAGCACATTCGGACGTCGATTCATCCGAGCTGTGTGGCGTGAATTCCTGCAAGACCCTGGACGGTTCCGATCGGACGGGGATATACATCGGATGACCGGAGAGATCCGATGTTCACCCGGACATTCCCGCAAAGGTTCCTGCGGACGTTCGTTCAGCGATTCATCGGTTCATTGCGGCGCAGATCCACGGGTAGTGCCACCGATAGATCCACGTGTTCATCCAGGGGGGCGTGCATGAGGCCGAGCGTCACGGGGTTCGAGGTACACGACATCCGCTTTCCCACCTCGGAACAGCTCGACGGCTCGGACGCCATGAATCCGGATCCCGACTACTCGGCCGCCTATGTGGTGCTGCGCACCGGCGACGGCCACGAGGGCCACGGCTTCGTCTTCACCATCGGCCGCGGCAACGAAGTGACCGCCGCCGCCATCGAGGCGCTGCGGCCCCACGTCGTCGGCCGCCCGGCACCGGCCGCCGCGGCCGACCTCGCCGCCCTGCACCACGACCTGACCCACGACTCCCAACTCCGCTGGCTGGGCCCCGAGAAGGGGGTCACGCACATGGCGGCGGGCGCCGTCGTCAACGCCGCCTGGGACCTGGCGGCCACCACGGCGGGCCTGCCCGTGTGGGAGTTCCTCGCCTCGATGTCGCCCGAGGACCTCGTCTCGCTCGTCGACTTCCGCTACCTCACGGACGTACTGACCCGGGGCGAGGCGCTCGCCCTCCTGCGCGCCGCCGAACCCGGCCGCGCCGAGCGGGCCCGGCTCCTGCGCGCCGAGGGCTACCCCGCCTACACCACCTCGCCCGGCTGGCTCGGCTACGACGACGCCAAGCTGGTCCGGCTCGCCAAGGAGGCCGTCGCCGACGGCTTCGTCCAGATCAAGCTGAAGGTCGGCGCCGACCTCGACGACGACGTCCGCAGACTGGGCCTGGCCCGCGCCGCCGTCGGCCCCGGCATCCGCATCGCCGTCGACGCCAACCAGCGCTGGGACGTCCCCGAAGCGATCCGCTGGATGGCCGCGCTCGCCCCGTACGAGCCGTACTGGATCGAGGAGCCGACCAGCCCCGACGACATCCTCGGCCACGCCGCCGTGCGGGCCGGGCAGCCGGTGAAGGTCGCCACCGGCGAACACGTCGCCAACCGGGTCGTGTTCAAACAGCTCCTCCAGGCGGGCGCGGTCGACTTCGTGCAGATCGACGCGGCCCGGGTGGCCGGGGTGAACGAGAACCTGGCGATCCTGCTGCTCGCCGCCAAGTACGGCGTGCCCGTCTGCCCGCACGCGGGCGGGGTCGGCCTGTGCGAACTCGTCCAGCACCTCGCCATGTTCGACTTCGTCGCCGTCTCCGGCAGCCGCGAGGACCGGGTCATCGAGTACGTCGACCACCTCCACGAGCACTTCGCCGCGCCCGCCGTCGTCGAGGCCGGCCGCTACCGCGCCCCGACCGCCCCGGGCTTCTCCGCCCGCATGAACCCCGCCACCATCGCCGCCTACCGCTACCCGGACGGCCCGCAGTGGCTGGCCCGCCGACCGGCCCAGGAGGTCAACTCATGAGCAGCGCAAGGGACTTCGAGGACATGGCGGCCCTTGTCACGGGCGGCGCCTCGGGCATCGGCGCCGCCGTCGCCGAGCTCCTGATGGAGCGCGGCGCCCGCGTCGCCGTGCTCGACCGGGACGTGAAGGGCGCCCCGCCCGGCACCCTCGTCCTGGAGGCCGACGTCACCGACGACGCGGGCGTACGCGACGCGGTCGCCCGGGCCGTGGGCGAACTCGGCGCCCTGCACACCGTGGTCTCCAACGCGGGCATCGGCGCCGTCGGCACCGTCGAGGACAACGACGACGCCGAATGGCACCGGGTCCTCGACGTCAACGTCCTCGGCATGGTCAGGGTCGCCCGGCACGCGCTGCCCCATCTGCGACGCGCGGCCGGGGAGCGGCCCGGCCGCGCGTCCCTCACCCAGACCTGCTCGATCGCCGCCACCGCGGGCCTGCCGCAGCGCGCCCTCTACAGCGCGGCCAAGGGCGCCGTCCTCTCCCTCACCCTCGCGATGGCCGCCGACCACGTCCGCGAGGGGGTGCGGGTCAACTGCGTCAACCCCGGCACGGCGGACACCCCCTGGGTCGCCCGGCTGCTCGACCGGGCGGACGACCCGGAGGCCGAGCGGGCCGCCCTCCGGGCCCGCCAGCCGATGGGACGCCTCGTCTCGGCGGCCGAGGTCGCCGCCGCCATCGCCTACCTCGCAAGCCCGGCGGCGGCCGCCGTCACCGGCACGGCCCTCGCGGTCGACGGCGGAATGCAGGGCCTGCGCCTGCGACCGAGCAGCTAGAGCCACTACGAAGGACGGGATCATGAGAGTGCGTACGACAACCGCCGCCGCCTGCACCGCACTTGTCGCGGTCGCGTTGCTCACCGGCTGCAACCGAGAGTCCGCCGGCGGCACCGGATCCCAGAAGGTCGGCATCGACCTGCCGCGCAGCGACAGCGACTTCTGGAACTCCTACCAGCAGTACATCGAGAAGGGCGTCAAGTCCGGCGAGGTCTCCGCGCTGCCGCTCACCAACTCCCAGAACGACGTGGGCAAGCTGGTCGCCGACGTCACCGCCTTCACCGACCAGGGTGCCAAGGCGGTCGTCATGGCCCCGCAGGACACCGGCGCGATCGCCTCCACCCTGCAGAGCCTGAACCAGCGGGGGATCCCGGTCATCAGCGTCGACACCCGCCCCGACAAGGGCGACGTCTACATGGTCGTGCGGGCCGACAACAAGGCGTACGGCGAGAAGGCCTGCAAATACCTGGGCGAGCAGCTCAAGGGCAAGGGTGAAGTCGCCGAATTCCAGGGCGACTTGAGCTCCATCAACGGACGCGACCGCTCCGAGGCGTTCAAGTCCTGCATGGCCAGGAGCTACCCCGGGATCAAGGTCTACGAGCTCGCCACCGACTGGAAGGGCGACGTGGCCTCCGCCAAGCTCCAGTCCACGCTCGCCGCCCACCCCGGTCTGAACGGCATCTACATGCAGGCCGGCGGCGTCTTCCTCCAGCCGACGCTGGCCCTGCTCCAGCAGAAAGGCCGGCTCGTGCCGCCGGGCGCCGCGGGCCACATCACGATCGTCTCCAACGACGGCATCCCCGAGGAGTTCGACGCGATCAAGGCAGGAAAGATCGACGCGACCATCTCCCAGCCCGCCGACCTCTACGCCAAGTACGCGCTGTACTACGCGAAGGCGGCCCTGGACGGCAAGACGTTCAAGGTGGGCCCGACCGACCACGGCTCGAACATCATCAAGATCCCGAACGGGTACGAGGACCAGCTGCCGGCGCCCCTGGTGACCCGGGCCAACGTCGACGACGCCTCGCTGTGGGCGAACCAGCTGCAGAAGAAGAGCTAGCCATGGCACCCGAACCAGCGGAAGGGCGGGCCATGGCGCCCGCACCCGCCCTGCACGCCCACGGCATCGTCAAACGCTTCGGGCCCACGCTCGCACTCGACGGTGTCGGCCTGACCGTGCGGCCCGGCGAATCGCACGCGCTGGTCGGCCGCAACGGCGCAGGGAAGTCCACCCTGGTCGGCGTGGTCACGGGGCTGCACCGGCCGGACGCCGGCACCGTCACGTTCGGCGGCGCGCCCGCCCCGGCCTTCGGGGACCGGGCCGGCTGGCAGTCCAAGGTCGCCTGCGTCTACCAGAAGTCCATGGTCGTGCCGGACCTGACCGTCGCCGAGAACCTCTTCCTGAACCGCTTCGAGGGCGAGCGCATCCGCTGGAGCCGGCTGCGCCGCCGCGCCCGTGACCTCCTCGCGGAGTACGGGGTGAACGTCGACCCGGATGCCAGAGCAGGCCAACTGTCCGTGGAACAACGGCAGTTCGTCGAGATCGCCCGCGCCCTTTCGTTCGGCGCCCGCCTCATCGTCCTGGACGAGCCGACCGCCCAGCTCGACGCCCGCGGCATCCAGCGCCTGTTCACCAAGCTCCGCGAACTGCAGGCACAGGGCGTGGCCTTCCTGTTCATCTCGCACCACCTCCAGGAGGTGTACGACCTGTGCACCGCGGTCACCGTCTACCGCGACGCCCGCAAGGTCCTGACGGCCTCCGTCGCCGACCTTCCCAAGGGCGAACTGGTCGCGGCGATGACGGGGGAGCGGCCGAGTGCGAACGGGTCGTCCTGGCGGGCGGGCGCCGGTCCGGTCCGTACGTCGGAGCCGGTCCTGCGGACCGAAGGGCTGGCACTCGACGGGGAGTTCGAGGCGCTCGACCTCGTGGTCCACCCGGGCGAGGTGCTCGGGATCGCGGGAGCCGCGGCCAGCGGGAACACCGCGCTCGGCGAGACCCTGGCCGGGATGCGCCGGGCGAGCGCGGGCCGGGTCACCGTGCACGGCCGAGCGGTGAAGCCGGGCAGCGTGCCGCACGCCCTCGACGCGGGCATCGGCTACATCCCGGAGGACCGGCACCGCCAGGGCCTGGTCCCGAACCGCTCCGTCGCCGAGAACGCGACGCTGACGGTGACCGACCAGCTCGGGCCCTGGGGGACCGTACTCCCTTCCAGGACAAGGGAGTTCGCGCTCTCGATGATCGGCTCGCTCGACATCAGGACGCGGGGGCCCGAGCAGCCGGTGTCGGGCCTGTCGGGCGGCAACCAGCAGAAGGTCGTGGTGGCCCGCGCGCTGGCCCGCAAGCCGGTGGCCCTGGTCGCGGTACGCCCCACGGCGGGCGTGGACGTGAAGTCCAAGGACGCGCTGCTCGGCGTGGTGCGGCAGGTGGCCGACGAGGGCAGCGCGGCGGTGATCATCTCCGACGAGCTGGACGACCTCAGGGTGTGCGACCGGGTCCTCGCGCTGTTCCACGGGCGGGCCGTCGCGGAGTACGGCAGCGGTTGGAGCGACTCGGAGCTGGTCGCGGCGATGGAAGGTGTGCGGGGCATGGACGGCACGGCAGGTGTGGACAGGACGAGGGAGCGGCCATGACCGGTACGGCGACCGAGGCACCGGCGGGTGTACGGGACACGAGCCCTCTGGGACGCCTTTCCCACATCCGCTGGAGCGACTTCTCCCTCGTGCCCGTGATCCTCGTCCTGATGGTCATCGGCTTCATCGTCTCGCCGGTGTTCCTCACCTCGGGCAACCTGATCAGCGTCATCCAGCAGTCCTCCGAGCTGAGCCTGCTGGTCCTCGGCCAGGCGCTGATCCTGATCTGCGGACGCATGGACCTCTCCCTGGAGTCGACGATCGGCATCGCGCCGGTCGTCGCGATGTGGCTGGTCCTGCCGTCCTCGGCCCCGGCCGGCCGGTTCACGGGCGTCGGCCTGCTGCCCGGCTGGACGGCGATCCCCGTGTGCCTCCTGGTCGGCCTGGCGATCGGCGCGTTCAACGGCTTCCTGATGCTGAAGCTCAACGTCAACGGGTTCATCGCGACGCTCGGGATGCTGACGATGCTGCGGGGTCTGCACGTCGGCATCACCGGCGGCCGCTCGATCATCGACATGCCGCAGTCCTTCCGCTACCTCGGCATGACGGACTGGCTCGGCGTACCCGCCGCCGTCTGGATCTGCCTCGCGCTCTTCGCGATCGGCGGGGCGGCCCTTGCGTGGCTGCGGCACGGGCGGGCGCTGTACGCGATCGGAGGGAACGCGGAGGCCGCGCGGGCGGCGGGGATCCGGGTGGACCGGGTGACGTGGATCGTGCTGGCGGTGGGCGGCCTGCTCGCCGCGTTCGCGGGGATCCTCTACACGGGGCACTACGGTTCGGTCGCGGCGAACCAAGGCAACGGGTGGATCTTCCAGGTGTTCGCGGCGGCGGTGATCGGAGGGATCTCCCTGAAGGGCGGCCGGGGGACGTTGTTCGGTGCGCTGACCGGTGTGCTGACCCTCCAACTGGTGGTGAACGTCATGACGTTGGGCGGAGTGCCGGCGCTCTGGAACCAGTTCCTGAACGGGGCGATCATCATCGTGGCGCTGGTGATCAGCCGATTCGCGAGCGGCGAAAAACAGGACTAGGGCCCACCCCGACCCGGGGCCGACCGAGCATGAGTGCACCTTCCACCGACCCTTTCCAGCCGCTGAGGCCGGACGACCCGGCCACGGTGGGCGGATACCGTCTGACCGCCGTGCTGGGCGCGGGCGGCATGGGCAAGGTGTACCTGTCCTACACCCCGGGCGGCCGCCCCATCGCCCTCAAGGTGATCCGGCCCGAGTTCAGCGAGGACCCCGAGTTCCGGCGGCGCTTCCAGCAGGAAGTGAAGGCGGCGCAGCGGGTCCAGGGCCTCTACACCGCGCCCGTCATCGACTTCGACACCGAGCGCACCCAGCCCTGGCTGGCCACGGCCTACGTACCCGGCCCCTCCCTCGCGCACGCCGTGGGCCGGCACGGACGGCTGCCGCTGCGCAGCGTGCTGCTGCTCGCCGTCGGGGTCGCCGAGGCCCTGCACGTCATCCACGGCGCGGCCATCGTCCACCGCGACCTGAAGCCCGCGAACGTGCTCCTCGCCGCCGACGGTCCCCGCGTGATCGACTTCGGTATCGCCCGCGCGGCCGACGCCACCTCCCAGACCGGCCACGGCGTCGGCACGCCCGCGTTCATGGCGCCCGAGCAGGCCGCCGCCGGTCCACGGAGACCTGCACTTCTACATGGACACCCTCTTCGAGGACACGAAGCTCGGGACCGACAACGGCAAGCTGGTCGTCCTGAACAACCCGGAGAAGGGTTCGCTGGAGACCTGCCGCGCCGAAACCCGTTACACCGAGACGATCGGCCTCGACCAGCTCACGGACGGGTCGGAGATCTGCGTGCTCAGCGACGCGGGCCACATCGCGGTGGCGACGTACCGCGGCAAGTCCGGCACGAACGACCCGAGCAAATACATCACCCTCGACCTCAAGATCTGGCGCAACGCCGAGGAGCCGAGGAAGCACTGAGGAGGGCGCGGGACGGCCGCGTTCGGCCCCACGGGCGGGGAGATCTACAGGGTTGACCTCAACCACTGCTCCACGCTGGCGATGTGCACGGTCGCCCAGGACCGCGCCGCCTCCGCGTCCCGGTCCCGCAGGGCCGAGAGGATCGCCCGGTGCTCGTGCAGGGTGCGGCTCACCGCGTCCTCCTGGGTGAGGCCCCGCCAGATACGGGCCCGGGTCGTGGGCCCGGACAACCCGTCGAGGAGCGAGCACAGCACCGAGTTCCCCGACCCCGCCACGATCCCCCGATGGAATTCGAGGTCGGCCGCGACCAGCTCCTCCACCGAGGGCGAGGCTCCAAGGGCGTCCAACTGGGCCGACAGCGCGTCGAGTTCGGCATCGCCGATCCGGGTCACCGCCATCGCCGTCGCGGCCGGCTCCAGGATGCGCCGTACCGCGAGGAACTCCAGGACCGTGTCGTCCCGGTGGAAGTCGACGACGAAGCTCATCGCCTCAAGCAGCAACTGGGGGTCCAGGCTGGTGACGTACGTGCCGTCGCCCTGGCGGACGTCCAGGATGCGGATCAGGGACAGCGCCCGCACCGCCTCGCGCAGGGAGTTGCGGGACAGGCCGAGCTCCGCCGCCAGTTCGCTCTCCTTGGGGAGCCGGTCGCCCGGCCGCAGCGCACCGGAGACGATCATTTCCTTGATCTTCTCGATGGCCTCGTCGGTGACAGCCATGGGCGACCTCCATACATCCGATGTATCGGCCCCCATTATGCGCGTTCCGCACTCCCCGCGGTCCTCACTCCCCGAGAGAGCCGGACTCCCACAGAGTGCTCGGCGCCTCTTTCCGTACGACCGGAGCGATCTCCTCGGCGAACCGTGCCAGCGTCTCGACCTGCTCGGCCGTGGAGAGCCCGAACCCGTCGACGGTGACCGACTGGAGGTCGTGCCGGTATGCCTCGTGGAAGCCGAGGATCTTGTCGATGATCTGCTGCGGGGAGCCGATGAGCTGGGGCCCGTCGGCGATGGCGTCCTCGATGGTGCGGAACGGGGTGTTGTAGCCCGCCCTGCCCTCCAGATGCGGCTTGAAGGTCTGCCGTACCTTCGCCTCGTACACCTCCCGGTAGCGCGAGACCGCCTGCTCGGCCGTGTCGGCGATCAGCAGCCCGCCCGAGCCCGCCGCGACATGTGCCCGCGCCGGGTCGTGCCCGTACTCCTCGAACTTCTCCCGGTAGTGCGCGATGAGCTTCGCGTATGCCGCGCGCGGCTGGATCGCGTTGGCCGTGAACAGCGGATCGCCGTGCCGGGCCGCGAGTTCGGGGGAGTTGAGGGAGGTCGCCGAGCCGTGCCAGATCCGCGGCACCCCGTCGTACGGCCTCGGTACGGTCGTGACCTTGGTCAGGGGTGGACGGAATTCGCCCTGCCAGTCCACGCCCTCCTCGCTCCACAGGCGCCGCAGCAGTTCGTACTTCTCCCGCTGGAGGTCCCACTGGCGGGACTCGTCGAGCCCGAACAGGTCGAAGTGGCCTGCCTCCGCGCCCTTTCCGATCACCAGCTCGACGCGGCCGCGCGAGATCTGGTCGAGCGTCGCGTAGTCCTCGGCCACCCGCACCGGGTCGAGGATCGCGACGACGGTCACCCCGGTGAGGAGCCGGATGCGGGTGGTGCGCGCGGCGAGTGCGCCGAGCAGCACGGTCGGGCTGGAGGAGAGGAAGGCTCCGGCGCGCCGCTCGCCGATGGCGTACGCGTCGTAGCCGAGCCGCTCGGCTTCCTCGCCGACTTCGAGGACTTGCGCCAACCGGTCGGCGGGCGAGGGGAGTTCACCGGTCAGCGGGTGCGGGGCGTGGCCGACGATGGAGAGTACTTGAAACTTCATGTCCCAACTCTCGCCCCGCCCTGTTGCAGCCGCGTGTACGGGATGTGGCAGCGGGCCCGGCGCGCACGCCGAAGGGGCGGCTCCCGTGCGGGGGAGCCGCCCCTTCGTCACATCACTGACGCCTCGTCAGTTCTTCTTCTGCAGCAGGACGTCGACCTTGTCGCGGATCTCGTCCGTCGCCAGACCCCGGATCGTCAGGGTCGTGCGGCGACGCAGCACGTCGTCCGCCGTCTCGGCCCACTCGTGGTCGCGGGCGTACACGACCTGCGCCCAGATCTCCGGCGCGTCCGGGTGGATGCGCTCGGCCAGCGCCGCGTCGTCGTTGGCCAGGCGCGCGATGTCGAAGGACAGCGAACCGTAGTGCGTGGCCAGGTGCTTGGCGGTGTCGGCCGCCATGCGCGGGCCGGGCGCCGGGCCGTCCACCATCAGGCGGTGGGCGACGGCGCGCGGGTTGGCGATGCCGGGCAGCGGCATCTTGCCGGGGAGCTCGGAGATGGGCTCGAAGTCGTCACCGAGCGGGTGGCCCGGCAGCTGCTCCAGCTTCTTCATCACCGTACGGCCGATGTGGCGGAAGGTCGTCCACTTGCCGCCGGCCACCGACAGCATGCCGCCGCGGCCCTCGGTGACGACCGTCTCGCGCTTGGCCTTGGAGGTGTCGCCCGGACCGCCGGGCAGCACCCGCAGACCGGCGAAGGAGTACGTGATCAGGTCGCGCGACAGCTGCTGGTCGCGGATCGAGAAGGCGGCCTCGTCGAGGATCTGCGCGGTGTCGGCCTCGGTGACGCGGACGTCCGCCGGGTCGCCCTCGAACTCCTCGTCGGTGGTGCCGAGCAGGAGCATGTCCTCCCAGGGCAGGGCGAACGTGATGCGGTACTTGTCGATCGGGGTCGCCAGCGCGGCCTTCCAGGGGGCGGTGCGCTTGAGGACCAGGTGCGCGCCCTTCGAAAGACGTATGGAGGGGGCCGAGTTGGGGTCCTCCATCTTGCGCAGGTGGTCGACCCAGGGGCCGGTCGCGTTGAGGACGAGGCGGGCGTTGACGCCGAACTCCTCGCCGTCCATGCGGTCCTTGAGGTCGGCGCCCGTGACCCGGCCCTTGGTGAAGCGCAGGCCGGTGACCTCGGCGTGGTTGAGGACCACCGCGCCGGCCTCGACGGCCGCGCGGACCGTCATCAGCGCCATGCGGGCGTCGTTCATCTGGTCGTCGCCGTACACGGCCACGGCCTTCAGGTTGTCCGTACGCAGCTCCGGCACGTCCGCCGCGGCCTTCGCGGGCGAGAGCAGGTGGCCGACGCCGTCGCCGAAGGCGGAAAGGGCCGAGTAGGCGAAGACGCCGGCACCCAGCTTGGCGGCGCCGTGCGGGCCGCCCTTGTACACGGGCAGGTAGAACGTGAGCGGGTTGGCGAGGTGCGGGGCCACCTGACGGGACACCGCACGCCGCTCGAAGTGGTTCTCCGCGACCAGCTTCACCGCGCCGGTCTGCAGGTAGCGCAGACCGCCGTGGAGCAGCTTGGAGGAGGCGGAGGAGGTGGCGCCGGCGAAGTCACCGGCGTCCACCAGGGCCACCCGCAGACCGGACTGCGCGGCGTGCCAGGCGGTGGAGATGCCCAGGATGCCGCCGCCGATGACCAGGAGGTCGTACGTCGCCTTGGACAGTTGCTCCCGAGTCTCGGCGCGGCTCGGGTGAGAGCCGGAGGCCGGGTGCGTCCCGAGGGCAGGGACGCTCTGCAGGGTGGTCATGTCGATTACTCCTCGTCCTCGATCCAGCCCATGGTCCGCTCGACGGCCTTGAGCCAGTTCTTGTACTCGCTGTCACGCCTGTCGGCGTCCATGCGAGGGGTCCATTCCGCCGCCCGGCGCCAGTTGGCGCGCAGCGCGTCGGTGTCCGGCCAGAAGCCGACGGCCAGACCGGCGGCGTAGGCGGCGCCGAGGCAGGTCGTCTCGGCGACCATCGGACGCACGACCGGCGCGTCCAGGAAGTCCGAGAGGGTCTGCATCAGCAGGTTGTTGGAGGTCATGCCGCCGTCGACCTTCAGCGCGGTCAGCTCGACGCCCGAGTCCTTCGTCATGGCGTCGGTGATCTCGCGGGTCTGCCAGGCGGTGGCCTCGAGCACGGCGCGCGCGATGTGCGCCTTGGTGACGTACCGGGTGAGGCCGGCGATCACACCGCGGGCGTCGGAGCGCCAGTACGGGGCGAACAGGCCGGAGAAGGCCGGCACGAAGTAGGCGCCGCCGTTGTCCTCGACCGAGGAGGCCAGGGTCTCGATCTCCGCGGCGGTCTTGATCATGCCCATCTGGTCGCGCATCCACTGGACGAGCGAGCCGGTGACGGCGATGGAGCCTTCGAGGGCATAGACCGGCTTCTGGTCGCCGATCTGGTAACCGACCGTCGTCAGCAGGCCGTTGTAGGAGTTGACGGGCTTGTCACCGGTGTTCATCAGCATGAAGGTGCCGGTGCCGTAGGTCGACTTGGCCTCGCCCTCGGAGAAGCAGGTCTGGCCGAACAGGGCCGCCTGCTGGTCGCCGAGCGCGGACGCGACCGGGATGCCGTCCAGGACGCCGCCCTTGGCGTGTCCGTACACCTCGGCGGAGGAGCGGATCTCGGGCAGCACGGCCGCCGGGATGCCGATGGAGGAGAGGATCTTCTCGTCCCACGCCATGTCGTGCAGGTTCATCAGGAGGGTGCGCGAGGCGTTGGTGACGTCCGTGACGTGCACGCCGCCGTCGGTGCCGCCGGTCAGGTTCCAGATGACCCAGGAGTCCATGGTGCCGAAGAGGATGTCGCCGCGCTCGGCGCGCTCGCGCAGGCCCTCGACGTTGTCGAGCAGCCAGCGCACCTTCGGGCCCGCGAAGTACGAGGCGAGCGGCAGGCCGGTCTCGCGGCGGAAGCGGTCCTGGCCGACGTTGCGGCCGAGCTCCTTGCAGAGCGCGTCGGTGCGGGTGTCCTGCCAGACCAGCGCGTTGTGCACGGGCTCGCCGGTGTTCTTGTCCCACATCAGCGTGGTCTCACGCTGGTTGGTGATGCCGATCGCCTTGACGTCGGCGGCGGTGATGCCCGCCTTCTCGACCGCGCCGGCCACGACTTCCTGGACGTTGGTCCAGATCTCGGCGGCGTCGTGCTCCACCCAGCCCGGCTTCGGGAAGATCTGCTCGTGCTCCTTCTGGTCGACCGAGACGATCCGGCCGTCCTTGTCGAAGACGATGCAGCGGCTGGAGGTGGTGCCCTGGTCGATGGCCGCGATGAACGGGCCGGTGCTGTGCGTGTCGCTCATGGGGTGCTCCCGGTAGGTCCGAAGGGGGTCGCGTCGTGTCTCAGGCGAAGGCGATGTTGTAGATGCCACCGGCGATCGCGCCGCCGATCAGCGGGCCGACGACCGGGATCCACGCGTAGCTCCAGTCCGAACCGCCCTTGTTGGGCAGCGGCAGCAGGGAGTGCACGATGCGCGGGCCGAGGTCACGGACCGGGTTGATGGCGTAGCCGGTCGGACCGCCGATCGAGAGACCGATGCCCACCACGACGAGCGAGGTGATCAGGACACCGATGACGCCGAGCCCCTTGCCGTCGCCGTTGAGGCCCTGGGTCAGGATCGCAAGGACCAGAATGATGGTGGCGATGACCTCCGTGACCACGTTCTGGACCACGTTGCGGATCTCCGGGCCGGTCGAGAAGATGCCGAGCACCGGCCCCGCCGCGCCCTCGCGGGCCTCGATCGACTTGCCGTCGCCCACGATCTCGGGGTCGGTGAGGTGCGCGTGGAACTGGCCGTAGTAGGCGAGCCACACGAGGACCGCGCCGAGCATGGCGCCGAGGATCTGTCCGCCGAGGTACACGGGGACGTCGCTCCACTTGGTGCCGCCCTCGATCGCGAGACCCAGGGTCACCGCGGGGTTGAGGTGGGCGCCCGAGAGGGGGGCCGAGATGTAGGCGGCGGTCAGCACGGCGAAGCCCCACCCGAAGGTGATCGCGAGCCAGCCGGCGTTTCGCGCCTTGGAGCGCTTCAACGTGACGGCGGCGCACACGCCACCGCCCAGCAGGGTGAGAACGGCGGTACCAATGATCTCGCCGGTGAAGATGTCGTGGCTGGACACCCGCGACTCCTTTGTCCTTCGTCCAGGGGGAAATCCCAACAAGCAGAGCACCGGGTCCCTCCGGTGGTCCGCACCCTCAATGGCTGAGGGCTGTCCGGCCCATGGCGTTGTCACACTCTAACTCGTATTGCCGGTAGGTGTTCGACAATGCCGACCGCTGAACGGCAGTTTTGCCCTCGGGTTAACTGGACGTCAATACTTCTGTGGCCGGAATCCCTGATCGTTACCAGGTGGTACGAACCACCAAACATGGACCCGGTGCCGGGATCAAGATCATGTACTGGTATGGCGCGGGCCGCTCGGCCGGCGTTCTGCCCTGCGAAGGGGCCCCTGGAGCGCCCGGCGCGGCGCCCTAGAAGCGGCCGGCGCCCAGGTCCCGCGAGACCGCGCGGGCGCAGTCGCGTACGGCGGCCACCAGCTCGGGCCGCACCTCGCCGTCCTTGCAGACCCGCTCCACGGCGCCCGTGACGCCCACCGCGCCGACCGGCATCCGGCGCCGGTCGTGGATGGGGGCGGCCACCGAGGCGACGCCCTCCCAGGTCTCCTCGATGTCCGAGCCCCAGCCGCGCGCCCGGGTCACGTCCAGCACCCCCTCGAAGCTCTCGGGCGCGGTGACCGTGTGGGGCGTGAACGCCTCGTGCATGTTGTCCACGGCCTCGGTGTGCGCCACCGGGTCGTACGCGGAGAGCACCTTGCCCAGGGCCGTGGAGTGCAGCGGCTGCATGGCGCCCACTTCGAGCACCTGGCGGCTGTCGTCCGGCCGGAAGACGTGGTGCATGATCAGCACGCCCTGCTGGTGGAGCACCCCCACGTACACGCTCTCGCCGCTGGACCGCGCCAGGTCGTCCGTCCACACCAGGGCGCGCGCCCGCAGCTCGTGGACGTCCAGGTAACTGTTGCCCAGGCGCAGCAGCTCGGCGCCCAGCTGGTAGCGGCCGGAAGCCGGGTCCTGCTCCACGAAGCCCTCGGCCTGCAGGGTGCGCAGGATGCCGTGCGCGGTGCCCTTGGCAAGGCCCAGTGCGGAGGCCACCTCGGACAGACCGAGCCGCCGCTCGCCCCCCGCGAGCAGCCGCAGCATGGCGGCCGCCCGTTCGAGCGACTGGATGTTGCGCGCCATCGCGCTCCCTCCCTCATCGGGCACTGCTGAACCGGCTTTCGCAGCTGAAGCGGCCGGCTCTGAAATCGACTGGTTCGACAATGCTGAACAGTATCGGCCGTTGTCGACCTCGTGTCACCGTGAGTGCGACCCCTCCCGACACTTCCGGACACCGGCATTCGGCCCCGCCTCCGCCGTCCGCCCCCTGATACACCCGCGCGCCGCCCGGGGCCGCCCGGTTAGGCTGGCCGCGTGCGCTCTCCTGCCGGAAGGCGCAAAGCCGACAGCCGTCGCACTCCAGGGAGCACATCCATGGCCTCGTTGCCGACCCCTTCCGCTGACAGCCGGACCCGTATCGACGCCCTCCGTGAGGCGTTGGCCACCCGGGTGGTGGTGGCCGACGGTGCGATGGGCACGATGCTGCAGGCGCAGGATCCCACCCTGGAGGACTTCCAGGACCTTGAGGGCTGCAACGAGGTTCTGAACGTGACCCGGCCCGACATCGTGCGCTCCGTCCACGAGGCGTACTTCGCGGTCGGCGTGGACTGCGTGGAGACCAACACCTTCGGCGCGAACCACACGGCGATGAGCGAGTACGACATCCCGGAGCGGGTGTTCGAGCTGTCGGAGTCCGGGGCCCGTATCGCGCGTGAGGTGGCGGACGAGTTCACCGCCTCGACCGGGCAGCAGCGGTGGGTGCTCGGCTCGATCGGTCCGGGGACGAAGCTGCCGACGCTGGGCCACATCGGCTACGCCACGCTGCGCGACGGCTTCCAGGCGAACGCCGAGGGCCTGATCGCGGGCGGCGCGGACGCGCTGATCGTGGAGACCACCCAGGACCTGCTGCAGACCAAGTCCGCGATCCTGGGGGCGCGCCGGGCGATGGAGGCGGCCGGCGCCGACCTGCCGCTGGTGGTGTCGCTGGCCTTCGAGACGACCGGCACGATGCTCCTCGGCTCCGAGATCGGGGCGGCGCTGACCGCCCTTGAGCCGCTCGGCGTCGACATGATCGGCCTGAACTGCTCGACCGGCCCGGCCGAGATGAGCGAGCACCTGCGCTATCTGGCCCGGCATTCGCGGATCCCGCTGCTGTGCATGCCCAACGCCGGCCTGCCGGTCCTGACCAGGGACGGCGCGCACTTCCCGCTCGGTCCCGAGGGCCTCGCGGACGCGCAGGAGAACTTCGTGCGCGACTACGGCCTGTCCCTGGTGGGCGGCTGCTGCGGTACGACGCCCGAGCACCTGCGCCAGGTCGTCGAGCGGGTGCGCGGGAGCGTGCCCGGTGAGCGCCACCCGCGCCCGGAGCCGGGCGCCGCCTCGCTGTATCAGACGGTGCCGTTCCGGCAGGACACCTCCTATCTGGCGATCGGTGAGCGGACGAACGCGAACGGGTCGAAGAAGTTCCGCGAGGCCATGCTGGAGGGCCGGTGGGACGACTGTGTGGAGATGGCCCGCGACCAGATCCGCGAGGGCGCCCACATGCTCGACCTGTGTGTCGACTACGTGGGCCGCGACGGGGTGGCCGACATGGCCGAGCTGGCCGGCCGCTTCGCGACCGCCTCCACCCTGCCGATCGTCCTGGACTCGACCGAACTCCCGGTCATCCAGGCCGGGTTGGAGAAGCTGGGCGGGCGTGCGGTCATCAACTCGGTCAACTACGAGGACGGCGACGGGCCCGAGTCGCGGTTCGCGAAGGTCACCCAGCTCGCGGTCGAGCACGGCGCGGCGCTGATCGCGCTGACCATCGACGAGGAGGGCCAGGCCCGCACCGTCGAGACGAAGGTCGCGATCGCCGAGCGGCTCATCGCGGACCTGACCGGCACCTGGGGGGTGCACGAGTCGGACATCCTCATCGACGCGCTGACCTTCACCATCTGCACCGGCCAGGAGGAATCCCGGGGCGACGGCATCGCCACCATCGAGGCGATCCGCGAGCTCAAGCGGCGCCACCCGGACGTGCAGACCACGCTGGGCCTGTCCAACATCTCCTTCGGCCTGAACCCGGCCGCCCGCGTCGTGCTGAACTCCGTCTTCCTGGACGAGTGCGTCAAGGCCGGCCTGGACTCGGCGATCGTGCACGCCTCCAAGATCCTGCCGATCGCCCGCCTGGAGGAGGAGCAGGTCAAGGTCGCCCTCGACCTGATCTACGACCGGCGCTCCGAGGGCTACGACCCCCTCCAGAAGCTCATGGAGCTGTTCGAGGGCGCCACGATGAAGTCGATGAAGGCCGGCAAGGCCGAGGAACTCCTTGCGCTGCCGCTGGAGGAGCGTCTGCAGCGGCGCATCATCGACGGCGAGAAGAACGGCCTGGAGGCCGACCTCGACGAGGCCCTCCAGACCGCACCCGCGCTCGACATCGTCAACAACACCCTGCTCGAAGGCATGAAGGTGGTCGGCGAGCTGTTCGGCTCCGGCCAGATGCAGCTGCCGTTCGTGCTCCAGTCCGCCGAGGTCATGAAGACCGCCGTCGCGCACCTGGAACCGCACATGGAGAAGTCCGACGCCGAGGGCAAGGGCACCATCGTGCTGGCCACGGTGCGCGGCGACGTCCACGACATCGGCAAGAACCTCGTCGACATCATCCTGTCCAACAACGGCTACAACGTCGTCAACCTCGGCATCAAGCAGCCGGTCTCCGCGATCCTGGAGGCCGCCCAGGAACACCGTGCCGACGTCATCGGCATGTCCGGCCTCCTGGTCAAGTCCACCGTGATCATGAAGGAGAACCTGGAGGAGCTCAACCAGCGCAAGCTGGCCGCCGAATACCCCGTCATCCTCGGCGGCGCCGCCCTCACCCGCGCCTACGTCGAACAGGACCTCCACGAGATCTACGAAGGCGAAGTCCGCTACGCCCGCGACGCGTTCGAAGGCCTGCGCCTCATGGACGCCCTGATCGGCGTCAAGCGCGGCGTGCCCGGAGCCGTGCTCCCGGAGCTGAAGCAGCGCCGCGTCCCCAAGCGCGACACCCCCCTCCTGGAGGTCAAGGAGCCCGAGGGCTCGGTCCGCTCCGACGTGGCCACCGACAACCCCGTACCGGAACCGCCGTTCTGGGGCACCCGCGTCATCAAGGGCATCCCGCTCAAGGAGTACGCCTCCTGGCTCGACGAGGGCGCCCTGTTCAAGGGCCAGTGGGGCTTGAAGGAAGCCCGCAAGGGCGGACCGACCTACGAGGAGCTGGTGGAGACCGAGGGCCGCCCGCACCTGCGCGGCTGGCTCGACAAGCTGCACACCGAGGGCCTGCTCGAAGCGGCCGTCGTGCACGGCTACTTCCCGTGCGTGTCCAAGGGCGACGACCTGGTCCTGCTGAACGAGGACGGCTCCGAGCGCACCCGGTTCACCTTCCCGCGCCAGCGCCGGGGACGGCGGCTGTGCCTGGCGGACTTCTTCCGCCCCGAGGACTCCGGCGAGACCGACGTCGTCGGCCTCCAGGTCGTCACCGTCGGCTCCCGCATCGGCGAGGAGACCGCCAAGCTCTTCGAGGCCAACTCCTACCGCGACTACCTCGAACTGCACGGCCTGTCCGTCCAGTTGGCGGAAGCCCTCGCCGAGTACTGGCACGCGCGGGTCCGCTCCGAGCTCGGCTTCGCCGGCGAGGACCCCTCGGATGTCGAGGACATGTTCGCCCTGAAGTACCGCGGCGCGCGCTTCTCGCTCGGCTACGGGGCCTGCCCCGACCTGGAGGACCGGGCGAAGATCGCCGAGCTGCTGCAACCGGAGCGGATCGGCGTGCACCTCTCCGAGGAGTTCCAGCTCCACCCCGAGCAGTCCACCGACGCCATCGTCATCCACCACCCCGAAGCCAAGTACTTCAACGCCCGCTGACCGGACGCGGCCCATAATTCAGCGCATGTTCAGCCGGCCGGACGTACACTGGTCGGCCCAGTAAAGGCCGGTCGCTTTTCCCGTCTCGGGGAAGGCGACCGGCCTTCTCGTCCCTCCAGGAGGTGTGCCGATGACCAGTACGGTCCCCGCAGCCATGACCCGTACGGCCGAAGGCTCCGCGCTCCAGGCCGTCTTCCTCGACATGGACGGCACCCTGGTCGACACCGAGGGCTTCTGGTGGGACGCCGAGCGCGAGGCCTTCGCGGCCCTCGGGCACGAGCTCGACGAGTCCTGGCGGGACGTGGTGGTGGGCGGCCCGATGACGCGCAGCGCGGGCTTCCTCATCGAGGCCACCGGCGCCGACATCACCCTGGCCGAGCTGACCGTACTGCTCAACGAACGCTTCGAGGCGCGGATCGCCCGCGGGGTGCCGCTGATGCCGGGCGCCGCCCGGCTGCTGAGCGAGCTCGCCGCCCACAACATCCCCACGGCCCTCGTCTCGGCCTCGCACCGCCGCATCATCGACAAGATCGTCCACTCGCTCGGCCCGTCCAACTTCGCCCTGACCGTCGCGGGCGACGAGGTCACCCGCACCAAGCCGCACCCCGACCCGTACCTGATCGCTGCCAGCGGACTCGGCGCCGATCCGGCCAGGTGCGCCGTCGTGGAGGACACCGCGACCGGAGTGGCCGCCGCGGAGGCGGCCGGCTGCCGGGTCGTCGCGGTGCCGTCGGTCGCCCCGATCGCGGCCGCCGCGGGCCGGGTCGTGGTCGGTTCCCTCGAAGAGGTCGACCTGGCATTTCTGCGGACCCTGATCACCAGGATGAACTGACCCGGGCACCGAGCGTGCGCCGCTGAATGCAGCGGAAACTCATCGCAGCCGCGCGTTCATTTTCCGTGACCTCCGTGGGGACGAATTCACACCCTGTCAAAGGGACCCGAGTGGTGACGTTCGTCACCCAACAGGGGGTCGACAGGAGCTCGATCCAGGCACTCCGGGCCCCTTGGGCGCACCCTTGTGTCCCGTTTGGTGATCTCGTGTACGAATCATTCCGCCGCCCCGATATCGGTGGGCCGGTATTGCGGCGGACCGATTGATTCCCCGTGCACCAGAGCCAGTTCCAGCTTTTCGTACGGCGCGCACTAATCTCGTCCGAGAACTTCGCCGCACCCTCATCTGCCCCGCCGCACACCAAGCGACCGGGAACGCAGGTCCGATCGCACAAACCCGGCCCGATCGCCCCGCCCCGAACGGGCGGACGCGGCGGAGTGTCCCGTACACAGCTGTACCCCAAAGTGCCGGACAAGGGAGATCGTCCAGGATGAACCGCAAGACTTTGGTGCTGCCGGCCGTAGTGGCCTTGCTCGCTCCCGTACTGGCCGCCTGTGGCGGATCGGAGAGCGGGGGAGACGGCGGCAAGACCATCGTCGTGGGCACCACGGACCAGTTCGTGGCAACCAAGGACGCCCTTGCCCCCCTCGATCCGGCGCACGCCTATGAGACGGGCATCTGGAACGTGATGCGCCAGACCACGCAGTCGCTGGTCCACGTTCCGCGCGGCGGTGGCCTGCCCGTCCCCGACGCGGCCTCCTCGTGCAACTTCACCGACAAGGAGAACGAGAGCTACCGCTGCACCCTGCGCAGCGGCCTCGAATTCGCCGACGGCACCAAGGTGACCGCCGACGACGTGAAGTACTCCATCCAGCGCGTCGTCGACATCAAGGACGACAACGGCCCCTCCGGTCTCCTCGACAACATCGACACCATGGAGACCAAGGGCGACGCCGAGATCATCTTCCACCTCAAGACGCCGGACGCCACCTTCCCGTACAAGCTCGCGACGCCCGCCGCGGGCATCGTGCAGAAGGACAAGTACGGGGCGAAGAAGCTCCGCGACGGCTTCGAGTTGGACGGCTCCGGGCCGTACAAGATGAAGGCCGAGGTCAAGGGCGACCAAGCGGTGACCTTCACCTTCACCAAGAACTCGAACTACAAGGGTGACGTCAAACTCGCCAACGACAAGGTCGAGCTGCGCTCCTTCCCGACCGCCGAGGCCATGGGCACCGCGCTCGCCAAGGGCGAGATCGACATGATGACCCGCGCGATGACGCCGGCGCAGATCCAGCAGATGCAGGTCAGCCCCAGCAAGGACATCAACCTGGTCGAGATGCCCGGTCTGGAGATCCGCTACCTGGGCTTCAACACCGAGGACCCGTCGGTGAAGAACAAGGCCGTGCGCCAGGCCCTGGCCCAGGCCATCGACCGCAGCCAGCTCGTGAGCAAGGTGTACGGGCAGACCGCCGAGCCGCTGTACTCGCTGATCCCCACCTCGATCGCCGGGCACACCAACTCGTTCTTCAACAAGTACGGCGAGGCCAGCAAGGCCAAGGCCCAGGCCATCCTGAAGAACGCCAACATCCAGACGCCCGTCAAGCTCACCCTCAACTACACCAAGGACCACTACGGTTCGATCACCGAGGACGAATTCAAGAATCTCTCCTCGCAGCTGAACGCGACTGGGCTTTTCAGCACTACGATCCAGGGAACCGAGTGGTCGAAGTTCCGTCCGGCGCAGAAGAAGGGTGAGTACGCGGTCTACGGCCTCGGCTGGTTCCCCGACTTCCCGGACCCGGACAACTTCGTCGCGCCGTTCTTCGGCAAGGACAACTTCCTCAACACCCCGTACGTCAGCAACGACATCCGCAACACGCTGATCCCGGAGTCGCGGGTGGCCGCCGACCGCAACCAGGCGTCCAAGCCGTTCGAGTCCATCCAGGACATCGTCGCGGGCGACGTCCCGGTCATCCCGCTGTGGCAGGGCAAGCAGTACGTCGCTGCCCGCAGCGACATCACCGGCACCGAATGGGCCATCAACTCCTCGTCGGACCTGCAGCTGTGGGAGCTGGCGCGGGGCAAGAAGTAACGCACGACCCGGCCGCGATCTCTCCGTGCCGGCCAGCAATTTCCGTGAGCAGGACTGTGAGGCACGTGCACGTGAAGATCCGGAACCGATGGCTGACCACCCCGCTGGCCGCGGGTGTGGCGGCCGGGCTCCTGAGCGGTTGTGGTACCCAGCAGGGCGGCGAAGCCGCGTCCGGCGGTGGTTCGGTGGTCATGGGGATGTCCGACGACATCCTGGCCACCGACCCCGCCTCCGGTTACGACCCGGGTTCCTGGCTGCTGTTCAACAACGTCTTCCAGTCGCTGCTCAGCTTCCCCAAGGGCAGCTCGACGCCGCAGCCCGAGGCCGCCCAGGCGTGCAGCTTCGACAAGGGCGGCTCTACGGTCTACCGCTGCACCCTGCGTCCCGGCCTCACCTTCAGCAACGGCGACAAGCTGACCTCCGAGGACGTCAAGTACTCCTTCGCGCGCGTGCTGAAGATCAACGACCCGAACGGCCCGGCGCCGATGCTCGCCACCCTGGGCAAGGTCGACACCCCGGACGAGAAGACGGTCGTCTTCCACCTCAAGGTTCCGGACGCCACCTTCCCCAGCAAGATTGCCTCCGGTGCCGGCTCGATCGTCGACCACAAGGAGTACCCGGCCGACAAGCTCCGCACCGACGGCAAGGCGGTCGGCTCCGGCGTCTACAAGCTGGACTCCTTCGGCGACAAGCAGGCCGTCTTCTCGGTCAACTCCTCCTACGAGGGCACGGTCAAGGCCAAGAACTCGGGCCTCACCCTGAAGCTCTTCCACGGCGACCAGAAGGCCCTGGCCGACGCCCTGAACAAGGGCGACGTCGACGTCGCCTACCGAGGCCTCACCGCCAAGGACACCGCGGCCCTGCAGGCTTCGCCGACGGCGGACAAGAAGGGCATCGACGTCATAGAGGGCTCCAGCGCCGAGGTCCAGGACCTGGTCTTCAACATGAAGGACCCGGTCGTCGGCAAGGTCGGGGTGCGCAAGGCGATCGCCTACCTCGTGGACCGCGAGGCCCTGGTGCGCGACGTGTACTCGTCCACCGCGAGCCCCCTGTACTCGGTCATACCGAGCGGCATCACGGCGCACAACACCGCCCTGTTCGACATGTACGGCGCCAGCCCCCAGCCCGCCAAGGCGAAGGCGGCCCTGCACTCGGCGGGCATCACCGGCAAGGTGAAGCTGACCCTGTGGTCCACGCCGAGCCGCTACGGCCCGTCCACCGACGACGAGTTGAAGGCGATAGCCGGGCAGCTCAACGCGAGCGGGCTGTTCGACGCGGATGTGCAGTCGGTCGAGTTCAAGCAGTACGAGAAGGACATCGAGGCCGGGAAGTACGGCGTCTACGTGAAGGGCTGGGTCCCCGACTACCCGGACCCGGACAACTTCACCCTGCCGTTCTTCGGCAAGGGCAACGTGCTGTCCAACAACTACACGAACAAGCAGATCACCGACGAGATCCTCCCGGCGACCGCCGCCACCGCCGACCGTTCGGCCACCGAGAGCGACTTCGGCAAGCTCCAGGACATCGTCGCCGACGAACTCCCGGTCCTCCCGCTGTGGCAGGGCAAGCAGTACGCGGTGGCCCGAACCGGCATCACGGGCCTGGAGTGGACCCTGGACGCGTCAACGGTGTTCCGCTTCTGGGAAATCAAGAAGGGCTGAGGGGCGCCAACCCGCCAGGGGCGCGGGGCTGCGACATGTGCAGCCCCGCCGCGCAGGCGCGACCAGCCACGACGGTCCGCAGGCGAAAGCCGACCATGCCAGGCCCCTCCGGCGTTCGAGGAGCGGGGGCCCGGGGGGCAGCGCCCCCGGAAGGCTCAGGGAGCCACCCCGCCCTACTGCGCACCGGGCCGCACAAGCCCACTCTCGTACGCGTAGACGGCCGCCTGCACCCGGTCCCGGAGCCCGAGCTTCGTCAGCACATGCCCCACATGCGTCTTCACCGTCGTCTCGCTGACGAACAGATCCGCCGCGATCTCCGCGTTGGAAAGCCCGCGGGCGACCAGCTTCAGGACCTCGACCTCGCGGTCGGTCAGCGTGTGCAGCGTGTCCGGCACCGGCTCCTCGCCGGACGGCAGGTGGTCGGCGTACTTGTCGAGCAGCCGGCGCGTGATCGACGGCGCCAGCATCGCCTCGCCGGCCGCGACCACCCGGATCGCCTGCACCAGCTCGTTGGCGGGCGCGTCCTTCAGGAGGAAGCCGCTGGCCCCCGCCTTGAGCGCCTCCACCACGTACTCGTCGAGGTCGAAGGTGGTCAGGACGAGCACCTTCGCGGGGCCGTCCTTGCCGGGCCCGCTGATCTGCCGGGTCGCCTCGACCCCGTCCATCCGGGGCATCCGGATGTCCATGAGGACCACATCGGGCTGCAGCGCCCGGACCTGATCGAGGGCCTGCAAACCGTCACCGGCCTCGCCGACCACCGCGATGTCCTGCTCGGCCTCCAGGATCATCCGGAAGCCGGTGCGCAGCAGCGGCTGGTCGTCGACCAGTAGGACGCGGATCGCCACGGGTACTCCTCATCAGGATTGCTGGACCGGGCCCATTCTGCCCTGCTCACCAGCGGTGGGTGCGGCCGGGCGAGGGGCCGGGCGACCGGCACCCCGGGACGTCCCGGGCCGACGACCGCCGCTGGGACTCAGCCTGCCGACTCCGGCGCCGGGGTGATGGACAACGGGTATACCGGGGGAGTCCCACCGAATTCCGGACAGACCGCCTGGTGGTCGCACCAGCCGCACAGCTTGGTGGGCCGGGGCCTCCAGTCGCCCGTCTCGGTGGCGAGCCGGATCGCTTCCCACAGCGCGTGCAGCTTCCGCTCCACCTGGACGAGATCGGCCTCGACCGGGTCGTACGTCAGCATGTCGCCGCTGCCCAGGTAGACCAGCTGGAGCCGGCGCGGCACGACCTGCTTCAGCCGCCACACCACCAGGGCGTAGAACTTCATCTGGAAGAGCGCGCCCTCCGCGTACTCCGGCCGCGGGGCCTTGCCCGTCTTGTAGTCGACGATCCGCACCTCGCCGGTGGGCGCCACGTCCACCCGGTCGATGACCCCGCGCAGGCGCAGCCCCGAATCCAGCTCGGTCTCGACGAAGAACTCCCGCTCCACCGGCTCCAGGCGCGTCGGATCCTCCAGCGAGAACCACCGCTCCACCAGGCGCTCGGCCTCGCCCAGCCACTTGGTGAGCCGCTCGCCCCCGGTGTCCTCGGCGAACAGCTCGGTCAGCTCCGGCTTCGATTCGAGCAGCCGGTCCCACTGCCCCGGGATCATCGACTTGGCGCGCGGCGCGGTGCGCTCGGCAGCCGGGTCGTCGAAGAGCCGCTCCAGAACGGCGTGCACCAGCGTGCCGCGCGTGGCCGCCTCGCTCGGCTTCTCGGGCAGCCGGTCGATCACCCGGAACCGGTACAGCAAGGGGCACTGCATGAAGTCGTTCGCCCGCGACGGCGACAGCGACGTTGGCTGCTGTGCGGCCGCGGCCCCACCGGTGCTCGTACTCATGACACAGACCCTACGACCCGCCACTGACAGCGAGCGGAATACCATCGACGACAGGCGCCCTCACCCTGCATGATCGTGGCATCGCACCATGCAGCGAACATTCGGCGGACGAGGCGAGTCCGGCCGGGGCTCCGGGGCAGTTTCCCCGGAGCAGGCATCGTACCGACGAAGGGAACCCGTGGAAGACAGCGGCGAGAGCGGCGAGCGCGGACGGCCGCAGTCCGGCGTGGACGGCAACACCCCGGGACCGGGCCCAGGCAACGGCAAGCAGCCCCGCTCCGGACCCGGCGGCGGAATCCTGATGGGCCGCCCCTTCGGAGTGCCCGTCTACGTCGCCCCCAGCTGGTTCCTGGTCGCAGCTCTGATCACCTGGGTCTTCGGCGGCCAGCTCGACCGGGTCCTGCCCGAACTCGGCGCCGCCCGCTACCTCGTGTCGCTCTTCTTCGCCGTGGCCTTCTACGCCTCCGTACTGGTTCACGAACTCGCCCACACCGTCGCCGCGCTCCGCTTCAAACTGCCGGTGCGCCGCATCCAGCTCCAGTTCTTCGGCGGAGTCTCCGAGATCGAGAAGGAGACCGAGACCCCGGGCCGCGAGTTCGTCCTCGCCTTCGTCGGCCCGCTGCTCTCGCTGGTCCTGTCCGGCGTCTTCTACCTCGGCATGAAGGCCGTCGAGCCCGGCACCGTGCCCGGCGTGCTCCTGGCCGGCCTGATGATCTCCAACCTGATCGTGGCCGGCTTCAACCTGCTGCCCGGCCTGCCCCTGGACGGCGGCCGCATGCTCCGCGCCGTCGTCTGGAAGATCACCGGCAAGCCCATGAGCGGCACCATCGCCGCCGCCTGGGTTGGCCGCGCGCTCGCCGTCACCGTCCTCATCGGCCTGCCGCTGCTCACCCAGACCGGGGTGCTCGGCAACTCCCCCGACGAGGTCAGCGGCATGGACACCGTCACCGACGCGCTGCTCGCCGCCATCCTCGCCGCGATCATCTGGACCGGCGCCGGCAACAGCCTGCGCATGGCCCGGCTGCGCGAACACCTCCCCGAGCTGCGCGCCCGCACCCTCACCCGGCGCGCCGTGCCTGTCGAGTCCACCACCCCGCTCTCCGAGGCGCTGCGCCGCGCCAACGAGGCGGGCGCCCGCGCCCTGGTCGTCGTCGACGGGCACGGCGACCCGACCGGCCTCGTCCGCGAGGCGGCCATCGTCGGCGTCCCCGAACACCGCCGTCCCTGGGTCGCCGTCAGCGGCCTCGCCCAGGACCTCACCGACGGCATGCGCGTCCCGGCCGAACTCGCCGGAGAGCCACTGCTCGACCTGCTCCGGGCCACCCCCGCCACCGAGTACCTCGTCGTCGAGGAGACCGGCGAGATCTACGGAGTGCTGTCCGCGGCCGACGTGGAGAAGGCCTTCGTCGCCGCCATGGCGCGGCCCGGCTCCTGACACCGGGCGCCGTCGGCGTGGCGTTCGCGGCCCCGTACGGCCGGTACTCTGGTCGTATGTCCGAACCGACCGGTGCCGCCCGCCGTCGCGGGCCCTTCAAGGTCGGGGACCAGGTCCAGCTCACCGACCCCAAGGGACGCCACTACACGTTCACGCTCGAAGCCGGGAAGAATTTCCACACCCACAAGGGTTCCTTCCCGCACGACGAGCTGATCGGTGCTCCCGAGGGCAGTGTTGTCCGAACCACGGGAAACGTCGCCTACCTCGCGCTGCGCCCCCTGCTCCCCGACTTCGTCCTGTCCATGCCCCGCGGCGCCGCCGTGGTCTACCCCAAGGACGCGGGGCAGATCCTGGCCTTCGCCGACATCTTCGCCGGCGCCCGCGTCGTCGAGGCCGGGGTCGGCTCGGGCTCGCTGAGCGCCTTCCTGCTGCGCGCCATCGGCGACCACGGAATGCTGCACTCCTACGAGCGCCGCGAGGACTTCGCCGAGATCGCCACGCAGAACGTGGAGCGCTACTTCGGCGGACCGCACCCCGCCTGGCAGCTCACCGTCGGCGACCTCCAGGACAACCTGTCGGACACCGACGTCGACCGCGTGATCCTGGACATGCTCGCCCCCTGGGAGTGCCTGGACGCCGTCTCCAAGGCGCTCGTCCCCGGCGGCATCCTGTGCTGCTACGTGGCCACCACCACCCAGCTCTCGCGCACCGTCGAGTCCATCCGCGAGATCGGCTGCTTCGCCGAGCCGCAGCCCTGGGAATCGATGATCCGCAACTGGCACGTCGAGGGCCTGGCCGTCCGCCCGGACCACCGGATGATCGGCCACACCGGCTTCCTGGTGACCGCCCGCCGCCTCGCGGACGGCGTGGAACCGCCGATGCGCCGCCGCCGCCCCGCCAAGGGCGCGTACGGCGACGACTACGAGGGCCCCAACAAGGACTGACTTCCAGTTCAGGGGCTGAGCCTCGTACAACGAACCGGCGCCGCCGCCGAGTTCCCGGACCGACACGGGAACTCGGCGGCGGCGCCTTTACGTTGAGCCTGTTGCCCCGGTATTCCGCCCACCTGTGACGTGTGGCACGATGCTGGCCACCCCCACCACTCGCACCGCCCTTCACAGGAGACCTCCCGCGTGCAGACTGCCGCCGTCCCTGAGCTCGCGCACACCCACGCCCGCCCCGTGCACTGGATCGCCACCGCGACCGCGATGGCCGCCGTGGTCGCGATCGCGGGCTTCCTGCAGCCGGACGCCGCCAAGGCCTCCCAGGCACCCGGCGAGCGAAGCACCACCCCCCTCACGACTGCGGCCGCCCCCGACGCGGGCGCGGTCACCTTCCCGCTCGACTGCGGGAGCATCGGCACAGTGGTGGAGAAGAAGGCCTCGGGCGACCTCGACGGCGACGGCGTCCCCGAGACCGTCGCGGTCGTGCACTGCAACGCCGGCGGAGGCACCCCGCCCAGCGGCATCTACGTCCTGACGAAGCCGGTCGTGAAGGGGGCTCCGCCGCGCGTGGTGGCGACGCTGCTGGACCCCAAGGGGAAGCAGACCGTCGCCGACTTCGACGTACGGGACGGGGCGGTGGCGGCGACCCTGCTCGGCTACTCCTCCGACGACGTGCCCCGCTTCGAGCCGGATGTACGCCAGGAGGTCAAGTGGCGCTGGCAGGGCGGCAAGTTCGTCCGCTCGACCGGCGCCGCCGCGACGGGCGTCTGAGCGACCCCGTGTAGCACCGGGTCACCCTCCGATCACTCCGCGTCGGGACCGTACACCTCGACGCTGTCCGAAACCCGGCGTACGTGAATGCAGTCGCCCGGGCACTCCTTGGCGGAGTCCACGACGTCCTGGAGCAGCGGCAGCGGTACGGGTGTTGTGGCCCCGGGCGCCTGCAGCAACTCGTCCTCGGAACTCTTCACATACGCAAGCCCGTCGATGTCCAGCTCGAAGACCTCGGGGGCGTACTGGACGCAGATGCCGTCGCCGGTGCACAGGTCCTGGTCGATCCAGACTTCGAGCGCCTCGTTCATGTGCCTGCCGTTCCTGCGCGAGTGAATCAATCGGTGCCAGCCCTGACGGGTGTTGACGCCATCGACGATAACAACCGCCCGCTTTCCGATGTTGATGGGTGGGTATTCCCCTGGCGTGAGGGAGAGCGCAAGGGTGAAGATCAGACACACCTCAGAGTCTTTGTGATCTAGGGGTTTCAATCACCACCAGCCCAGGTAGGGTCAGGAAGCGTCCAGCTCCCCTTGGAGGAGGTGAGGACCGTGGCAGCCCACGACGACGACATCAACCGCGGCATCCGGCCCGGGCGGGGGTCTGAGGACCCAGCCGGCCAGGTTGCCTATCTAGAGCAGGAAATCGCCGTCCTGCGACGTAAGCTCGCCGACTCGCCGCGTCATACGAGGATTCTCGAAGAGCGGATCGTCGAGCTGCAGACCAGTCTGGCGGGCGTGTCCGCGCAGAACGAGCGGCTCGCCAACACGCTCCGCGAGGCCCGCGACCAGATCGTGGCCCTCAAGGAGGAGGTCGACCGGCTCGCGCAGCCGCCGGCCGGCTTCGGAGTCTTCCTGCAGTCCAACGAGGACGGCACCGCCGACATCTTCACCGGGGGCCGCAAGCTCCGGGTGAACGTCAGCCCCAGCGTCGAGCTCGACGACCTGAGGCGCGGCCAGGAAGTCATGCTCAACGAAGCACTCAACGTGGTCGAGGCCATGGAGTTCGAGCGCGCCGGGGACATCGTCACCCTCAAGGAGATCCTCGAGGACGGCGAGCGCGCCCTGGTGGTCGGGCACACCGACGAGGAACGGGTGGTGAGGCTCGCCGAGCCGCTCCTGGACATCACCATCCGCCCTGGCGATGCGCTCCTGCTGGAACCCAGGTCCGGCTACGTCTACGAAGTGGTGCCGAAGAGCGAGGTCGAGGAACTCGTCCTCGAAGAGGTCCCGGACGTCGACTACGACAAGATCGGCGGACTGGGCAACCAGATCGAGCTGATCCGCGACGCGGTCGAACTCCCCTACCTCTATCCCGACCTCTTCAAGGAGCACGAACTGCGGCCGCCGAAGGGCATCCTGCTCTACGGCCCGCCGGGATGCGGCAAGACGCTGATCGCCAAGGCGGTCGCCAACTCCCTTGCCAAGAAGGTCGCCGAGGTGACCGGCCAGCCCGCGGGGAAGAGCTACTTCCTCAACATCAAGGGCCCCGAGCTCCTCAACAAGTACGTCGGCGAGACCGAGCGGCACATCCGCCTCGTCTTCCAGCGTGCGCGGGAGAAGGCGAGCGAGGGCACCCCCGTCATCGTCTTCTTCGACGAGATGGAATCCCTCTTCCGCACCCGCGGATCCGGCGTCAGCTCGGACGTGGAGAACACCATCGTCCCGCAGCTGCTCGCCGAGATCGACGGTGTGGAGGGCCTGGAGAACGTCATCGTCATCGGCGCCTCCAACCGCGAGGACATGATCGACCCCGCGATCCTGCGGCCCGGCCGGCTCGACGTGAAGATCAAGATCGAGCGTCCGGACGCGGAGGCGGCCAAGGACATCTTCGCCAAGTACCTCCGCTCCTCGCTGCCGCTGCACGCCGACGACCTCGCCGAACACGGCGGGGACGCGGACGGCACCACCCACGCGATGATCCAGTCCGTGGTGGAGCAGATGTACGCGGAGACCGAGGAGAACCGCTTCCTCGAAGTCACCTACGCCAACGGTGACAAGGAAGTCCTGTACTTCAAGGACTTCAACTCCGGCGCCATGATCCAGAACATCGTGGACCGGGCCAAGAAGATGGCCATCAAGGCCTTCCTCGACCAGAACCAGAAGGGCCTTCGGATCTCCCACCTCCTCCAGGCTTGCGTGGACGAGTTCAAGGAGAACGAGGACCTGCCGAACACCACCAACCCGGACGACTGGGCCAGGATTTCCGGAAAGAAGGGCGAGCGGATCGTATTCATCCGCACCCTCGTCACCGGAAAGCAGGGCGCGGACACCGGACGCTCCATCGACACGGTGGCCAACACCGGTCAGTACCTGTAAAAGGCAGGCCGGCTGCGGGTGCCCGGGCGGGCATCCGCAGCCGACTGCTTTTCAGGCCACAAGCAGGGCAACAGCAATGACGGAATTGATCTCCCCACCAGCGCAAAGGCGTTCTAGGCTCTTCGGTACCGCCGAGTCGCGCAGTGCGGGGACGGGCACCGCACACGCACCGGAGAACCAGCGGTACTTGAGCGCCGCTCCCGCGGGGGAGCGCCGCCGGGCAAGGAGGGCCGCATGACCGTACGGCGAGTAATGGGCATCGAGACGGAGTACGGGATCTCCGTCCCCGGCCACCCCAACGCCAATGCCATGCTCACCTCGTCCCAGATCGTCAACGCCTACGCGGCGGCGATGCACCGGGCGCGCCGCGCCCGCTGGGACTTCGAGGAGGAGAACCCGCTGCGGGACGCCCGCGGCTTCGACCTCGCCCGCGAGGCCGCAGACTCAAGCCAGTTGACCGACGAGGACATCGGCCTCGCCAACGTCATCCTCACCAACGGGGCGCGGCTTTACGTCGACCACGCGCACCCCGAGTACAGCTCACCCGAGGTCACCAACCCGCGCGACGCCGTCCTGTGGGACAAGGCCGGCGAGCGCATCATGGCCGAGGCGGCCGAGCGCGCGGCCCAACTCCCCGGCGCCCAGCCGATCCACCTGTACAAGAACAACACCGACAACAAGGGCGCCTCGTACGGCACGCACGAGAACTACCTGATGAAGCGGGAGACCGCCTTCTCGGACATCGTGCGCCACCTGACCCCGTTCTTCGTCTCGCGCCAGGTCATCACCGGCGCCGGACGGGTGGGCATCGGCCAGGACGGCCACGAGCACGGCTTCCAGATCAGCCAGCGTGCCGACTACTTCGAGGTCGAGGTCGGCCTGGAGACGACCCTCAAGCGCCCGATCATCAACACCCGCGACGAGCCCCACGCGGACGCCGAGAAGTACCGCCGCCTGCACGTCATCATCGGCGACGCGAACCTCTCGGAGATCTCGACGTACCTCAAGCTGGGCACGACCTCGCTGGTCCTGTCCATGATCGAGGAAGGGTTCATCAACGTCGACCTGGCCGTGGACCAGCCGGTCCGCACCCTCCACCAGGTCTCGCACGACCCCACCCTGCAACACCTGGTCACGCTCCGCAGCGGCCGCACGCTGACGGCCGTCCAGCTGCAGATGGAGTACTTCGAGCTGGCGCGCAAGTACGTCGAGGAGCGGTTCGGGGCGGACGCCGACGAGCAGACCAAGGACGTCCTGGTCCGCTGGGAGGACGTCCTGAACCGGCTGGAGAACGACCCGATGAGCCTGTCGGGCGAGCTCGACTGGATCGCCAAGCGCGAGCTGATGGAGGGCTACCGGCGCCGCGACGGCCTCGACTGGGACGCGGCCCGGCTGCACCTGGTGGACCTCCAGTACGCGGACGTCCGGCCCGAGAAGGGGCTCTACAACCGTCTGGTGGCCCGCGGCAAGATGAAGCGCCTCCTGGACGATCCCGGCGTCCTGCGGGCGCAGACCAAGCCCCCGGAGGACACCAGGGCGTATTTCCGCGGCCGCTGTCTGGAGCAGTACGCGGACGACGTCGCGGCGGCCTCCTGGGACTCGGTGATCTTCGACCTGCCGGGCCGTGACTCGCTGCAGCGGGTGCCAACCCTGGAACCCCTACGCGGAACGCGTAATCACGTGAAGGCGCTGCTCGACCGGTGCCGCACGGCCGAAGATCTGGTGCGGGTGCTCTCAGGCGGCTGAAAGGCCGCAGGTGTGGGAAACACAGAGGTAGGCCCCGCACGTTCCACGAAGTGCGGGGCCGATGACAGACCCTGCTTGTAGGGTCTGATCAAGGACATCGAACCGAGCGGGGTGAGGTAGATGGCGACCAAGGACACCGGCGGCGGCCAGCAGAAGGCGACGCGCTCCACCGAGGAGGTCGAGGAGCAGGTGCAGGACGCGCAGGCTTCGGAGGACCTCAAGGAGCGGCAGGAGAAGTTGTCGGACGACGTCGACTCTGTGCTGGATGAAATCGACGACGTGCTCGAGGAAAACGCCGAGGACTTCGTGCGCTCATTCGTGCAAAAAGGTGGACAGTAAAGGCTATCGGGCCACTTTGCCCTTCGAATCGAAGATGGCGGGGGATGAGGGTGGCTGGCGAATCGAACGCAAAGCAATGCAGGAAATGCACGCGAGATCGGCCTCTTGCTGCATTCACGAGGGACAAGAATCGGCGTGACGGCCTGCAGGTGCACTGCCGGGAGTGCGTGGCGGAGTACAGCGCCACGCACTACCGGCGTCGCCGGGAGGCCATGGGCAAGCCGGTTCGGGAACAGGTGGATGTCCCGGCCGGGCACAAGCTCTGTCGGACGTGTGGCGAGGTCAAACCTCACAGTGAATGGCATCGCAATGCGACCGCATCGGATGGTCTGTCGACCCGCTGCAAAGCGTGCAGGGCCGAGCGCGGGCGGCAGGACCACCTCAAGCGCCAGTACGGCATCACGGAAGCCGAACGCGACGGGTTGATTGCCTCTCAAGGGGGCGTCTGCTGCATATGTCTGTCTGCTCCGGCCGCACATGTGGATCACTGCCACAAGACGGGTAAGGTCCGAGGCGTACTCTGCTTCAACTGCAATTCGGCCATCGGCAAGTTGGGAGACGATCCCGACACCGTCCGTCGCGCTGCCGCCTACTTGGAAGGAAACTCGTGGAAGCCAACACTCGTGGCACCGGGCGTCTACCAGCTGCCTTCCTGACGCCTGGCTCCTCCTCATTCATGGACTTCCTGTCCGAGCACTCGCCGGAGATGCTGCCCGGCAAGCGCGCCCTGCCGCCCGTGCAGGGTCACATCGAAGCGCCGCACGGCACGACGATCGTCGCGGCGACGTTCCCCGGCGGGGTCGTCCTGGCCGGCGACCGGCGGGCCACGATGGGCAACATGATCGCCCAGCGCGACATCGAGAAGGTCTTCCCGGCTGACGAGTACTCGGCGGTCGGCATCGCCGGCACCGCCGGCCTCGCGGTCGAGATGGTCAAGCTCTTCCAGCTGGAGCTGGAGCACTTCGAGAAGGTCGAAGGCGCCACGCTCTCCCTGGAGGGCAAGGCCAACCGGCTCTCCACGATGATCCGCAGCAACCTGGGCATGGCCATGCAGGGCCTCGCCGTGGTCCCGCTCTTCGCGGGCTACGACGTGGACCGCGAGAAGGGCCGGATCTTCTCCTACGACGTCACCGGCGGCCGGTCCGAGGAGCACGGCTTCGCCGCCACCGGCTCCGGCTCGATCTTCGCCCGGGGCTCCATGAAGAAGCTCTACCGCGACGATCTGACGGAGCAGGAGACGACCACGCTCGTCATCCAGGCGCTCTACGACGCCGCCGACGACGACTCGGCGACCGGCGGCCCGGACATGGCGCGCCGGATCTTCCCGATCGTCACCGTCATCACCGAGGACGGCTTCCGCAGGCTCACCGAGGCGGAGTCCTCCGAGCTCGCCCGCACCATCCTGGAACGGCGGCTGGAGCAGCCCGACGGCCCGCGGGCCTCCCTCCTCTGAGGCCCGAGCGGGCCCCGAGATGACTTCGCCACTGACAGAAAGGGACGGTTAGCCGGTGTCGACCCCGTTCTATGTCTCACCCCAGCAGGCCATGGCCGACCGTGCGGAGTACGCCCGCAAGGGCATCGCCCGCGGCCGCAGCCTGGTCGTGATCCAGTACGCCGACGGCATCGTGTTCGTCGGTGAGAACCCGTCCCGCGCGCTGCACAAGTTCAGCGAGATCTACGACCGGATCGGCTTCGCGGCCGCCGGCAAGTACAACGAGTACGAGAACCTCCGCATCGGCGGCGTCCGTTACGCGGATCTGCGCGGATACACCTACGACCGCGACGACGTGACGGCCCGTGGGCTCGCCAACGTCTACGCGCAGACCCTGGGCACCATCTTCTCCAGTGTCGGCGAGAAGCCGTACGAGGTGGAGCTGGTCGTCGCCGAGGTCGGCAGCACGCCCGAAGAGGACCAGATCTACCGGCTGCCGCACGACGGTTCGATCGTGGACGAGCACGGCTCGGTCGCGGTCGGCGGCAACGCCGAACAGATCAGCACGTTCCTGGACCAGCGCCACCAGGACGGCATGTCGCTCGCCGAGGCGCTGAAGCTGGCCGTGCAGGCCTTGTCGAACCAGACGAACGGCGCCGACCGGGAGATCCCCGCCGAGCGACTTGAGGTCGCGGTCCTCGACCGGACGCGGCCGCAGCAGCGGAAGTTCAAGCGCATCGTCGGCCGTCAGCTCTCCCGGCTGCTCCAGGCGGATGTGGCCAAGACGGAGCCCACCGAGGCCCCTTCGGACCTGGAGGAGGCGGAGGACGAGTAGTCCCCCCGCTGCCTCACGCGCCCCGGTTCCGCCTCAGGCGGGCCGGGGCGCGGCCGTTGAGCCCCGTACCACCAGTGAGACGGGCAGGTCCCCGGTCTCGGGCGGGCGCCCCTCCAGGACGGCGAGCAGCGCGGCCATGCCGCGGGCGCCGACCTGCTCGGCGGGCAGCGCGAGCGTGGTGAGCTCCGGCTCAAGGGCGGTGGCGAGGGTGAGGCCGTCGAACCCGGTGACCGACACGTCGTCGGGGATGCGAAGGCCGAGCCGGTGGGACGCCTTGCAGGCGCCCGCGGCCAGGAAGTCGTCGTCGCAGACCAGCGCCGTCGGGCGTGGGCCGGCGGCGCGCAGGGCCTGCTCGGCGGCCTCCCGCCCGGAGTCCACGCCGAGCGCTGCTCGGACCGTACGCAGTTCGGAGCCCGGCACCCCGGCGAGCGAGTCCGCCAGCGCGCGGGCGCGGACGACGAACGTCCAGGAGTCCACGTCGGCCGCGACGTGGACGAATCGGCGGTGGCCGAGCCCGAGCAGATGCTCCGTCAGGCGCCGTACGCCGTCGGCGATGTCGAGGTTGACGTGGGCCGCGGGCCCGGGCTCGTCGGGGTCGCTGTCGAGCATGACCAGCGGCAGGTCGCTGCCGCGGATCGAGGCGAGCGCGCCCGCCGCCATCGAGGAGGCGATGACCCCGTCGAGCGCGGTGCGCGCGGAGTCGAAGGGGTCGCGGGCTGGCCCGATGCCCTCGGGGGAGGGGTAGAGCACCACGCCGAAGCCGTGCTCGGCGGCGACCTTGGCCGCGCCCGCGTAGACCTGGGCGAAGAACTCGCTGGTCATGGCGGGCACGACGAGCAGCGCCGTCCTGGTGCGGCCGAGCCGCAGGCTGCGGGCGGCCAGGTTGGGGCGGTAGCCGAGCTCCCGCGCGGCCTCCCTGACCAGGCCCGCGGTCCGCTCCGAGACGCGGCCCCGCCACTTGTCGCCCAGGACCAGCGAGACGGTGGCCTGCGAGACGCCCGCCGCGCTCGCCACGTCCCGGCTGGTGGGCCGGGACCCGGCCGGCCGGCCGGACATCGCGGCGCGGGCGGCGCGCACCCCCGCGCGGGCCGCCACCGGCGTGGGTTGCGGGATGTCCGGGCTGGTCACGGGTCCTCCAGGGCGGCTGGTCGGCGGGCACGGGGTAGACCCGCGGGCTTGCCACATGGTACGTATGACCTCGGAAGTTATACGTAACACGTGAGGAGTGGCCATGGCGGCGGGATACGCGGAGATCCTTCGGACCCGGCACGCCGCGCGGCTGCTCGCGGGCACGCTCACCGGCCGGCTGCCGAACGCGACCGCCGCGATCGCGGTCGTCTTCTTCGTACGGGCCGAGGGCGGCAGCTACTCCCTCGCGGGCGCGCTGACCGCCGTCTACGGCCTGGCCACGGCCGTCGGCCAGCCGCTGCTCGGGCGCGCCGTCGACCTGTACGGACAGCCGCGCGTGATGCTCCCCGCCTCCGTCCTCGCGGCCCTCGGCATGGTCCTGCTCGCCGTCGTCGGCATCGAGCCGGTGGCCGTCGCGTATGCGGCCGTCCTCGTCGCCGGGCTCGCCACTCCGCCCCTGGAGGGCGGTCTGCGCGCCCTGTGGCCCAGCGTCCTCAAGCGCGAGGACCAGGTGCACACCGCGTACGCCATGGACGCGATAGCCCAGGAGGTGATGTTCACGGTCGGCCCGCTGCTCGTCACCGTGTCCATCGCGCTCTGGTCGCCCGCCACCGCGCTGCTGCTCATCAACGCGCTCGGGGTGCTCGGCGCGCTCAGCGTCGTACTCTCCGAGCCGTCCAGGACCTGGCGTTCGGCGCCCCGCGAGGCGCACTGGCTCGGCGCGCTGCGCTCGCCCGGACTCCTCGCGCTGCTCGGCTCGTTCTTCTTCGTCGGCCTCGCGCTCGGCGCCATCATCGTCGCCGCGTCCGCCTACGCCGACGACCACGGCAGCGACACGATCTACGGCTGGCTGATGGCCGCCAACGGACTCGGCGCGCTGCTCGGCGGGCTCGTCTACGGGGCCCGGCAGTGGAGCGGCGCCCCCGAGAAGCGGCTGCGGATTCTGGTCGCGCTGCTCGCGGTCGGCTACCTGCCATTGACGCTGGTCCCCGGCGTGCCCGCGATGGCCGCGCTCACCGTCGTCTCCGGCCTCTTCCTCGCGCCGTCCATCGCCTGCGCGTTCATCGTCGTCGACCGGCACGCCCCGCGCGGCACGGTCACCGAGGCCTTCTCCTGGCTGGTGACGGCGTTCGGCGTCGGCACCGCGCTCGGCACGGCGGCCGCGGGCCCGGCGGTCGAACTCGGCGGAACGGGCGCCAGTTTCGCGGTCGCGGGCGGCGGCGGCCTCGCGGCCCTCGTCGTACTCCTCGCCACCCAGCGCGTCCTGGCAGCTCCCGGGCGTCGGCCGGATGTCGCCGGAGTTGACGAAAATGATCGAAACCGTGCCGTCGAACCCGGTTTCAGCTCAGGCCATCAGGCGTAATGTTCACTCATGGACCGCCGCATTTTCGGGCTGGAGAACGAGTACGGCGTCACGTGCACGTTCAGGGGACAGCGCCGACTGTCTCCTGACGAAGTGGCGCGCTACCTCTTCCGCCGTGTTGTGTCATGGGGCCGCAGCAGCAACGTCTTTCTGCGGAACGGCGCCCGCCTCTACCTGGACGTGGGATCGCATCCGGAATACGCAACTCCCGAATGCGACAACGTGACCGAACTGGTCACCCACGACAAAGCCGGCGAGCGCATTCTCGAAGGCCTGCTCGTCGACGCCGAACGCCGCCTGCACGAGGAGGGAATCGCGGGCGACGTCTATCTCTTCAAGAACAACACCGACTCGGCGGGAAACTCCTACGGATGCCACGAGAACTATCTCGTCGCCCGGCACGGAGAGTTCTCCCGGCTCGCGGACATCCTCATTCCGTTCCTCGTCACCCGCCAGTTGATCTGCGGCGCCGGCAAGGTGCTGCAGACCCCGCGCGGCGCGGTCTACTGCGTCAGCCAGCGCGCCGAACACATCTGGGAGGGCGTCAGCTCCGCCACCACCCGCTCGCGTCCCATCATCAACACCCGGGACGAGCCGCACGCGGACGCCGAGCGCTACCGGCGCCTGCACGTCATCGTCGGCGACTCCAACATGTCCGAGACGACCATGCTGTTGAAGGTCGGCGCCACCGACCTCGTCCTGCGCATGATCGAAGCCGGTACGGTGATGCGCGACCTCACGCTGGAGAACCCGATCCGGGCCATCCGCGAGGTCTCGCACGACATCACGGGCCAGCGCAAGGTGCGCCTGGCCAGCGGGCGCGAGGCCTCCGCCCTCGAAGTGCAGCGCGAGTACTACGAGAAGGCCGTGGACTTCGTGGAGCGCCGCGGCATCCGCACCGGCACCGTCGACCAGGTCCTCGAACTGTGGGGCCGCACCCTGGACGCGATCGAGGCCGAGGACCTCGACCGGATCGGCACCGAGATCGACTGGGTCATGAAGTACAAGCTCATCGAGCGGTACCGGGCCAAGAACAACATGACCATGTCGCACCCGCGCGTCGCGCAGATAGACCTCGCCTACCACGACATCCACCGCCGGCGGGGCCTGTACTACCTCCTGGAGCGCAAGGGCCAGGCGGCCAGGATCTGCAACGACCTGAAGATCTTCGAGGGCAAGTCGGTGCCCCCGCAGACCACCAGGGCCCGCCTGCGCGGCGACTTCATCCGCCGTGCCCAGGAGCAGCGCCGGGACTTCACCGTCGACTGGGTGCACCTGAAGCTCAACGACCAGGCGCAGCGCACCGTGTTGTGCAAGGACCCGTTCCGGTCGGTGGACGACCGGGTGGAGAAGCTGATCGCCGGTATGTGAGACGGCATCAGTGGTCGTGACCGGGGCCCCGTGCGCTGTTGCGTGCGGGGCCCCCGGGCATGCCGGACCCTTGTGGTACGGGAGTGGGGCCGTAGAGTGGCGGCTCCGACCGTTCCAGCTACCCCGAGGACCACTGTGCGACGCCGACTTGCTGCCGCGCTCATCGTGCCGGCCCTGATGCTCACCGCGGCCTGCGGAGGAGGTGACGACTCGGCGAAGAAGAAGGACGCGTCCGCCTCCCCCTCCGACCAGGCGTCCCAGCCCGCCGCTCCCAAGCCGGTGTCCGACGCCTCGCCGATGCCCACCGTCGCGGGCGACCTGGGCAAGAAGCCCACGATCACCATCCCCAAGGGCGACCCGAGCGGGAAGTTCGTCGTCAAGACGCTGACCGCGGGCACCGGCCCCGAGGTCAAGAAGGACGACCTCGCGGTGACGAAGTACACCGGGAAGATCTGGAAGAGCGGCAAGGACCTCGCCGGTTCCTACGACAAGGACGGCGTGCCCCAGGTCATCCCGGCCGGCTCGCAGACCTACATCCCCGCGTTCAGCGAGGCGGTGCTCGGCCAGAAGGTCGGCGCCCGCGTCCTGGTCGTCGCCCCGCCGTCCGCCGCGTTCGGCGCCGCGGGCAAGCAGGAGCTCGGCGTCTCCGGCACCGACAACCTGGTCTTCGTCCTCGACGTCGACAGCGTGATGCCGAAGAAGGTCGAGGGCACCCAGGCCGCCATCCCGTCCGACCTGCCGCAGATCAAGGCGGACAAGGACGAGGCGGCCACGATCACGGTCCCGAAGAACGACCCGCCGAAGAAGCTCGTCGACCAGGTCCTCATCGAGGGCAAGGGCGCCGAGGTCAAGAGCGGCCAGACCGTCTACATGCAGTACAGCGGGGCCACCTGGAAGCCCAACGAGGGACTGCCGCAGGCGAAGCTGTTCGACACGTCCTGGAAGACCGGCGCCCCGTTCTCGACCACGATCGGTCAGGGCCAGGTCATCGAGGGCTGGGACAAGGGTCTCGTCGGCAAGAAGGTCGGCAGCCGTGTCCTGCTGGTCATCCCGCCGGAGCAGGGCTACAAGGACAAGGCCCAGGGTGCGGACATCCCGGCCAACTCGACCCTGGTCTTCGTCGTGGACATCCTCGGAGCAGTGTAAGACTGTCCGGGTTGCCCATAGCGATAAGTAGGAGCATTACGTGAGCATCGACAAGCCCGAGATCGACTTCCCCGAGGGTCAGCCGCCGGCGGACCTGGAGATCAAGGAGATCTGGGAGGGCGACGGCGCCGTCGCCAAGGCCGGCGACTTCGTCAAGGTCCACTACGTCGGCGTGGCCTTCTCCACCGGCGAGGAGTTCGACGCCTCCTGGAACCGCGGCAACCCGCTGGAGTTCAAGCTGGGTGCCGGCCAGGTCATCTCCGGCTGGGACCAGGGCATCCAGGGCATGAAGGTCGGCGGTCGCCGCCGGCTGACCATCCCGGCCCACCTCGCCTACGGCGACCGCGGCGCCGGCAGCGCCATCGCCCCGGGCGAGACGCTGATCTTCGTCTGCGACCTGGTCTCCGTCTGAGACGCACCTCGATCAGTCCCGAGTGATCGGAGCTGATCAGACCGAGGGCCCGTGCCTGCTGGCATGGGCCCTCGGCTTTTGCCCGGACAGCCGGGGGCGGTACGGTCAACGGTCGTAGCGCACAACGAGAGAGGGCGTAGGGCATCGATGGCGATTGCCAAGGCCGAGCGGCTGATGAACCTGGCGCTGTGTCTGCTCGGGACACGGCGCGCACTCAGCAAGCGGGAGCTGCGCGAGTCCATCGAGGCCTATCTCGAAGCCGGGTCCGACGACTCCTTCAACCGGATGTTCGAGCGGGACAAGGACGATCTGCGGGAACTCGGCCTCGTCATCGAGACCGTCGAGAACCTCGACGGCGAGACCGGCTACCTCGCCCGCCGCGACAGCAACCGCCTGCCGCCGGTCCAGCTCGACGCCGAGGAGGCCGCGGCCCTCGGGCTCGCCGCCCGCGTCTGGCAGCAGGCCCGGCTCGCGGGCGCGGCCAGCGGAGCGCTCCAGAAGCTGCGCGCCGCCGGCATGCCGGAAGCCGACAATCCGTATGAGCACAGCGCCATCGAGCCGCGCATCCCGGTCCATGAGACGGCCTTCGAGCCGTTGATGCTGGCCTGCCGTGACCGGCGCCCGGTCGTCTTCGACTACCGCAAGGTCACCGCCGTACGCCCCGAGGCCCGGCACGTCGAGCCCTGGGGCCTAGAGTGCTGGCGCGGCCACTGGTACCTGGCCGGCTGGGACCGCGACCGGGGTGCCGAGCGGGTGTTCCGGCTCAGCCGCATCTCCGGCCGGGTCCGCTCCCGCGCGGCCGCCTTCACCGCGCCGGTGCCCGACGTCGTCACCGTGCGCGAGACGGTCGAGAGCTGGGCGGGGGAGACCGCGACCCGCTCGGCCAGGATCCGGCTGCGCGCCGGAGCCGGCTACCCGCTGCGCTCACGGGCCACCTCGACGCGGGAACTCGGCGACGGGTGGGACGAGTTGGAGATTCCGTACGGGCACGGGCTGGACGCCCACCTCGTGGAATTCGGCCCCGACGTGGTCGTGCTGGAGCCCGCCGATCTGCGGGCCGACGTGATGGAACGGCTGCGCGCCGTGGCCAAGGGCTGAGGGGGACCGTACGACCATGGCTGCGAACGCCATCGACCAGACGCGGCGGATGCTGTCGCTGGTGACCTATCTGCGTGAGCGCCCCGGTGCCCACGTCGCGGACGTCGCCCGCGCCTTCGGCATCACCGAGGACGAACTGATCTCCGACCTCGACGTGCTGCCCATGTGCGGCACGAGCTTCCGAGGCGGCGACCTCCTGGACATCGACACCGACGGCGACCGCATCTGGTGGCACAACCCGGACGACGTCGCGGCCCCGCTCCGGCTCGCCGCCGACGAGGCGACCGCGCTGCTCGTGGCCGCGCGGGCCGTCTCCACGCTGCCCGGCCTGCGCGAGGGCGACCGGCAGGCGCTGCTGCGCGCCACCGCCAAGCTGGAGGCCGCGGCCGGCGAAGCCGCCGGCGCCAGCTCCCGGCTCTCGGTCACCTTCGAGTCCGAGGGCGGCGTCTTCGCCGAGGTCGACCGGGCGATCTCCGAGCGCCGCCGGCTGTGGGTGAAGTACTACTCACCGGCCCGCGACGAGCTCACCGAGCGCGAGGTCGACCCGATCCGGCTCTTCGCCGTCGGCCACACCTACATGGAGGCGTGGTGCCGGCTCTCCGAGGCCCGGCGCACCTTCCGCCTCGACCGGGTCGCCGAGATCCGCCTGCTCGACGAGGCCTCCGCGCCGCCCGAGCTGGAGCTGCGCGACCTGTCGGAGGGGCTCGTCCAGCCGTCCGCCGAGGACCCCGAGGTCGTCGTCGAGGTCGGCCCCGGCGGCCGCTGGGTCGCGGAGTACTACCCGCACGACAGCGCCGAGGAGCTCCCCGACGGCGGCCTGCGGATCACGCTGCGCACGCCCGACCCCGCATCGCTGCGGCGCCTGGCGCTGCGCCTCGGTCAGGACGGCCGGATCGTCTCGCCGGACGACCTCGCCGAGAGCGCCCGGCGCGCGGCCCGCGAGGCGCTGGCCGGCTATGAGGAACCGCCCGCGCTCGACCACCAGAGCTGAGGAGAATTGCGGAACATGTCGGTATTGCCCGGTATTTCCCGTCCCGTGATCCCGGTCCTCTTCAAGGCGGCCTGCCCGGAGTGCCGCGCCCGCTTCGAACTCGGCGCGGCCGCGCTCCGCCTCGCCATCGGAGCCAGCCGCCGCACCACGTTCTACTCCTTCACCTGTCCCGAGTGCGGCTCGGCCGTCCGCAAGCCGGCCGGGGAGCGCATCATCGAACTCCTCACTGGCGGCGGCGTCCGCACCCTCCGCCTCCACTCCACCGTCTAGGGTCCGCATCCATGTTCTGGCCGATGACCGCCATCGCCCTCGGGTTCCTCGGGATCGCCGTGCTCGGCGTCCTCGCCGTCAACGTTTTCGTCGAGGCGCAGCGGCTCGGCCGCCAAGTGGCCGACACCACAAGGAAGATCAACCGTGCGGCCGAGGACCTGGAGCGCGCCGCCGTCGACCTCGCGGGCGCCGGGGAAACGCTGAGGTGACCGGTCCGCTCTGATGTCGCCCGTTTCGGGGCGGTACGCTGCACAACGCGGCCCAGGTAGCGAGGCCCGGTCCGCAAACGGGCGTACGCACGGGGATTGCCCAGCGTTTACCCCTGCGCGTTACGATCGCTGCACGTAAGGCGGTCGGACACCAGTCCGGCTGCCCTCCAGCAGCCCCCTACCCTGCAGCCTCGGTGAGAAGGTAAACGCTTATGTTCGGAAGGCTCGGCGCCCCCGAGATCATTCTCATCCTCATCGTCGTCGTCCTGCTGTTCGGCGCGAAGAAGCTCCCGGACATGGCGCGGTCGCTCGGCAAGTCGGCCCGCATCCTCAAGAGCGAGGCCAAGGCCATGAAGTCCGAAGGGCAGCAGCCCGCTCCGGCCGACCCGCCGGCCGAGCAGCCGCCGGCCCAGCGCACGATCCAGTCCGCGCCCGGCGACGTGAGCAGCGCCCGTCCGGTGACCGAGCCGACGGACACCACGCAGCGCTGACACCGGGCCGAAGCAGGCGCTGTTCACCTCTGTGACCAAAGTGACCTGCCGCACGAGATGAGGACGTGGGTTGCTCAAGTCTGCCCGCAAACAACAGAGGGACCCCGAGGGGCGGATGCCGCTCTCGGACCACCTTCGCGAGCTGCGCAACCGGCTCGCGAAGTCGGTGTTGGCGATCCTGGTCTGCGCCATAGTGGCGGCGTTCTACTACAAGGACATCGCTGAGCTGATCACGCGGCCGATCAAGGAAGCCGTGGACTGCACGGTGCCGTTCACCGAGCTCACCAAGAAGGACGGTGGCACCTGCGGCAACATCACCATGTCCGGCCTCATGGGGCCGTTCACGCTGATGATCAAGGTGTCGATGGTCGCGGGCGTCGTCGCAGCCAGCCCGGTCTGGCTCTACCAGCTGTGGGCGTTCGTCTCGCCCGGCCTGCACAAACACGAGAAGCGATACTCGCTGAGCTTCGTAGCGGCGGGCTTCCCGCTATTCGTGGCCGGCGGCTGGTTCTCGTACAACGTGCTGCCCGCAGCGGCCAGGGTGCTCCTGGACTTTACCCCGGCAGGGGTAGCCAACCTCTTGCCGCTGAACGAGCTCATCGACCTCGTCACCCGCATGATCATCGTCTTCGGCCTCTCCTTCGAGCTGCCGCTGTTCCTGGTCATGCTCAACTTCAGCGGCATTCTCACCGGCCGCCGCATGCTGGGCTGGTGGCGCGGCATGATCATGGGTGTGACGGTCTTCGCGGCCTTCGCGACGCCGACCGTCGACCCGGTCTCCATGCTCTCGCTCGCCACTCCGATCGTCGGCCTCTACTTCGTCGCCGTCGGCATCTCGCTGATGAACGACAAGCGCCGCAGGGAGCGCGCCGACGCCGAACCCGACGACGACGAGGCCTCCGAACTCGACCTCACCCCCGAGGACGTCGGCACGGTCGAACCCGTGAGCGCGGCCCCGGCCGTGCCCGAGCAGGCCGACGGCGGTCGCTCCAGCAAGCTCAACGGGTACGACGACATCACCTGACCTTGACGGGAACGCCGGACCTTGTAGGGTCCGGCGGGTGACCAGCGAGATCACCCTCTTCGTCAATCCCACCGCCGGACGCGGCCGGGGCGCGCACGCCGCGCAACCGGCCGCTTCCGCGTTGCGAGCCGCCGGATTCTCCGTACGCACCGTGCTCGGCGAGGACGCCGACGACGCGCTGCGCCGGGCCCGCGAGGCCGTCGATGGCGGCACCGGAGCGCTCATCACCGTCGGCGGCGACGGCATGGTCAACCTCGCCCTCCAGGCCGTCGCCGGGACCAGGACACCGCTCGGCGTCGTCGCAGCGGGCACCGGCAACGACTTCGCCCGCGCCCTCGGCCTGCCCATACGTGACCCGGCCCGAGCGGGAGAACTCGCGGCTCGGGCCCTCAAAGGCGCGCACATCCGGGACATCGACCTCGGCCGCACGGGCGACCGCTGGTTCGCCACCGTCCTCGCCTCCGGCTTCGACTCCAAGGTCAACGACCGGGGCAACCGGATGCGGTGGCCCAGCGGCCGCTTCAAGTACGACCTCGCGATGCTCGCCGAACTGGCCGCCTTCAAGCCGATCCCATACAAGATCACGCTCGACGACGGCGAGACCCGCGAGATCGAGGCGACCCTCGTCGCCGTCGGAAACGCGTCCTCCTACGGAGGAGGCATGCGCATCTGCGCCGGCGCCGATCCGACCGACGGGCTCTTCGACGTCACCGTCGTCGGCGACTGCTCACGGGCGACCCTCCTCAAGGTCTTCCCGCGGGTCTACAAGGGCACCCACCTCGGCCATCCCAAGGTCACCACGCACCGCGTCTCCTCGATCACGCTCGCCGCGGACGGCATCACCGGCTACGCCGACGGGGAACGGCTCGGTCCGCTCCCGCTCACCGCGGAGTGTGTACGCGCCGCCGTACGGGTATTGGCACCCGTACCGGCGCCCGGCCGGAAGGCCGTCAGTACCGGCCTCCAATAAAGATCGCGACCTCTGTCAGAGGCGGCGGGTAGGCTCGAAGACAAGATGACAGAGGACCTCTCACCAGCCGAAGCGTACGCAGCTGCCCGGCTCCGCGCCGTCGAGCAGGCCACCGCGCTCGCACCCTTCCGCGACCTGTACGACTTCGATCTGGACCCCTTCCAGATCGAGGCCTGCCAGGCCCTCGAAGCCGGAAAGGGCGTGCTCGTCGCGGCCCCCACCGGCTCCGGCAAGACCATCGTCGGCGAGTTCGCCGTGCACCTGGCCCTGCAGCAGGGCCGCAAATGCTTCTACACCACGCCCATCAAGGCGCTGTCCAACCAGAAGTACGCCGACCTCGCGCGCCGCTACGGCGCCGACAAGGTCGGCCTGCTGACCGGCGACAACAGCGTCAACGCCGACGCGCCCGTGATCGTCATGACCACCGAAGTGCTCCGCAACATGCTGTACGCGGGCTCCCAGGCGCTGCTCGGGCTCGGATACGTGGTGATGGACGAGGTGCACTACCTCTCCGACCGCTTCCGCGGCGCCGTATGGGAAGAGGTGATCATCCACCTCCCGGAGTCCGTCACCCTGGTCTCGCTGTCGGCGACCGTCTCCAACGCGGAGGAGTTCGGCGACTGGCTGGACACCGTGCGCGGCGACACCGAAGTGATCGTCTCCGAGCACCGCCCCGTGCCGCTGTGGCAGCACGTCATGGCCGGCCGGCGCATGTACGACCTCTTCGAGGAGGAGTCCGACCACGGCGGGCGCGGCGTCGCCCGGCGCGAGGTCAACCCCGACCTGCTGCGCATGGCGCGGATGGAGAACCAGAAGACGTACAACCCGCGCGACCGGCGCCGCGGCAAGATGGTCCGCGAGGCCGACCGCGAGCGGGAGCGCCGCTCGCGCTCCCGGATCTGGACGCCCGGCCGCCCCGAAGTCATCGAACGGCTCGACGCCGAAGGCCTGTTGCCGGCCATCACCTTCATCTTCAGCCGCGCCGCCTGCGAGGCCGCCGTACAGCAGTGCATGTACGCGGGCCTCAGGCTCAACGACGAGGAAGCGCGCCAGCAGGTCCGTGAAATCGTCGAGGAGCGCACCGCCTCCATCCCCGGCGAGGACCTGCACGTCCTCGGCTACTACGAATGGCTCGAAGGCCTGGAGCGCGGCATCGCCGCCCACCACGCGGGCATGCTGCCCACCTTCAAGGAGGTCGTGGAAGAGCTGTTCGTACGCGGCCTGGTGAAGGCCGTCTTCGCCACCGAGACCCTCGCGCTCGGCATCAACATGCCCGCGCGCTCAGTGGTGTTGGAAAAGCTCGTCAAGTGGAACGGCGAACAGCACGCCGACATCACACCCGGCGAGTACACGCAGCTCACCGGCCGGGCCGGGCGGCGCGGCATCGACGTCGAAGGCCACGCCGTGGTCCTGTGGCAGCGCGGCATGGACCCGGGCGCGCTCGCGGGCCTGGCCGGCACGCGCACCTACCCGCTGCGCTCCAGCTTCAAGCCCTCGTACAACATGGCCGTCAACCTGGTCCAGCAGTTCGGCAGGCACCGCTCGCGCGAGCTCCTGGAAACCTCCTTCGCGCAGTTCCAGGCCGACAAGTCCGTCGTCGGCATCTCGCGCCAGGTCCAGCGCAACGAAGAGGGCCTGGAGGGCTACCGGGAGGGCATGCACTGCCACCTCGGGGACTTCGAGGAGTACGCGCGGATGCGGCGCGACCTCAAGGACCGCGAGACCGAACTCGCCAAGCACGGCGCCGCCCAGCGCCGGGCGGCCGCAGCGGCCTCCCTGGAGAAGCTCAAGCCGGGCGACATCATCCACGTGCCGACCGGCAAGTTCGCCGGCCTCGCCCTGGTCCTCGACCCGGGGATCCCCGCCGGGCGCACCAACGGCCACCGCGGCTTCGAGCAGCACGACGGGCCCCGCCCGCTCGTGCTGACCGCCGAACGGCAGGTCAAGAGGCTCGCCTCGATGGACTTCCCGGTGCCCGTGGAGGCCCTGGAGCGGATGCGCGTGCCGAAGTCGTTCAACGCGCGCTCGCCCCAGTCCCGCCGCGACCTGGCGTCCGCGCTGCGCACCAAAGCCGGGCACATCGTCCCCGAGCGGCACCGCAAGGCCCGCTCCGAAGCGGCCGACGACCGAGAGATCACCCGACTGCGGGCAGCCCTGCGCGCCCACCCCTGCCACGGCTGCGACGAGCGCGAGGACCACGCCCGCTGGGCCGAGCGCTACCACCGCCTCCAGCGCGACACCAAGCAGTTGGAGAAGCGCATCGAGGGGCGCACCAACACCATCGCGCGCACCTTCGACCGCATCGTGGCCCTGCTCACCGAGCTCGACTACCTGCGCGACGACGAGGTCACCGAGCACGGCAAGCGCCTGGCCCGCCTGTACGGCGAACTCGACCTGCTGGCCAGCGAATGCCTGCGCGCGGGCGTCTGGGAAGGGCTCAGCCCCGCCGAACTCGCCGCCTGCGTATCGGCGTTGGTGTACGAGGCCCGTCAGTCCGACGACGCCGTGGCACCCAAGACGCCCTCCGGCAAGGCGAAGGCCGCGCTCGGCGAGATGGTGCGGATCTGGGGCCGGCTCGACGCCCTCGAAGAGGACCACAAGATCAACCAGGCGGAGGGCGTGGGCCAGCGCGAGCCCGACCTCGGCTTCGCCTGGGCCGCCTACCAGTGGGCCTCCGACAAGGGCCTGGACGAGGTGCTCCGCGAGGCCGACATGCCCGCGGGCGACTTCGTCCGCTGGTGCAAGCAGGTCATCGACGTCCTCGGCCAGATCGCGGCCGCCGCGCCGCGCGAGAACAGCACGGTCGCCAAGAACGCCCGCAAGGCGGTCGACGCGCTGCTGCGAGGAGTCGTGGCGTACAGCTCGGTCGGCTGAGAGGTGGGCGGTACGGGATTCCGTACCGCCGGTTCGGGAGTGGCCCCCGCCGGGTTTCCAGCGGGGGCCACTCCATTGGGCCGCTCCATTTCCGGTTCGTTCCGTGAGGGAAGGGGCTGCGGCGAACTTCCGCCCGGCTGCCTCGGATGGCTCAACTATCGGGCGGGCGGAATAGGCGAGTTGAGATCACGTCAGCCGATTTCACCGGGCTTGTGGCGTGCGGCGCGAGAGGCGGCCGCCCGGCGCTGTGGAAAACGGCGTGCCCCTCCCGGGGGACGAGCCGTGGGGGAGATATCCACAGGGGTGGCGGGGTGTCGGTGCTGTCGGATTGCATGTACTCACACGTTGCGCGGTCCACATCGCGCAGGGTTCACATGCCGGACGCAGGCACGCGGCGCACGAACTGACGGGCGCCGCCGGGGAGGGGAGTCACTCTTGACCACAGAAGCGGCCGCGACCGCCCGGGAACGCACCGGGCCACGACGGGTGATGGCGGGCCCGCGCGGCCTGCCGTACCTGGGCAACCTGCCCCAGTTCGGCAAGGACCCGCTCGCCTTCCTCGAACAGCTGCGGAACCGGGGCGACTTGGTGCACTGGCGATTCGGCCGCACGACCTCCCTGTTCGTCGCCGACCCGGAATGCATCGGCGAACTCCTCGCCGAGGTCGAGCACACCTTCGACCAGCCCGACCTCGGAGTCTCCTTCCGCACCCTGCTCGGCAACGGAGTCGTGGTCGCCAAGGGCAAGGACTGGCGCCGCAAGAGATCCCTCGTCCAGCCCTCGGTCCGGCCCAAGCAAGTCCGGTCGTACGCCGCGACCATGGCCGCATGCGCGACGGACCTCGCGGACAGCTGGGCAGACGGGCAGCGCATCGACGTGAAGCGGGAGATGTCCGCGCTCACACAGCGGATAGCCGTGCGCACCATCTTCGGCGTCGACACCGCCGCGGACGCTGACGCCATCGGGCGGGCCATGGAGATAGCCCAGCACGAGATCGGCGTCGAATTCAGCGGGATCGGCGCGCTGCTGCCGGACTGGGTGCCGACGCCGGGCCGGGCCCGCATCAAGAAGGCGACCGCCGTCATCGACGCCGAGGTCGGCCGGGTCGTCGCCCGCCACCGCAAGGGCGACACCGACCGCCCCGACCTGCTCAGCCGGCTGCTCGCCGCCCAGGACGAGACAGGCGCTCACCTCTCCGACCGAGAGATACGCGACGAGACCGTCACCCTCTACATAGGCGGCCACGAAACCACGAGCAGCACGCTGGTCTGGGCGTGGCACCTCCTGGCCCGCAACCCGCGAGTCCGAAAGGCGCTGCGCGAGGAGCTCGACCGGGTCCTCGGCGACCGCGAACCCGGCTACGACGACTACGCGCCGCTCACCTACACCCAGGCCGTGGTGAAGGAGACGCTGAGGCTCTACCCGACGATCTGGCTGCTCACCGCAGTCGCGAAGGAAGGCGCGACGCTGGGCGGCCGTCACATCCCGCCGGGCACCCGGATCTGGACCAGCCAATGGGCCACGCACCGGGACGCCCGCTGGTTCCGCGACCCGGAGGAGTTCCGCCCCGAGCGCTGGGCGGAAGGCGCCGAGGAGATACCCGAATACGCCTGGTTCCCCTTCGGCGGCGGCCCCCGAGCCTGCCTGGGCACCCGCTTCGCGCTGGTGGAAGCGGTACTGATCCTGGCGGTGCTGTCCCGCCGCTTCGACATCGAGGTGGCCCAGGGCGAGCTCAAGCCGGTGCCGGGGCTGACCTTGCAGGTGGAGGGAGAGGTATCGGCTTTCGTGAGGGGGCGGGGGGAGTAG
>NZ_LGDD01000002.1 GCF_001279695.1 Streptomyces sp. WM6378
CTGCACCGTCGCCGTCCACGCCCTTGAGGCCGCCCCCGCCGCCCGCCGCATGGCCCACCAGGACGCGTCGGCCCGCATGTACGGCAAGGAGGGCGACGGGGGCGGCCTCAAGGGCGTGGACGGCGACGGTGCAGTGCGAGAGCGCCCGGCCTGAGCGACAGCGCCCCCCCGGCGGGCAGGCGCCGGGGGGTTCGAGGTGAGCGGGGGAGGTGGAGGAGGTCAGGCAGCCGGGGCCTCCTGCTCGCGCTCCACCTGCTCGTTCCAGTCACGCTTCATCGCGCGCCAGCCGTCGTCGTCCTGACCCAGGCGCCAGTAGCCCGAGATGGAAAGCCGCTCGCGCGGTACGTTCCGCTCGACCCGGAGCAGCCGGCGCAGCTCCTTCACGAAGCCCGCCTCGCCGTGCACGAAGGCGTGCACATCGCCGGCCGGGAACTCCAAGTCCTTGACGGCGCCCACCAGTTCGGAGCCCACCGCGGCCTCGCCCCGGTGCAGCCAGGTCACCGTGACGCCGTCCGGAGTGCTGATCTTCTGCTCCTCCTCGGGGCCGGTCACCTCGACGAAAGCGTGCACCACGGCGCCCGCCGGCATGCGCTCCATGGCCGCCGCGATCGCGGGCAGCGCGCTCTCGTCACCGACGAGCAGGTGCCAGTCGGCCGCCGGGTCCGGGGCGTACCCGCCGCCGGGGCCGAGGAAGCGCACCGTCTCGCCCACCTGGACGCGGGCGGCCCACGGGCCCGCGAGGCCCTCGTCGCCGTGCACCACGAAGTCGACGGTCAGCTCGCCGGCCGCCGCGTCCCAGTTGCGCACCGTGTAGGCGCGCGTGCTCGGCCACTGCTCGCGCGGGAACTCGGCGCGGATCCGCTCCATGTCGAAGGGCTCCGGGTAGCTCACGCCCTCGGCCGGGAACAGAATCTTGATGTAGTGGTCGGTGTGCTCGCCGGTGCCGAACCCGGCCAGCGACTCGCCGCCGAGCACGATGCGCACCATGTGCGGAGTGAGCCGCTCGGCGCGCACCACCTGCGCCTCATTGATGGTCCGTGCCTTGCGAGACGGGCGTTCTGCCACAGTGCGCTCCCCTGATCCAGCCTGATCCACCGTTAGTTAGGATTGCCTAAGTTAGCACCTTGAGGGCGAAAAGTGGCACCTCAATCAAGTGGCGCGTCACCCAAGTGGCGCGTCACCGGTGAAGAGTGGAGAGCAGTCGGCCCGTCGCCCCGGCCAGGCCCCACTGGGCCACCAGCTCCTCCAGGGTGGCCGGGTCGAGCGGCTCCGAGGGCAGCGTGGGGTCGAACTCCGGCAGGGCCACGTCCATCGCGACCCGCACCACCTTCGGAGCGACGTCCAGGTAGTCGGCCGCCTCCAGGATTCCCCGGCGCTTGGCCGGCGTCAGCTTGGAGAGGCGGTCGGCGGCGGCCGCGCGCACCCCCGCCAGGTCGCCGTACTCGTTGATCAGCTGGGCCGCAGTCTTCTCGCCGATGCCCTTCACGCCGGGCAGCCCGTCGCTGGTGTCGCCGCGCAGCGCCGCGAAGTCCGCGTACTGGTCGGGCCGCACCCCGTACTTCGCGCGGATCAGCTCGTCGTCGACCAGGTCGCAGTCGCCCACGCCCTTGCGCGGGTAGAGGACCCGCACCCCGCGCTTGTCGTCGACCAGCTGGAACAGGTCGCGGTCGCCGGTGACGATGTCGACCGGTCCTGGCGCGAGGCCGGACAGAGTGCCGATCACGTCGTCCGCCTCGTACCCCGCGACGCCGACGCGGGCGATGCCCAGCGCGTCCAGGACGTCGTCGATCACCGGCACCTGCGGGGCCAGCGTGTCCGGGGTCTCCTCCTCGTCGGGCTGCCCGGCCGGGGTCTCCTCGGCCACCCGGTGAGCCTTGTAGGAGGGGATCAGATCGACCCGCCACTGCGGCCGCCAGTCCGCGTCCATACAGGCCACGAGGTCGTCCGGGCGGTGGTCGTGGACAAGGCGGGAGATGAAGTCGAGCAGGCCGCGCACGGCGTTGACCGGTGTGCCGTCCGGCGCCCTGACCGTGTCGGGCACCCCGAAATAGGCGCGGTAATAGAGGGACGAGGTGTCGAGGAGCATCAGGCGTCGCGTCACACCCCGATGATGCCGCACCCCACTGACACCCACCTCGCGGCAGCCGTGAAGCCGCGCACCGCCGTGAAGCTCGCATCGCTAGTGAATACGTGAACTGGATCACTGTTGTGTTTGCTCCCGGTGAAGCGGGGCAGGCGCGACGCCGGAGCGGACCCCAGTATGGATTTCAACCATTTCTCGGGCTGCGGACCGAATCCGCGCCGCTCCACGGCCCGCCCGCGGGGGAGTCGGGCCGTTTTGAGTTCTACCCGTGAGGTGTATGTGTCCAGGCTGCAAGCCGAGCAGCTCTACAAGGTGTTCGGCAGACGACCCGACGAAGCCGTCCGCAAGCTCGAAGGCGGCGCTGACCGCGACGAGCTGCGGGCGGACGGGACGACCGCGGCGGTGATCGACGCCTCGTTCACGGTGGACCCCGGCCAGATCTTCGTTGTCATGGGTCTCTCCGGATCCGGCAAGTCGACCCTGCTGCGCATGCTCAACGGGCTCCTGGAGCCCACCGCGGGCCGCGTGCTCTTCGATGGCCAGGACCTGACCAGCCTGCCCGCGCGCGAGCTGCGCACGGTCCGCTCCAGCAAGATCAGCATGGTTTTCCAGCACTTCGCGCTGTTCCCGCACCGCAGCGTGCTGGAGAACGCCGCGTACGGCCTCGAAGTCCAGGGCGTCCCGCGTGCCGAGCGTGAGAAGCGCGCCGCCGAGGCCCTGGAACTGACCGGCCTCGCGGGCTGGGGCGACTCCTGGCCCGACGAGCTGTCCGGCGGCATGCAGCAGCGCGTGGGCCTGGCCCGCGCCCTGGCCACCGACGCCGACCTGCTCCTGATGGACGAGTCGTTCAGCGCCCTCGACCCGCTGATTCGGCGCGACATGCAGGACCAGCTCCTCGAACTGCAAAAGCGCCTCAAGAAGACGATCGTCTTCATCACGCACGACCTCAACGAGGCCATGCGGCTCGGCGACAAGATCGCCGTGATGCGCGACGGGCGGATCGTCCAGCTCGGCACCGCCGAGGACATCCTGCTCACCCCGGCCAACGACTACGTGGCGTCCTTCATCCAGGACGTCGACCGCTCCCGGGTGCTCACCGCGCTGTCCGTGATGACCACTCCGCACCGCCCCGACGCCGGGGACTGCGACTGCGAGACCGTCCTGCCCGGCACCTCCGTCGCCGACGTGTGCGCCGTGGCCGCCCGGGTCCCGCACCCCGTCGCGGTGAAGGACATCGACGGCTCGCTGCTCGGCGTCGTACCGCAGGAGCGGCTCATCGCCTTCCTCGGGGACGACAAGCAGGGCCCGGTCGAATGCTCGATGAAGGAGGTGGCGACGCATGCCTAGGCTGAACCTCGGCGGTTGGGTCGACAGCGCCGTCAACTTCCTGCAGAGCCACCTGTCCTGGCTGTTCGACGCCATCACCCAGGTCGTCAACGGCATGTACGACGGCATCAACGCGGTGCTCGACGCGCCGCAGCCGCTGCTCTTCGCGGGCATCCTCGCCGTCGTGGCCTGGTGGCTGCGCGGCCTGTCCGCGGGTGTCCTGACCTTCGCCGGTTTCGCGCTGATCGACTCGATCCAGCTGTGGGACGACACCATGTCGACGCTGTCGCTGGTGCTCGTCGCGGCGATCGTCACGCTGGTCGTCGCGATCCCGCTCGGCATCTGGGCCGCCCGCTCCAAGACGGTCAGCGCCGTCCTGCGCCCGGTCCTCGACTTCATGCAGACCATGCCGGCGATGGTCTACCTGATCCCCGGCATCATCTTCTTCGGCGTCGGCGTCGTCCCCGGCATCATCGCCACCATCGTCTTCTCGCTGCCCCCGGGCGTGCGCATGACGGAGCTCGGCATCCGCCAGGTCGACGGTGAGCTCGTCGAGGCGGCCGAGGCGTTCGGCACAACGCCGCGCAACACGCTGGTGCGCGTGCAGCTCCCGCTCGCCCTGCCGACGATCATGGCGGGCATCAACCAGGTCATCATGCTCAGCCTGTCCATGGTGGTCATCGCGGGCATGGCGGGCGGCGGCGGCCTCGGTGGCGCCGTCTACCGGGCGATCGGCAATGTCGACATCGGCCTCGGCTTCGAGGCCGGCATCTCCATCGTCGTCCTGGCCATGTACCTGGACCGGATGACCGGAGCGCTCAGCCGTCAGGTCTCGCCGCTCGGCCGGCGCGCGCTCGCCAAGGCGAAGGCCGCCACCGGCGGACTCAAGATCTGGAACTACCGTCCGCAGCCCGCCGTCGCGGTCGTCGGCGTGGTCGTCCTCGCGCTCGTCGCGGGCGGCATGAACATGTTCGGCTCCTCGGACGAGGTCACCGCCGGCGGCGCCCAGGACGTCGGCAAGGGCAAGAAGATCTCGCTCGGCTACATCCCGTGGGACGAGGGCGTCGCCTCCACCTTCCTGTGGAAGGAGCTCCTGGAGCGCCGCGGCTTCACCGTGGACGCCCGCCAGTACGAGGCCGGCGCGCTCTACACCGGCATGGCCGGCGGCCAGATCGACTTCGAGACCGACTCCTGGCTGCCCACCACGCACGCCCAGTACTGGGCGAAGTACAAGGACAAGCTGGAGGACCTGGGCTCCTGGTACGGGCCCACCTCCCTGGAGCTGTCGGTGCCGTCCTACGTCAAGGACGTCAACTCCCTCGACGACCTCAAGGGGAAGGGCGCCGAGTTCCAGAACCGCATCGTCGGCATCGAGCCGAGCGCCGGTGAGACCGGGATCCTGAAGGACAAGATCCTCAAGGAGTACGGCCTGGACGGCGAGTACAAGGTCGTCGACGGCTCCACCCCCGGCATGCTGGCCGAGCTGAAGCGGGCGTACGCCAAGAAGGAGCCCATCGTGGTTCCGCTCTGGTCGCCGCACTGGGCGTACAACACCTACGACCTGAAGAAGCTCACGGACCCCAAGGGCGTCTGGGGCAAGGGCGACGGCGTGCACACCCTGGCCCGCAAGGGCTTCGCCTCCGACAACGCCGAGGTCGGCACGTGGCTGAAGAACTTCAAGATGGACGAGAAGCAGCTCACCAGCCTTGAAGCCAAGATCCAGTCCACCGGCAAGGGCAAGGAGCAGGACGCGGTGCGCGCCTGGCTCAAGGAGAACCCGGGCCTGGCCGACAAGTGGACTCCGGTCTCGTCGTAGCCGCCCGAGGAGGGGAGCCCCCTCCCACCTCCCGTTTCCGCAGCCGCGGCCGGTCCTCCGGCCGCGGCTGCGGAACGTCGGGATCCGGCCTGATCTCCCACGGAACCCTTGGCGATCTTGGCGGGACGGTCCCCTTGGGGCCCGAAGCTGCGTAGGGTGACGTGAACGCAGCCGGTGCGAACGCGGACCGAGTGACAGGGAGGGAGCCCGGGAGATGGACGACAAGGAAACTCTTCGGGTGGGGGTGGCGGTGCGGCGGCTGCGCCGCAGCCTCGGCCTCACCCTTGCCGTGGTCGCCGAGCGCAGCGGCCTTTCGGTGCCGTTCCTCAGCCAGGTCGAGAACGAGCGCGCCCGCCCCAGCGCCCGCTCCCTCCAGCGCGTGGCGGACGCCCTGAACACCACGGTCGGCGAGCTGTACGACGCCGCCGACTGCACCCGCACGGTCGACGTCGTACGGGCCGAGCCCGAGGGCGAAGAAGGACCCGGCGTGCGGGCCCTGCTGCGCGGACACCACCAACTGCACGCGATGGAGTTCACCGGCGAGCAGGACACCGGTCGCGAGTTCCAGCACCGCAACGACGAGTTGATGTACGTGGCCGACGGGGCCGCCGAGGTCGAGGCCGAGGGCCGCGCCTACCGCCTGGAGCGCGGCGACACGCTGTGCCTGTCCGGCGGGGTGCGCCACCGCTGGCGGGCGGCACTGCCCGGCACGCGCATCCTCGTCGTGGCGGTCGCCGACCCCATCGAGGCCATCGAGGAAACCCGCCACTGATGAGGGTGGTCTCCCTCGTCCCGTCCCTGACGGAGGCGGTCGCGGTCAGCGCCCCCGGGCTCCTGGTGGGCGTGACCGACTGGTGCAGCCACCCCGCCGGGCTCGACGCCGTACGCGTCAAAGGCACCAAGAACCCGGACGTGGCCCGGATCATCGAGCTCGCCCCGGATCTGGTCGTCGCCAACGAGGAGGAGAACCGGCCCGCCGATCTGGCGGCCCTCACCGCCGCCGGGCTCGACGTCCTGGTCACCGAGGTCCGCACGCTGCCGCAGGCCTTCGCCGAGCTGGAGCGGGTCCTGGTCGACGGCTGCGGCCTTGCCCGGCCGGGCTGGCTGGACGCGGCCGAGCGGGCGTGGGCAGAGGCGCGTCCCGGCCCGAAACGCATGGCCGTCGTGCCGATCTGGCGGCGCCCCTGGATGGTCCTCGGCCGCGACACCTTCGCGGGCGACCTGCTGGCCCGGCTGGGCGTGCACAACGTCTACGCCGCTCGCGCCGAGCGCTACCCGCGCATCGCCATCGACGAGCTGAACGCTGCGGGCGCCGACCTGGTGGTCCTGCCCGACGAGCCGTACCGCTTCACGCCGGACGACGGCCCCGAGGCCTTCCCCGGCCTGCCCGCCGCCCTGGTCGACGGCCGCCGGCTCACTTGGTACGGCCCGTCATTGGCCGAAGCGCCGGCCGTACTCGGCGCGGCGCTGCGGAACAGTCTCTGACGGGACCGTCAGGCGGGGCTACTTCTTCACGGGGGCCGCGAGCAGCTTGCCGTTCACGAGGCCTCGTATGGTGTGGAATCCGGCCACCAGCCAGGCCGTCACCAGGAGGGCGTACAGGGCGACCGACAGCCAGTCGAAGGCGTGCAGGCCGGTGTGGCGGGCGAGGCCCTCGGCGCCGGTGACGCAGGTGCCGATGGGGAAGGTGAACGCCCACCAGGTCATCGCGAAGCCCATGCCGCGCCGCTTCGCCCGGATCGCCATGGCGGCCGCGAGCGCCAGCCACATCAGGGCGAAGCCCATCACGGGCACCCCGTACAGGACGGCGAAGGCGCCCATGCCGTTGGCGTAGGTGGCGTCGATCGCGCCGGGGGCCACGTCGGCGAGCTTGTTCACGGCGGTGGTGGACTGGCCGAGGGGGCCGAGCACCAGGAACAGGGTGGGGGTCAGGAAGAGGGGCAGCGCGCCCCGGTGGATCAGGCGCGAGAACACCACGGGCAGGATGACCAGGGTGGCCAGCAGGCTCATGCCGAACATCGCGTACGAGCCGAGCAGCAGCGCCTCGCGGGCCTGACCTGCGGGCAGGTGGGGGACGAGCAGCGGGCCGAGGGTCGCCGAGACCATGGGGGCGACCACGGGGAGCAGCCAGACGGGCGATGCGCTGCCGGGAGCGACGTCGTGCCGGGCGACCATCAGGTACGGCACGGCCACGGCGGCCACCAGGCCGATCAGCGTGCCCACGCCGTAGAGGACCCAGGCCAGCGGGACGGCCGCGGTCTCGCCGATCAGGTCGGCGCCGACCGACAGCGAGCCGATGCCGACGGCCAGGAACGCCATCGACAGGCAGCCGTAGAAGGGCGCGACGGTGGGGTCCATGAGGTGCGCGCGGGCCTGGTCGCGGTGGTGCAGCCAGTGCCCGGCGCGGGCCACGAGCAGCACCACGAGCATGGCCAGCGCCAGCGCCCAGATCACCTGGAGACCGGGGACGTGGAACGGCAGTCCGGCGCCCGCGTTGGCGATGATCGCGGTGCCCATCACCGCGGCGTACCAGTTCGGGCCGAGGTGGCGCAGGGCGGGACGGCGCCGGACGGCGGCGACGGGGGGTTGGGTGCGGGGGCGCGGTTGCGCGATGGTGGCCATGAATCCAGCTTCGTACCGCCCGGAGGCCCCCGCCACGCCTGCTGGGGCTATGGGCACATAAGCTGGGTTTATGAGCGTGAACGGTCCCGAGGGCACCGCCCCCCTCGCCCACCGGGTGCCCGACCTGGGCGCGATGGAGCTGCTGCTCGCCGTCGCCCGGCACGGCAGCCTGGGGCGGGCCGCCCGCGACCTCGGCATCACCCAGCCCGCCGCGAGCAGTCGCGTCCGCTCGATGGAGCGCCTCCTCGGCGTCGCCCTCGTCGACCGCTCCCCGCGCGGCTCCCGGCTCACCGCCGAGGGCGTCCTGGTGACGGACTGGGCGCGGCGGGTCGTGGAGGCGGCCGAGGCGTTCGACGCGGGAGCGCAGGCGCTGCGCGGCCGCCGGGACTCGCGGCTGCGGATCGCCGCGAGCATGACGATCGCCGAGTACCTGCTGCCGGGCTGGCTGATCGCGCTGCGCGCCGAGCGCCCCGGCACCGCGGTCTCGCTCAGCGCCGGGAACTCGGCCGTGGTCGCCGAGCGGCTGCTCGCGGACGAGGCCGACCTCGGCTTCGTCGAAGGGCTCGGCGTGCCCGCGGGCCTGGACTCGGCGGTCATCGGCCACGACCGGCTCGTCGTGGTCGCGGCCCCCTCGCACCCGTGGGCCCGCCGGCGCCACCCGCTGCCGCCGGCGGAGCTGGCCGCGACCCCGCTCGTCCTGCGCGAACGCGGCTCGGGCACCCGCCAGGTCCTGGACGCGGCGCTCGCCGCCCACGGCGGGCTCGCCGAGCCCCTCATCGAGCTCTCCTCCACCACCGCCGTGAAGGCGTCCGTCGTCAGCGGGGCCGGGCCCTCGGTGCTCAGCGAGCTCGCGCTCGGCGAGGAGCTGGCGGCCCGGCGCCTGGTGCAGATCCCGGTCGAGGGCGTACGGCTGCGGCGCGATCTGCGCGCGGTGTGGCGCCAGGGACCGCTGCCCGCGGGGCCCGCCCGCGACCTGCTCTCCCTGACCCGACCAACCTGACGAACCGTCAGGCAGGCACCAGGCGGCCGCTGTTGGCGCCTTGCCGGGTGCGGGCCAGGCGCTGCTCGATGGTGTGCCGCACCATGGGCCACTCCTCGTCGAGGACCGAGTAGAACGCCGTCCCGCGCACGAGTCCGTCCAGGCCCCGCGTGTGCACCCGGCGCACCCCCTCGCACACCGCGCCGAGCCGCTCGATGGCGGCCCGGGAGCGGGTGTTGCGGGCGTCGGCGCGCAGCGAGATGCGCCGCACTCGCCAGGTGTCGAAGGCGTGCTGGAACATCAGGAGCTTGGCCTCGGTGTTGATGCCGGTGCCCTGGGCGTGCGCGGAGAGCCAGGTGGCGCCGATCTCGGCCGCGTCCGGGACCGCGTCGGCGCCGCCGGTGAGCGGGCCGCGCGGCGCGGGCGGCCACACCACGGGCCCGTCCCAGTAGTCCAGTTCGCAGAACCGGGTCGAGCCGACGACCAGGCCGTCGGCGGCCCGTACGGTCGCGAACGCCAGGCTCAGCCCGGCCTCCTGGTCGGCCAGCGCGCTCTGGATGTAGGCGTGCGCCGCGTCGAGGCCGTGCGGCACGGGAGTGAAGGCGTACGAGGTCCGGTCGGCGGCCGCGGCGGCGGCCAGGGCCGGGGCGTGGGAGACGGTGAGGGGTTCGAGCCGTACGGAACGGCCCGACAGGATGACGGGTGCGGGCACGGGGCCTTCGGTCCTTCGGGGCGCGGCGGAGCTTCTCCACCGATGGGTGGCGAGAGCGGGGACACGGAGGAACACACGGTCAGGATGTTTCCGTGAAATGGCCAGGGAAGGAACGAGAGCGCGAAGAGGAACGAGCGGCCAGGTGAAGGCGAGGAGTCGCGGGGAATCCGCCTTGTGAGGGGCGGCGAGAGGAAGATACCCGGATGATCGCCCAATCGTCACCCCCTCGGAAGAGTGAGGCTCGCCGGGCGTGTCGCGCGGCCCCGGCCCGCACCGGGTCCGGGGCCGTCGCGACGGGCCTGAGCTGGGGCTTCAGCGCGTGGACGCGGCCCGTACGAGCCCCTCGGTCACGCGGGTGTCCCGGCCCATCTCCGGATGCCACTGGACGCCCAGGACCCAGCCGGGGCCGGGCAGTTCGGCCGCCTCGACCGTGCCGTCCTCCGCGTGGGCCGAGGCGATGAGGCCGACGCCGAGCCGGTCCACGCACTGGTGGTGGTAGGTCGGCACGTCCGCGGCCTCGGGGACGAGCCCCGCGTAGAGCGTGCCCGGCACCGGCTTGACGGTGTGCTCGCCGAACACGCCCCGCCCGCCGGTGTGCCCCTCCAGGTGCTGGACCAGGGTGCCGCCGAGCGCGACGTTGAGGAGCTGGAGGCCCCGGCAGATGCCGAGCAGGGGGGTGCCGGCGGCCAGCGCCGCGTCGATCAGGGCGAGCTCCCAGGCGTCCCGCTCGCGGGCGGGAGGTCCGGTACGGGGCGACGGCTCGGCCCCGTACCGGACCGGCTCCACGTCCGCCCCGCCCGCGATGACCAGGCCGTCCAGGCGCGCCACGACCTCGGCCGCGGCCGCCGGGCCGTCGTCGGGCGGCAGCATCGCGGCCAGTCCGCCGGCCGCCCGGACGAGGCGGGGGTATCCGGCGGGCAGCAGGGCGGCGGGCAGGTCCCACACGCCCCACTTGGCGGGCTCCAGGTACGTACTGATGCCGATGAGCGGCTTGGACACGGTGGCGGTCTCCGTTCGTTGAGCGGGTCAGTCCCGGGCGAGCTCGGCCTCGGCGGCGGCCAGGGCGGCGAACTCCTCCTCGGGCGCGTGGGCGACCAGACGGTGGCGACTGTAGAAGGCGAAGTAGGCCAGCGCGATCGCGTAGACGCCGAGCGCGATGAAGGCCGCGTCCTTGTCGACCAGGAACGTCGCGACGAGGGCGAACAGGGCGAGCACGAAGGCGACGGACGAGGTCAGGACGCCGCCGGGCGTGCGGTAGGGCCGATCGAGGCCCGGCTCGCGGCGGCGCAGGACCAGGTGCGAGAGCGCCATCAGGGCGTAGGAGATGGTGGCGCCGAACACCGCCACGTTCAGCATCCGGCCGCCGTTGCCGCTCCAGGCCGCCAGCGCGAAGCCGAGCGCGCCCGGGATGAGGAGGCCCAGGTACGGGGACTTGCGGCGGCTGGTCAGGGACAGGAAGCGGGGCAGGTAGCCGGCCCTCGACAGGGCGAAGAGCTGGCGCGAACCCGCGAAGATCAGCGAGAAGAACGACGCCACCAGGCCCGCGAGCCCCGCGTAGTTGACGAAGCGGCTGAGAGCCGTGGGGCCGCCGTCGCCCTGGAGCGCCACGACCAGCGGGTTGCCCGCGTCCTTGATGGCGGCGGAGCCGTGCGCCCCGGTCGCCGCGAAGAAGGTCACCACGGCGAGCAGTACCAGGATCGACAGGGAGATGGCGAGCGCGCGCGGCATGGACCGCACCGGGTCCTTGGCCTCCTCGGCCGCCAGCGGTACCCCCTCGACGCCGAGGAAGAACCACATGCCGAACGGGAACGCGGCCCAGATGCCGAGCACGCCGAACGGCAGCCAGGAGTTGGAGCCGAGTGCGGAGGCGTCGACCGGGATGTCGTTGAGGCGGGACGCGTCGAAGTCGGTGAAGGCGCCGATGGCGAAGACCAGCAGGGCGGCGACCGCGATCGCGGTGACCACGAGGCTGAAGCGCAGCGCCTCGCCCACGCCCCACAGGTGGATCCCGATGAAGATCGCGAAGCAGGCGAGGTAGACGGGCCAGCCCGAGGTGAGGCCGAACAGGCCGAGCGATTCGACGTAGTCGCCGATGAACAGCGAGATCGCGGCGGGCGCCAGGATGTACTCGATGAGGATCGCGGTGCCGGTCAGGAAGCCGCCCCAGGTGCCGAGCGCCCGGCGCGCGAAGCCGTAACCGCCGCCCGCGGTGGGCAGGATGGCCGACAGCTCGGCGAGCGAGAACACCAGACAGGCGTACATGACGCCCATCAGGACGGTGGCGACGGCGAGACCGCCGAAGCCGCCCTTGGACAGACCGATGTTCCAGCCGGAGAAGTCGCCCGACACCACATAGGCGACGCCGAGCCCGGTGAGCAGCAGCCAGCCGGCGCTGCCGCGCCGCAGGGTGCGCCGGTGCAGGTAGTCGTCCTGGGCGTCCTTGGCGGACGCAGACGGTGCGGTGCGCAGATCGGTGTCGGTGCCCTCGGCCATGAGCCGCTCCAGGTGATCGTCAAGGGAGATCAAGTCAATGGTTCGGCTGCATACCTTTGCTGGAGGGCAGGGTGGAGCGCAAGGGGTGTACGTAAAACCGCGGTTACGGAAATCGCCGGTGAACGCGGGGCCGGGCGGGTTCGCGTGGGTTCGGGCCGGGGTGCCTCGGCCGCCCCGGACCGCTCAGGTCAGGAAGCCGCGCAGCAGCGCCGCCGTGCCGCCGCAGTGCTCCCGCATCACCTCGCGCGCCCCGTCGGCATCCCCGTCGAGCACCGCCTCGACCAGTGCGGTGTGCTGGTGCTGCGAGTGCTCCAGGTTGCGGACCAGGAGCGGGATGCAGTCCAGGAGGTCGTTCACGGTGGCCCGCACCGCCGCGTACTGGGCGGTGAGCGTGGGCGATCCGGAGAGCTCGGCCAGGGTGAGGTGGAGCAGGGTGTCCTGGCGGCGGTAGTCGGTGAGCTCGGCGTCGTGGGTCGCGGTGAGCGCGGCGCGCAGCCGCTCGGCGCCCTCGTCGGTCAGCCCGTGCGCCGCGCAGAGCCCGGCCGCGCCGACCTCCAGGACCTCCCGGAAGCGCAGGATGTCCTCGACGTCGACGGAGGCGATCCGGCGGCGCAGCTCGTCCTCGCCGCCCTCGGCGGCCCTGGGCAGCACGAACGTGCCGCCGTAGCGGCCGCGTCTGCTCTCCACCAGGCCCTGGTCCTGGAGGACCTTGAGGACTTCGCGCAGGGTGACCCGGCTGATCCCCATCCGCTCGGCCAACTCCCGCTCGGAGGGCAGCCGTTCACCGGGCGGCACAAGGCCCAGGCGCAGGAGCTGGAGAATCTGCTCCAGCGCTTCCTCGAAGCCGTTCCCGGCCCGTACGGTCCGCAGTACGGGGACGAGCGTGTCCGGTGTCCGGCCGTCCGGGCGGTCCGTCGAGTCGATCTTCTTCGCCACGTCGCGGATTCCCCTTCCCAATCAATGGTCTTACCCCATACCTTATGGCTCTCGGCTGACCCAAGGAGGAGCTTCCCGTGGCAGACCGCACACCCCCGCTCTCGATCGAGGAGCTGCGCGCCCTCGTCGCGAGCGGTGAGATCGACACTGTCGTCCTCGCCTTCCCCGATATGCAAGGGCGACTGCAGGGCAAGCGCTTCGCGGCCGGGTTCTTCCTCGACGAGGTCCTGGCGCACGGCACCGAAGGCTGCAACTACCTGCTCGCCGTCGACACCGAGATGAACACCGTCGACGGCTACGCGATGTCGTCGTGGGAGCGCGGCTACGGCGACTTCGCCATGCACGCGGACCCGGCGACGCTGCGCCGCGTCCCGTGGAACGAGGGCACCGCGATGCTCATCGCCGACCTCGGCTGGAACGACGGCTCGCCGGTCGTCGCGGCCCCCCGCCAGATCCTGCGCCGCCAACTGGAGCGGCTCGCCGAGCTCGGCTACACCGCCCAGGTCGGCACCGAGCTCGAATTCATCGTGTTCAAGGACAGCTACGAGCAGGCCTGGGACGCCGGATACCAGGGCCTCACGCCGGCCAACCAGTACAACATCGACTACTCGGTGCTCGGCACCGGCCGCATCGAGCCGCTGCTCCGCCGCATCCGCAACGAGATGCAGGCTGCTGGCCTGACCGTCGAGTCGGCCAAGGGCGAGTGCAACCCCGGCCAGCACGAGATCGTCTTCCGCTACGACGAGGCCCTGGTCACCTGCGACCAGCACGCCATCTACAAGACGGGCGCCAAGGAGATCGCGGCCCAGGAGGGCGTCTCGCTCACCTTCATGGCCAAGTACGACCAGCGCGAGGGGAACTCCTGTCACATCCACCTCTCGCTCACCGACGAGGACGGCCGCAACGTGATGGCGGGCGACGGGCCCGACCACATGTCGCCCGTGATGCGCCACTTCCTGGCCGGACAGCTCGCCGCGCTGCGCGACTTCTCCCTCCTGTACGCGCCGAACATCAACTCCTACAAGCGCTTCCAGCCGGGCTCCTTCGCGCCGACCGCCGTCGCCTGGGGGCACGACAACCGGACCTGCGCGCTGCGCGTCGTCGGCCACGGCGCGGGCACCCGCTTCGAGAACCGGCTCCCGGGCGGCGACGTCAACCCGCACCTGGCCGTCGCCGGACTCGTCGCGGCCGGTCTGTACGGCATCGAGAACAAGCTGGAACTGCCCGAGGCATGCACCTCGAACGCCTACGTCGGCGACTACGCCCATGTCCCCACCACCCTGCGCGAGGCCGCCGAGCTGTGGGAGAACAGTCCCATCGCCAAGGCCGCCTTCGGGGACGAAGTCGTCGCGCACTACCGCAACATGGCGCGGGTCGAGCTCGACGCGTTCGACGCCGCGGTGACCGACTGGGAGCTCCGCCGCTCCTTCGAACGCCTGTGAGGAACGACTTGTCCACCGCGTACGAGCTACAGGTACTCAACCCGGCCACCGAGGAAGTCATCGCGACCGTCCGGGGTGCCACCTCCGCCGACGTCGACGCGGCGGTCGTGCGGGCCCGCTCCGCACAGCGAGGCTGGGCGGCCGCGGCCCCCGCCGACCGGGCCCGCCTGCTTCGCCGCTTCGCGGCCGTCGTCGACGAACACATCGAAGAACTCGCCCAGTTGGAGGTGCGCGAGGCCGGGCACACCCTCGGCAACGCCCGCTGGGAGGCGGGCAACGTCCGCGATCTGCTCGACTTCTCGGCCGGGGGAGTGGAGCGCCTGAGTGGCCGTCAGATCCCGGTCGCGGGCGGCCTCGACATCACCCTGCTCGAACCGCTCGGCGTGATCGGCGTCATCGCCCCCTGGAACTTCCCGATGCCGATCGCCGCCTGGGGCACCGCCCCCGCGCTCGCGGCCGGCAACGCGGTGATCCTCAAGCCCGCCGAGACGACCCCGCTCACGGCCCTGCGGCTGGCCGAACTCGCCCTGGAGGCAGGGCTTCCCGAAGGCCTCTTCCAGGTGCTCCCGGGTGCGGGGGCGGTCGCGGGCGACGCGCTCGTCGAGCACCCCGGCGTCGCGAAGATCGTCTTCACCGGGTCGACCCGGGTCGGCAAGCAGATCATGGCCAAGTGCGCGGACCGCGTGAAGCGGGTCACCCTCGAACTCGGCGGCAAGAGCCCCAACATCGTCTTCGCGGACGCCGACATCGAGGCAGCCGCCCTCGCCACCCCGATGTCCTTCCTCGACAACTCCGGCCAGGACTGCTGCGCCCGCACCCGCATCCTGGTCCAGCGCACGGCGTACGACCGCTTCATGGAGCTGCTCGCCCCCGCGATCGAGGAGGTCGTGGTCGGCGACCCGGCCGACGAGAAGACGCAGATGGGCCCGCTGATCTCGCGCGTCCAGCTGGACCGCGTCCGCTCCTATGTCGCCGACGACGCACCCGGCCTGCGCGGCAGCGCGCCCGACGGCCCCGGGTTCTGGTTCCCGCCGACCGTCCTGACGGGCCTCGCCGCGGACGCGCCCGCCGCCGTCGAGGAGGTCTTCGGGCCGGTCGCCGTCGTGCTGCCCTTCGAGGACGAAGCGGACGCGGTGCGGCTCGCCAACGCCACCGAGTACGGGCTCTCCGGGTCGATCTGGACCCGGGACGTGGGCCGCGCGCTGCGCGTCTCGCGGGCCGTCGCGGCGGGCAACCTCTCCGTCAACTCCCATTCCAGCGTGCGCTATTCGACCCCGTTCGGCGGCTACAAACAGTCCGGCCTCGGCCGCGAGCTCGGCCCCGACGCCCTCACCGCTTTCACCGAAACCAAGAACGTCTTCATCAGCACGGAGGCCTGAGCACACATGACCGACGACATCATTTGCCGCCGCCTGGTCGGCCGCACCGCCGTCATCACCGGGGCCGGCAGCGGCATCGGCCTCGCCACCGCCAGGCGGCTCGCCGCCGAGGGCGCCAACGTGGTGTGCGGCGACATCGACGAGAGCGCCGGCAAGGCCGCCGCCGAAGCGGTCGGCGGCACCTTCGTCAAGGTCGACGTCACCGACCAGGAGCAGGTCGAGGCGCTCTTCAAGACGGCCTTCGACACCTACGGAAGCGTCGACATCGCGTTCAACAACGCGGGCATCTCGCCGCCCGACGACGACTCCATCCTCACCACAGGCCTCGACGCCTGGCGCCGGGTCCAGGAGGTCAACCTCACCTCCGTCTACCTGTGCTGCAAGGCCGCGCTGCCCTACATGCAGCGCCAGGGCCGGGGCTCCATCATCAACACCGCCTCGTTCGTGGCGATCATGGGGGCTGCGACCTCGCAGATCTCGTACACCGCGTCCAAGGGCGGCGTGCTCGCCATGTCGCGCGAGCTCGGCGTGCAGTTCGCCCGTGAGGGCATCCGCGTCAACGCGCTCTGCCCGGGGCCGGTCAACACCCCGCTGCTCCAGGAGCTGTTCGCCAAGGACCCGGAGCGGGCCGCGCGCCGCCTGGTGCACATTCCGGCGGGCCGGTTCGCCGAGGCCGACGAGATCGCCGCCGCCGTCGCCTTCCTCGCCAGCGACGACTCGTCCTTCATCAACGCCACCGACTTCCTGGTCGACGGCGGCATCGCCGGGGCGTACGTCACCCCCCTCTAAATCCCGCCAACCCCCGTTGTTCACCTGGGGGCCACGCACACGGCAGCCGGGCGTCGCACGACGCCCGGCTGTGCTGTCTAACGTCCGCGATGATCTTCCCGACGACAGGAGTTCCTCAGCGTGTCCAAGTCCAGCACCGTCCGCCGACTGCCGGTCCTCGCCGCGGCGCTCTCCATAGCCGCCGGCGGCCTCGTCGCCGCCCAGCCCGCCGAGGCGCGGACGCCCCACTGCCCCCGACTGACCATCTCCGACGGGTGGTACGGGGACAACCAGGACCGGATCCAGGACCTGATCGACACCTACGGAAAGTGCGGAGCGGACGCGGGCCACGGCAAGAAGCCGGTCGCCGTCTTCGACTGGGACAACACCGTCGTCAAGAACGACGTCGGCGACGCCACGATGTACTGGCTGCTGCGCAACTCCAAGATCCAGCGCCCGGCGCGCGGCGACTGGCGCACCACCAGCCGCTATCTGACCGACGACGCGGCGAAGTCCCTCGCCGCCGCCTGCCCGGCGGGCACATCCAAGACCCTCCCCACCGCCACCGACACCAAGTGCACCGACGAGATCCTCGCGGTGTACGGCGACGGCAAGACCGGCAAGGGCGCCGTCGCCTTCGCCGGGTACGACCGCCGCACCATCGAGCCCTCGTACGCCTGGCTCGCCCAGCTCCTGCACGGCTGGACCCCGGCCCAGGTCGAGTCCTTCGCGAGCGCGGCCCGCACCGAGAACCTCAACGCCCCCGCCGACGCCGTACAGACGGTGGGCAGCAACACCAAGGCGACGGCCTGGGTGCGCTACTACGACCAGCAGCGCGACCTGATCCGTACGCTGAAGAAGTCGGGCTTCGACGTCTGGATCACCTCGGCCTCGCCCGAGCCCGTCGTGGACGTGTGGGCACGTGGCGCGGGCGTCGACCCCGACCACGCCATCGGCATCCGCTCCACCACCGACCACGGCCGCATCACGTCGCACCTCAAGGGCTGCGGCTCGGCCAGGGACGGCGACGACTCGGTGATCACCTACATCGACGGCAAGCGCTGCTGGATCAACCAGGAGATCTTCGGCGTGCGGGGCGCGGCGGCCGAGAAGGTGCAGCCCGCCGCCAGGCGCCAGGTGTTCGCGGCGGGCGACTCCGACACCGACGTGTCCTTCCTGCGGGACGCGACCGGCCTGCGGCTCGTCCTGAACCGCAACAAGAACGAGCTGATGTGCCGGGCGTACGACGACAGCGACGGCCGCTGGATCGTGAACCCGATGTTCATCGAGCCCAAGGGCCAGAAGGCGGCGGCCTACCCCTGCGCGACCACCGGCTACACCGACCACGACGGCACCCCGGCCCCCGTGCGACGTGCGGACGGCTCCGTGGTGCCGGATCAGCGGGACTCGGTGTACGGCGGCTGAACCCGGGTTCTAGGGTATGGGCCATGAGCATGACGACCCCGCCCGGCTGGTACCCGGATCCGGGCGTGCCCGGCACCGAGCGCTGGTGGGACGGCGCCGCCTGGACCGCCCACACCAGGGCGCCGGGCGGGCAGGCGTTCGGGCCGCCCGAGCCCGTCACCGTGGTGGCCGCGCCCGCCGTCCGGCGGCGCGGCCCGCTGGTGGCCATCGGCGCGACCGCCGTGGCCCTGGTGGCCGCGATCGCCGTCGGGGTCGCCGTCCTCGGCAAGGGTGACGACACCCCGCACACGACGAGCGCGAGCAAGAGCGCCACGGCGCCGGCGGCGGTCAACTCCCCTTCCGGCAAGCCGAGTTCGGGGGCATCGGGCGACCCGCACACCCTCGTCGACCAGCTCAACGGCATCACGCTGCCGATCCCGGACGGCTGGGAGAAGACCGACGACGCGGTGACCGGCCTCGTCACGATGGCGACCAAGGACACCTACAACTGCCCCGGCGACTCCGGGTTCTGCCACCACGGCAAGGTCACCACCTCTACGGCCACCATGACCGACCTCAAGACCGCCGAGGCCGTCGCCAAGAACGACATCACCGACGCCGCCAACGACGCCTACGACCACGACCCGGTCGGCGCCCGCCCCTACAACGGCATCACCTCGCACCGGGAAGTGAAATCCGGCTCCGTGGTGGTCGACGGCCGCACCGGATATCTGGTGCGCTGGGAGGTCAAGACCGGTGCGGGGCCCGGCGGTTACGTCGAGTCGCTCGCCTTTCCCTCGACGGTGGGCAGCGAGGCGATGGTCATCGCACGGTTCGCCTTCGACGCGGGCAAGGACGGCCCGCCGCTCGCCCTCATGGACACCATCACGCGGGGCATCGCGCCCATCGGCGGCAGCCAGAACGGCGGGGTCGGCAGCAGCCTGCCCCCGCCGTCGCTGTGAGCCGTCCGTGCGCTAGAGGAACGTGCGGCCCTCGCCCCGGTACGTCGGCACGGCCGCCGTCACCCGGTCGCCCTCGACGAGCTGCAACTCCTCGAAGCGCTCGCACAGTTCGCCCGCCTTGGCGTGCCGGAACCACACCTTGTCGCCGATCAAAAGATCGTCCGCGGCGGAGCCGAGCAGCGGCGTCTGCACCTCGCCCGCGCCTTCCTGCGGGTCGTAGCGCAGCCCCTCCGGCAGATACGGCACCGGCAGCCGGTCCGGTCCGGCCGCGCCCGACGCCGGGTATCCGCCGCCGAGCACCGTGACGACGCCGACGCCCGGCCTGCGCACCACCGGCTGGGCGAACAGCGCGGCCGGACGCCCGCTGAACGACGTGTAGTTGTCGAAGAGCCGCGGCACATAGAGCCCCGAGCCCGCCGCGACCTCGGTCACCGCCGCCTCGGCCGCCGTGTGCTGCACACTGCCGGTGCCGCCGCCGTTGACGAACTCAAGATCCGGCACGACCGCCCGCACCGCACGCACCACCTCGGCCCGCCGCGCGGCCAGCTCCTTGCGGGCCGCGGCCTGCATCAGCCGGATCGCGCGCGAGCGCAGCGGACTGCCCGCCACCGCGTCCCCGACCCCGGCCACATGACCCTCGTACGCCATGAGCCCGACAAGACGGAACCCGGGCCGCCGGGCCACCGACCGGGCGAGCTCCGCGAGTTGGGCGGGGGAGCGCAGAGGGGAGCGGCGGGCGCCGACGCGGACCCGGCCGCCGAACAACTGGAGCGAGGTGTCGAGCTCCAGACAGACCCGCACCTCCAGGCCGTCGCGCTCGCGCGCCCGGTCCACGAGGTCGAGCTGCGCCGGGTCGTCGACCATCACGGTGATCGCCCCGGCCAGCTTGGGATCCGAGGTCAGCTCGGCGAACCCCGCCCGGTCCGCGGACGGATAGGCGAGCAGAACGTCCTCGAACCCGGCCCGCGCGAGCCACACCGACTCCGCGAGCGTGAACGACATCAGACCGGCGAACCCCGGCCGGGCGAGCACCCGCTCAAGCAGAGCGCGGCACCGCACCGACTTGCTGGCGACCCGGATCGGCTTGCCGGCCGCCCGGCGGACCAGATCGTCCGCGTTGGCGTCGAACGCCTCCAGATCGACGATCGCGACGGGCGCATCGAGATGAGCGGTCGCCCGGTCGTACCGGGCGCGGTCAGCGGCGCGGGGAGTCATGGCGGAAGCCTGCCAGAACCGGTTACCACAAGGTAGGGGACGACTGGTACGGATGTGGAAGCCGGACGGCCGGTCTGCGCCCGCACAGGATCAGCCCGTAGAGTGACGCCCGAGCGGCAACGGGCTGAGCTGGACGGCAAGAGGGGGGCGGATGACCACCGACGCACGACCCCCGGGCACCCCTCAACTGCCGCCGCCCGCACCGCAATCCGAGCCGTCCGAGGCTCCCGCGCCGACCCCGGTCCCGCTGCCGCCCGCGCCCGAACCCGCGAGCCGGCTCCGCTCGGCGCTCGACCTGATCGATCCGGGACCAGTCCTGCCGAACACCCCCATACCGCCCAGGTTTTCGACGCCGCCGCCCCCCGAGATACCCCCGCTGCCGGCCACCCCGCCGAAGCCGCTGCTCCCCCCGGAACCGCTGTCCGACGAGCCGGGCCCGCTGCGGCCGGTGCCGGCCCGCAGGCCCGGGCGCGTGGCAGCCGCCGCCGTCTGTGTGGTTCTGGGCGTCGGACTGATCGGCGGAGCCGCCGCGGGCACCTGGCTCGACGACGACTCCGACGGGCCCGCGGCCCGCAGCAACTACACCGACGCCCGGGACCTGTGGCACAGCGTGCCCGTCGACACCCTCTTCCCGCGCACCATCCGGGGCACCGGCGCGGGCCCCGGCGGCGCCGACCGCGAATGGACCCGCGTCGGGGTCGCGCCGGACGGCGACTGCGCGGGCGCGCTCGACCCCCTGCTCCTCAAGGTCCTCGAACCGGTCGGCTGCGCCCGCATGGTGCGCGCCACCTATACGGACGCGACCGCCACCAGCGTGACCACCGTCGGCCTGGTCTTCACCCAGGCCGAGCCCGCCGCGATGACCGCCCTGGCGCACCGGTTCTCCACCGAGAAGCTCGGCGACCGCCCCGATCTGATGCCGCGCACCTACCCCGTCAAGGGCGGCGTGGCCGCGGCGTTCGGCGACAAGCAGCGCGCGAGCTGGACGGTGCGGGTCCTCACCGATGCGCCCGTGGTCGTCACGGCCGTCTCCGGCTTCGCCGACGGCCGCGCGGTCACCACCCCCCAGTCCGCCGAACAGGCCACGGCCGACGGCGCGAGCGGCCCCGCGGCCGAGGCGGGCCTGGGCCACGACGCCCAGGGCATCGCCGACAACGTCGAACGCGGCCTGCGCAAGAAGGCCGCCGCAAGCCCGGAGCCCGCACCGTGACCAAGCCATCCGTGACCGGGCCGTCCCGCCGGCCGCGCCGCACCGGCGCCCTCGCCTCGGCCGCCGCGCTCACCCTGCTGCTCAGCGCGGCCCCGGCCCACGCCGACGGCATCCGCGACCGCCAGTGGGAACTCACCGCCATGCACACGCAGCAGGCGTGGCGTACGACCAAGGGCAAGGGCATGACGGTCGCCGTGCTCGACACCGGCGTCGACGGCAGCCACCCCGACCTCGCCGGGCAGGTGCTTCCCGGCAACGACCTCATCGGCTTCGGGGCGGGCCAGGGCAGCCGCGACTGGGCCCGGCACGGCACCGCCATGGCCGGCATCATCGCGGGCCACGGCCACGGCGCGGGCAACCAGTCCGGGGTGCTCGGCATCGCGCCCGAAGCCAAGATCCTGCCGGTCCGGGTCATCCTGGAATCCACCGACCCGGCCCGCAAACAGGCCCGCGAGACCAAGGGCGGCGCGCTCGCCGACGGCATCCGCTGGGCCGCCGACAACGGCGCCGATGTCATCAACCTCTCGCTCGGCGACGACAGCGCCTCCGCCCACCCCGAACCCGCCGAGGACGCCGCGATCCAGTACGCGCTCGGCAAGGGCGCCGTCGTCGTGGCATCGGCGGGCAACGGCGGAGACCAGGGCGACCACATCTCCTACCCGGCCGCCTACCCCGGCGTCATAGCGGTGGCCGCCGTCGACAAGAACGGCACCCACGCCTCCTTCTCCACCCGCCGCTGGTACGCCACCGTCAGCGCCCCCGGCGTGGACGTCGTCATAGCCGACCCGGACCGCAAGTACTACGAGGGCTGGGGCACCAGCGCCGCCTCCGCGTTCGTCTCCGGCGCGGTCGCCCTCATACGCTCCGGGTACCCCGGCCTCAGCCCGGCGCAGATCAAGAAGCTCCTTGAGGACACCGCCCGCAACGCCCCCGAGGGCGGCCGCGACGACGCCCGGGGCTACGGCATGATCGACCCGGCGGCGGCGCTGACCGCCGCCGCCAGGCTGAAGCCCGCCGGCCTGCGCTCCGAGTCCGCGGCGTACGGCACGACGTACTTCGGCGGCGGCCCCGACGCGCGCGCCGCCTCCGACGACCCGGCGAACTGGCTGGCCCCGGTCTCCGCGGGCGGCGGCCTCCTGCTCCTCGCGACCGGCGTGGTCCTGTGGCGCTCGACCCGGGTCAGGACCCCCCGCGAGTGGCTCTGAGCCGGGCCGTGGGCGGGCTCGCGAGAAGCCCCGGCTAGGCTCGTGACGTGGCGCTCAAGAACATCCCGGATTCCGGCTTCTCCGACGACGACGGCACTGCCGCCCCCGAACTGACCGAGGCGCTGGCCGCCTGGGCCAAGGACAGGGCGGCCGAGCCGCGCGTGCTCGGGGCCCTGCGCACGGCACGGCTGCTCGTCCCCGTAGTCGCGATGCTCGGCGAGAGCGAGATCGACGAAAACGGCCTCAAGCGCGAGAAGACCAGCGACATGGCCGTCCCCACCCTGAAGGCCGGCGACCGCACGGCACTGCCCGCGTTCACTTCCATCGAGGCGCTGGCCCTGTGGGACCCCGAGGCCCGGCCGGTCGCCGTCCCGCTGCACCAGGCGCTCGCGGCAGCCGTGCACGAGAAGGCGGACACCGTGGTCATCGACCTCGCGGGCCCGGTCGCCTACGAGCTGAAGGGCGCGGCCCTGCTCGCCCTCGCGGAGGGCCGCACCAGCGCGGACCCGCTCCTGGACCCGTCGGTGATCGAAGCGGTGCGCTCGGCGGTGGCCGCCGTTCCCGCGGTCCTTCGGGCCCACCTCGGCCCCGGCAGCGCGGACGGCACGCTCGCGCTGGTCCTCGCCGACGGCGCGGCGCCCGCCGACACGGCCCGCAGAGTGGCCGAACTGATCGCCGCGGACGAGACCCTGCGGGCCCGGCTCGTACGCGGCCTCGACCTCGCGCTGCTGCCGACGGGGGCCCCACAGCCGAACGAGCCGCTCTTCACCCGCTGAGGGGGAGGAGCGGCCCGGTTCCGTTCGTAAAAGAATAAAGAAGGGGCTCAGCCGAAGACGGCGCCCGTGTACTTCTCGCCCGGGCCCTGGCCCGGCGCGTCCGGCACGATCGACGCCTCGCGGAACGCGAGCTGCAGCGACTTGAGGCCGTCGCGCAGCGGGGCGGCGTGGAACGACGAGATCTCGGTGGCCCCTGCGTCAAGCAGACCGGCCAGGGCGTGCACCAGCTTGCGGGCCTCGTCGAGGTCCTTGTACTGGTCGCCCTCCTCGGTCAGACCGAGCTTCACGGCGGCGGCGCTCATCAGGTTCACGGCGACCGTCACGATCACCTCGACCGCCGGGACCTCCGCGATGTCGCGGGCCATGGTGTCGAAGTCTGCGGGCTCATTGGGGGGCGTCTCACTCATGCCCACACGATATGCGGTGCGCGCCGCTCCTCTTCCCGCGCACTCGATTAGCCCCTCTGTCCGGATCCTGCTAACCTTGTGTAACGACCGGCCAGGCACGTGTGCCCGGCCCACAAGTGGAGGCTCCGATCTCCCACCCGGCCACCCTCAGGGGCGGCGGGTCATCCGGTCAGGTGGCCACCATCGTTCCGTACGGACGATGGAGCCGCCCGATGTGCGCCCCGCGGTAGACCGCGGCGGTGTTCCGGTTTTCTTGGAGCCCCGCCTGTGTCCGTCCGGGGCATTTTTTGTGCCTCGTGGCGGTTGGTCACGTCAATACAGACGTACGCGGCTGTCTGCCAGACAGTCGTGTGGTGCTACCGAGGAGGATCCATCAGCGCCGAGCCCCGCATCAACGACCGGATTCGCGTTCCCGAGGTGCGACTTGTCGGCCCCAGCGGCGAGCAGGTCGGAATTGTTCCGCTTGCCAAGGCCCTGGAGCTCGCCCAGGAGTATGACCTCGACCTGGTCGAGGTCGCGGCGACCGCCCGTCCGCCCGTGTGCAAGCTCATGGACTACGGGAAGTTCAAGTACGAGTCGGCCATGAAGGCCCGTGAGGCGCGCAAGAACCAGGCGCACACGGTCATCAAGGAGATGAAGCTCCGGCCGAAGATCGACCCGCACGACTACGACACCAAAAAGGGTCACGTCGTCCGGTTCCTCAAGCAGGGCGACAAGGTCAAGATCACGATCATGTTCCGTGGTCGCGAGCAGTCCCGGCCGGAACTCGGCTACCGACTGCTCCAGCGCCTCGCTTCGGACGTGGAGGACCTCGGCTTCGTCGAGTCCAGCCCGAAGCAGGACGGCCGAAACATGATCATGGTTCTCGGTCCGCACAAGAAGAAGACCGAGGCGATGGCCGAAGCCCGCGAGGCCCAGGCGGCCCGCAAGGCGGAGCGCCAGGGTCAGTCGGCTCAGACGGAGGAGTCCGCCGAGGACGAGACCGTCGCCGAGGCGCCCGCCGCCGAGGCCACGCCGGCCGAGGAACCCGCCGAGGCCTGATTCCGGGACAGCCCGTTCCGGATATCAACCGATACATATGACGCTCCCGAGCGCCGGTCCCAGGACCGGCTGGGAGCGCCACTGACGAGGAGATAACGGCGCTATGCCGAAGAACAAGTCGCACAGCGGTGCCAGCAAGCGCTTCAAGATCACCGGCTCCGGCAAGGTGCTCCGTGAGCGCGCCGGCAAGCGCCACCTGCTCGAGCACAAGTCGTCCAAGAAGACCCGCTCGCTGACGGGCACGGTCGTCCTGGCTCCGGCCGACGCCAAGAAGGTCAAGAAGCTTCTCGGCAAGTGACGTTCCCCCGCCTCCGGATTTCCGGAGGCGGAACGTCGAGACCGGGACCTATTCGATTTCGGGTCGTGTGAGTCCAACCACGGCCCCGCTACAAGGAGTTAACAAGTGGCACGCGTCAAGCGGGCAGTAAACGCCCACAAGAAGCGCCGGGCAATCCTCGAGGCGGCCTCCGGCTACCGCGGTCAGCGTTCGCGCCTGTACCGCAAGGCCAAGGAGCAGGTCACCCACTCGCTGGTCTACAACTACAACGACCGCAAGAAGCGCAAGGGCGACTTCCGTCAGCTGTGGATCCAGCGCATCAACGCCGCTGCCCGCCAGAACGGCATGACGTACAACCGCCTCATCCAGGGTCTGAAGGCCGCCAACATCGAGGTGGACCGCAAGATCCTGGCCGAGCTCGCGGTCAACGACGCCAACGCGTTCGCCGCGCTCGTCGAGGTGGCCCAGAAGGCCCTCCCGAGCGACGTCAACGCCCCGAAGGCCGCGTAAGCGCCTGACGGCTTGTTGAGCCGGACCGGACCCGCAGGCCGCTGGCCTGCGGGTCCCGGTGCGTTGCGGGGGTCTTCCGGGGGCGAGGCCCTCGGCCCCCCGCCCCGGGCCCCACTTCCTTCGTAGAGAGACCGCGTGTACATGCCCACCCCCGAGCTGATCTCCCCGCGTTCCCCGCGCGTCGCCGCCGCCCGCCGGCTCGCCCGGCGCAACTTCCGGGGCAAGGAACGCCGGTTCATCGCCGAGGGGCCGCAGGCCGTGCGCGAGGCCGTCGAGCACCGCAGCGACGGCGAGCCCACCCTCATCGAGCTGTTCACCACCGTCGAGGCCGCCGAGCGGTACGCCGACATCGTGACCGCCGCCCTGGAGGCGGGCGCCCGAGTCCACTACGCCGACGACGAGGTGCTCGCCGAGGTTTCCCAGACCGTCACCCCGCAGGGCCTGGTCGGCGTCTGCCGGTTCCTGGACTCCCCGTTCGAGGAGATCCTCAGGGCCAGGCCGAAGCTGGTCGCCGTGCTCGCGCACGTCCGCGACCCCGGCAACGCCGGCACCGTACTGCGCTGCGCGGACGCCGCGGGCGCCGACGCGGTCGTCCTCACCGACGCCTCCGTCGACCTCTACAACCCGAAGTCCGTGCGCGCGTCGGTCGGTTCGCTCTTCCACCTGCCGGTCGCTGTCGGCGTCCCCGTCGAACAGGCCGTCCAGGGCCTGCGGGACGCGGGCGTACGGATCCTGGCGGCCGACGGCGCGGGCGAGGACGACCTCGACGCGGAGCTGGACGCCGGCACCATGGGCGGGCCCACCGCGTGGATCTTCGGCAACGAGGCCTGGGGCCTGCCCGAGGAGACCCGCGCACTCGCGGACGCCGTGGTGCGCGTGCCCATCCACGGCAAGGCCGAAAGCCTCAACCTCGCCACCGCCGCCGCCGTGTGCCTCTACGCCTCCGCTCGTGCGCAGCGTGCTGCCGGAGGGTGCCGCTCCGTCACCTCGTACTAGTAGTGTTGCGGGCTCGGGGGCCCACTCAGCGCTTCGGAGAGGTGGGATAAGGGGATGGCTGTCGGCATGAGCAGCATCGGCAACAGCACCGCGCTGTGCCCGTCCGGCCGTCCTGACGTCCTCGGCTTCGACCCCGACGACCTGCCCGACGGCATCGTGGTCGCCGACGACAAGGGGCAGGTGATCTGCTTCAACGCCGCCGCCGTCAGGATCACGGCGGTGGCGAAGCACGAGGCGCTCGGCTTCCCCCTTGAGCACGCGCTGCCCCTGGAGGACCTCAAGGGCCGCCGCTGGTGGCAGCTCACCGATCCCTACGGCGGCCTGGCCATCCGGGTCGGCCAGCCCGAACGCAACCTGCTGCTGCCCGGCGGCCGCGAAGTGCTGGTCTCCGCGCGCTATGTACGCGAGCACCCGACCGGGCCCGTGCGCCGGGTCGTGGTCAGCCTGCGCTCCACCGAGGCCCGGCGGCGAACCGAACGCTCGCACGCCGAGCTCATCGCCACCGTCGCCCACGAACTGCGCTCGCCGCTGACCTCCGTGAAGGGCTTCACCGCGACGCTGCTCGCCAAGTGGGAGCGCTTCACCGACGACCAGAAGCGGCTCATGCTGGAGACCGTCGACGCCGACGCCAACCGCGTCACCCGGCTCATCGCCGAACTCCTCGACATCTCGCGCATCGACTCCGGCCGCCTCGAAGTGCGCCGCCAGCCGGTCGACATCCCGGCCGCCGTCGGCCGCCACCTCCAGGCCCACGTGGCCTCCGGACAGTCCCCGGACCGCTTCCTGGTCCGCATCCAGCGGCCGCTGCCCGATCTGTGGGCGGATCCGGACAAGATCGACCAGGTGCTCGGCAATCTGCTGGAAAACGCGGTGCGCCACGGCGAGGGAACCGTCACCATTGAGGTGGCACCAGCGCCCGTCCGTATCGACGAGCACGACGAGAAGGGAACGGCCGTCACCGTGAGCGACGAAGGCCCCGGCATCCCCGAGGAGTCGATGGGCCGTGTCTTCACCCGCTTCTGGCGGGGGAGCAAGCGTGGCGGGACCGGGCTCGGCCTGTACATCGTCAAGGGCATCGTCGAGGCGCACGGCGGCACCATCACGGTGGGCCGCGGCCCCGGCGGCGGCGCCCAGTTCCGATTCATCCTGCCCGTCGCGGCTCCGGCGTATCTCCAGTAGAGCGCCCCCCGAGCCGCCCACGGGCGCAACCGCATTCCCGCACCCCGTTAGACTCGACCTTTGGCGCGTTTGTGTCCGCGCGCTATCGCGGTATCGCTGTCGCGGTCGCGGGGACCCCCAGCCAAGCCAATCGGAAGCACGGGAAGAGATGTCGGCACCCAATAAGTCGTACGACCCTGTCGAGGTCGAGGCACTGAAACCGGAAGAGATCGAGCGCATGCGGGACGAGGCGCTCGCCGCCTTCGCGGCCGCCGGCGACCTCGACGCGCTCGCCCAGGCGAAGACCGCGCACACCGGTGGTACCTCGCCCCTCTCGCTCGCCAACCGCGAGATCGGCGCGCTGCCGCCGCAGGCCAAGGCCGCGGCCGGCAAGCTCGTGGGCATGGCCCGCGGCGCCGTGAACAAGGCCCTGGCCGCGCGCCAGGCCGAGCTGGAGGCCGAGCGGGACGCCCGGGTCCTGGTCGAGGAGGCCGTGGACGTCACGCTGCCCCACGACCGCGTACCGGCCGGCGCCCGCCACCCGCTGACCACGCTCTCCGAGCGCATCGAGGACGTCTTCGTGGCCATGGGCTACGAGGTCGCCGAGGGCCCCCAGGCCGAGGCCGAGTGGTTCACCTTCGACGCGCTCAACATCGGCCCGGACCACCCGGCCCGCACCGAGCACGACACGTTCTTCGTGCAGGGCCCGGACGGCTCGGCCAACTCCGGTGTCGTGCTGCGCACCCACACCTCGCCCGTGCAGATCCGCTCGATGCTCGACCGCGAGCCTCCGGTGTACGTGATCTGCCCCGGCCGGGTGTACCGCACCGACGAGCTGGACGCCACGCACAGCCCGGTCTTCCACCAGGTCGAGCTGCTCGCCGTGGACGAGGGCCTCACCATGGCCGACCTCAAGGGCACCCTGGACCACATGGTCAAGGCGCTGTTCGGCGAGGACATGAAGACGCGGCTGAGGCCGAACTTCTTCCCGTTCACCGAGCCGTCCGCCGAGATGGACATGGTCTGCTACGTCTGCCGCGGCGAGTCCGTCGGCAACCCGGACCGGCCCTGCCGCACCTGCTCCAGCGAGGGCTGGATCGAGCTCGGCGGCTGCGGCATGGTCAACCCGAAGGTGCTCACCGCCTGCGGTGTGGACCCCGAGAAGTACAGCGGATTCGCCTTCGGCTTCGGCATCGAACGGATGCTGATGTTCCGCCACAACGTCGAAGACATGCGAGACATGGTCGAGGGTGACGTCCGGTTCACCCGGCCGTTCGGGATGGAGATCTGATGCGGGTCCCGCTTTCCTGGCTGCGGGAGTACGTCGACCTCCCCGCCACCGAGACCGGTCGCGATGTGCAGGCCAAGCTCGTCGACGGCGGCCTGGAGGTCGAGACCGTCGAGCAGCTCGGCGCCGGGCTCAAGGGCCCGCTCGTCGTCGGCAAGGTCCTCACCATCGAGGAGCTGGAGGGCTTCAAGAAGCCCATCCGCTTCTGCACCGTCGACGTCGGCCTGGCCAACGGCACCGGTGAGCCCCAGGAGATCGTCTGCGGCGCCCGCAACTTCGCGGTCGGCGACAAGGTCGTCGTGGTGCTGCCCGGCGCCGTGCTGCCCGGCGACTTCGCGATCGCCGCGCGCAAGACGTACGGCCGGACCTCGCACGGCATGATCTGCTCCAGCGACGAGCTCGGCATGGGCCCGGACACCACGGGCGGCATCATCGTGCTGCCGCCGGAGCACGAGGTCGGCACCGACGCCATCGCGCTGCTCGAACTCGTCGACGAGGTCCTCGACATCGCGGTCACCGCCAACCGCGGCGACTGCCTGTCGATGCGCGGCGTCGCCCGCGAGACCGCCATCGCCTACGGCCTGCCGCTGCGCGACCCGGCGCTGCTCGACGTGCCCGCGCCCAACTCGTACGGCTACCAGGTCAAGGTCGCCGACCCGATCGGCTGCGACCGCTTCACCGCGCGCACCGTCACCGGCCTGGACCCCGAGGCCCGCTCCCCGATCTGGCTGCAGCGCAGGCTGCAGAAGGCCGGGATGCGCCCGATCTCGCTCGCCGTCGACATCACCAACTACGTGATGATCGAGCTCGGCCAGCCGCTGCACGCCTACGACCGCAGCCTGGTCGACGGCCCCATCGGCGTGCGCCGCGCCGAGCCGGGTGAGCTCCTCACCACCCTCGACGGCACCAAGCGCAAGCTGGACGCCGCCGACCTCGTCATCACCGACAACCGGGGCCCCATCGGCCTCGCCGGGGTGATGGGCGGAGCCAACACCGAGATCGCCGACTCCGTCACGGACCCCGAGACCGGCGAGGTCAGGGGCACCACCGAGGTCGTCATCGAGGCCGCGCACTTCGACGCGGTCGCCATCGCCCGCACCGCGCGCCGCCACAGGCTGACCTCCGAGGCGTCCAAGCGCTTCGAGCGCGGCGTCGACCCGCAGGCGGCGTCCGCCGCCGCCCAGCGGACCGTCGACCTCCTGGTGCTGCTCGCGGGCGGCACGGCCGAGGCCGGCGTCACCGAGATCGTCTCGCCGTCCGCGCCGCGCACCATCTCCATGCGCGCGGACCACCCGGACCGCGTCGCGGGCATCGAGTACGGCCGCGAGACCGTCGTGCGCCGCCTCCAGGAGGTCGGCTGCGACGCGTACGGGCAGGACGAGCTCGTCGTCACGGTGCCGTCCTGGCGCCCCGACCTCACCGAGCCGAACGACCTGGCCGAAGAGGTCATCCGCCTGGAGGGCTACGCCAACCTGCCCTCCACGCTGCCCAAGCCGCCCGCCGGGCGGGGTCTGACGGAGCGTCAGCGTCTGCACCGCAGGGTCGGCCGCGCCCTCGCCGGGGCCGGGTTCACCGAGGCGCCGAGCTACCCGTTCGTCGCCGAGTCGGTCTTCGACCAGCTGGGCCTCGACAAGGACGACGCGAACCGCGCCGTCGTCAAGCTGGTCAACCCGCTCAGCGACGAGGAGCCGGCGCTGCGCACCATGCTGCTCCCGGGCCTCCTCGCCACCCTGCGCCGCAACGACGGCCGGGGCAGCCACGACTTGGCGCTGTTCGAGACGGGCCTGGTCTTCCACCCGTCGGCGAACCCGGGCGTCGCCACCCGGCTGCCCGTCGACCGCCGTCCCACCGACGAGGAGATCGCCGCCCTCAACGCCGTGCTGCCCGTGCAGCCGCGCCACGTCGGCGCCGTCATGGCCGGTGCGCGCGAGCAGGCCGGCTGGTGGGGCAAGGGCCGCCCGGCCGACTGGGCCGACGCGATCGAGGCCGCCCGGACCGTGGCCCGCGAGGCGGGGCTCGAACTCGCCGTGGACCAGGGCCAGTACGGCCCCTGGCACCCGGGCCGCTGCGCCGAGCTGTACGTGTTCCCCGAGGGGGTGAAGACCCTCGTCGGGTACGCCGGTGAGCTGCACCCGCGCGTCGTCAAGGCGTTCGGTCTGCCCGCCCGCAGCTGCGCGATGGAGCTCGACCTCGACGTCCTGGAGCAGGCCGCCGGAGGTGCCGTCCAGGCGCCGTCGATCTCCACCTTCCCGGTGGCCACCCAGGACGTGGCGCTCGTCGTCGACGCCCAGGTCCCGGCCGCCGCCGTGGAGAACGCGCTGCGCATCGGCGCCGGTGAACTCCTCGAATCCATCCGGCTGTTCGACGTCTACAGCGGCGAGCAGGTCGGCGAGGGCAAGAAGTCGCTGGCCTACGCGCTGCGGTTCCGCGCGGCCGACCGCACCCTGACCGTCGAGGAGGCCTCGGCCGCCCGCGACGCGGCGGTGGCCCGTGCCACCGAGAACACGGGCGCGGTGCTGCGCGGGGCGTAACCCGCGGGGACCATGCAACGAGAGGGGCGCACCGGGATTCCCGGTGCGCCCCTCTCGCCGTCCAGGAACGAGCCGTTGCCGTCTCACTCGTTCGGGTGGAAGTCCGCTCGGTCTTCGCAAAAGGGCGCGGGCGATCGACAGAATCAATCCGGCCGTGCAGGCCGGTGCGGCTTCCGGCCCTTGCGGTCCGGTGCAATGAGCGCGCAGAGGCCAGGGGGGCCGACGGCATGATCCGTACACCGGGATGGACCTCGGCCTGCGCGGCCGCGCTCCGCTCCCGCCGGGCGCTCGGCGTCGCCCTCGTCCTGCCGTCCTGCTGGCTCGTCCTGGTCGTCGCCTGGCAGCTGGCCTGCCCGCTGGCCCGCGACGACCGCATGGGCCTGCGGATCGCGACGTGCCTGGCCTTCCTGATCGCCGTGGTGTGGCTGGCCAACGGCGTACGGGCCACCGCGGAACGGGAGTTGCGGCGGATCCGGCACATCGCCGAGGTCGCCCAGCGAGCGCTCCTGAGGCCACTGCCCTCGCGGCTCGACGGGATCGCGCTCGCCGCCGGCCAGCTCTCCGTGAGCCGCGGCGCGTCGATCGGCGGCGACCTCTACGAGGCGATGTCGACCCCGTACGGAGTGCGCGTGGTGATGGGCGACGTGCGCGGCCACGGGCTCGGTGCGATCGGCGCGGTCGCCGCCGTCCTCGGCAGCTTCCGCGAGGCCGCCTACGACGAGCCCCAACTGGCGGGCGTACTGCGGAGGTTGGACCGGGCGCTCGCCCGGCATCTGCGCGAGCGCTGCCGCGCCGAACACCCCGCGTCCGGCGGCTGCGAGCCGGACAGCCCGCTCGCCGAGGAGTTCGTCACCGTACTGCTCCTGGAGATCCGGCCGGGCGGCGACGTGTACGCCCTCAACTGCGGCCATCCCTGGCCCTATCGGCTCTGCCGCGGAGCCGAGCCGCTCACGCCCGGCGACCCGCTGCCGCCGCTCGGGCCGTTCCCGCTCCCGGCCGAACTGCCCCTGATGCGCTGCACCCGGCTGCTGCCCGGCGAGGCGCTGTGCCTGTACACCGACGGCGCCGAGGACGCGCGGGACGGAGCAGGACGGTTCTTCGCGCTGCGCGAGACCCTCGCGGCCGCGGCCCGTACCCCGCCGGTGTCCCCGGCGGACGTCGTCGAGCGGGTGCAGCGCGCGCTCCTGCGCCACACCCGCGGACGGCTCTCGGACGATGTGGCCCTCCTGGTGCTGCGCAACGACCGGGTCCGGGTGCCCGCCCAGCCAACCGGCAGCGAGGCGGCCGGTGTTCACCGCTGACGGTGGGGCGCCGCCACCCTGCCGGGAGTGCCGGGCAGCGCGGACAGGGCGGACGGCGCCGGGAGCGGGCCGCCGCACTGTACGAGGGGGAGCCGGCGGCCCGGTCGCCTCAAGGAGAGGCGTCTTAGAGTCAACCGACTGGGGGCCGCCAGGGGCAGAGAGCGCGGCGCATAAATGCGGGTACTCGCTTCACACCCCGTGTGAACCGGGCTCGTCTACGCTGACCTCACCGAGCCAACGGAGGGCCCCATGCAGCCCAATACCCTGCTCGACGCCCTGGTGGACGAGGCGGGGATCTCACATGCCGGGCTGGCCGCCCGCGTGAACCAGGCGGGCCGGGCCAGAGGCCTCGCACTCAGATACGAACACACCGCCGTGGCGCGGTGGTTGAAGGGCCAGCGGCCGCGCGGCCAGGTGCCCGACCTGATCTGCGAGGTGCTCGCGGGTCGGCTGCGCCGCCGGGTCACGCTCGACGACATCGGCCTCGGGGTGCCGGGCGAACCGGTCCCCGCGCACGGCTCGCCGCTCGCTGGATTCGTCGAGCGGGCCACCGCCCTGTGGCGCTCGGACGAACAACAGCGCACGCACATACTCGACGCCCCGGCCGTCACCGGCACCCCCGCCGTCATGCCCGTATGGGAGTGGGAGAACCCGCCGGAGGACACCGATGTGTCCCGCAACGGGCAGACCGCGGTGGGCGAGTCGGACATCGAGATGCTGCGCTCGGCGCGCGAGCACTACGAGCTGATGTACCGCAAGGCGGGCGGCATCGCGACCCGCTCGCGCATCGTCGGGTTCCTCAACGCGGAGACCGCTCCGTTGTTGCGCGGTGGCTACACGGACGCCACCGGACGCCAACTGCACCGCGCCACCGGCGGGTTGGTGGCCATCGCCGGGATCTGCGCGTACGACTCCAATGCCCAGGGCCTCGCCCAGCGCTACTTCCACCAGGCGCTGCGGCTCGCGAAGGCCAGTGGGGACAGGGGGCTCGGCGCCTACGTCATCGCGCTGCTCGTCAACCAGTCGCTGTTCATGCGGGACTACCGCCAGTCGGTCGCCTTCGCGGAGGCGGCCCTGCGGGCGGCGGGCGGCCGGCTGAGCCCCGCGCTCGCGGCCGATCTGCACGCCATGCAGGCCAAGGCGTACGCGCATCTGGGGGACGGGCAGAGCGCGCTGTCCTCGATCATGAGCGCAGAGTCGGCGGCCGGGCGGATCAGGCCGGGCCAGGAGCCGGCCGAGACCGGCTACGTCCAGCCGGGTCTCGTCAATGTCCAGGTGGCCGAGGCCCTGCTCAGCCTCGGCGATCTGACGGCCGCGCGCGAACAGGCCGCCCTCGCGGCCGACGAGCCCTGCCACGACAGGGGCAGGGTGCACCGCCTTGCGATGCTCGCGCAGATCGAGCTGCGGCAGGGCGACGCTGACCGGGCCGTGGCTACCGCGGTCGAAATGGCGGAGCGGGCCCGGGGGATGGAGTCGCAGCGATTGCGTGACCGGCTGCGCATGGTGCGAGAGCACCTGGTCGAGAGCGGTTGCGCCGGCGCCGACGAAGCCGCCGAGCTGATCGACGGGGCACTTCGCGTTCCCCTGTGACCGTCAGCCTGCTGCGATATTGCCATCTACTTGTCGGAAGGTGGCAGAAACGTGCAGTGGACGAACCTGAGCGAACAAACTGTGTATGAGAATCGCTGGTTTCGGGTCAACCTCGCGGACGTAGAGCTTCCGGACGGGCGGCACCTGGACCACTTCCTGATCAGGCTGCGGCCGGTCGCCGTCGCGACCGTCGTCAACGCCGCCAACGAGGTGCTGCTGCTCTGGCGGCACCGCTTCATCACCGACAGCTGGGGCTGGGAACTGGCCGCCGGGGTCGTCGAGGACGGCGAGGACATCGAGGCCGCCGCCGCCCGTGAAATGGAGGAGGAGACCGGCTGGCGGCCGGGGCCGCTCAAACCCCTGCTCACCGTCGAGCCCGCCAACGGGCTGATCGACGCCCGGCACCATCTGTTCTGGTCCGAGTCGGCCGAGTACATCGGCCACCCCGAGGACGACTTCGAGTCGTCCCGCCGCGAGTGGATACCCCTCAAGCTGGTGCCCGACATGGTCGCCCGGGGGGAGGTCCCGGCCGCCAACATGGCGGCCGGACTCCTACTCCTGCACCATCTGCGGCTCGCGGACGGCTAGCCGCAGAAACGTCTAGTGACCGAGGGCCTGCCACACGGCGAGCGAGAGTGCGCCGACGGCGGTCAGCACGGTGAGGGCGGGGAGCGGCCACCTCAGATGTTCGAGGGCCGCCACCCGTCCCACCGCGTCGGTCAGTTCGCGCTCTGTCTGCTCTCCCCGCTGGGCGAGCAGCGCGAGCTGACCGTCCAGACGGGTCATGCCGACGTCCAGGCGGAGGCGTAACTCCGCCAGTTCGTCGACGGTGGTCGAATGTCCCGGGTCGGTGGACACGGCGTGGCTCCTTAGTCCTGTTTCCGGACGTGCCATTGATGTGTTGGCTCAGAGTCAACTCGCCGTGTTCCAGGGACGGGAGCGTGTGCGATGGGCATATGCGGGCTCGTTCCGCACACCCGGTGTGCGCGCTACGAGCCCGGCCCACGCCTTTCAGGCGTACACCCGCGTATACAGACGTACGCCGTTTTACTCAGGCGTACGAGTAGAAACCGGACCCGGTCTTGCGGCCGAGGCGTCCGGCGTCGACCATCCGCTGGAGCAGCGGGGGAGCGGCGTACAGCGGCTCCTTGAACTCGTCGTACATGGAGTCCGCGACCGAGGCGACGGTGTCCAGACCGATCAGGTCGGAGAGCTTGAGCGGGCCCATCGGGTGGGCGCAGCCGAGCTCCATGCCGTTGTCGATGTCCTCACGGCTCGCGATGCCCGACTCGAACATCCGGATCGCCGAGAGCAGATACGGGATGAGCAGCGCGTTGACCACGAAGCCCGAGCGGTCCTGCGCGCGGATGGCGTGCTTGCCGAGCACCTTCTCGACCAGGGCCTGGGCCCGGCTGATCGTGCCCTCGGAGGTGGTGAGCGCGGGAATCAGCTCGACCAGCTTCTGCACCGGGGCCGGGTTGAAGAAGTGGATGCCGATGACCTGGTCGGGGCGCGAGGTGGCGACCGCGAGCTTGACCAGCGGGATCGAGGAGGTGTTGGAGGCCAAGATCGCGTCCGGGCGGGTCACCACTTGGTCGAGGACCTGGAAGATCTCGGTCTTGACCTGCTCGTTCTCCACGACGGCCTCGATCACCAGATCGCGGTCGGCGAACTCGCCGAGGTCGGTGGTGAAGCTGAGCCGGGCGAGCGTCGCGTCGCGCTCCTCCTCGGTGATCTTGCCGCGTTCGGCGGCCTTCGAGAGGGAGTTGTGCAGCCGGGTGCGGCCGATCTCCAGGGCCTCGCCGGTGGTCTCGGCGACCATGACGTCCAGGCCGCTGCGGGCGCACACCTCCGCGATGCCCGCGCCCATCTGGCCACAGCCCACAATTCCGACGCGTTCGATGTCGGTCACATCGTGCCTTTCGCTCTACTGCAGTCCCCGGCAGGTCCCCCGTGTGATTCCGGCGCCCGCCTTAAGCCCCTGACGTTACTCCGGACGCGCGCGTGCATGAGGGGCCGGGGCGGGCATGCTGTCCGGTACACCTGGGCCAAGGGACCGGAGTGAGGGGTGCGACGTGGGACGAATCACGCGACGGGGCTTCGTGACGGCGACGGCCGGAGCGCTGAGCGGGCTGGCCACGGCGGGCGGCGCGGCCGCCGCGGGCCGGGCCGGAATGCTGCGGGACGGGGCGCTCGAACAGGCGGTGCGGACGGTGGCGGCCAGGGGCCGGGGCCGGGACTTCCGCGGCGTGTGGGTGGCGACGGTGGCCAACCGGGACTGGCCGTCCAGAGCCGGCCTGACCGCCGCCGCCCAGCGCGCCGAGCTCCTCGCCCACCTGGACAAGGCGGTCGAGCGGCGGCTGAACGCGGTGGTCTTCCAGGTCCGCCCGACCGCCGACGCGTTCTGGCCGTCCCCGTACGAGCCCTGGTCCGAGTGGCTCACCGGGGTGCAGGGCCGGGACCCGGGCTGGGATCCGCTGGGCACCGCCGTGCACGAGGCGCACCGGCGCGGCCTCGAACTGCACGCCTGGTTCAACCCGTACCGGATCGCCAACCACACCGACCCCTCGCGCCTGGTCCCGACGCACCCGGCACGCGTGCACCCCGACTGGGCCGTCCCGTACGGCGGGAAGCTCTACTACAACCCGGGCCTGCCCGAGGTCCGCCGGTTCGTCGAGGACGCCATGCTGGACGCGGTGCGCCGCTACGACATCGACGGCCTGCACTGGGACGACTACTTCTACCCGTACCCCGTGGCCGACCAGAGCTTCGACGACGACGAGGCCTACGAGCGGTACGGCGCCGGCTTCCCGGACCGGGATGCCTGGCGACGGAACAACATCGACCTCCTGGTGCGCGAGACGGCCGCCCGGATCAAGAAGATCAACCCCCGGCTGTCCTTCGGGATCAGTCCGTTCGCGGTGTGGCGCAACGCGGCGAGCGACGAGCGCGGGTCGGCGACCACGGCCGGCGTCCAGACCTACGACGACCTGTACGCCGACACCCGGGCGTGGGTGCGCGAGGGCCGGCTCGACTACATCTGCCCGCAGGTGTACTGGAACATCGGCTTCGCCGCCGCCGACTACGCGGTCCTGGTGCCCTGGTGGGACGAGGTCGCCCGGGGCACCGGCGTCGACGTCTACATCGGCGAGGCCCTGTACAAGGCGGGCGACCCGGCGCAGCCCGCCGCCTGGCAGGACCCGGCGGAACTGTCCCGCCACCTGACCCTGGCCCGGCGGTACGCCTCGGTGCGCGGCCACTGCTTCTTCGCCGCGAAGGAGGTCACCGAGGACCGCATCGGGGCCATGGCCCGTGTCGTCGCAGACCACTACCTGCGCCGGGCCCGCTGAAGGCTCTGGGCTACTCGTCCTCGGCGATGTGCCGCACCACCGTGTCGGGGCCGGGTGACATCAGGGTTTCGTGCCCGTCCTCGAAGCGCACCCGGAACGGGGGAGTGCCGTCGGGTCCCAGAATTTCGATGACCTCGGCCTGCCGGTCCTGCTGTCCGACGGTCCTGCCGTGTACGAGGAGTCGGTCGCCCACCATTGCTCGCATGCGGCCAGTCTAGGACGGCACCGGCAAGTTGGCAGGGCTCAGGACCGGGCCCGTTGCGTCACCGCGATGCACACCAGGACCCCCACCGCGGCCAGCGGAGCCGCCGGGGACAGGTGCTCGCCGAGTAGCAGCACCGACCACACGAGGGTGAGCAGGGGCTGGGCCAACTGGAGCTGGCTGGCCTTGGGCACGCCGATCGCGGCCAGGCCCCGGTACCAGACGTAGAGCCCGAAGAAGTTGGATCCCGCGGCCAGCCACAGCAGCCCGGCCACGCCGTGCGCGGTGAGCCGCCAGGGCTCGTACGACAGCGCCACCGCCGCCCCCACCAGGGCGAACGGGAGACACAACACCAGCGCCCAGCCGACCACGTGCCAGCCCGGCATGACCGAGGCGAGCCGTCCGCCCTCGACGTACGCGGCCGCGCAGACGAGCAGCGCCGCGAACAGGTACACGTCCCCGGCGGACAGCGCCCCGCCGCTCTGCTGCACGGTGAACGCGGCCACCACCGCGGCCCCGGCCAGCGCGGCCGCCCAGAACGCGCGCGAGGGCCGCCGCCCGGTGCGCACCGCGCCGAGGGCTGCCGTGGCCAGCGGCAGCAGCCCGATCACCACGGCGGCGTGCGAGGTCGTCGAGGTCTGCAGGGCGATCGTGGTGAGCAGCGGGAACCCGATCAGCGAGCCGCCCGCGACCACCGCGAGGCCCGGCCAGTGCGCCCGGTCGGGGAACGGCACCCGCTGCCCGAGCAGCAGCGCACCCGCGATCAGCGCGGACAGCGCGATGCGCAGCGACACGAGCGTCCAGGGCCCGAAGCTTTCCAGGCCCCAGGCGGTGCCGGGGAAGGTGAGCGAGAAGGAGACCACGCCGAGCGCGGCGAGCATCGCGCCGCGCGGCAGGACGGAGTCGGAGACGTAAACGGAACCGCTGTCCGGACCGGAATCGCCGTCCGGCAGGACGGAGCCGGATCCGGAGCTGCCGTCCGCGCCGACCGCTATCGTCGTCGAGTGAGTAGCGCTATCCTGTACTGTCATGCATGAGCGTAGCAGTGTGGCCGATCTGGCGAACTCCCTTCGTAATGAGCTGAACCGCTACTCCGTGGGTGGAAAGCTGCCGTCGAGCCGGGCGCTGGTCGAGCGCTACCGGGTCTCCCCGGTCACGGTCTCCCGCGCGCTCGCCCAGCTTGTCGCCGAGGGCCTGGTCGTCACCCGCCCCGGCGCGGGCGCCTACCGCGCCGAGCCGCGCACGGTCACCGCCCGCACCGGCGACACCTCCTGGCAGGAGGTCGCGCTCAGCGCCGACGGCGCCACCGAACCGGCCCCGCGCGCGGTCGACGCCACCGGCGTCCTGGCCACCCTCACCGTCCCGCCGACCGGCGTCATCGACCTCAGCGGCGGCTACCTCGACCCCGGTCTTCGGCCCGAGCGGGCCATGGCCGCCGCCCTCGCCCGGGCCGGCCGCCGCCCCGGCGTCTGGAGCCGCCCGCCCGTCGACGGGCTCACCGAGCTGCGCGAATGGTTCGCCCGGGAGATCGGCGGCACCGTCACCGCCGCCGACGTCCTGGTCACCGCGGGCGGCCAGACCGCCCTGACCACCACCCTGCGCGCGCTCGCCGCACCCGGCGCACCCGTCCTCGTCGAGTCACCCACCTATCCCGGCCTGCTGGCCATCGCCCGCGCCTGTGGCCTGCGCCCCGTCCCGGTCCCCGTCGACCCGGACGGCATCCGCCCCGAACTCCTCTCCAGCGCCTTCGCCGCCACCGGCGCCCGCGTCCTCATCTGCCAGCCCCTCTTCCAGAACCCGACCGGCGCCCTCCTCTCCCCGGACCGCGGCCGCGAAGCGGTCCGCATCGCCCACTCCTTCGGCGCGTTCGTCGTCGAGGACGACTTCGCCCGCCGGCTCGCCCACCAGGACGCGGGCCCGCTGCCCGCCCCGCTCGCCGCCGACGACCCCGACGGCGTCGTCGTCCATGTCTCCTCGCTCACCAAGGCGACCTCGCCGAGCCTGCGGGTCGGTGCGCTCGCCGCCCGCGGGCCCGTACGGGAACGCCTGCGCGCCATCCAGGTCGTCGACTCCTTCTTCGTGCCGCGCCCCCTCCAGGAGACCGCCCTCGAACTCGTCGGCTCCCCGGCCTGGAGCCGCCATCTGCGCGCCGTATCGGCCGAGTTGACCGCACGCCGGGAAACCCTGGCCGCCGCCGTCCTGCACCACCTCCCCGAACTCGCCCTGCCCCACGTACCGTCCGGCGGTTACCACCTCTGGCTCCGCCTGCCCGACGGCGCCCCCGAGACCGCCGTCCTGTCCGCCGCCCTGCGCGCGGGCGTCGCCGTCGCCCCCGGCCGCCCCTACTTCAGCGCCGAACCCCCGGCAGGCCACATCCGCCTCGGCTTCGCGGGCGTGACGGGCCGCTCGGAGATCACCGAGGCGGTACGGCGGCTGCGCACGGCCCTGGACGACGTGCTGGGCTAGCGGGCGGTCAGCGCTCTGATCCCTCGTGGGTCCCTCGTATCTCTGTCACGGCAACCAGCGTGGCATCCGCCACTGACAATCGGCCCGCCGCCTGCGAGGCTCCCCGCATGAGTGACGTGATCTTCCGCGAGTACGCGATCTCCAGCGACCCGGCGCGCATCGATGCCGCCCGCGTCCACCACTGGCTCTCGACGGACGCGTACTGGGCCCTCGGCCGCAGCCGTGAGAAGCAGGACGCCGCCATCGCCGGATCCCTCAACTTCGGGGCGTACGACGGGAGTTCGGGCGAGCAGGTCGCCTATGCGCGGGTCGTCACCGACCGCGCCACCTTCGCCTGGCTCTGCGACGTGTACGTCGATCCGGCCGCGCGCGGCAAGGGGCTCGGCACGGCGCTGGTGGCCGCCGTGCGGGACCACCTGGAGCCGCACGGCCTGCGCCGCATCCTGCTGGCCACGGACGACGCTCACGGGGTCTACGAGAAGATCGGTTTCCGCACTCTGGAAACCCCGGGCAAGTGGATGGCGCTCGGCCTGCAATAGCCCCTCATCGCCTCTTGACCCGCCGCCCTTCTGGCCTCACGATCGCGGCCATGAACCGGGTCACGCTGGTCGCCGCCGCACGCAGCTCCGCGCTCCTCGACGAGCGTTTCGACGACGACCGGCCGCTGGACGGGGCCGGCTGGCACGAGGTGGAGCTGGCCGCACGCGCTCTCGTGCCGCTCGGCGCGGCCGAGCTGCGCTACTGCTCGCCGTCCCCGCGCAGCCGGGCGACCGGCACCGCGCTCGGCTACGCGCCGATGGCCCAGCCCGCCCTGCGGGACTGCGACATGGGGCGCTGGCGCGGCCGCACGCTCGCCGAGGTCACGGCCCGCGAGCCGGCCGCCGTCGACGCCTGGCTCGCCGACCCGTGGGCGGCCCCGCACGGCGGCGAGTCGCTGCTCGCCTTCATCACCCGGATAGGGGGCTGGCTGGACACGCGGCCCGCGGACGACGGCAGCTCCATCCTGGCGGTCGCCGAACCCGCCGTCGTCCGGGCCGCGTTGGTGTACGCCCTGAAGGCGCCGCCCGCCGCGTACTGGAACGTCGAGGTCCGCCCGCTGTCCACGGTCACCCTGACCGGGGCGGCCCGGCGCTGGCACCTGTGTCTGGAGGCCGGGGCCTGGAGCGGCCCGGCGGCCGCCTGACGCCGAGTTCGGCTCAGCCCGGGTCCGGTCAGGCCAGCTCGCGCACGACCCGGGCCGGGTTGCCGACCGCGAGCACGTTCGCCGGCAGGTCCTTGGTGACGACGGCGCCCGCGCCCACCACCGTGTTCGCGCCGATCGTCACCCCGGGGCACACGATCACGCCGCCGCCCAGCCACACATTGTCCCCGACGGTCACGGGCAGCGCCTTCTCCCAGCCGGCCCGCCGCCGCTCGGCATCCAACTCATGGGTGGGGGTGAGGAGTTGGACGTTCGGGCCGATCTGCACATCGGCACCGACGGTGATCCGGCCGGTGTCGAGGAAGACGGCGCCGAAGTTCACGAACGTACCGGCGCCGATGCTGATGTTGTAGCCGAAGTCGCACTGGAACGGCGCCCTGATGCGCACGGACCCGCCGACCGAACCCAGCAGCTCGGTGAGGATCTTGTGCCGGTCGGCGGACGGGGCCGTGGCGGCCGCGTTGTAGGCGGCGCACAACTCGACGCGGCGCTCGGTGTCGGCGCGGAGTTCGGGATCGTCGGGGATGTACCACTCGCCGGCCAGCATCAGCCGCTTGTTCTCACCCACGGGGTGTCCTCCCAGCTCGGTTGCCCGGAACCGGAACCGTACGGCATCCGCCGGGCGGACGGCCGGGATCGTTCCCGCGCTGTCCGGCAGGCCGTGCGCACGCCGGGAGACGACCGGTGACCGGCCCGCGGATCGGGTTCCCGGAAAAACATCGCCGCGCGTCCGTGTTCCGTGTCGATCCGGCCGGTCCCCGTTCGTATAGATGATGAAGGCCGCCCCGCCGGGGGCGCCACCGTCCGAGGAGAACGTGATGACGAACGTGCGGTACTACCTGCTCAGCGTGGTCCAGCCGGCCGAGGGGACGCCGCCCACGGTGGACGAGATGGCGCGGATCACGGCCAACCTCGACACCTTCCACCAGGAGCTGAAGGACGCCGGTGCCTGGGTCTTCGCCGGAGGCCTCGCCGCTCCCGGCACCGCCACGGTGCTCCGCGCGAAGGGCAGCGACGTGCTCACCACCGACGGGCCGTACATCGAGAGCAAGGAGTACCTCGGCGGGCTGTGCATCGTGAAGGCGCCCGACCTCGACGCGGCCCTGGAATGGGGCCGGAAGGCGCTGCACGCCACGACGCTGCCCATCGAGGTGCGGCCGTTCCACGGGCAGCCCCAAGAGTGATGGGTGCCGAGTCCGGCGGTCCGGGGGACGCCGCGATCGAGCGGATCTTCCGGGCGGAGTACGGCCGCGCGGTGGCCGTGCTGGTCCGGGCCCTCGGAGACATCGACCTCGCCGAGGAGGCGGTGCAGGACGCGTTCGCGACGGCGGTGGCCCGGTGGCCGAAGGACGGGCTGCCGCCGAGCCCGGCCGGCTGGATCATCACCACCGCCCGCAACCGCGCCGTGGACCGCCTGCGCCGGGAGGCGACCCGCGCGGACCGGCAGGCCGAGGCCGTGCGGCGGGCCGAGTCGTACGCCGCCGACGAACCCGCCGAGGAGGGCCCCGTGCGCGACGACCGGCTCCGCCTGATCTTCACGTGCTGTCACCCCTCGCTCGCCCCCGCCGCCCAAGTCGCCTTGACACTGCGGCTGTTGGGCGGGCTCAGTACGGCGGAGATCGCCCGCGCCTTCCTGGTGCCCGAACCGACGATGGCCCAGCGCCTGGTGCGGGCCAAGGGCAAGATCCGCGACGCCCGCATCCCGTATCGGATCCCGCACGAGGCGGACCTCCCGGACCGGCTCGCGGCGGTGCTGGCCGTCGTCTACCTGATCTTCAACGAGGGGTACGCGGCGAGCTCGGGCGAGCGGCTCGTACGGGACGACCTGTGCGCGGAGGCCGTGCGCCTGGGCCGGCTGCTCGTTGAGCTCATGCCCGACGAGCCGGAGGCCCTCGGGCTGCTCGCGCTGATGCTGCTCACCGAGTCCCGCCGGGCCGCCAGGTCCGGCCCGAACGGCGAACTCGTCCTCCTCGCCGACCAGGACCGCACCCGCTGGGACCATCAACTTGTCGCGAAGGGTCAGGAGTTGGTGCGCCGGTGCCTGCGCCGCAACCAGCCGGGCCCCTACCAGATCCTGGCCGCGATCAACGCCGTACACAGCGACGCTCCGACACCCCGGGCGACGGACTGGCACCAGATCCGGCGGCTGTACGACCAACTGCTCGCCCTCGCCCCGACACCCGTGGTGGCCCTCAACAGGGCCGTCGCGGTGGCCGAGACGGAGGGCCCCGCCGAAGCCCTAGCGCTGGTCGACGCCCTCGCCCTGGACTCCTACCACCTCTTCCACGCCACCCGCGCGGACCTGCTGCGCCGCCTGGGCCGCGGCGAGGAGGCGGCGAAGGCGTACGAGAAGGCGCTCGACCGCACGGGCAACGCGGCGGAACGGGCGTTCCTGGAGCGGAGGTTGGCGGAACCGGAGCCGGGTGAGGGGTGGCCTTGAGCCGTGCGCGGCGAGTGGCTGCCGGTGAGGGGCCCGTCCCGCCGGAAGTCCGCCCGCCCGGGAAGGTGGCCGCCGCCCGGGTCACATTCACCCGGCACGCGGTGTCAGAGCAGCAGATCCACCCGACCGGGCGGAACGCGGCGGGGGCCGGGCTCCCGCACCGGACAAGCTGGAGCAGCCATGACATCGACGTCCCCCATCCTCGTCACCGGCGGCACGGGCACGCTGGGCGGCCACGTCCTCCCTCTGCTGCGCGCGGCGGGCCGCGACGTGCGGGTCCTCACCCGACAGGAGCGCCCGTCCGCGGCCGGCATCGAGTACGTGACCGCCGACCTGCTCAAGGACGAGGGCATCGGCGCGGCGCTCGACGGGGCCGAGACGGTCCTGCACCTCGCGGGCGGCGCCAAGGGCGACGACGAGGCGACCCGCAACCTCGTGCGCGCGGCCAAGCGGGCCGGGGTGCGGTACCTGGTCTACATCTCCGTCATCGGCACGGACACGATGCCGCTGGCCTACTTCAGGTCCAAGCTCGGCGCCGAGCGGGCCATCGCCGAATCGGGCATCCCGTACACCACGCTGCGCGCCGCCCAGTTCCACGACCTCACCCTGACCGTCGTGTCGAAGATGGCGAAGCTTCCGGTGGTGCCCTGCCCGGGCGGCCTCCGCTTCCAGCCGGTCGACTCGCGCGAAGTGGCAAGCAGACTGGTGGAGTTGACGCTGGGCGACCCGGCCGGACCGGTGCCCGACCTGACAGGACCGAAGGTGTACGCGATGGCCGACCTCGCGCGCGGCTACCTGGCGGCACGCGGCAGCCGCCGCCCGATGCTGCCGGTCCGCCTCCCGGGAAAGACGGGCCGCGCGTACCGGGCGGGCGAGAACCTGTCCCTGGACCGGGCGACGGTGGGCAGCCGCACCTGGGAGGCGTTCCTGACGGAGCGGGTCGGCCAGGACGGGGACCTGCCGGTCAGGCCGGCGCCTTGACCGCCCGGTCCGCCCCGACCGGCTCGCGCACGACGACGCGGCGGCGCCGGGCCGGCATCCCGAGCAGCGGGTTGGCGACGCCCCAGGCAGCGCCCTTGCAGACCAGCTCCTTGTAGAGCGCGGCGACCCGCCCCGTCAGAGCGGCCCGTACGGCGCGGTCGTCGGCGGTGACGTACTGGATCAGGCCCTCCTTGCGGCCCAGCGAGATGCACTGGTTGAAGTAGCGCAGCGGCACGTTCGGGAGCTTTCCGCCGGTCAGGCGCGCCGCGATGGCGTCGGCGGCCTGCCACGCCATGGGGGTGCCCGAGGCGCACGACATCCGCAGCGGCTTGTCGCCGGGCCCCATCGCCATGGCCGCGTCGCCGATGGCGTACACGTCCGGGTGCGAGAGTGACCGCATGGTCTCGTCGACCACGATCCGGCCGGTGTCCGTGACCTCCAGGGCGGTGGTTCGCGCGATCGGGTGGACGGCGAAGCCGGTGGTCCACACGGTGACCGCGGCCGGGATGAACGTGCCGTCGGCGGTGGCGACCTGGCCGTCCTCGACACCGGTGACGTCGACGTTCTCGTACGCGGTGATGCCGAGCCTGCCGAAGACGTCCCGCAGGTGCCGACGGCCCTTGGGCGAGAGCCAGTCGCCGAGGCCGCCGCGGGCGGCGAGGGCGACATCGAGGTCCGGGCGGGCCTCGGCGATCTCGGCCGCGGCCTCCAGTCCTGTGAGGCCGCCGCCGACCACGACCACGGACTGCCCGGCGTCCAGCCGGGCCAGGCGCTCGCGCAGCCGCAGCGCTCCGGTCCTGCTCGCGATCTGGTGGGCGTGCTCGGCGCTGCCGGGGACGCCCTGGTCGCTCCAGCCGCTGCCGAGGGCGTACACGAGGGTGTCGTACGCCAGCTCCTCGGCGCCGTCGCCGTCGCCGTCGCCGCCGGTGACGGCGACGGCGACGGTCCTGCGGTCGACATCGACCGCGGTGACCCGGGCGAGCTTCAGCTCGACGCCGGTGCCCGCGAACATTGCGGCGAAGGGCCGGGGCCTGAGGTCCTGGCCGACCGCGAGCTGGTGCAGCCGGACGCGCTCGACGAAGTCGGGCTCGGCGTTGACGAGGGTGATGGCGACGTCTTCGCGCCGCAGCCGCTTGGCGAGCCGCCCGGCCGCGATGGCTCCGCTGTATCCGGCTCCGAGGACGATGATGCGGTGCTGCATATCCCTGCTCCTGGCTCGCGCGGTTTCGCCCCTTGAACCGGGCAGCCCGCCTTTTCCTGACAGGAACGCGATGTGAACCAGGTCACATTCGCGTCAGAAGGCGTTGAACAGCGGCTCCCCGTGCTGGGCTGCCGCCCACCGCTCGGTGGCGCGTTCGAGCTTGTCGGGGTTGACCTGGTTGCGGACGGCGGCGATGCCCTCGGCGGTGACCTCCAGGCACATGACGCCGACGACCCGGCCGTCGACGACCGCCACGACGGCGGGGCCTTGGTTGGCCGTCGCGGCGTAGACCTCGGCCGAGCCGCCGATCAGGGCACGCTTGGCCTTGCCGGGCTTGAACAGGCCCCGCAGGAACGTCGCGACCGCGAGAGCCCCCTCGAACGCCTTCGCGCGGGCCGGTACCTTCCCGCCGCCGTCGCCGACCGAGATGGCGTCCTGGGTGAGCAGCCGTACGAGCGGCTCGGTCCGGCCGCTGGTGGCGGCCGCGAGGAACTCGTCCACGATCCGCCGTGCGGCGGCCTCGTCGATCTCGGTACGGGCCTTGCCCTCGGCGATGTGCTTCTTGGCCCGGTGGAAGATCTGCTGGCAGCCGGCCTCGCTGATGTCGAGGATCGCGGCGATCTCCCGGTGCGAGTACGCGAACGCCTCCCGCAGCACGTACACCGCCCGCTCATTGGGGGAGAGGCGCTCAAGTAGGGCGAGGACCGCGTACGAGACCGACTCGCGCTGCTCGGCGGTGTCGGCGGGCCCGAGCATCGGGTCCCCTTCGAGCAACGGCTCGGGAAGCCACTGCCCCACATAGGTCTCGCGCCGCGCGCGGGCCGAGGTGAGCTGGTTGAGACACAGATTGGTGAGGACCTTCGTCAGCCAGGCCTCGGGCACCTCGATGCGCTCGACGTCACCGGCCTGCCACCGCAGAAACGTCTCCTGCACGGCGTCCTCGGCCTCACTCGCGGAGCCGAGCAGCCGGTAGGCGATGGCTTCCAGGCGCGGCCTGGAGGCCTCGAACAGGTCGACGTCCTTCATGGTCAGGGCCATGGCCGGGATCCTAGCGCTCGCGTCGTCCCCGCCCCCGTCTCCGTTCCTGGCCCGCGTCAGCCGCTCGGTTCGATCCCCCACGCCACCGCCCGCGCCGCGGCCGCCGCGCGGTTGGGGAGGTCGAGCTTGGCCAGGATGTGTTCGATGTGGGTGCCCACCGTGCGCGGTGTGACGTACAGGCGCTCGGCTATCTCCCGGTTGGTGCGGCCGGTGGTCAGTTCGGCCAGCACCTGGAGTTCCCTGGGTGAGAGCCCGCCGGGCGGCCCCGGCTCCTCGCGGACGGCGACCGCCGCCGCGAGGGACTCCGTGAGCAGGGTGACCACCGCGCGGGCCGGATCGGGGGTGCGCCGGGGGCGGCGGGTGCTGACGTTCAGCATGCCGACGTACCGGCCGTCCGCGCCGAACAGGCACTGGGCCACGCCGTCCTCGATGCCCAGGGGGGACAGGACGTCCTGGAAACCCGGCGATGCCGCCAGGAGCCGCGGGGGCACGTCCCCGAGCCAGAGACCGCCCTGGGCCGGGGTGCGGAGCACGGGGAACACCGGGTCGTGATGGAGGCGGGTCTCGATGTAGGCCGTGGCGTCCTTTGGGTAGCTCCCCGCCAGGGTGGTGTGGCGCCGGCGCAGCGGATCCCACCGGGTCAGGGAGGCGTGGTCGTACTCAAGGACCTGCGACAGCGCCGCCAGGACCGTGTCGACGCCGGCCGCGCCGCTCGTGGCGTTCCGTGCGGCCTCCCTGACGTGGACGGCCGCGTCCAGGATGTCCGCCGTGCTCCGGTGCGCTGTCATCCGCCAAGGATGATCATGAGACCGGAATGCGTCAATCGCGCAGTGTGTCATGCACGACTCGGCCGTCCATGACGGTGAGCACGACGGGCATCGACGGGATGTCGTGCGGGTCGGCGGCGAGCAGGTCCCCGTCGAGCACACAGAGGTCGGCGACCTTGCCCGGCTCAAGCGAGCCCTTCCAGTCGTCGGCGAAGTCCTGCCAGGCCGCCTCGATCGTGTACGTACGGAGCGCCTCGGCCAGGCCGATGCGCTGCTCGGGGCCGCTGACCCGGCGGCCGGCCTTCGACTCGCGCAGCACCATGGTGGCGACGCCCTGGCGCCAGTCCGGGTGCGTGACGGGGGCGTCCGACCCGCTCGCGACCCGTACGCCCGCGTCGATGGCATCGCGGTAGGGCCAGGCGTACGCGGCTCGTCCGGCCCCGACGAACTCCTCCTCCATGTCGGCGACGGTCCACTTGATGGTGGGGTTCATGTTGACGCCGAAGCCGTGCGCGGCCAGCACCTTCATGCTGTGCGCGGTGAGGAAGTCGCCGTGGATGACGTAGTGGCGGGCGTCGGGCCGCGGGTGTTCGGCCAGGGCCGCGGCGAAGGCGTCCGCGACGGTGTCGCAGGCCCGGTCGCCCGTGACGTGGACGCCCAGCTGGTGCCCGGCGGCGTGCGCGTGCCGGATCATGGCCTCGATCTCGGTGATCCGCTCCGCGTCGTTCCCGCCGCCGACGCACAGCGAGCCGCAGCCGCCGCCGACGTACGGCTCGTGCATCCACGCGGTCTTGTTGGGGACGATCCCGTCGGCGAAGATCTTGACCCCGTGGATCGCGAGGCGGCGCGGATCGGCGTCGCCGCACGCGCCGAGCCCGGTGAGCGTACGGGCGAACTCTTCGGCGGTGCTCGCCATTCCGGTGGGCAGGAGCAACACGCCCACGCGGGCGGTCAGTTCGCCGTCCGCGAGCAGGCGGCGGTAGACGTCGAGGGTCTCCGCGCCGAGGGCGCCCCGCATGATCCCGTCGCCGCCGGGGCCGAGGCCGGGCTCGGTGTAGCTGGTCACGCCGAGGCGGGCGAGCGTGGTCAGCGCCGACCTGGCCGCGTCGGTCCGCTCCTGCCGGCTGAGCGGCGGCAGCGCGTTCTGGACGAGGGCCTGGGCGCCTTCGTGGAGGAGCCCGGTCGGCTCTCCGGCCGCGTCCGCGACGATGGATCCGCCGGGCGGCGCGACGGTGTGCCGGTCGATCCCCATGAGCCGGAGCGCCTTGGAGTTGACCCAAGTGGCGTGCCCGGAGAAGGAGTACAGGACGACGGGGTGGTCCGCGCTCACCGCGTCGAGGTCGCGCCGCGAGGGCAGCCGCGACGGATCGGACACGCACTCGTCGAGGTAGCCGGGGTCCCAGCCGTGCCCGGTGATCCACTGCCCGTCGGGCGCCCGCCGGACGGCGTCCGCCACCGCAGCGGCCACGTCGGCCAGCGACGAAACGGCGGGGTGGCCGACGTCGAGGGAGAGCGGCGGCGTAGCCATGCCGAAGGCGCATCCGTGCAGATGGGAATCGTTGATCCCGGGCAGCAGCGTCGCCCCTCGCAGGTCGACGACGCGGGTGCCGGGCCCGACGAGCGGCGTGACGTCGTCCCGCCCGCCGACGGCCGTGATGACCCCGCCGGTCACCGCCAGCGCCGAGGCGACGGAGAACTCCGCGTCGACCGTGACCACTTGCCCGCCGACGAACACCAGATCCGCATACGCGTCCACAGAGGATCCCTTCCAGAACCGGGCGCCCCCATGGCGACCCGCGAACGATCTCCGTGGACTATGGCCGCGCCGCCACCCGCCGCACATCGGTCATTCCACCGATACGCGAGCCCCGGGTGTCCTCGGGGCTACGCCTTGGCCGGGCGCAGGACGCAGAACTCGTGCCCCTCCGGCGTCGACATGCACTTCCAGGAGACGTCGCCCTGGCCGAGGTCGAGGTCGGTGGCGCCGAGCGCCCGCAGCCGGGCCACCTCCGCCTCCTGATCGTCGCCGGGGTACGGCAGCAGGTCGAGATGGACGCGGTCCGCCGCGGTGTGCACGTCGGAGGTGCGGAGGAACTCCAGATACGGGCCGACACCCTTGGCGGAGCGCAGCGCCGCTTGTTCGTCGGTCACCTTGTGCAGGGTCCAGTCGATCGCCTCGTCCCAGAACCGGGCCATGGCCCGCGGATCCGCGCAGTCGACCACCACCGCGGCGATCGGCCCGGTGTCCCGGTAGATCTCCCGGGGCTCAAGCACGCAGAATTCGTTGCCCTCCGGGTCGGCGAGGACCGTCCACGGTACGTCGCCCTGGCCCACGTCGGCGGGCGTCGCACCCAGCGCCTTCAGGCGCGTGACCAGCTCCGTCTGATGGGCCGCGGACGTGGTGGCCAGATCGAGGTGGACACGGTTCTTCGTCGCCGTCTTGGGCTCCGGGACGGTCACGACGTCGATGCAGACGGCGACCGGGTCCGGCCAGACGAAGCCGCCGGTGGGTTCGACGTTGGTCACGCCGGGGGCCTCGCTGGAAACACCCCAGCCGAGCGCTTGTGCCCAGAATCGGCCGACCGCCGAGTCATCGAGAGCCTTGATGTTCACCTGAACAGGTCGCAGTGCCATGCCGGTGACCCTATGCACTCGGCAACGAGATCCGTAGGCTCGTCGCTGGAGAGTCTTTGCATAAAACTGCATTGCTGCGTATAGTCATGCCATCACCGAGGAGGAACGATGGCGGCGGTACGTGCGGCAGTGGCAGGGGCCAGTGGGTATGCGGGCGGGGAGCTCCTGCGCCTGCTGCTCGGGCACCCCGGGGTCGAGATCGGGGCGCTGACCGCGAACTCCAACGCCGGGCAGCTGCTCGGTTCGCTTCAGCCGCACCTCGTTCCGCTGGCCGGGCGCACGCTTGAGCCGACCACCGCCGAGGTGCTCGCCGGGCACGACGTCGTCTTTCTGGCGCTGCCGCACGGCCAGTCGGCGGCGGTGGCCGAGCAGCTGGGGCCGGACGTCCTCGTCGTCGACATGGGGGCCGACTTCCGGCTCCGGGACGCCGCCGACTGGGAGAAGTTCTACGGTTCGGCGCACGCCGGGTGCTGGCCGTACGGGCTGCCCGAACTGCCGGGCGCACGGGACGCGTTGGGGTCGACGCGGCGGATCGCCGTGCCGGGCTGCTACCCGACGGCCGTCTCCCTCGCGCTGTTCCCGGCGTACCAGGGCGGGCTCGTGGAGAGCGACGCCGTGATCGTCGCCGCCACCGGCACCTCCGGCGCGGGCAAGGCGCTCAAGCCGCACCTGCTCGGCAGCGAGGTCATGGGCTCGATGTCCCCGTACGGCGTGGGCGGCGGGCACCGGCACACCCCCGAGATGATCCAGAACCTCAGCGCCGTGGCGGGCGAGGACGTCACCGTGTCCTTCACGCCCACCCTCGCGCCGATGTCCCGCGGCATCCTCGCCACCTGTTCCGCGAAGGCGAAGGACGGCGTCACCGCCGAGAGCGTACGGGCCGCGTACGAGAAGGCCTTCGCCCACGAGCCGTTCGTGCACCTGCTCCCCGCCGGGCAGTGGCCGGCCACCGCTTCGGTGTACGGGTCCAACTCCGTTCAGGTGCAGGTGGCCCACGACGAGAGCGCGGGGCGCGTCATCGCCGTCAGCGCCATCGACAACCTCGCGAAGGGCACCGCCGGCGGCGCGGTGCAGAGCATGAACATCGCCCTCGGACTCGACGAGTCCACCGGCCTTTCCACGATTGGAGTTGCGCCGTGAGCGTGACCGCAGCGCAGGGATTCACGGCGGCGGGCATCGCCGCCGGGATCAAGCAGAACGGCAACCCGGACCTGGCCCTCGTGGTCAACACCGGGCCCCGCCGCGCGGCCGCGGGCGTCTTCACCTCCAACCGCGTCAAGGCCGCCCCGGTCCTGTGGTCCGAGCAGGTCCTCAAGGGCGGCGAGGTGAGCGCCGTCGTCCTCAACTCCGGTGGCGCCAACGCCTGTACGGGCCCCAAGGGCTTCCAGGACACCCACGCCACGGCCGAGAAGGTCGCCGAGGTGCTCGAAGGACACAGTGCGGGCGAGGTCGCCGTCGCGTCCACCGGGCTCATCGGCGTGCTGCTCCCGATGGACAAGCTCCTGCCCGGCATCGAGCAGGCGGCGGCCGAACTCTCCCCGCACGGCGGTGAGAAGGCCGCCATCGCCATCAAGACCACCGACACCGTGCACAAGACCAGCGTGGTCACCAAGGACGGCTGGACCGTCGGCGGCATGGCCAAGGGTGCGGGCATGCTCGCCCCCGGGCTCGCCACCATGCTGGTCGTGCTCACCACCGACGCCGACCTCGACGCCGCCACGCTCGACAAGGCGCTGCGCGACGCCACGCGCCAGACCTTCGACCGGGTCGACTCCGACGGCTGCATGTCCACCAACGACACCGTGCTGCTCCTCGCCTCCGGCGCTTGTGAACTCGTCCCGGAATACGGGGAGTTCGCCGAGGCCGTGCGGGCCGTCTGCGACGATCTCGCGCGGCAGCTCATCGGGGACGCCGAGGGCGCGTCGAAGGACATCCGCATCGAGGTCATCAACGCCGCGAGCGAGGACGACGCCGTTGAGGTCGGGCGGTCCATCGCGCGGAACAACCTGCTCAAGTGCGCGATCCACGGCGAGGACCCCAACTGGGGCCGGGTGCTCTCCGCCATCGGCACGACGAAGGCGGCCTTCGATCCCGACCGGCTGAACGTCGCCATCAACGGCGTCTGGGTCTGCAAGAACGGCTCGGTCGGCGAGGACCGCGACCTCGTCGACATGCGCTACCGGGAGGTGCAGATCACCGCCGACCTCGCGGCCGGCAGCAGCGAGCCCGTCGTCATCTGGGCCAACGACCTCACCGCCGACTACGTCCACGAGAACAGCGCGTACAGCTCATGAGCGCCCACCCGTCTCCCACCACCACCCTTCCAAGGAATGGGCTGCGCCCATGAGTACCCGTAAACACACCGCACTGCCCAAGGCGCAGACCCTCATCGAGGCGCTGCCCTGGCTGACCCGGCACCACGGCAAGACCGTCGTCATCAAGTTCGGCGGCAACGCCATGGTCGACGAGGAGCTGAAGGCCGCCTTCGCCCAGGACGTCGTGTTCCTGCGGCAGTCCGGCCTCAAGCCCGTCGTCGTGCACGGCGGCGGACCGCAGATCAGCGCCCAGCTCGACAAGCAGGGCCTGGTCAGCGAGTTCAAGGCAGGCCTCAGGGTCACCACGCCCGAGGCCATGGACGTGGTCCGGATGGTGCTCGCCGGGCAGGTGCAGCGCGAGCTCGTCGGGCTGCTCAACCAGCACGGGCCGCTCGCCGTCGGCATGACCGGCGAGGATGCCCACACCATCACCGCCACCCAGCACCGCCCCGAGATCGACGGCGAGCTGGTCGACATCGGCCGGGTCGGCCAGATCACCGCGATCGACCCGGGCGCCATCCAGGCGCTCCTGGACGACGGCCGGATCCCGGTCATCTCCTCGATCGCCCGCTCCCAGGACGACGGACATGTCTACAACGTCAATGCTGATACGGCGGCTGCGGCACTCGCTGCGGCGCTGGGCGCCGAGACCCTGATGGTCCTGACCGACGTCGAAGGCCTCTACGAGGACTGGCCCAACAGCGACGACGTCATCAGCAAACTGACTGCCAGTCAGCTGGAGAAGCTGCTTCCCGAGCTCTCCAGCGGCATGGTCCCCAAGATGGAGGGCTGTCTGTTCGCGGTGCGCAACGGGGTCAACACCGCGCGCGTGATCGACGGACGGGTCCAGCACTCGATCCTGCTTGAGATCTTCACCGACGAGGGCATCGGCACGATGGTCGTGCCCGACGGACCACACGTGACGGACGGACGAGGGGGAGCGCGGTGACCAACCAGGAGCTCGCACAGCGGTGGCGGCACGTCATGACGGACAACTACGGCACCCCGAAGCTCTCGCTCGTACGCGGCGCGGGCGCGACGGTCTGGGACGCGGACGGCACCGCGTACGCCGACTTCGTGGGCGGCATCGCGGTCAACGCTCTCGGCCACGCCCACCCGGCCGTCGTGCAGGCCGTGACCCAGCAGATCGGCTCGCTCGGCCACGTCTCGAACCTGTTCGTCGCGGAGCCGCCGGTGGCGCTCGCCGAACGCCTCCTCCAGCTCTTCGACCGGCCCGGACGCGTTTACTTCTGCAACTCCGGCGCCGAGGCCAACGAGGCGGCTTTCAAGATCGGCAGGCTCACCGGGCGCACCCACATGGTCGCCACCGACGGTGGCTTCCACGGCCGCACGATGGGCGCGCTCGCCCTCACCGGCCAGGAGGGCAAGCGGACGCCGTTCCTGCCGCTGCCCGGCGATGTCACGCACGTACCGTTCGGCGACGTCGAGGCGCTGCGGGCGGCCGTCACCGAAGAGACCGCCTTCGTCATCATCGAACCCATCCAGGGCGAGATCGGCGTGGTCGTCCCGCCGGCCGGTTACCTCAAGGCCGCCCGGGAGATCACCCGCGCCACCGGAACGCTGCTCGTCCTGGACGAGGTGCAGACCGGCATCGGGCGGACCGGCACCTGGTTCGAGCACCAGCGGCACGAGGGCGTCGACCCGGACATCGTGACGCTGGCCAAGGGCCTCGGCGGCGGTCTCCCGATCGGCGCGACGGTCGCCTTCGGCGCCGCGGCCGAGCTGCTCAAGCCCGGCATGCACGGCACCACCTTCGGCGGGAACCCCATCGCCTGCGCCGCCGGACTCGCCGTCATCGACACGCTGTCCGCCGACGGAGCGCTCGACCAGGTCAAGCGGACCGGCGAGAAGCTGCGCGACGGAATCGAGGCGCTGGGGCACCCGTTGGTCGCCCGTGTCCGTGGTGCGGGGCTGCTGCTGGGTATCGTGCTCAACGAGCCCCTCGCGCCTCAGGTGCAGCTGGCGGCTCAGGATGCCGGCTTCCTGGTCAACGCGCCCGCCCCCGATGTCGTACGGCTCATGCCGCCGCTCATCATCGGTGACGCGGAGGTGGACGCGTTCCTCCAGGCCCTGCCCGGCGTTCTCGACACAGTCAACGGGGACGGACGATCCGGAGAATGAGACGACGATGACCGACGAGGCGCAGGACTTCGAGCCGGGCGGCCCCGCCGTACCGCAGACCCGCACCGCCCGCCACCGCCGGATCGTGGACATCCTCAACCGGCAGCCGGTGCGGTCCCAGAGCCAGCTCGCCAAGCTCCTCGCGGACGACGGGCTGAGCGTCACCCAGGCGACGCTCTCCCGCGACCTCGACGAGCTGGGCGCGGTGAAGATCCGCAACACCGGCGGCGAGCTGATCTACGCGGTGCCCAGCGAGGGCGGCTTCCGCACGCCGAAGGCGCCCCTTGGCGAGTCGGCGAAGGAGGAGCGGATGCGCAGGCTGTCCGCGGAACTCCTCATCTCCGCCGAGGCCTCCGCCAACCTGGTGGTCCTGCGCACGCCGCCCGGCGCCGCCCAGTTCCTCGCCTCGGCCATCGACCAGGCAGAACTGCACGACATCCTCGGCACGATCGCGGGCGACGACACGCTCATGCTGATCAGCCGCGACCCCTCGGGCGGCCAGGCGCTGGCCGACCATCTGCTGCGGCTCGCCCAGAACGACCACCGCTGACGGGAGCCGAGGGCTCTGGCCACCAACTCCCGCCTGTGGTAAGCGAGTTCAGTAGCGTGTGATCGCGGTCGGCCCGCTCGTCGTGCCGATCGCGATGTGCGGGCGCCGCAGCGGATGCACCCACATCAGCACCCGGGTCATCGCCTCGGCGGACACCGACACACAACCGGCCGTCGCGCCGCGCCCGTTGACGTGCAGGAAGATCCCGGCGCCCCGGCCGCGCACCGGCCGCCGGTAGTTGAAGCCGATGACGAGCGCCCGGGCGTACTGGCTCGCGTACGCGGTCAGATGCTCCGACTCGCTCGCCCGGCAGTCCCGGGGCAGGCCCTCCACCCAGCGGTTGTACCTGCGGGACTCGTTGTCCTGGCACCACCAGGACCCGTCCGTCGCGCGCCGGTAGGGATAGTGGGTGCCGTGCGGCGCGGGCGCGACCCCGAAGGCGTACGGCAGCGTGAACAGGCCGGTCGGCGTGGTGTCGGTGCCCTGGACGCGCGAGTCGCCCTCGACCAGGCCCTTCGCGCCGAACCTGGCGGGCGCCGAGCCCGCCGCCACCCAGCGCCCGGCCCGCCGGTCCCACCAGGTGAGCGTGCCCGTGGTGGCCCCGAGGGAGGGTGCCTCCGCGGTGATCAGCTGACTGCCGCCACCGGTGTACGCCATCCGCTCCGGCAGCGGCCCCGGGTGCGCGGGCACGGCGAGCGGGACGAGCAGGGACGCCAGGAGCAGAGCAGCGATGCGCATGTTCCGGACCGTATGCTCAGCCGCCGCGCCCGGCCGCCCGAACCGGCGCGGGTTGCTCCGTCCGCGCGACCCGCGCGAGGGTCAGGCCACGCGCTTGGGCAGCGGAAGCGGCAGCCCCGGCAGGCCGTCGATGCTGGTCGCGATGTGGTCCTTCTTCTCGAAGTACGCGCTCAGGCTGTCGTCGTCCTCGCGCGCGAACCGCCTGGCGTGCAGGTCGCGGTCCTCGTCGTACGACATGAACGGCACCGCGTATCCGCAGGTGTCGCGGACGAGGTCGGCGGTGACCACCACGATGGCGCGCAGGCCGTGCTGGGCCGGTTCGATGGCGGGGAAGTGGCCGAGCAGGTCCTCGAAACGCGGGTCGTCGCGGAAGACGGGCTCGCCCCTGCCGTGCACCCGCACGATGTTCGGCGGCCCCTGGAAGGCGCACCACATCAGCGTGATCCGGCCGTTCTCGCGCAGGTGGGCGATGGTCTCGGCGTTGGAGCCGGCGAAGTCGAGGTAGGCCACGGTCTGCTCGTCGAGCACCGCGAACGATCCCGTCAGGCCCTTGGGGGAGAGGTTGATGGTCCCCTCGCCGTCGAGCGGGGCGGTGGCGGTGAAGAAGATGTGCTGCTCTTCGATGAAGGTCCTGAGGCGTCCGTCTATGCGGTCGTAGGTCTTTCCCATGGGCCGGATTATCCGCTGCCCCGGGCGGTGGCGGCAGACGGGGGTAAGCGATGGGACGCGGGCGGGGGCCAGGCGCCGGACATCGGCTCATTGACAGAACATACGGAGCATTGCATAGTTATGCCTATCACCGAGATCGCCGTCAGGCGCGACTTCACGTGAGCGTGACCCGTTATACGGCCGCCTCCCCGTTCCTCCGCGGCGGGGAGGCGGTGGCACATCCATCCCTTCTGAGGAGCTTGAGCTGTGAGCAGCAACAACGGTGACGTCCGGCTCTGGGGCGCCCGGTTCGCCGACGGTCCCGCCGAGGCGCTGGCGAACCTGTCCGCGTCGGTCCACTTCGACTGGCGGCTCGCCCCGTACGACCTGGCGGGCTCCCGTGCGCACGCCCGCGTGCTCCACAAGGCGGGCCTGCTCACCGCCGACGAGCTCCAGCGGATGATCGCCGGCCTGGACCAGCTCGAAGCCGACGTCGCCGACGGCTCCTTCGTCGGGACCATCGCCGACGAGGACTGCCACACCGCCCTGGAGCGCGGCCTCCTGGAGCGCCTCGGCGCCGACCTCGGCGGCAAGCTGCGCGCCGGCCGGTCCCGCAACGACCAGATCGCCACGCTCTTCCGGATGTACCTGCGCGATCACGCCCGCACCATCGGCGGCCTGATCGCCGAGCTCCAGGACGCCCTGGTCGGCCTCGCCGAGGCGCATGCGGACGTCGCCATGCCCGGCCGTACTCACCTCCAGCACGCCCAGCCCGTCCTCTTCGCCCACCACATGCTCGCCCACGTCCAGTCGCTGTCCCGGGACGCCGAGCGGCTGCGCCAGTGGGACACCCGCACGGCCGTATCGCCTTACGGATCGGGCGCGTTGGCGGGCTCCTCGCTCGGGCTCGACCCGGAGGCCGTCGCTGCCGAGCTCGGCTTCGAGCACGGCTCGGTCGGCAACTCCATCGACGGCACGGCCTCGCGGGACTTCGTCGCCGAGTTCGCCTTCATCACCGCGATGATCGGCGTGAACCTGTCGCGGATCGCGGAGGAGATCATCATCTGGAACACGAAGGAGTTCTCCTTCGTGACCCTGCACGACGCCTTCTCGACCGGCTCGTCGATCATGCCGCAGAAGAAGAACCCGGACATCGCCGAGCTGGCGCGGGGCAAGTCCGGCCGCCTCATCGGCAACCTCACGGGCCTGATGGCCACGCTGAAGGCGCTGCCGCTCGCGTACAACCGGGACCTCCAGGAGGACAAGGAGCCGGTCTTCGACTCCTGTGACCAGCTGGAGGTGCTGCTGCCCGCCTTCACCGGGATGATGGCCACGCTCACCGTCAACCGGGAGCGGATGGAGGAGCTCGCCCCGGCCGGCTTCTCGCTCGCCACCGACATCGCCGAGTGGCTGGTCAAGCAGGGCGTGCCGTTCCGGGTCGCGCACGAGGTCGCGGGTGGGTGCGTCAAGGAGTGCGAGGCGCACGGCATCGAGCTCGACCAGCTCACCGACGAGCAGTTCGCCAAGATCTCCGAGCATCTGACCCCCGAGGTCCGTACGGTCCTCAACGTCAAGGGCGCGCTCGCCTCCCGCAGCGGCCGCGGCGGCACGGCCCCCTCGGCGGTGGCCGTCCAACTCGCCGAGATCAAGGCCGACTTGACGGTCCAGCACGCCTGGGCGACCGCGAAGAAGTAGGTCCGCCGGGGGTGTCCGCCTCCATAGCCCGAGTGAGACGTTTGTGTCTCACTCGGGCTATGGTTGTCTCATGACCGTGGATCGAGACCAGGTGCTCCGCACCGCCGCCGCTCTCCTCACCCGTAAAGCCACCGCCACCATGGACGAGGTCGCCCGCGCCGCCGGAATCGGCCGGGCCACCCTGCACCGGCACTTCGCCGGGCGGGAAGCCCTCGTCAGAGCGCTGGAGGAGCTCGGCATCCGGGAGCTGGAGGGCGCCCTGGACGCGGCCCGGCTCGACGAGGGCGACACCTCGGACGCGCTGCGTCGCATGGTCGCCGAGGTCGAGCCCGTGGCGGGCCTCCTCGCCTTCCTCGTCACCGAGAACCAGCTCTTCGAGGGCGAGCAGATGAACGCGGGCTGGGCTCGCATCGACGCCCGCGTCTCCGTGCTCTTCCGGCGCGGCCAGGAGCAGGGCGAGTTCCGCATCGACCTGACCCCCGCCTGGCTCACCGAGGCCCTGTACGGGCTGATCGGCGCGGGCGCCTGGGCCGTGCAGGACGGCCGGGTCGCCGCCAAGGACTTCCAGTACATGATCGCCGAGTTGCTGCTCGGCGGCGTACGGCGGAGCGTGGAGAAGTGACCGCAACCGAACCGCGGGAGCACCACGCCGTCGCCCGGATGGGCCGCTGGCTCGCGCTCGCGGTCCTCGTCCTAGCCGTGCTGCTCGTGGCTGTCGACGCCACCGTGCTCGGCCTCGCCACGCCTTTCCTCAGCGAGGACCTCAAGCCGTCCGGCACCCAGCTGCTGTGGATCGGCGACGTCTACTCGTTCGTCATCGCCGGACTCCTCGTCTCCATGGGCAGCCTCGGCGACCGCATCGGCCGCAAGAAACTGCTGCTCCTGGGCGCCGTGGCGTTCGGCGCGGTGTCCGTGCTCAACGCCTACGCGTCGAGCCCGGAGATGATGATCCTGGCCCGCGCACTGCTCGGCGTCGCGGGCGCGACCCTGATGCCGTCCACGCTCGCCCTGATCCGCAACATCTTCCACGACCCCCGGGAGCGCAGCCTCGCCGTGGGCATCTGGGGCGCCGCCGCGTCCGCGGGCGCCGCGGTCGGCCCGGTCGTCGGCGGGTTCCTCCTGGAGAACTTCTGGTGGGGCTCGGTCTTCCTGATCAACCTGCCGGTGATGGCCGTCCTGGTCCTGGTCGGCATCAAGCTGCTCCCCGAGTCGCGCGACCCGAATCCTGGCCCCTGGGACCTCATCAGCGTCGGGCTCTCGCTGGTCGGCATGGTCGCCGTGGTGTACGCGGTGAAGGAGGCCGCGGTCAACGGGTTCCGCTGGGACATCGCGGTGTCGGCCGTGCTCGGCATCGCGGCCCTCGTCTGGTTCGTACGCCGCCAGCGCACCCTGGATTCGCCGCTCCTGGACATCCGCCTTTTCCACCACCGGGGCTTCTCCGGCGCGGTCCTGGCCGACCTGCTGACCATCCTCGGCCTGTCGGGGCTTGTGTTCTTCCTCTCCCAGTTCCTCCAACTGGTCCAGGGCCGCTCGCCGCTGGAGGCCGGGCTCATCGAACTGCCCGCCGCGGTCGGCGCGGTGGGCGCGGGCCTCGCGGCCGGCACGATCGCCCGCCGGGCCTCCGTGCGCAGCGCGGTCTCCGGCGGCCTCGCGGCGGTCGCCCTGGCCCTCGCCGCCTGCGTGGCGCTCGGCGCGGACACCAGGGTGGTGTCCCTGGGCATCGCCCTGTTCGTGGGCGGGCTCGGCGCGGGCCTCGCCTTCACGGTGACGGCCGACGTCATCCTCTCCAGCGTCCCCAAGGAGCAGGCGGGCGCGGCGTCTGCGGTCTCCGAGACGGCGTACGAACTGGGCGCGGCCCTCGGGATCGCCCTGCTCGGCTCGGTGGTGACCGGCATCTACCGGGGCTTCGAGACCCCGGAGGGCGTCCCCCCGGACATCGCCACCGAGGCCCACGACTCGCTCGGCGGCGCGGTGGAGGCGGCGGTGCACCTCCCACCCGCCCAGGCGGAGGCGATGCTGTCCGCGGCGCGGGACGCGTTCACGTCCGGCTTCCAGACGGCGGCGGCGGTGGGTGCGGTCGTCCTCTTCGCCACGGCGATCGCAGCGTGGTTCCTGCTGCGGGGCCAGAAGTTGGCCGACGGGATCGAGCACTGAGCCACTCGGTGCTGCTGGGGCGCGGCCCCAACTCCCCGCGCCCCTGGCAGGGCTGGGGTCAAGGGAGTTGGGAGGGGGCACCCTCGACGTCGGGCACCCCGAAAAGCGCGGCTACGCCGCCTTCGCCTTCGTGGCGTACATGTCCACGTACTCCTGCCCGGACAGCCGCATGACCTCCGCCATCACCGAGTCCGTGACGGCCCGCAGCACGTACCGGTCCCGGTCCATGCCCTCGTAGCGCGAGAACTCCATCGGCTCGCCGAAGCGGACCGTCACCTTGCCGGGGCGCGGCATGCCCGCGCCGCCCGGCTGGAGCTTGTCCGTGCCGACCATCGCGAACGGCACGACCGGCGCGCCCGTCATCAGGGTGAGCCGCGCGACGCCGGTGCGGCCCCGGTACAGGCGGCCGTCGGGGGAGCGGGTGCCCTCCGGGTAGATGCCGAACATCCGGCCGTCCTCCAGGACGCGGCGGCCCGTCATCAGCGCGGCCACACCGCCGTTGGCGCCGTCCCGGTCGACCGGGATCATGCCGACCCCGGTGAAGAACCAGGCCATCAGACGGCCCTTGAGCCCCTTGCCCGTCACGTACTCGTCCTTGCCGATGAAGGACACCTGCCGGTCGCACACGATGGGCAGCACGATCGAGTCGATGAACGTCACGTGGTTGCCGGCGAGGATCACTGGACCGGTGCCCGGGATGTTCTCGGCGCCTTCCACCTGTGGGCGGAACATCAGGCGCATGATCGGTCCGAGCACTGCCTTGATGAGCGCGAAGCGGGACAACGGGCCCTCCGGAGTCGTCTGGGTGGGGGTGGGATGTCTGTGCAGGTGAGGACGATACTCGCGGGTCAGCTCTGATCGCACATCGGGTTCACGAAGTGGATACGCACTGTTGACATGTGTTTGCGCCAGGTTCGGCCCGCCTTCGTCCCCGCGTACCCACGAAGCATCCCGCTCTTCAGCTCGGTCCGCCTACGCTCGTCTCCTCGCTTTGACAGGTGCGGGACACATGGGGGAAACGCCAGTGGGAACAGACGACCGAGGAGTGTTCATGACTGACGGCGAGCGGATGAGACCCGGACGGCGCACCGTCCTTGGGGCGGCGGGCGCGGCCGTCCTCGGCACCGCGGCCACCGGGCTCGCGGGGGCGCCGGCTTCGGCCGCGCAGCGCCACGGCGGGGGCCCGGCCGCCTACCGCGACCTGCCCGTTCCGTACGTCATCGGACACCGCGGCACCGCCGGATACCGGCCCGAGCACACCCTCGGCTCCTACCAGCACGCCCTCGATCTCGGTGCCCATGTCATCGAGCAGGATCTCGTGCCCACCAAGGACGGGCACCTGGTGTGCCGCCACGAGAACGACATCTCGGCCACGACGAACGTCTCCGACCACCCCGAGTTCGCGTCCCGCAAGACGACCAAGACCGTCGACGGGGTCGCCATCACCGGCTGGTTCACCGAGGACTTCACGCTCGCCGAGCTGAAGACGCTGCGCGCCAAGGAGCGCATACCGGGCAACCGGCAGCACAACACGCTGTACGACGGCCGCTGGGACGTGCCCACCTTCGAGGAGGTGCTTCGCTGGGCGCAGGAGCAGGGCCGCCGCCTCGGCCGCCGGATCTGGCTGCACTCCGAGACCAAGCACCCCACCTACTTCCGCGGCATCGGATTGCCCCTGGAGGACCGGGTCGCGGCCCTCCTGCGCCGCTACGGGCGCCACCACGCGGACTCCCCGCAGTTCCTCGAATCCTTCGAGCCCAGCAGCATCCAGCGGCTGGCGAAGCTGGTCGACACGCCCTCGGTGGTGCTGCTCTCCAACGCGGGCACCAAGCCGTGGGACTTCGTGGTGAGCGGCGACCCGCGCACCGTCGACGACCTGGTCAAGCCGGCCGGCCTGAAGTGGATCGCCTCGTACGCGCAGGGCATCGGCCCCACCCTCGACCTGATCATCCCCAAGGACGCGTCGGGCAGGCTCACCAAGCCGACCACCCTCGTCCGCGACGCGCACGCGCAGCGGCTGATCCTGCACCCGTACACGATGCGCAACGAGAACTCCTTCCTCCCCGCCGACTTCCAGCGCGGCACCGACCCCAACGCCTACGGGGACGCCTTCGGCGCGTTCAAGACGTACTTCGCGACCGGTATCGACGCGGTGTTCTCCGACAACGCGGACACCGCGCTGCTCGCCGCGGCCGACTTCCGCAAGCACTGACGTCCAACCCCTTTCACCCACGTACGAGTGAGAAGTGCCCGCTGCGGAAACCGGCTTCCGCGGCGGGCGCGTCCCGCCCGGCATGGATCTCGTCACAGAGCTCAGCCCGCTCGTCGCCGCCGAGGCCGCGGCCGAGGCACCCGGCACCGGGATGGATGCCGCCGACCTCGAACAGGCCGTCTGGCTAAGGCTGTTGGAGCAGCACCCGGCGGACCCGGTGCACTGGGTCCGCACCGCCGTGCGGGCCGAGGCGCGCCGCGCCCGCCGGCTGCGGCGCCAGGAGCGGCCGTACGGCAGCGCCCCCGCCGCCGACCCGGATCCGGGGCCCGAACTCGCCGCCATCACCGCCGAGCGGCGCCGCATCCTGCACGCGGCGATCGGCCGCACTCCGGGCAACTGCCCGCGCCTGCTTGCCGCGCTGCTCTCCCCCAAGGACCCCACCTACCGGGAAATCGCAGGGGAGTTGGATATCTCACAGGGCAGCCTGGGGCCGATGCGTTCCCGTTGCCTGGGATGCCTGCGCAGAATGCTGGCGGCGGAGGTTGCCGCTCCTGAACTCGGGGGAAAGGAGCGGTAGACAATCGGGGACCAGTTGAGCGAGAGGCATGCACACATGGGCATGAGCGTGACCATCTCTGCGGCCGGCGCACAGGATGCCGAGCAGATACTGAAATTGCAGTACCTCTGCTACCAGAGCGAGGCCGAGCTCTACGGCGACTACTCGATCGAGCCCCTGACGCAGACCCTTGAGGGCCTTCGGGCCGAACTCTCCACGGGTTACGCCCTGGTGGCCCGGCTCGGCGACGAGATCGTCGCCTCGGTGCGGGGCCGCGTGGACGCGTCGGGCACCGGCCGCATCGACAAGCTGATCGTCCATCCCCGGATGCAGGGGCACGGCCTGGGCGGCCGCCTCCTGGCCGCCATCGAGGCCCACTGCGCGGCCGAGCTCGCCGCCAAACGCTTCCAGCTCTTCACCGGCCACCGCAGCGAGTCGAACCTGCGCCTGTACCTCCGGCACGGATACGCGGCCGTGGGCAGGGAGCAGGTGAGCACGCGCCTCTCGCTGATCACCCTGGAAAAGGACGCGTCGGCCCAGGAGTTCGCGGCGAGCGCCTAGCGCTTGGCTCGCCTCAGCCACAGCATCCCGAGGATCGGCAGGATCACCGGGATGAAGAGGTAGCCCATTCCGTAGTCCGACCACACCGTCGCGTCCGGGAAGGCGGAGGCGTCCGCCAGGGTCCAGGTGCCGACGACCAGGACGAAGAGGAGCTCCGCCGCGCAGCACACCAGCGCTGCCCGGCGGGCCTTCTCGCCGCCGCGCACCAGCGAGTACGTGATGAAGCCGTACACGCAGGCCGCGATCGCGGACAGTACGTACGCCAGCGGCGCCTTGCCGAAGTCCAGGACGGTCTGGACGATCGAGCGGGACGCGGCGGCCACGGTGAACACCCCGTAGAACCAGACGAGCACCCGGCCGGGCCCGGAGCCGAGCTTGTGGTCGGGCGTGGTGTCAGCGGCGGACTCGGTCACGGTCAGCCTCCCCAGATGTCGTAGAGGCGCACTTCGAGCACCGCGAGGACCACCGCGCCGGCCGAGACCGTCACCGAGCCCCACTTGGTGCGCTCGGAGAGCGAGAGGAATCCGGCGGCCGGAACGGCCGCGAACGCGCCCGCCAGATAGGCGAGGAAGATCGCGACGCCCTGCTCGGGCTTCTCGCCGCGGCCGAGCTGCACGAGCCCGACCACGAGCTGCGCAAGGGCGAGGACGGTGACCACGGCCATGCCGATGAAGTGCCAGTCCTTGGTGGGCTGGTCCCGGTATGCGGCGGAGCCGCACCAGGCTGCGAGGGCGAGGGCCGCGGCGGCGACCGCGACCGTCAGGGCGTCGAGCATGGGGTCGAGGGTATTACGGGCCGAAAGGCCCGATGCGCTCACCCCCACCCGCACCCGTAGGGTCGGGAGACATGAAGATCCATGCCGAAGCCCTCCTGTTCGACAACGACGGAACGCTCGTCTCCTCCATGGAGTCCGTCACCCGCTGCTGGACCCGCTGGGCCCAGGAGTACGGGATCACCGCCGAGGACTTCGCGCGCGTGGAGCTGCACGGCCGCCCGGCCGTCGAGATCGTGGCCGACCTGCTGCCCGCCGATGTCGTGCCCGAGGCACTGGCCCGCATCGAGCAACTGGAGGTCGAGGACGTCGCCGGGGGAGTGGTACTGCTGCCCGGCACCGCCGCGCTGCTCGCCGCGCTCCCGGCGGACCGCTGGGCCGTGGTCACCTCGGCCACCCGCAGGCTGGGCGAGGCCCGGCTCACCGAGGCCGGCATCCACCCCAAGAACCTGGTGTCCGCCGACGACATAACCCGGGGCAAGCCCGACCCCGAGCCCTTCCTGCTCGCGGCGGCCCGGCTCGGCGTGGATCCGGCGCGCTGCGTGGTGTTCGAGGACGCCCCGGCGGGGCTCGCGGCCGGCCGCGCGGCCGGCATGACGACCGTGGCCTTGACCACAACGCACCGGGCCGAGGAACTCGTCGCCGACGTCGTCGTGAAGGACCTATCGGCCGTGTCCGCGCAGGCCACGGCCGGTGGAGTGGAGATCACCACGGCGGAGTGACCTCGTCCGCATGGTGGTCCAGGGATGTCCGGTATTCGGACATCCCTGATCTGTTTCTGATCGCTTCTGCTTTACTTGCCCACATGACCACGACGAGCAGCCGCACCCTTGCGACCGAGGCGATGATGACGCCCGGTGCTCGTTGTATGTGTCGAATGTGCGCCTTCTGAGGGCCCCCGCCTGAGCCTCGCGCCCCGAAGCGAGACCCTGACGGCTGCGCCCGAGCCCGTACCACGACGTACGGATTCGGCCCGCCCCGCGCACACCGTGCCCCCGGTATCCACCGATGAGGCCGAGTCGCGCCCCGAACACGTTTGCCCCGTGCCCGGCATACCCCGCGCCGCGCACTCGACAGTGACGGAACTCCCTGTGATCACCACAACGGGCCTGACCAAGGTCTACCAGTCGCGCGGACGAGATATCACCGCACTCGACGGCGTCGACCTGCACGTCCGCGAGGGCGAGGTGTACGGCGTCATCGGCCAGAGCGGCGCCGGCAAGTCCTCCCTCATCCGCTGTGTCAACCTCCTGGAGCGCCCCACCTCCGGCACGGTGACCGTCGACGGCGTCGACCTCACCGCGCTCGCCGGTCGCGGCCGCCGGGCCGGCAAGGACCTGCGCCGGGCCCGCTCCCGCATCGGCATGGTCTTCCAGCACTTCAACCTGCTGTCCTCGCGCACCGTTCAGGACAACATCGAGCTGCCCCTGGAGATCCTCGGCGTCTCCGGCAAGGAGCGCTCCCGCAAGGCCCTCGAACTGCTCGACCTGGTCGGCCTCGCCGACAAGGCCAAGGCCTACCCCGCCCAGCTCTCCGGCGGCCAGAAGCAGCGTGTCGGCATCGCCCGGGCGCTGGCCGGCGACCCCAAGGTGCTGCTCTCCGACGAGGCCACCAGCGCGCTCGACCCCGAGACGACGCGCTCCATCCTCCAGCTCCTGCGCGACCTCAACCAGCAGCTCGGCCTGACCGTCCTGCTCATCACGCACGAGATGGACGTCGTCAAGACGATCTGCGACTCGGCCGCGCTGATGAAGAAGGGACGCGTCATCGAGTCCGGCACCGTCAGCGAACTGCTCGCGACGCCCGGCTCCGAGCTCGCCGCCGAACTGTTCCCGGTGACCGGCGAGGCCACCGGCCCCGAACGCACCGTCATCGACGTCACCTTCCACGGCGAGGCCGCCACCCAGCCGGTCATCTCCCAGCTGGCCCGGACCTACAACATCGACATCTCGATCCTCGGCGCGGCCATGGACACCGTGGCGGGCAAGCAGATCGGCCGGATGCGGATCGAACTGCCCGGCGCGTACGAGGAGAACGTCGTCCCGGTCGGCTTCCTGCGCGAGCAGGGCCTCCAGGTGGACGTGGTGGACGACGACAGCCAGGTGCTCGACCTGGTCAAGGAAGGTGCCAAGTGAGCTGGTCGGAAATGCAGCCGCTGCTGTCGCAGGGAACGTACGACAGCTTCTACATGGTGCTGTGGGCGACCGTCGTCACCATCGGGCTCGGGCTGCCGCTCGGTGTGCTGCTCGTCCTCACCGACAAGGGCGGGCTGCTGCAGAACCGCCCGGTGAACAAGGTCATCGGCGTGATCGTGAACATCGGCCGCTCGCTGCCCTTCATCATCCTGCTGATCGCCCTGATCCCCTTCACCACCTGGGCCGTCGGCACCTTCATCGGCCCCAGCGCCATGATCGTGCCGCTCTCCATCGGCGCCATCCCGTTCTTCGCGCGGCTCGTGGAGACCTCCGTCCGTGAGGTCGACCACGGGCTCGTCGAGGCCGTCCAGTCCATGGGCGGCGGCATCCCCACCATCGTGTGGAAGGTGCTGCTCCCGCAGGCGCTGCCCTCCCTGGTCTCCGCGATCACCACCACCGTGATCACCCTGGTCAGCTACTCCGCGCTGGCCGGCGCGGTCGGCGGCGGCGGCCTCGGCTCGGTCGCCATCACCTACGGCTACCAGCGCTTCGAGACCAACTTCATGCTCATCACGGTGGCCGTCCTGATCGCCATCGTCACCGTGATCCAGCTGCTCGGCGACGGCGTCGTCCGCCTGCTCGCCCGCCGCGGCCGGACCTCCTGAACTTCTCTCACAACGGCCCGAACTCCTTGTCCGGGCGTCACACCGCACCACCGGAAAGAGGCACTTTTCGTGCGTAAGAACACCAAGATCACCGCTGCTGCCCTCGCCACCGCCGCGCTCGCCGTCGGCCTCACCGCCTGCGGCTCCTCCTCCGACCCGAAGCCCGCTGGCGCCAAGGCGGACGAATCCAAGGCGCTGGTCGTCGCCGCGTCCCCGACGCCGCACGCCGACATCCTCAAGTTCGTCAAGGACAACCTGGCGGCCAAGGCCGGACTCAAGCTGGAGGTGAAGGAGTTCACGGACTACGTCCTGCCGAACACCGCCACCGAGCAGGGCCAGGTCGACGCCAACTTCTTCCAGCACAAGCCCTACCTGGACGACTTCAACAAGAAGAACGGCACCCACATCGTGCCCGTCGTCAACGTGGAACTGGAGCCGCTCGGCCTCTACTCCCACAAGGTCAAGTCGCTGAAGGACATCGCCTCCGGCCAGACGATCGCCGTCCCCAACGACACCACCAACGAGGGCCGCGCCCTCCAACTGCTCGCCGCCAACGGCCTGATCACGCTGAAGGACGGCGCCGGCTCCGGTGCCAAGCTCTCCGACATCAAGGACAGCAAGGGCCTGAAGTTCAAGGAGCTGGAGGCCGCCACGCTGCCCCGCGCCCTGAACGACGTGGACGCCGCGGTCATCAACGGCAACTACGCGATCGAGGCGAACCTGAAGCCCGCCAAGGACGCCCTCGCCCTGGAGAAGGCGGACGGCAACCCGTACGCCAACTTCCTCGCCGTCAAGCAGGGCAACGAGAGCGACCCGCGCGTCCAGAAGCTCGCCAAGCTCCTGAACTCCGACGAGGTCAAGAAGTTCATCGCCGACAAGTACGCGGGCTCCGTCATCCCCGCGTTCGGCCCCGCCAAGTAGCGCTCCCCGTACGGCAGGACGAAGGTCCCGGACACCCCGCCAGGTGTCCGGGACCTTCGTCGCAAACGCCCACCCGGCCATGCACGCCGAGGGCCCGATGCTGCATGCTGTGCCTTTACGGTCCCTATAGGTTGACGGGCCACGAAAGTTCCAGGGCCTTCGCGGCCCCCACGGCGGTCCACGGCATGGAGCGGCACATGACTACCCCCTTTCCGGTGTTCCCGGACATCTCCATCAGCACGGACCGCCTGGTGCTGCGCCCCTTCGAGGATGCCGACAGCCCCGCGCTCATAGAGATGATGAACGACGAGCAGGTCGTCGCCTGGACCGCCGTGCCCCACCCCTACACGGCCCGCGACGCCGAGGACTGGGTCCGCCACCTCGCTCCGCGCGAGCGCACCGAGGGCCGAGGAATCGTTCTGGCGGTCACCGAATTCCTCACCCAGCGCCTCGTCGGCATCGTCCACCTCCAGAACACCAACTGGCGCACCCTGGCCACCGAGGTGGGCTATGTCGTGGCGCCCTGGGCGCGCGGCGAGGGCTACGCCACCGAGGCCGTGCTCGCCGCCGCCCAATGGCTGTTCAGGGACCAGCGGTTCGAGCGCCTGGAACTGCGTACCGCCGCCGACAACACCGCCTCCCAGCAGGTCGCCCAGAAGATCGGCTGCATCAGCGAGGGCGTGCTGCGCAACGCCTGGATAGCGCGGACACAGACGGAGGACGGCGGCTGGACGGACATCCGCACCGACCTCATCGTGTGGAGCCTGCTCCCCGAGGACCTCGACGGCGTCGCCGACCAGCTCGCGGACGCCGGATACGCCTCCTTCACCGACTGGAACTGATCCCCGGCCACCGGCCGGAACGAAATTCCGGGGCTACCCTCACTGGTGCCGGCCTTCGCCGGACCGCCCCGAGCTGCGACAACACCTGGAGACTGACGAAGATGGCCGACCGCGTCACGGTGATCGGCTGGGACGGCTCGCCCCTCACCCCCGCGGCCACCTCCGCCCTCTCCGCGGCCACCCTGGTGGCCGGTGCCGCCCACCACCTCGCACTCCCCGAAGTGCCGGCCGGCGCCGAGCGCATCCGGCTCGGCAGCGTGAGCCTGGCCGCCCGCCGCATCGCCGGCCACCGCGGCAGCGCGGTCGTCCTCGCCGACGGCGACCCCGGCTTCTTCGGCGTCGTACGCACCCTCAGGGCCCCCGAGCACGGCTTGGAGGTCGAGGTCGTGCCCGCCGTCTCCGCCGTCGCCGCCGCCTTCGCGCAGGCCGGGATGCCGTGGGACGACGCCCAGATCGTCGTCGCCCACCCGCGCACCCTGCGCCGCGCCGTCAACGTCTGCCGCGCCCACCCCAAGGTCGCCGTCCTCACCTCGCCCGGCGCCGGACCCGCCGAACTCGCGCTGCTCCTCGAAGGCGTCCACCGCACCTTCGTCATCTGCGAGGAGCTCGGCAGCGACCGCGAGCGGGTCACCGTCCTCACCTCCGAGAACGCCGCCGACCACGCCTGGCGCGACCCCAACGTCGTCATAGTCCTCGGCGGCGGCCCCGCGACCGAGGGCGACGGCTGGCTCGCCGGACCCCCGCCCGGCTACCCGTCCGCGCCGCGTGGCTGGGCGCTGCCCGCCCGGGAGTACGGCGCCGGGCTCGGCCCCGGCGAATCCACCGAGCTGCGCGCCGCCCAACTCGCCCGGCTCGGCCCGCGCATCGGCGATCTCGTCTGGGACATCGGCTGCGGCAGCGGTGCCCTCTCCGCGGAGGCGGCCCGGTTCGGCGCCGCCGTGATCGCCGTCGACGACAGCGCGGAAGCCTGCTCGCGCACCGAATCCACCGCCCGCCGCTTCGGAGTCCAGGTCCAGGTCGTCCGCGGCCGGGCCCCGCACGTCCTGGAGTCGCTGCCCGAACCCGATGTCGTACGCATCGGAGGCGGCGGCGCGGCCGTCGTGGAGGCGTGCGCCGATCGCAGGCCGGAGCGCATCGTGACGCACGCGGCCACCCGGGACGAGGCGGAGGCCGTGGGCGCCGCTCTGAGCGCCGGCGGATACGACGTCGAGTGCGCGCTCATCCAATCGGTCGACCTCGACACGAGCGCCTGGTCGGAGCGCGAACGCTCGGTCGCCTTCCTGCTCTCCGGAAGGCGGAAAGAAAGATCCCTGTGACCCCTTGGGCGCGCCGCGGGGGGTAGGCTGGCCGATCGTTGTACCGCACCCGGCCGTTCGGCGTTCCGCTCGCCAAGGGCCGGAAAAGGGGACCTTTTTGGGACCCGTTCGCGGTACGGCACATCCGGGGGACGCGCAACGTGGCGCAGCCCACACGGTCCGTGGCCGAGACTGACCGCCACGGCGGCGAAGGCCCGCGACAATGCATGGTGTCGTTGATGCCTGCGGGCCGTTCGCAACCGCGCGGCGCACACGTTCTGAGCGACGGTGCCTCACGCGTCCAGCGTGTGCGGCCCCGGGCGCAGGCCGAAGGAGCACTACAGATGGGCGAGGGGTACGCATGACTGACACCGGCCAGGTCCCGGGCGAGGGACTGCCGGAGAACGCAGGCATGGTGGAACAGCCGGGCGTCCCCGCTCCCGGTGCCTACACCTTCCTCGACCCCTCCGAGAACGGTGCGGACGACGACGATCTGCTCCTGATGCCGGGCGCCCAGGGCGCCTGGATCGACCCGCAGTCCGCGCCCGCGCCCGCCCCCGTCATGGCCCAGGTGCCGCCCGTGCCCGGCCAGGCCGAGCCCGGCGCGCACGAGACCGGCGGCCGCGACACGGGCTCCGTCGAGCTCGGCGGCGTACGCGCGGCGCAGGCGCCCGCGGCGTCGACCCCGCCGCCGCGCCGCCCGCTCCACCTCGGCCCGCAGGTGCCGGACGCCTCCGCCGGAGTCGTACGCTCCCTCGCCGACCGGGGCCCGGCCGGCGCCCCCGTGAACCCGGTGCCGCTGCGCGCCCAGGGTCCGCCGACCGCCGGTCCCGAGTATCTGGACATCCCGCGCGAGGAGCCCGCGGCGCAGCTGTCGGGACCGCAGCTCGGGGAGCTCCCGCCGCAGCCCGGTATGGCATGGACGCCTCAGCAGCGAACGGCGCCCCACGAGTCACTCAACACACCCATGCCCCCTGCAGAAACGGTCGTCCCGGAGGAGTTCGCGGCCCAGGCCGCGGTTCCGGCCGTTCAGCCGCAGGCCGCCGAACACGCGGCGCAGCCCGTGGCACAGCCGGTCGCGCAGCCCGCCCTGCTCGTGGACCAGCTGGTCGCCCAGCAGGCCGTTCCGCAGGCGGCCCAGCAGGCTCAGCAGCAGCCCGGAGTGCCGCAGCCGGTGGGCCAGTTCGTGCCCGTCGAGGGCTCGGTCCCGACCGGCCCGCACCTCGCGCCCGCACCCGTGCAGCCCGTACCGGAAGCGCCCGCCCCGCAAGCGCCCCGCGCGCAGGGCGTGCCGCAGCCGGCACCGGAGCCCGTCGCCCCGGTCGCACAGCCCGTCGCTCCGGTGGCCGCCGAGCCGGAGCCGGTCGCGCCCGCCGAGCCCGCTGCCCCGATCGTCGTCGGGCCCGTGGCCGCCGAAGCCCCGGCAGCCGAGCCGGTCGCGGCGGAGCAGGCCCCGGCCGCTCCGGTCGCCGTCGAGCCCGTGGCGGCCGAGCCCATCGCCGTCGAGCCCATCGCGGTCGAGCCCGTGCCCGCCGAGCCGGTGGCCGTGGCCGAGCCGGTCGCCGTGGCCCCGCAGCCGATCGCCGTCGAGCCCGCCGTGCCCGCTCCGGCCGCAGCTCCCGAGGCCCAGCCGGCCGTCGTGGTGCAGAGCCAGGCGACCACGCACGTCGCCGTCCCCGTGCCGCAGGCCGCTCCCGAGGAGCAGGCGGTGACCGTGCCCGAGCCTGCCTCCGAGGCGCCGGCGGTCGTCGCCGCCGAGCCGGTCCAGGCGCCCGAGCCCGTGCTCGTACCGCAGCAGGAGCAGCCCCCGGCCGCCGAACCGGCCGAGGAAGCGGCTGTGATGGCTGCCCCGGCCGAGCCTGCCGAAGCCGCGTCCGCCGGCGAAGAGCCGCTCGAAGTGATCAGTGCGCCGCAGCCCGCCGCCGTACCGGAGGCCGCCGCGGAGCCGGAGGCGCCCGCCGAGGCCGAGGAGCTCGCCGAGGTCTTCGAGGCCGCCGAGCAGGCGCCCGCCGCCCCCGGCTACGACGACGCCGAGCGCGAGGCCGTGCTCCGCGTCATGCGCGAGCGCCGCGACATCCGCAACGGCTTCCGCGGCGACCCCATCCCGCACGAGGTGCTGCTCCGCGTCCTGGAGGCGGCCCACACCGCGCCGTCCGTCGGCCACTCGCAGCCCTGGGACTTCGTGGTGATCCGGTCCGCCGAGACCCGTCGCACCATGCACGAACTCGCCCGGCGCCAGCGCGAGGCGTACGCCAAGTCGCTGCCCAAGGGCCGGGCCAAGCAGTTCAAGGAACTGAAGATCGAGGCCATCCTCGAAACCCCGGTCAACATCGTGGTCACCGCGGACCCGACCCGCGGCGGACGGCACACCCTCGGCCGCTACACCCAGCCGCAGATGGCCCCGTACTCCTCGGCGCTCGCCGTCGAGAACCTGTGGCTCGCCGCCCGCGCCGAAGGCCTCGGCGTCGGCTGGGTCTCCTTCTTCGACGAGCGCGAGATGGTCCGCGCCCTCGGCCTGCCCGAGCACCTCGAAGTCGTGGCCTACCTCTGTGTCGGCTACGTCGACGAGTTCCCGGAGGAGCCCGAGCTGATGCAGGCGGGCTGGTCCAAGCGCCGCCCACTGTCCTGGGTCGTCCACGAGGAGACGTACGGCCGCCGCGCGCTGCCCGGCGAGGACCCGCACGACCTCCTTGACGAGACCGTCTCCAACATCCGCCCCCTGGACGCGAAGGCGCTCGGCGAGGCCTGGGAGCGCCAGAAGCGGATGACCAAGCCCGCGGGCGCGCTCGGCATGCTGGAGATCATCTCCGCGCAGCTGTCCGGCCTCTCGCGCAAGTGCCCGCCGCCGATCCCGGAGCCCGCCGCCGTCGCGATCTTCGCCGGTGACCACGGCGTGCACGCCCAGGGCGTCACCCCGTGGCCCCAGGAAGTCACCGGCCAGATGGTCGCCAACTTCCTCGGCGGCGGCGCGGTCTGCAACGCCTTCGCCAACCAGGTCGGCGCCGAGGTCTGCGTCATCGACGTGGGCGTCGCCTCCGAACTCCCGGCCACGCCCGGCCTGTTGCCCCGCAAGGTGCGCGCCGGCACGGCCGACATGACGACCGGCCCCGCGATGACCCGCGAGGAGGCGATCGCCGCCATCGAGGTCGGCATCGAGACCGCCCGCGACCTGGTGGCGGCCGGCAACAAGGCGCTCCTGACGGGCGAGATGGGCATCGCCAACACCACCGTGTCGGCCGCCCTGATCTCCCTCTACACGGGCGTCGACCCGGGCGAGGTCACCGGCCGCGGCACCGGCATCAACGACGAGACGCACGCCCGCAAGGTCGACGTCGTACGCCGCGCCCTCGACCTCCACCAGCTGGACCCGGCCGACCCCATCGGCGTCCTCGCCGCGGTCGGCGGCCTGGAGCACGCGGCCCTCGTCGGCTTCCTGCTCGGCGGCGCCTCGCTGCGTACACCGGTGATCCTCGACGGCGTGAGCACCGGAGCCGCCGCCCTGGTCGCCCGCGCGATCGCCCCCGAGGTGCTCTCCGCCTGCATCGCGGGCCACCGCAGCGCCGAGCCCGGCCACGTGGCCGCCCTCAACAAGCTGGGCCTGCGCCCCCTGGTCGACCTGGACCTCCGCCTCGGCGAGGGAACCGGCGCCCTGCTCGCCCTGCCGGTGGTGCAGAGCGCGGCCCGCGCGATGCACGAGGTCGCCACGTTCGACTCGGCAGGCGTCACCGAGAAGTAGCCCGTAGAGGTACGAGCGGGGGCCGGGGTCGCTGACCCCGGCCCCCTCCCCATGTCGCCCGCGTCTTAGGGCCCGTAGGCTGTCCTCGGCGCCCGCACCCCCTCCCACCAGCCGCTTCACCGCCGCAGCGGCCCACCGCACGCCAGGTACGCCCGAGGAGCAGAGCCCCCATGGCCGAACACCCCGCCTACCCCGTAGGCCTCCGCCTCACCGGCCGCCGCGTCGTCGTCGTCGGCGGCGGCCAGGTCGCCCAGCGCCGGCTGCCGGCCCTCATCGCCGCCGGGGCGGACATCACCCTGGTCTCCCCGAGCGCCACCCCCTCCGTCGAGGCCATGGCGGACGCGGGCGAGATCCGCTGGGAGCGGCGCCGCTTCGAGGACGGCGACCTGGCGGACGCCTGGTACGCGCTTGTCGCGACCGCCGACACCGAGGCCAACGAGCGCATCTCCGCCGAGGCCGAGCGCTCCCGCGTCTGGTGCGTACGCTCCGACGACGCGAGCGCCGCCACCGCCTGGACCCCGGCAACCGGCCGCTCCGAGGGCGTCACGGTCGCCGTCCTCACCACCGACAGCCCCGACCCCCGCCGCTCGGCCGCGATCCGGGACGCCGTCGTCGAGGGCCTGCGCGACGGCACCCTCGTCGCCCCGCAGCAGCGCACCCGCACGCCCGGCGTCTCCCTGGTCGGCGGTGGCCCCGGCGACCCGGACCTGATCACGGTGCGCGGCCGCAGGCTGCTCGCCGAGGCGGACGTGGTGATCGCCGACCGGCTCGGCCCCCGAGACCTCCTCGACGAGCTCCCTCCGCACGTCGAGGTGATCGACGCGGCCAAGATCCCGTACGGCCGCTTCATGGCGCAGGAGGCCATCAACAACGCGCTGATCGAGCACGCCAAGGCGGGCAAGGCGGTCGTCCGGCTCAAGGGCGGCGACCCGTACGTCTTCGGGCGCGGCATGGAGGAACTCCAGGCGCTGGCCGAGGCCGGCATCACCTGCACGGTGGTGCCCGGTATCTCCAGCTCCATCTCGGTGCCGGGCGCGGCCGGGATCCCGGTCACGCACCGGGGCGTGGCGCACGAGTTCACGGTGGTCAGCGGCCATGTGGCGCCGGACGACCCGCGCTCGCTGGTCGACTGGAAGTCGCTGGCGCAGCTGCGCGGCACCCTGGTGATCCTGATGGGCGTCGACAAGATCGGCGCGATCGCGCAGGCGCTCGTCACGCACGGCAAGGACCCGGGGACCCCGGTCGCCCTCGTCCAGGAGGGCACCACCGCCGCCCAGCGCCGCGTGGACGCCACTCTGGGAAGCGTCGCGGAGGTGGCCAGGGCCGAGGAAGTGAAGCCCCCGGCCGTCATCGTCATCGGCGACGTGGTGACGGTGAACTCCCGCGTGTGACCGCCGTGAACCCACGCCCGTAACCAGCGCCCGAACCTTTGCCCCTTCGCCCGTAACCACCGGTAACGGATCTCCGTCCCAGCCGTTGGCACCTCACCCAGGACAAGGCAGTATCACCCTGTGGCCGATCTCATCACCGTCGAGGACCCCGACGACCCCCGCCTGCGCGACTACACGGGCCTGACCGACGTGGAGCTGCGGCGCCGCCGCGAACCCGCCGAAGGCCTCTTCATCGCCGAGGGCGAGAAGGTCATCAGACGGGCCAAGGACGCCGGCTACGAGATGCGCTCGATGCTGCTCTCGGCCAAGTGGGTCGACGTCATGCGGGACGTCATCGACGAGCTTCCGGCCCCCGTGTACGCGGTGAGCCCGGACCTCGCCGAACGCGTCACCGGCTACCACGTGCACCGGGGGGCGCTCGCCTCGATGCAGCGCAAGCCGCTGCCGGCCGCCGACGAACTCCTCACCACCGCCCGCCGGGTGGTGGTCATGGAGGCGGTCAACGACCACACCAACATCGGTGCGATCTTCCGCAGCGCCGCCGCCCTCGGCATGGACGCGGTCCTGCTCTCGCCGGACTGCGCGGACCCGCTGTACCGGCGCTCGGTGAAGGTGTCGATGGGCGCGGTCTTCTCGGTCCCGTACGCCCGCCTGGAATCGTGGCCCAAGGGCCTGGAATCGGTCCGCGGGGCGGGCTACAGGCTGCTGGCCCTGACCCCCGACGAGAAGGCCTCCGACATCGAGGACGCCGCCCCGCACAAGCTCGACAAGGTGGCCCTGATGCTCGGCGCGGAGGGCGACGGCCTCTCGACCCAGGCCCTGGTGGCCGCGGACGAGTGGGTACGCATCCCGATGGCACACGGAGTCGACTCCCTGAACGTGGGCGCGGCGGCCGCGGTGGCGTTCTACGCGGTGGCGACGGGCAGGCCGACTGCCTGAGCGCCCCTTGGGGGCGCGGGGCTCAGAACTGCTTGACCGCAGCGATCCCCAGCAGCACGATCAACGTCACCAGCACGAACACGGTGAGCCGCTGCCGCAGCAGCCGGGGGTTGGCGGGCCGCAGCCCGCCGGAGGTGCGGGGCCCGGGCCGAGTGCCCGGACGCCCTCCGGGACGGGAGGCGGCGTTGCTGCGCGGCCCGCCGGGACGCGAGCCCCCCGTGCGCGGCGCGGGCCGGGCTGCCGGGGCCCCAGTGCCCCGCCCGGCCTCGGTGTAGCGCTGGGTCCGGTCGTCGAGCCGCCCCGTGGGCCGGTCGAGCTCGACCCGCTCGCGCTGAGCCGGCGGCCGCGCCTCCGCGACCTGCCCGTGCAGCCCGCCCTGGGCCTCCCGCGCGGCGATCTCCTTGAGCCGCATGGAGAGCTGGAGCGTGCTGGGCCGCTCCTCGGGGTCCTTCGCCAGGCACGCCCGGACCAGCGGGGCCAGCGCGTCCGGCACGCCGCGCAGCTGCGCTTCCTCGTGCACCACGCGGTAGAGCATCACCTCGGAACTGCCGTGCCCGAAGGGCGAGTCGCCCATCGCGGCGTACGCCAGCGTCGCGCCGAGCGAGAAGACGTCGGTGGCCGGTGTGACCGCGGCGCCGCGCACCTGCTCGGGGGCGAGGAAGCCGGGGGAGCCGACAGCAGTGCCGACATGGGTCAGCGTCGAGGCACCGGTGGCCCAGGCGATGCCGAAGTCGATGATCCTGGGCCCCTTCGGGGACAGCAGGATGTTGGACGGCTTGAGGTCCCGGTGAACGACTCCGGCCTCGTGCACCGCGACGAGCCCCTCGGACAGCGCGGCCCCGATCGCGGCGGCCTCGGAGGCCGTCAGCGGACCCTCCTCGGCGACCTTGTCGTGCAGCGAGGGCCCGGGGACGTACTGGGTGGCGAACCAGGGTCGTTCGGCTTCGAGGTCGGCGGCGACCAGCCGGGCCGTGCAACCGCCACGGATCCGCCGCGCGGCCGAGACCTCACGCGCGAACCGGGACCGGAACTCCTGGTCCTCGGCGAGGTCGGGCCGGATCACCTTCAGCGCCACCCGCTGCCCGCGCCGGTCGGAGCCGAGGTACACGACCCCCATGCCGCCCGCGCCGAGACGCCGGTGGAGCCTGAACGAGCCGACGACACGCGGGTCCTCGCGCCGGAGCCGCATCATCGCCATTTTCATCCCCGCTGCCAGTCCTGTTGACGTGGCACAGCTTACGTACCCGTCGCCCGGTGTGCTCATAGGCCGCGCCCTCGCGGCCCGGGCGATTGTCAGTGCCGGGTGGGAAACTTGAAGAGTGGTCAGCAACCCGTGGATCCAGGGCCGCTGACCCGCGCGAGATCTCAACGGTCCGTCGCAGAAGGGGGTTTGGATCTATGAAGGGTGACCGCGTGGAGATAGTGGTGGACGCGGGAGACACGACCCGGACGTACGAAGTGGTGGCAAGCCGGGCGGGGCGCAGGGTCGAGACGGCGGTCCGTCGCGGGGTGGTGGAAGTGAGTGAAGTCACGCGCAGCGGCACGGTCGTGCGCACGGCCCGCTTCATGGCCACCCGGGTGCTCGCCCTGGTCGAGCAGCCGGTCCCCAGGGAGGACGCGAGGGAGGCGGAGGCCCGCGCGCAGAGCCGCCCCCTCCGGGAAGACCCCAAGGCGTAGGGGGTCCGTCTCCACCCAGGGGAGTACTCCCAGGGGTGACGGCTCATCCCCTGGGAGGCCAGCAGATCGGTACGAGGGCATGACGTCCGGCGCCGCACGGATCCCTACTGTTGAAGACAAGCGGCGGGTGGTGCACTCGTCCCCCGAGGTCAGACACCCGCCGCTGCCGACCAACTCAGAGACGAACAGGAGAGGACCATGGCGGACACGGCTGCGCGGACGATCATCCGCACGCAGGGACGCAGGGCGTACAGCGCCGCGTTCGGTGCCCGCCGCTCCGGCCCGCGCCATCCCTTGGTGGCAACGGCCATGGTCCTTCCCCTGGCGGCCCTGCTCGTAGTCGTCTTCGGCGGCTGGGACGCGGTGGTCACACAGGCGTCGTCCGTGGGCGTGATGCTGGGGCGCTGAGCGGCGCCCCGGACCCGGTAGAGCGGACCGGGTCGGGGACATCCGGCCATTACAGCCCCGTGGGGACGGGGGTGCGGCGGACGGCAGTAAAAGGCGTTGCCCGATCGGCTGGGGAGCCGATCGGGCAACGCCTTTTGCGCTTGCGGCGGGGCCGGCCCCGGCTGCCAACTGGACGTCCCGGCAGGGGCGTCCACCGCGCGGGCCGAACGACTGCGGGCCGAACGACGAAACCCCCGGCCTTCGAGAGGGCCGGGGGTTTCGGATGGTGCGCGATACTGGGATTGAACCAGTGACCTCTTCCGTGTCAGGGAAGCGCTCTCCCGCTGAGCTAATCGCGCGGGACGGTCCCAAACCTTACAGGACCGGTTACTTCGTGTTACTGCGTGCGCGATACTGGGATTGAACCAGTGACCTCTTCCGTGTCAGGGAAGCGCTCTCCCGCTGAGCTAATCGCGCGGGACGGTCCCAAACCCTACGGGACCGGTTACTTCGTGTTACTGCGTGCGCGATACTGGGATTGAACCAGTGACCTCTTCCGTGTCAGGGAAGCGCTCTCCCGCTGAGCTAATCGCGCTTGGAGGTGGAGACGGGATTTGAACCCGTGTAGACGGCTTTGCAGGCCGTTGCCTCGCCTCTCGGCCACTCCACCAGGAGTGCATATGGGGTTCGGGAAGATCCCCCACATCGAGCGGACGACGAGATTCGAACTCGCGACCCTCACCTTGGCAAGGTGATGCTCTACCAACTGAGCCACGTCCGCTTGTCGTTTCCGTTTCGCTTGCGCGTCCCGGCGACGTGTTGAACTCTAGCGGATTCCGGGGCCAGTACAAAAACGCGTTTGTGCAGCGTGCTGCGTTGCGCCTGGTCCGGACCCCGCCCGGGGTCCGGACGGGTGTTCGCCTCCAGGTCACTCAGGGGCACCCCACCTGCACCGGCCCTAGACTCACAACCGTGCACGACCTCGCTCCTCTGGCCCGCTTCGGCCACCTCGTCGCCTCGGACCTGCGTGATGTCACCAGCGACCCCGAGGCCCTCGACTCCGCCGGCTTCTGGGCCGTCTCCGTCGACTTCGAGGGCCGCCTCGTCTGCGCCCGCTTCGCGGACGTCCGCACGCGGCCGGTCCCCGAGCCCGTGCCCGGCGCCTGGCGCGGGCCCGCCATCGGCGACTGGACGTCCTCTCTCGACCGCGCCGCGTACACGGCGGGGGTGCGCCGCATCCGCGAGCACATCGCGGCCGGCGAGGTCTACCAGGCGAACCTCTGCCGCGTGCTGACCGCGCCGCTGCCCGACCCGGCGGCCGCCGACGTCGACGCCCTCACCGCACTGCTCGCGCGCGGCAACCCCGCGCCCTATGCAGGAACGATCCGGCTGCCCGCGCACGGGGTGGAGATCGCGACCGCGTCGCCCGAACTGTTCCTGCGCCGTACGGGACGGATCGTGGAGTCCGGGCCGATCAAGGGGACCGGGCGGACCGCGGCGGACCTTCTGGAGAAGGACCACGCCGAGAACGTGATGATCGTGGACCTCGTCCGCAACGACATGGGACGGGTCTGCGCCACCGGCTCGGTGACCGTCCCCGCACTGTGCGCCGTCGAGGAGCATCCCGGCCTCGTCCACCTCGTCTCCACCGTGCGCGGCGAACTGCGTGAGGGCGCGGGGTGGCGCGAGCTGCTCGATGCCACGTTCCCGCCGGGCTCGGTCACCGGGGCGCCCAAGTCCAGCGCGCTGCGGATCATCGACGCCCTGGAGACCGCGCCGCGCGGCCCCTACTGCGGCGGCATCGGCTGGGTCGACGCCGACCGGGGCGCCGCCGAGCTCGCCGTCGGCATACGTACCTTCTGGGTCGACCGGCCGCACGGCGTGCTGCGCTTCGGCACCGGGGCGGGCATCACCTGGGGCTCGGACCCCGAGCGCGAGTGGCAGGAGACCGAGCTGAAGGCCTCGCGTCTCCTGGCGGTAGCGTCGGGCGCGTATGCCCACAGTGGGCACAGTGGAAGGACCGCGTAAATGCAGATCTGGGTCAACGGCGCTCTGCGCGACGCCGACGCCGCGCAGGTGTCCGTCCTCGACCACGGGCTCACCGTGGGCGACGGCGTCTTCGAGACGGTGAAGGCGACCGGCGGGAACACCTTCGCGCTCACCCGCCATCTCGACCGGCTGACCCGCTCGGCCCGCGGCCTCGGCCTGCCCGACCCCGACCTCGACGAGGTGCGGCGCGCCTGCGCGGCCGTCCTGGAGGCGAACCCCATGCCGCTCGGCCGGCTGCGCATCACCTACACCGGCGGGCTCTCGCCGCTCGGCTCCGACCGGGGGGACGCGGGCCCGACCCTGGTCGTCGCCCTCGGCGAGACGGCCCGCAGGCCCGACACCACCGCTGTGATCACCGTCCCGTGGACCCGCAACGAGCACAGCGCGGTGGCGGGCCTGAAGACCACGTCGTACGCCGAGAACGTGGTCGCCCTCGCGAAGGCGCACGGGGCGGGTGCCTCCGAAGCCCTCTTCGCGAACACCGCCGGGCAGCTCTGCGAGGGCACCGGCTCCAATGTCTTCGTGGTCGTCGACGGGCGCCTGCACACCCCGCCGCTCGCCTCCGGCTGCCTCGGCGGGATCACCCGCGCGCTGACCGTCGAATGGACCGGCGCGTACGAGACCGAGCTCCCGCTGGACGTCCTGGAGAGCGCCGAGGAGATCTTCCTGACCTCCACGCTGCGCGACGTACAGGCCGTACACCGCGTCGACGGGCGGCAGTTGGCCGCCGCGCCCGGTCCGGTCACGACGAAGGCCATGCGGATCTTCGACGAGCGGGCCGGATCGGATCTGGACCCGTAAAAGCTGGTGACGGGCGGCGCCGGGGCAGGTACAACGGCCTTGATGACCACCACCATTCGGCCGACCGAGCCGCTCCAGCAGGGCGCCGACGGCGCCAAGTCGCGTACGTACGACGTGTGTGTGAACAGCCGACGCGTCGGACTGATCCGCATCGCCACCGACACCTCGTTCGGGCCCCGCATGGGCCGGATCGAAGAGCTCCGCATCGACGAGGTGGACCGGGGCCGGGGGCGGGGCACCGTCGCGGCGCTGGCCGCCGAGGAGGTGCTGCGGGGCTGGGGGTGCGGCCAGGTCCGCCTCGCGGTACCGGCCGACGCCGGGGCGGCGCTGCGGATGGCCGGCGCCCTCGGCTACCTGGAGCGCAGCCGCAACATGGTCAAGCAACTCCCGCCCGTGGCACCGGAGTTGCCCGCCGGGGTGGCCGGGCGGCCCATGAGCGCGGACGAGTTCGAGGACTGGCAGCGCGAGGAAGTGGAGAGCTACGCGCGCAGCTGGATCGAGCGGGGCGTGCCCGCCGCGGAGGCCCGGGACAGGTCCGCGGCGGAGCACCGCATCCTGCTGCCGGACGGCGTCGCCACCGCCGGGGCGCACTTCCTGGTCCTTGAGGACCGGGGGAGCGCGGTCGGCAGCGTGTGGGTGGCCCGGCGCTCGGCACCCGAGGAGGGGGCGTACGTCTACGACGTCGGGGTCGCCGAGGAGCACCGGGGCCGGGGCCACGGCCGCTCGCTGATGCTGCTCGCGGAACGCGTGGCGCTGGCCGACGGCATGGACACCATGGGGCTTCACGTCTTCGCGGACAACACCCCGGCGCTGCGCCTGTATGAGTCGCTGAGCTACCGGGTCACCAACTACAACCTCTACAAGCCCCTGCTCTGAGCCGCTCGGCTACTGGGCGAGCAGCCGGTCCGCGATCTCCTCGATGCGCGCGCGCAGCCCCTCCTGGCTCTTGCCGCCGTCCAGGCGCTCGTCGCCGATGACGTACGTCGGAGTGCCGGTCACGCCGATCGCCTTGCCCTCGGCCTGGTCGGCGTCGACGATCAGGATGTGCCGCCCGTCGATGAGGGCGGTCTCGAACTCGTCGGTGTCCAGGGCCAGTTCACCGGCCACCTCGATGAGCGCGGGCTCGCCCTGTTCGGCGAGGCGCTCGGTGCGGGCGAGGACGGCCTCCACGTACGGCCAGCCGTGGCCCTGCTCGAAGGCCTCCTCGGCGGCCTGCGCCGCGGCGAAGGCGTGCTTGTGCTTCTCCAGCGGGAAGTGCCGCAGCCGGATGTCGAGGCGGTCGCCGTAGCGGGCGCGCAGCGCGCGGATGTCGTCGAGGGCGCTGCGGCAGTCGGGGCACTGCAGCTCGCACCAGACGTCGAGGACGACGGGGCCTGCGGTGCTTGAGGGGGTGGTGTCGCTCATGGGGTCCAGTCTCCCAGCAACCGGGACCTGGGGAGGATCCTGCCCCGGAGATCTCCCTGAGGTCGCGGCCGGCCGTGGCCCGCGGGGCGGGTTCCGGTGCAGGATGGAAGAAGCCATACCCCCCATGCCCGCCATACCACCCATGCCTGGAGGAACCGGATGCTTGCCGAGACCGTCTGCTCCGCCGTTTCCGCGGCCGGACTGGGCATCGCTGCCATCACGGCGTACCGCAAGCGCTTCCTCGCGGCTACGCGCATCGCCGCCTACTCGCTCGTCCCCGTCGGCCTCGTCATGACCGGTGTCGTGCAGTGGGTGTCCGGCATCGTCTTCAAACCGAGCGTGTGGCTGGGCTTCGGGCTGCTCGGGGTCGCCTGGCTGCTGTTCATGACGACCCGGGCCATCGAGCGGCGCGGCGGCGGCACCCGTAAGGAACGCAAGGCCGCCGCGGCCGCCGCCCAGCGCGAGGCGGTAGCCCCCGCGGCGTCCGCCCCCTCGCTCGGCGCGGGCCGCACCCCGGCCGCCCAGCCCGTACCGAAGGCGAAGGCCAAGCCCGCCGCGAGCGAGGACTTCAGCGACATCGAGGCCATCCTGAAGAAGCACGGCATCTGACGTCCCCCGGGCGCGCGGGGGCGCGGCGCCCGCGCGCGGCTCTGCCTCCGCGCGCCACAAGATCGGCTTCGCGCGCTACAAGATCGGGCGAACTGCCGCTGCTTATGGGCGTGTTGGTATACCCATGCGGTGCGGCTGGGTCATCATCGCCCCGAGATGCTGGACACTTCCCAGGGCTCCACCCCTGCACCGACCGACAAGCCGAGCGCGCCCGACCCGCAGGCGCGGGGCTGTCTCTTCGCGCTCTCCCAGCCACCCCTGATGATCTTTCTGGGGGTGATCGGCTGTCTGCTGCTCATGGCGGCCGTGCACGACCTCTTCCTGCTCTGAGAGCCGCTTTCGCGCAGGTGCTCAGCCCGCGGCTTCCTTGCGCCGGGCCCGGTACGCGGCCACGTGCAGGCGGTTTCCGCAGGTGCGGCTGTCGCAGTAGCGGCGGGAGCGGTTGCGGGAGAGGTCCACGAAGGCCCGTCCGCAGTCCGGCGCCTCGCACCGGCGGAGACGTTCCTGCTCGCCGGTCACCACGATGAAGGCCAGCGCCATGCCGCCGTCCGCGGCCAGGTGGTCGGCCACCGAGGCGCCGGGCGCGAAGTAGTGCACGTGCCAGTCGTAGCCGTCGTGGTCGGTCAGCTGCGGGGTGGTGCCGGCGGCCGCGACCAGCTGGTTGACGAGCTCGGCGGCGGTGCGGGCGTCGGGCGCCGCGAAGATCTCCGCGAACCTGCTGCGGACGCTCTGGACGCCCAGGAGGTCACCGGTGGAGAGTCGCTCCACACCGCTCACGCTGTGGTCCTGGACGAAGCCGTACAGCGCGTCCACGTCCGCGAGGCGGTCGCTGGCCTCGCTCTCCGGCGCGGTGTTCACCAGATCGACCACCATGTCGAGCGCGATCCGGGTGTCGTGAGGGATCAGCACGATTCGCTCCCTGGCCTGCGGCGGGCGGGCGCCCGTCGATGCTGGCCGACTCTAGCGGCTCGCGCGAACGGCGCACCGGCGCCGTCCCCCACGACGGCTTTCGTGGGGGACGGCGCCGATGGCTGCCGTTATGTGGTTGTCCGCGCGGCGCCGTCGCCCCGAGTCGGACGGCGCCGTGCGGCTCTCTGCCTGGCCTCAGTTGTTCTCGGCCAGGATGTGCGAGAGTTCCGTGTCGAGATCGAAGTGACGGTGCTCGGTGCCGGGCGGCACCGCGGCGTCGGTCCGTTTCAGGAACGACTCCAGGGCCCGGGCCGGGGCTTCGAGCAGGGCTTCTCCTTCCGGCGAGCTCAGGGCGATACAGACGACACCCTGGCCGTGACTGCGTGACGGCCAGACTCTGACGTCGCCGGTTCCGGTGGGCCGGTGCAGGCCCTCGGCGAGGAGGTCGCGAGCGAAGACCCACTCGACGGTTTCCTCGGCTCCGGTGTGGAAGGTGGCGTGCACGGCATAGGGATCGGCCGTGTCATACCGCAGGCCCGCGGGTACAGGCAGTGAGGACTCGCTCGACACAACGAGGCGCAGGTGCAGCTCGCAGCTGACCGTGGTGTTCATAAGCGCCAGGGCCTTTCGCTCAGTGTGCGCTCGGGGATTCGCACGTCGGCGAAATCGACATGCCACCTACGGTGCCGTTGTAAACCCCTCTGACCGTTTTGCAGGCGTTCACGTAGCTCGTACGGCCGACTATTACTTTGCGTGATAGGTCCATTTCGGTGAACCCGTTTCGAGACACCCGTCCGGTAGGTTGGAACGCATGGATACGGGGAGTGACGAACAGGCCGCCGCGGCCCTCGGCTCGCGTGCGCCGGCGTTCATCAAGGCGTCCAGGCCGCTGCACCTGAGCTGGCAGGTCGGCGTTTTCGTGGTGGGCCTGGCGGTCGTGGCCGCGGGCGTCGTGATGCTGCCGCTGCCGGGCCCCGGTTGGCTGGTGATCTTCGGCGGCATGGCGATCTGGGCGACCGAATTCGTATGGGCCCAGCTGGTGCTCCGCTGGACGAAGCGGAAGGTCACGGAGGCCACGCAGAAGGCGCTCGACCCCAAGGTGCGGCGCCGCAACATCATCCTCACCGCGGTAGGCCTGGTGATCGTCGCCGTGCTCGTCGGCGTCTACGTGTGGAAGTTCGGCATCGTGATGCCGTGGAAGATCAACGAGTGACCGCGGGTGGTCAAAGGCCCCGCTGACATGCGGTAATGTTTGCGGTGCGCCCGGGCGATTAGCTCAGCGGGAGAGCGCTTCGTTCACACCGAAGAGGTCACTGGTTCGAACCCAGTATCGCCCACCCGGACCGACGGCCCCGGAGATCATCGAGATCTCCGGGGCCGTCGGCGTTCCCGGCCCCCGCCTGTCCCGCAGACTGGGGGCATGGACTGGTGCCGCTACCGCTTCCGCAGCGTCTGGGACCTGCCCGCGGCGCCCGCCGCCGTGTACGCGGTCCTGGAGCGCGCCGAGGAGTACCCGCGCTGGTGGCCCGAGGTCCGCGAGGTCACCCCCGTCGACGAGCGCACCGCCACCGCCCGGCTCCGCTCGCTCGTCCCGTACGACCTGTTCGTCACCGCCCGCGAGAGCCGGCGCGATCCGGTGGGACGGGTCCTGGAGGTCGAGCTCTGCGGGGACCTCGAAGGGTGGGCGCGCTGGACGCTGTTCGCCCGCGGCGGCGGAACGAGGGCCGTGTACGAGCAGGAGGTCGAGGTGCGCAAGCCGCTCATGCGGCGGCTCGCGGTGCCGGGCCGCCCGGTGTTCCGGGCCAATCACGCGCTGATGATGAGGTCCGGGAGGCGGGGTCTCGGGCGAAGACTGAATGCGGTTTGAAAGGTGGGCGTGGGGGACTGTATTGTTCAGTGCGTTCCCGGGCGATTAGCTCAGTGGGAGAGCGCTTCGTTCACACCGAAGAGGTCACTGGTTCGAACCCAGTATCGCCCACCGGGAAGGGCCGGTCCGTCATCGACGGGCCGGCCTTTTTGCTGTCAACGCTCAGGCGGCCGCCGGGAGTTCGGGCCGCAGCGGCCACGCCGTGTCCACCAGCTCCGGGGTGCCCTGCCGGGTGAACCAGGCTTGCAGGCCGCGCGCCTGAGCCGCGTGCCAGGTCGCCTGGAGCGTGTGCAACTCCGTGGGCGTCAGCCGCTCCAGGCGGGATGCGAACCTGCGCCCCACGGCCCGTACGACCTCCAGGGCGGCCAGCGCGTCGGCGGCCGCGTCGTGCGCGCCCTCCAGCGTCACGCCGTAGTGCTCGCACAGGTCGCTCAGCGTGCGGCGGCCCTTGCGGTAGCGGTCCAGGTGCTTGTCCAGGACCCGCGGATCGAGGACGCGCAGCGGGTTCTGGCCCAGGTAATGGGACAGCGAGGCCGCGCGGTGACGCCTCAACTCCCGGTCCAGGAGCGTCAGATCGAACGGCGCGTTCATGATGACCAGCGGCCGGCCCGCCGCGCACTGCTCGGCCAGCGACTTCGCGACCTCCTCCATCACGGGGGCCGGCCAGCGCCCGTTCAGCTGGAGGTGTTCATCGGTCAGACCGTGTACGGCCGTTGCGCCCGCCGGGACGGGTATGCCCGGGTTGACCAGCCAGCGGGTCGACCGCGGCCGGGCGTCCGGGCCGTCCTGGATGACCAGTGCGGCCGAAACTATCCGGTCCCCTTCCACGTCCACCCCGGTGGTCTCGGTGTCGAACGCCGCCAGGGGACCCTCGTACCAACACGTCATGTCTACTCAACTCCTCGCGCACTCCCGGCAGATGGCGTGCATCCCCTGCCCGATTCCGTGATACCCGGGCCGTTTGCGACATACGCCGTTTGCGGGGACCCGAGTGCGGAGACAACACAGGTGACGGGACTGGAATTTGACGGGCCGTCATGGAGAAAGTTCGGCACAGTTCCGGAAGGCATACGACAGCCATGGCGCTCGCGCAGCCCGATCCGGCCGCGCCCGGGCACGGTCTGCTGCCCGAGCGGATCGCACCGCTGCGCGGCTCGCTCGCCACCACCGCCTGCATGGAGACCCTTCAGGTGGGCTACCTGCACGCGGTGGCGGCGGCAGCGGGGTGTTCGCTGTCGCAGCCCTTTCCGGACAACGGGATCGACTGGCACGTGAGCCACAGCGCTCCCGGGCACACGGTCGACGACGAAGTGACGATCAAGGTGCAGCTCAAGTGCACGTACCAGATTCCGCCGCATCCGCCGGGCGGGGCCTTCTCCTTCACGCTGGACAACGCGCACCTGGTGAAGCTGGCCCGCACGCCCGTGTCGGTGCACAAGATCCTGGTCGTGATGCTGGTGCCGAGGAGTCAGGACGAGTGGCTGCGCGCCGGCCACGACCGCCTGGCGCTGCGGCACTGCTGCTACTGGACCAATCTGGCCGGGCACCCGGTGACCGGCCGGCGCAGGACCACGGTGCGAATACCGACCTCGCGGATCTTCGACGACCGCGCGCTCTGCGAGATCATGACGCGGGTCGGGGTGGGAGGGAGGCCCTGATGCGCTGGTCCGACGATGAGCTCGGCGGGATTCTGCCGGGTCCCGGCCAGGTCGATCCGGCGGTGCTCGGGGTGCTGCTCCACCGGCACGGCTGGCGGCGGCGCGGGGGAGCGGCGGGGCGCTACGCGCGCTGGACGCCGCCCGGCGCGATCGGCTCCGGCATGAGCCTGCTCGTCCCCGAGAGCCGGGCCTACCCCGACAGCGAGGACCTGCTCGGCGAGGCCCTGACCGCACTCGCCCGCAGCGCCGCGCCCTCCGCCCGCGAGGTGCTGGTCTCGCTCGCGGTGCCCAGCGACGAGGTGCGGTGGTGGCGCGAGGTGCCCGAGGGACCGGCCGGCGCCGCCTCCTGGAGCGAGCAGGAACAACTGCGCGGCGCCGCCCACCGGATGCTGCTCGCGGGTGCGCTCGCCGTGCGCGGACCGGCCGGGTACTACGGGGCCCGCCACCGCAGGCAGGCCCTCGCCTCCCTGGAAGGCGTCCTCGTCGAGCCCGGACCGGGCGGCGGGCTCACCGCGTTCGTGCCGGCGGCATCGGGGCGGCCCGCGGTCGTATGCCTCTACGCGGCGCTCAACGCGGTGCGGGACGCGGTCGACTACCAGCGCACCACGGGCGGCATGGAGGCCTTCGACGCGGCCGTGCGGGCGGGCGTCAGCAGAGAGCTGACCGAGTCCGTGGTCGCCCTGGTGCGCGGCACCGAAGGCGTCCGGGTCGCCCTCGAATGGGCCCCGGCGGCCGGGGTGCCCGCCGGGTGCGCGGCCCGGCCCGAACCCGTCGACTTCTCGCCCGGTGACCTGCCCGCGCTGCGTGCGGCCGGCGCCCGCTACCTGACCGACGAGCCGTCCCTGCCGGTGCGGATCACCGGCGCCGTGGTGCGGCTGCGCCGCTCGGGGCCGCGCGGCTCCGGCGTCGTACGGCTGAGAGTGCTTGCCGGGGCGGAGGTGCCGCAAGTGCGCATGGAGCTGGACGAGGAGGCGTACCGCATCGCCGGGCACGCGCATCTGGTCGGGCTGCCGATCCGGGTCGTGGGGCGCCTGGAGAGCCGGGGCGGATTCCGCCGGCTCTCCGCCGCCCGCGAGGTGACCCCGGTGCAGGTGGACGACGCCGAGCGGGACCGCCTGATGAAGTCCCTCCAGGAGAACCTCGACTTCTTCGAGGAGGCCTGCGGGGCGGATGCCGACCCGGCGGCCGACTGAGGGGCCCGTATCCGTTTCGCGGCTCACCCCACCGGCTCGGTAGGATCGTCTCGCGTACGCGGCACGCTGCGCGCCCCCCTACGGCAGGAGAAGTCCGGTGTCAGACGTCCGTGTGATCATCCAACGCGATTCCGAGCGGGAAGAGCGCGTGGTGACGACGGGCACTACGGCCGCCGAGCTCTTCGCCGGTGAGCGCACCGTCGTCGCGGCCCGCGTGGCCGGCGAGCTGAAGGACCTCGCGTACGAGGTGAAGGACGGCGAGGAGGTCGAGCCCGTCGAGATCTCCTCCGAGGACGGTCTCAACATCCTGCGCCACTCCACCGCGCACGTCATGGCCCAGGCCGTGCAGGAGCTCCACCCCGAGGCCAAGCTGGGCATCGGCCCGCCGGTCCGGGACGGTTTCTACTACGACTTCGACGTCGAGAAGCCGTTCACGCCCGAGGACCTCAAGGCCATCGAGAAGAAGATGCAGGAGATCCAGAAGCGCGGCCAGCGCTTCTCCCGCCGCGTCACCACCGATGAGGCCGCCCGCGTCGAGCTGGCCGACGAGCCGTACAAGCTGGAGCTCATCGGCCTGAAGGGCAACGCCGCGCAGGCCGCCGACGGGGCGGACGCGGAGGTCGGCTCCGGCGAGCTGACCATCTACGACAACCTCGACGCCAAGACCGGCGAGCTGTGCTGGAAGGACCTGTGCCGCGGTCCGCACCTGCCGACCACCCGGAACATCCCGGCGTTCAAGCTGATGCGCTCGGGCGGCGCGTACTGGCGCGGCAGCGAGAAGAACCCGATGCTGCAGCGCATCTACGGCACCGCCTGGCCGACCAAGGACGAGCTCAAGGCACACCTGGAGTTCCTCGCCGAGGCCGAGAAGCGCGACCACCGCAAGCTCGGTGCCGAGCTCGACCTGTTCTCCATCCCGGAGGAGCTGGGCTCCGGCCTCGCGGTCTTCCACCCCAAGGGCGGCATCGTCCGGCGGGAGATGGAGGCGTACTCGCGCCAGAAGCACGAGGACGCGGACTACGAGTTCGTGAACACCCCGCACATCTCCAAGGAAGAGCTCTTCGTCACCTCGGGGCACCTGCCGCACTACGGCGACGGCATGTTCCCGCCGGTGGAGTTCGACGGGCAGAACTACCGCCTCAAGGCGATGAACTGCCCCATGCACAACCTGATCTTCAAGGCGCGCGGCCGCTCCTACCGTGAACTGCCGCTGCGGCTCTTCGAGTTCGGCACGGTGTACCGCTACGAGAAGTCGGGTGTGGTGCACGGTCTGACCCGTGCGCGCGGCTTCACCCAGGACGACTCGCACATCTACTGCACCAAGGAGCAGATGCCGCAGGAGCTCGACTCGCTCCTGACCTTCGTGCTCGACCTGCTGCGCGACTACGGCCTGGACGACTTCGAGCTGGAGCTGTCCACCCGCGACCCGGAGTCGGACAAGTTCATCGGCTCCGACGAGGCCTGGGAGGAGGCCACCGAGGCGCTGCGGCAGGCGGCCGAGAAGCAGGGCCTCCCGCTGGTGCCGGACCCGGGTGGCGCGGCGTTCTACGGGCCGAAGATCTCGGTGCAGGCCAAGGACGCGATCGGGCGGTCCTGGCAGATGTCGACCATCCAGGTCGACTTCAACCAGCCTGAGCGGTTTGGCCTGGAGTACACCGCGAACGACGGCACCAAGCAGCAGCCGGTCATGATCCACCGCGCCCTGTTCGGCTCCATCGAGCGCTTCTTCGCGGTGCTCCTGGAGCACTACGCGGGCGCGTTCCCCGCCTGGCTCGCCCCCGTCCAGGCGGTCGGCATCCCGATCGGCGACGCCCACATCCCGTACCTCCAGGAGTTCGCCGCCGAGGCGAAGAAGAAGGGGCTGCGGGTCGAGGTGGACGCGTCCTCGGACCGGATGCAGAAGAAGATCCGCAACCAGCAGAAGCAGAAGGTGCCGTTCATGATCATCGTCGGTGACGACGACATGAACGCGGGCACCGTCTCCTTCCGCTACCGCGACGGCTCGCAGGAGAACGGCATTCCGCGCGACGAGGCCATCGCGAAGATCGAGAAGGTCGTGGCGGAGCGGACCCAGGTCTGACGCCCTGCCCGCGCTGTGAGGGCCCCCGGGAAGCTCGCCTTCCCGGGGGCCCTCGGGCGTTCTGGCACCGGCCACCCGGGCGACGTCCCGGAGCGCCGAAGTCATATGCTGCACACCATGACGACTGAGCCGGAGCAGCAGATCGGAGTGGGGACGCAGGACGCGTTCCAGCGCCTGTGGACGCCCCACCGGATGGCGTACATCCAGGGCGAGAACAAGCCGACGGGGCCGGGGTCCGGCGACGGGTGTCCGTTCTGCTCGATCCCGGCGAAGTCGGACGAGGACGGGCTGATCATCAAGCGCGGCGAGCACGTGTACGCGGTGCTCAACCTGTACCCGTACAACGGCGGGCACCTCATGGTGGTGCCCTACCGCCACGTCGCCGACTACACGGAGCTGGACGCGGCCGAGACGCTTGAGCTCGCCGAGCTCACCAAGCGGGCGATGGCCGCGCTGCGCACCGCGTCGGGGGCGCACGGGTTCAACATCGGCATGAACCAGGGCACGGTGGCCGGTGCCGGGATCGCCGCCCATCTGCACCAGCACATCGTGCCGCGCTGGGGCGGCGACACCAACTTCATGCCGGTCGTCGGCCACACCAAGGTGCTGCCCCAACTCCTCGCGGACACCCGCAAGATGCTGGCCGACGCCTGGCCGCAGGACTAGCTACGCGTCGTACAGGTCCGCCTTCCTCGGTGCCGGGTCCTGGACCATGCCGCTGAGGATCATCGAGCGGTTGGTGAAGCGGTCGGTGTTCACTCCGTGCTCGTCGAGCACCTTCATGGCGGCGGAGTGCACCACCCGCAGCACGGGGGTGGCGGCCCGCATCGCGTCGTCGGCCATGAAGCGGTGCCGCCAGGGCTTGTCGGCCCAGGCGTGCCGAAGGCCGAACGGCTCCGGCAGCGCTATCTTGCCGCCCAGGTAGTCGAGCAGCGGCGGGTACCAGGTCAGCGGGGCCCGCGCGGCCAGGCGCACCACCTCGGTGGCGTCGACCAGGGGCAGCGCGATCGTCTTCTTCTCCCAGAACCGGAAGGTCTTGTCGACCTCCTTGGTCTTGGGCGCCGGCTTGGTGGTGAACAGGGCGTGCACCGGGCCCAGCGCGTGCCCGGTCACCTCGATCCGCAGCGTCTCGTGCAGCACGGTGACGGTGACCATCATGGTGATGACCAACTGGCCGTCCCAGAGCGTGAACTGGACGCCGAGGTAGTGCCGGTTGCCGCTGGAGAACTGCTGCTCGTTGCAGATCCGCTGGATCTCGTGGGCGCGCACCTGGAAGTTGTCGATGTCCTGGCCGCTGGGCCGGGACACCTCCTTGGCGCCCTCGCCGATCGGCGAGACCACCCAGTTCTTGATGGACGGGGTGGGGAAGCCGCCGGTGTGCAGGGGGCCGCGCTCCAGGAGCTGGAGGCGGTCCTGGATGGCCCGTATGACGTCCCAGCTGCGGAAGCCGTGGATCTCCTTGCCGGCTTCCTTGGGCTCCAGTTCCTCGGCGAGCTGCCAGCTGCCCCAGCGGGTGCCCATGCCCAGTATTCCCTTGGGCCCCGCGTAGAAGACGATGTTGCTCTGGTCCTCGGCGGCCAGCTTGACCAGGGACTGGCGCAACTGTTCCGCGGAGCCCGCCGCCGAGCTCTTGGGCACTGCCTCGGGGATCTTGGCGCCGATGCCGCCGCCGCCCAGCAGGTTGTCCCAGCGCGAGCGCAGGTCCCGCGCGGTCTTCTCACAGATGAGCTTCGCCCAGTACCAGCCGACGATCGGGGCCACGACCATCGCGCGCAGGTACAGCGCGAGGAAGCCGTTGAAGGGCAGCTTGATCAGGAAGATCAGGGCGAGGATCCCGGCCGCCGCGAGCAGGATGCTGCCGAGCGCGCCGGCCCGCCGGTCCTTGGCGCCGGCCAGGGTGCGGCGCAGCTGGAAGAGGCCGAGCCACAGCAGCAGGCCGGGCAGGAAGAGCAGCCCGAACACGACCATGACCAGGGTGAGCTTGGTGTCCCGCTCCTTGCGGATGCGGATCGAGGCCAGGCAGTGCTCGACGATGGTCCCGGGCTCGGTGCCGAACGACTGGATGATGCCCTTGCGGGTGGCGCCGAGCATCCGGGACTGCACGGCCCGCGAGAACGCCTCGCCGAGGTTGGGCTCGAAGAGCGACAGCTTGCCCTTCTTCACCTCGGACTCGTGCCATTCGCTGTTGGCCTTGAGTATGTCCTCGATCGGGCTGTCCCGGTACGCGGCCGAGGCGAGCGCCTGGGTCGCGGCCGTCTGGCCCGCGGAGCCCTGGAGCGGCACCTGTGGCCTGGGCAAGAAGTCGAAGAATGGCTCTTCCGTCGTCACTGCCGCCCCCATCGCCGCACACCGTCGCTCCGCGACCCGTTCCCGACTGCCGCACCCCGCACACCTGCTGAGCTGGGACCACAGCGTATCGGGGTCACAGGCTGCCCGTCAGGGGACGTCGGAATGCCGCCCGCCGCAAGGAGATTGCGGTGGGCGGCTTTCTGATGACCTGTCAACTATCGCCCTTCTTCGGCCTGTTCGCGAATTTTGTCGGCGAGCTGGGGCGGCATCGGCTCGTGCCGCGCGTAGCTGCGGCTGAACCGTCCGGTGCCGTGGGACAGCGACCTCAGGTCGAGCGCGTACCGGCCGATCTCGATCTCCGGGATCTCGGCGCGCACCAGCGTGCGGCCCGGGCCGGCCTGTTCGGTGCCGACCACCCGGCCGCGGCGCCCGGACAGGTCGCTCATCACCGGGCCCACGTAGTCGTCGGCGACCAGGACCTGGACCTCGGCGACCGGTTCGAGCAGATGGATACGGGCCTCGGCGGCCGCCTCCCGCAGGGCTAGCGCGCCCGCGGTCTGGAACGCCGCGTCGGAGGAGTCCACCGAGTGCGCCTTGCCGTCCAGGAGCGTGATGCGCACGTCCACGAGCGGATACCCGGCGGCCACGCCCTTCGCGGCCTGGGCCCGTACGCCCTTCTCGACGGACGGGATGAACTGGCGCGGGACCGACCCGCCGACCACCTTGTCCACGAACTCGATGCCGCTGCCCGGCGGCAGCGGCTCCACGTCGATCTCGCAGATCGCGAACTGCCCGTGCCCGCCGGACTGTTTGACGTGCCGGCCGCGTCCCGCCGCCTTCGCGCCGAAGGTCTCGCGCAGCGACACCTTGTGCGGCACGACGTCGACCTGGACGCCGTACCGGCTGCGCAGCCGCTCCAGGGCGACCTCCTTGTGGGCCTCGCCCAGGCACCACAGGACCAGCTGGTGGGTGTGCGGGTTCTGTTCGAGGCGCATCGTCGGGTCCTCCGCGACCAGGCGCGAGAGCCCCTGCGAGAGCTTGTCCTCGTCGGCCTTGCTGTGTGCCTCGATGGCCAGCGGGAGGAGCGGGTCGGGCATGTCCCAGGGCGCCATCAGGAGCGGGTCCTCCTTGGCGGACAGGGTGTCGCCGGTCTCGGCCCGGGACAGCTTGGCCACGCACGCGAGGTCGCCCGCCACGCACTTGGTGAGCGTGCGCTGCTGCTTGCCGAACGGCGAGGACAGCGCGCCGATCCGCTCGTCGACGTCGTGGTCCTCGTGGCCGCGGTCCTCCATGCCGTGGCCGGACACGTGCACCGTCTCGTCGGGGCGCAGGGTGCCGGAGAAGACCCGCACCAGGCTGATCCGGCCCACGTACGGGTCGGACGAGGTCTTGATCACCTCGGCCACCAGCGGGCCCTCGACCGTGCACGAGGGGGTCGGCCGGGGCCCGCCCTGCGGGGTCGTGATCTCGGGCGCCGTCCGCTCCAGGGGGGAGGGGAAGCCGCCGGTGACGAGTTCGAGGAGTTCGATCGTGCCGAGGCCCTGCTTGGCGCCCTCGGCGGCCGGCGCCGCGGCCAGGACCGGGTGGAAGGTGCCGCGCGCCACCGCGCGTTCCAGGTCCGCCACCAACGTCTTGAAATCGATGTCCTCGCCGCCGAGGTAGCGGTCCATGAGGGTCTCGTCCTCGCTCTCCGCGATGATCCCCTCGATGAGCCGGTTGCGGGCCTCCTCGATCAGCGGGAGCAGGTCGGCGTCCGGCTGGGTCTCCTTGCGCTCGCCGGACTCGTAGTCGAAGACCCGCTGCGAGAGCAGCCCGGTCAGGCCGGTCACCGGCGCGTGCCCGTCGGGTCCGGCCGCGCCGTGCACCGGGAGGTACAGCGGGAGCACCGCGTCGGGGTCGTCGCCGCCGAACGCCTCGGCGCAGATCGTCGTCATCGCGTCGAAGTCGGCGCGGGCCGCCTCCAGGTGCGTGATCACGATCGCCCGCGGCATCCCGACGGCCGCGCACTCGTCCCAGACCATCCGCGTCGAGCCGTCCACGCCGTCCGCGGCCGAGACGACGAAAAGGGCCGCGTCCGCCGCTCGCAGACCGGCCCTGAGTTCCCCGACGAAGTCGGCGTATCCGGGGGTGTCCAAGATATTGATCTTGAAACCACCCCATTCGACCGGAACCAGCGACAGCTGTACGGAGCGCTGCTGCCGGTGCTCGATCTCGTCGTAGTCGGAGACGGTGCCGCCGTCCTCGACCCTGCCCGCCCGGTTGACGGCCCCGGCCGCCAGCGCGAGCGCTTCCACCAAGGTGGTTTTCCCGGATCCGCTGTGGCCGACCAGCACCACGTTCCGTACGGATGAGGGGTGGTCGGCCGCTGTAGCCCTGCCGGCGGCCCCGGGGTGTGCGTTTGCCTTGTCGCCCATGTCCGTTCCTCCCGGTTTCGTGCGCGGTGAGGTGGTGAGGGGGCGCGGACACGCGGACTCCGCGTGCGGAGGCGGCATCTGCGACGCCCGCGGTAATTCGAGCTTTCCACTCCGGTCACTGTGCGTCCATACGTCGTACGCGACCGCACGCGGACAGTGGCCCGCCGGTCACGCGGCGGGTGCCCGGCGGTGCGGCCGCGCAGTCGTGGCTACGATGGGTCGGCCGGTGGCCAGCAGGGGCCGCGCGGCCACACCGACCCCTCGGGAAGGCCATGCTGAACAAGTACGCGCGTGCATTCTTCACGCGTGTCCTCACGCCGTTCGCCGCATTTCTGCTCCGTCGCGGAGTCAGCCCCGACGCGGTGACCCTCATCGGCACGGCCGGAGTGATGGCGGGTGCGCTGGTCTTCTTCCCCCGTGGAGAGTTCTTCTGGGGCACCATCGTCATCACCCTCTTCGTCTTCTCCGACCTGGTCGACGGCAACATGGCCCGCCAGGCCGGGATCTCCAGCCGCTGGGGCGCCTTCCTCGACTCGACCCTGGACCGGGTCGCCGACGGTGCGATCTTCGGCGGCTTCGCCCTCTGGTACGCCGGGCAGGGCGACGACAACGCGCTGTGCGCGGTGGCCATCTTCTGCCTGGCCAGCGGCCAGGTGGTCTCGTACACCAAGGCGCGCGGCGAGGCGATCGGGCTGCCGGTCGCGGTCAACGGCCTGGTGGAGCGGGCCGAACGGCTCGTGATCTCGCTGGTGGCCGCGGGCCTGGCCGGACTGCACAAGTTCGGTGTGCCGGGCATCCAGGTGCTGCTCCCCATCGCGCTGTGGATCGTGGCCGTGGGCAGTCTCGTCACGCTGATCCAGCGTGTGGTGACGGTCCGCCGGGAGTCCGCCGAGGCCGACGCGCGGGCGGCCGGTGAGGCGGGCGCATGAAGGACAGGCTGACCGACGCGCTGTACGGCCTTGGCTGGGCCACCGTCAAGAAGCTGCCGGAGCCCGTCGCGAACGGGCTCGGCCGACGCATCGCGGACCAGGTGTGGAAGCGGCGCGGCAAGAGCGTGCTGCGGCTCGAATCCAACCTGGCGCGGGTCGTGCCCGACGCCACCCCGGAACGGCTCGCGGCCCTCTCGCAGGCGGGCATGCGCTCCTACATGCGGTACTGGATGGAGTCCTTCCGGCTGCCGTCGTGGAGCAAGGACCGGATGGCGAACGGCTTCGTGCCCGAGGACGTCCACCACCTGACGGACGCCCTCGCCTCCGGGCGCGGCGTCGTCCTCGCCCTGCCCCACATGGGCAACTACGACCTCGCGGGCGCCTGGGTCACCACCAAGCTGGCCACCCCGTTCACCACGGTCGCCGAGCGCCTCAAGCCCGAGACGCTGTACGACCGCTTCGTCGCCTACCGCGAGAGCCTCGGCATGGAGGTCCTGCCGCACGTCGGCGGCTCCGCCTTCGGCACGCTGGCCCGGCGGCTGCGCGCGGGCGGCCTGGTCTGTCTGGTCGCCGACCGCGACCTGTCGGCGTCCGGAGTCGAGGTCAAGTTCTTCGGCGAGCAGACCCGGATGCCCGCGGGACCGGCCATGCTGGCCCAGCAGACCGGCGCGCTGCTCCTCCCGGTGACGCTCTGGTACGACGACTCGCCCATCATGAAGGGCCGGGTCCACCCGCCCATCGAGGTGCCCGAGACGGGCGACCGGGCCGCCAAGACGTCCTTGATGACACAGACGCTGGCGGACGCCTTCGCCACCGGAATCGCCGACCACCCGGAGGACTGGCACATGCTGCAACGGCTGTGGCTCGCGGACCTGGAGGAGCGACGGCCGTGAAGATCGGCATCGTCTGCCCGTACTCGTGGGACGTCCCCGGCGGCGTCCAGTTCCACATCCGGGACCTGGCCGAGCACCTGATCCGCCTCGGCCACGAGGTCTCGGTCCTCGCCCCCGCCGACGACGAGACCCCGCTGCCGCCCTACGTCGTCTCGGCGGGCCGGGCCGTCCCGGTCCCGTACAACGGCTCGGTGGCGCGGCTCAACTTCGGGTTCCTGTCGGCCGCGCGGGTGCGGCGCTGGCTGCACGACGGCACGTTCGACGTCATCCACATCCACGAGCCGGCCTCGCCCTCGCTCGGCCTGCTGTCCTGCTGGGCGGCGCAGGGCCCCATCGTGGCGACCTTCCACACCTCCAACCCCCGCTCCCGCGCGATGATCGCGGCGTACCCGATCCTCCAGCCCGCCCTGGAGAAGATCAGCGCGCGCATCGCGGTCAGCGAGTACGCGCGGCGCACCCTGGTCGAACACCTCGGCGGCGACGCGGTGGTGATCCCCAACGGCGTCGACGTCGACTTCTTCGCGAGGGCCGAGCCGAAGAAGGAGTGGCAGGGCCAGACCCTCGGCTTCATCGGGCGCATCGACGAGCCCCGCAAGGGCCTGCCGGTCCTCATGAAGGCGCTCCCCAAGATCCTCGCGGAGCGCCCGGAGACACGGCTGCTCGTCGCGGGCCGGGGCGACGAGGAGGAGGCGGTGGCCTCCCTGCCGGCCGAGATGCGCTCGCGGGTCGAGTTCCTCGGCATGGTCAGCGACGAGGACAAGGCACGGCTGCTGCGCAGTGTGGACGTGTACGTCGCGCCCAACACCGGCGGCGAGAGCTTCGGGATCATCCTGGTCGAGGCGCTGTCGGCGGGCGCCGCGGTCCTCGCCAGCGACCTGGACGCCTTCGCGCAGGTCCTGGACCAGGGCGCGGCGGGCGACCTCTTCGCCAACGAGGACGCCGACGCGCTCGCCTCGGCGGCCGTACGCCTGCTCGCCGACCCGGCCCGCCGCGCGGGCCTGAGCGAACGCGGCTCGGCGCACGTGCGGCGCTTCGACTGGGCGACGGTCGGCGCGGACATCCTCGCGGTGTACGAGACGGTGACGCACGGGGCGGCGGCGGTGGCCACGGACGAACGCACCGGATTCCGGGCCCGGTTCGGGCTGGCCAGGGACTGACTGCGGCCCCGGCCGGGCTCGGCGGAGGCCGCCGCTCAGGCCGGGGTCAGCAGCGGCCACACATCGGCTGCGGCCGTGGTGCCCCACACCGGGTCGCCGTGGCCGTAACCCGCCACCACGCGGAAGCCGACCCGGCCGTTGCCGCCGGCCCGGATCAGCTCCGCGCCCCGGGGGTGGTCGCCCCGGCCGAGCTCCATGTTCACCCAGACCACCTCGGCCCGGATCCCCGCCCAGTCGACGGCGTACCCCGTCCCGTCGGCGGCCCAGACCGACATCAGGTCGCGCAGCAGCGCGTTCGGCACGAGCCCGCTGCCCAGCGCGGCGGTCGCCTCGGCCCACACCTCCAACGGGGTGCGGTCGAGAGCAAACCGGTCCTCGGCCGGGGCCGCCCCGAACCCGTACGTCCCGGCGCTGAAGCCCTGCCGGTAGATCCAGTTGGTGAGCCCTGGCAGCGAAGCGGTGCGGATCAGCGCGAAGTGCGCGAGCCCCGTGTTGGTGAACCGGGCCGCCGGATCGACCGGCCGCGGCGCCGCGCTCGCCCCGCCGGGATCGGCCACGGCCCGCGCCAACAGCCCTTTCAGGCCAGGGTCGTTGACGTATACGCCCTGGTCGATGAGCCCCTGGAGCGCGGTGCGCGACTGTGCCGCCCGTACCGCGAGATCGCCGGTGTACGGGCCCGTGGTGTCGAGGGCGACCACCCGGCGCAGCCGGTGCGAGCTGTCCTTGGACGCCAGGTCCAGGGCGAGCACCGCCCCGGCCGAATGGCCCACGTACTGGTGGGGGAGTGGCAGCACTCCGGTCACGGCGTCGATCACGGAGCGGGCGTCGCGGGCGTGCGCGGCCAGGCCCCAGTCGGCCGTGATGTCGGCGGCGGACGCCAGATCCTCGCGCGGGCTGATCCCTACCACCAATTGGCCCGCACCGCGTAGGTGGTGGGCGAGATTGCGGGCGCGCGGCGTGAAGAAGTTCGCGGCGAAGCCGAGGCCGCCGCCGGGCAGCAGGAAGGCGATGCCGGTCGGCGCCCGCCGGGTGTCGGCCACCACGTCGACGCCGAGCGGCACGCCCCGGCCGCCGACCGTGAACCGGGTGTGCGCCCAGCCGTCCCCGGCCTCGACCCGCGCGTCCCGGCCGCCGAGCACCTCGGCGATCCGCCGTGCCGCGTCGTGCGGTGTGCCCATGGTCACCAACTGGCCCGCGCCCACAGTCCGTTCCCCCTGTCCGTCCGATCCGCCCGCGTCAAGGGCCCCAGCCTTCCCTACGGCACCGCGCGTTCCAAGAGCGGGCTCGTCCCCTGGGCGGGACGGCCGTACCCGGCGCCCCGGTAGCCTTGCGGCCCGTGACCGTAACCCTCATCTGGATCGTCGTCGCCCTCGTCGCGATCGGCCTCTATCTCAGCTGGACCGCCGGCCGGCTCGACCGGCTGCACGCCCGCATCGACGCGGCCCGCGCCGCCCTGGACGCCCAACTGCTCCGCCGCGCCTCGGTCACCCAGGAACTGGCCACCAGCGGGGTGCTCGACCCGGCCGCCTCGATCGTGCTGTACGAGGCCGCGCACGCGGCACGCCAGGCGGAGGAGGAGCACCGGGAGGTCGCCGAGAGCGAGCTCAGCCAGGCGCTGCGGGCGGTCTTCGGGGAGCCGGCGCAGGTCGACGCCGTACGGGAGGCGCCCGGGGGCGTGGAGGCCGCCGAGGAGCTGGCGCAGGCGGTGCGCAGGGTGCCGATGGCGCGGCGCTTCCACAACGACGCCGTGCGGGCCGCGAGGGCGCTGCGCAGGCACCGTACGGTGCGCTGGTTCCGCCTGGCGGGCCACGCGCCGTTCCCGCTGGCCTTCGAGATGGACGACGAGCCTCCGACGGCCCTGGCCGACCGCCCGGGAACGTGATCTCGTAGCCACTGGGGGTGGCTGACCGGCGAAAACGATCCACCGGGTACACATTGGCCCTTGATGTGGACTGGTCCGCCAGGGTTCTCTCGGGGCAGCAGAATCCCTTCTTCACTCAGTGAGGTCGCTCCGTGTCCAGCACGCCTTCCAGCACCCCCCAGTCCGACAGCCCCGCGATCGGCACCGCCCGCGTCAAGCGCGGCATGGCCGAGCAGCTCAAGGGCGGCGTGATCATGGACGTGGTCAACGCCGAGCAGGCGAAGATCGCCGAGGACGCGGGCGCCGTCGCCGTCATGGCCCTGGAGCGGGTGCCGGCCGACATCCGCAAGGACGGCGGCGTGGCCCGGATGTCCGACCCGAACATGATCGAGGAGATCATCGGCGCGGTCTCCATCCCGGTGATGGCCAAGTCCCGCATCGGCCACTTCGTCGAGGCCCAGGTCCTGCAGTCGCTCGGCGTCGACTACATCGACGAGTCCGAGGTCCTCACCCCGGCCGACGAGGTCAACCACAGCGACAAGTTCGCCTTCACGACCCCGTTCGTGTGTGGCGCCACCAACCTGGGCGAGGCCCTGCGCCGCATCGCCGAGGGTGCGGCCATGATCCGCTCCAAGGGCGAGGCCGGCACCGGCAACGTCGTCGAGGCCGTCCGCCACCTGCGCCAGATCAAGAACGAGATCGCCAAGCTGCGCGGCTTCGACAACAACGAGCTGTACGCCGCGGCCAAGGAGCTGCGCGCCCCGTACGAGCTGGTCAAGGAAGTCTCCGAGCTCGGCAAGCTCCCCGTCGTGCTGTTCTCCGCCGGTGGCGTGGCCACCCCCGCCGACGCCGCGCTGATGCGCCAGCTCGGCGCCGAGGGCGTCTTCGTCGGCTCCGGCATCTTCAAGTCGGGCGACCCGGCCAAGCGCGCCGCCGCCATCGTGAAGGCCACCACCTTCTTCGACGACCCGAAGATCATCGCGGACGCCTCCCGCAACCTGGGCGAGGCCATGGTCGGCATCAACTGCGACACCCTGCCCGAGACCGAGCGCTACGCCAACCGCGGCTGGTAGTCACTCATGCACACCCCCGTGATTGGTGTCCTGGCCCTCCAGGGCGACGTACGGGAGCACCTCATCGCCCTGGCCGCGGCGGACGCCGTGGCCAGGCCGGTCAGGCGCCCCGAGGAGCTCGCCGAGGTGGACGGCCTGGTCATACCCGGCGGCGAGTCCACCACCATCTCCAAGCTGGCCGCGCTGTTCGGCATGCTGGAGCCGCTGCGCGAGCGGGTCCGCGCGGGCCTGCCCGTGTACGGCACCTGCGCCGGGCTGATCATGCTCGCCGACAAGATCCTCGACCCGCGTTCGGGCCAGGAGACCATCGGCGGCATCGAGATGATCGTCCGCCGCAACGCCTTCGGCCGCCAGAACGAGTCGTTCGAGGCGACCGTGGAGGTTTCGGGAGTGGGCCCCGTGGAAGGCGTGTTCATCCGCGCGCCCTGGGTCGAGTCCGTCGGCGCCGAGACCGAGGTGCTCGCCGAGCACGGCGGCCACATCGTCGCCGTACGCCAGGGCAACGCCCTCGCGACCTCGTTCCACCCCGAGCTGACCGGCGACCACCGCATGCACGCGCTGTTCGTGGACATGGTGCGCGCCGCACGGTGACGAGGTCCCGGTAGGATCTCTGCCGAACGACGCAGAATGGGTTACGCGAAGGAGACAGGCAGATGTCCGGCCACTCTAAATGGGCTACGACGAAGCACAAGAAGGCCGTGATCGATGCCAAGCGCGGCAAGCTCTTCGCGAAGCTGATCAAGAACATCGAGGTCGCCGCCCGCACCGGCGGCGCCGACATCGACGGCAACCCGACGCTCTTCGACGCCGTACAGAAGGCCAAGAAGCAGTCGGTGCCCAACAAGAACATCGACTCCGCGCTCAAGCGCGGTGCCGGTCTTGAGGCGGGCGGTGCCGACTACGAGACGATCATGTACGAGGGTTACGGCCCGAACGGTGTCGCGGTGCTCATCGAGTGCCTCACCGACAACCGCAACCGTGCCGCATCCGACGTACGTGTCGCGATGACCCGCAACGGCGGCTCCATGGCCGACCCGGGCTCGGTCTCGTACCTGTTCAACCGCAAGGGCGTCGTCGTCCTGCCCAAGGGCGAGCTCTCGGAGGACGACGTTCTGGAGACGGTTCTGGAAGCGGGCGCCGAGGAGGTCAACGACCTCGGTGACTCCTTCGAGATCATCTCCGAGGCCACCGACATGGTCGCGGTCCGTACCGCGCTCCAGGGGGCCGGCATCGACTACGACTCGGCCGAGGCCAACTTCGTACCGACCATGCAGGTCGAGCTCGACGAAGAGGGCGCGCGGAAGATCTTCAAGCTGATCGACGCGCTGGAGGACAGCGACGACGTGCAGAACGTCTTCGCCAACTTCGACGTCTCCGACGAGGTCATGGAGAAGGTCGACGCGTAACGCTGCCGCGGATTGAGCGGTTCCGGCGGGCCGATGGGACACGTCCCATCGGCCCGCCGCCGTTGTCAGTGGCAGCGGATAGCCTGGCAGCAAGTCAAAGATCACCGAGGGGAGGGGCCGTGCGCGTACTGGGGGTGGACCCCGGCCTGACGCGGTGTGGCGTCGGCGTGGTCGAGGGGGTCGCGGGCCGGTCCCTGACGATGCTGGGCGTCGGTGTCGTACGGACCCCCGCGGACGCCGAGTTGGGCCTCCGCCTCATCGCCATCGAGCGCGGCATCGAGGAGTGGCTCGATGCTCACCGGCCCGAAGTCGTCGCCGTGGAGCGGGTGTTCAGCCAGCACAACGTGCGCACCGTGATGGGCACCGCCCAGGCCAGCGCGGTCGCGATGCTGTGCGCGTCCCGGCGCGGCATCCCCGTCGCCCTGCACACCCCCAGCGAGGTCAAGGCCGCCGTCACCGGCAGCGGCCGGGCCGACAAGGCGCAGGTCGGCGCCATGGTGACGCGGCTGCTCCGGCTCGACGCCCCGCCCAAACCGGCCGACGCGGCCGACGCGCTCGCCCTCGCCATCTGCCACATCTGGCGCGCCCCCGCGCTCAACCGGCTCCAACAGGCCCACGCCCAGCACTCCGTACGGAAGGTCACCCGATGATCGCCTTCGTCAGCGGCCCGGTCGCCGCCCTCGCTCCCGACACCGCGGTGGTCGAGGTCGGCGGCATCGGCATGGCCCTCCAGTGCACGCCCAACACGCTGGCCGAACTGCGCATCGGCCAGCACGCCAAACTCGCCACGTCACTGGTCGTACGGGAGGACTCGCTCACCCTGTACGGCTTCGCGGACGACGACGAGAAGCAGGTCTTCGAGCTGCTCCAGACCGCCAACGGGGTGGGCCCCCGGCTCGCCCAGGCGGTCCTTTCCGTGCACACCCCGGACGCGCTGCGCCGCGCGTTCGCCACCGGTGACGAGAAGGCGCTCACCGCGGTGCCCGGCATCGGCAAGAAGGGCGCCCAGAAGCTCCTCATCGAGCTGAAGGACCGGCTCGGCGCGCCCGTCGGCAACGCCCCGGCGGTCGGAGCGCCGGTCACCTCGGGCTGGCGCGACCAGCTGCACGCGGCCCTCATCGGCCTCGGCTACGCGACCCGGGAGGCCGACGAGGCGGTCACGGCCGTGGCCCCGCAGGCCGAGGCCTCCGACAGGCCGAACATCGGCGCGCTCCTGAAGGCCGCGCTCCAGACCTTGAACCGCGCCCGCTGAGCCCGACCCGCACCACCCATCGCGACCACGATCCGAGGCACACGTCATGAACTGGGAAGACAGCTCCGACACGGCGGATCTGTCCGCGACGGCCGGGGACCGCCTCGTCGGGGCCGACGCCGACGGTGAGGACACCGCCGTCGAGGCCGCCCTGCGTCCCAAGGACCTGGACGAGTTCGTCGGCCAGGAGAAGGTCCGCGAGCAGCTCGACCTGGTCCTGCGCGCGGCCCGCGCCCGCGGCGCCACCGCCGACCACGTGCTCCTGTCCGGCGCCCCCGGCCTCGGCAAGACCACCCTCTCGATGATCATCGCGGCCGAGATGGGCGCCCCGATCCGCATCACCAGCGGCCCCGCCATCCAGCACGCGGGCGACCTCGCCGCGATCCTCTCCTCCCTCCAGGAGGGCGAGGTCCTCTTCCTCGACGAGATCCACCGGATGTCGCGGCCGGCCGAGGAAATGCTCTACATGGCGATGGAGGACTTCCGGGTCGACGTCATCGTCGGCAAGGGCCCCGGCGCCACCGCCATCCCGCTGGAGCTGCCGCCCTTCACCCTGGTCGGCGCCACCACCAGGGCCGGCCTGCTGCCGCCCCCGCTGCGAGACCGGTTCGGCTTCACCGGGCACATGGAGTTCTACGAGCCCTCCGAGCTGGAGCGGGTCATCCACCGCTCGGCCCGGCTGCTCGACGTGGAGATCGACACCGCGGGCGCCGCGGAGATCGCGGGCCGCTCCCGCGGCACCCCGCGCATCGCCAACCGGCTGCTGCGCCGGGTGCGCGACTACGCCCAGGTCAAGGCGGACGGCGTCATCACCCCTGAGATCGCCTCGGTGGCGCTGGGGGTGTACGAGGTTGACGCCCGAGGTCTGGACCGCCTGGACCGGGCCGTCCTCCAGGCCCTCCTGAAGCTGTTCGGCGGGGGCCCGGTGGGCCTGTCCACGCTGGCGGTCGCGGTGGGCGAGGAGCGCGAAACGGTGGAGGAGGTGGCCGAGCCGTTCCTGGTCCGCGAGGGTCTGCTCGCCCGTACTCCGCGGGGCCGGGTGGCCACACCCGCCGCCTGGGCCCACCTCGGTCTCGTACCACCGCAGCAGGGCGGTGGCGCGGCAGGAAGCGGACAACAGGGTCTCTTCGGGGCGTGACGGCGCGGAGGGTCGCACCCCGAGGAACCCCGGTGGGATGCTGGGCGTTGTTCCATCTGTGCGGACTCGCTTAGACTCCGCCGATGCCGCCCTTCCCGGCCGGCGTACCCACCCCCAGATCAGGCCGCGCCTCAGGCGTGGTCATGCGAAGGAAGTTCCGTCCCGTGAGCCCTATCACTCTCCTCCCCTTCATTGTGCTTATCGGGGCCATGTTCCTGATGACCCGGTCCGCCAAGAAGAAGCAGCAGGCGGCTGCCGCCATGCGCGATGAGATGCAGCCCGGCACCGGTGTCCGCACGATCGGGGGCATGTACGCCACCGTCAAGGAGATCGGCGACGAGACGGTCCTCCTGGAGGTGGCTCCCGGCGTCCACGCCGTCTACGCCAAGAACGCCATCGGCGCGGTCCTGGACGACGCGGAGTACAACCGCATCGTGCACGGCGACACCGAGGAGGAGCTCCCGGCGGTGCCGGACGACGCCTCTTCGCTGACCGAGGCCGCCGAGGCCGCCGAGGCCGACGCCGAGGACAGCAAGGACGCCAAGATCGACCTGGGCAAGAAGGACGAGGCGGAGGACGCCGCCGAGCTCAAGGACGGCAAGGACGGCAAGGCCGACGGCGGGGCCGACGCGAAGTAGTCACGCACCGGGACCGCACGGCGCCCGACCGGCGCGGGCGGTCCCCGGAGCGCGCCGACTTCCGCGGGGGACGTCCCCACAACACTTCGTGGCCGCCCACGCGCATACCCGGCGCAGGGTGGTTGGACAGGGAGAAACGACAAGGTGGCAGCACCGAACAAGGGCCGAAGGCCGGCGGCGGGGGGACAGAGCAAGCCGGGCCGCGCCCTGGCCCTGATCCTCATCGCCATGGTCGCGCTCGTCGGTGGGATGTTCATTTCCCACCACACCACTCCGAGGCTGGGCATCGACCTCGCGGGCGGTACGAGCATCACGCTCAAGGCCAAGGCCGAGCCCGGCCAGGAATCGGCGATCAACAAGAACAACATGAACACAGCGGTTTCGATCATGAACCGTCGTGTGAATGGTCTTGGTGTGACCGAGGCCGAGGTCCAGACCCAGGGCAGCGACAACATCATTGTCAACATCCCCAAGGGCACGAACTCGGAGCAGGCCCGTCAGCAGGTCGGCCAGACCGCCAAGCTGTACTTCCGGCCGGTCCTGACCGCCCAGCCGACGGCCGTGGCGCCCAACCCGAGCGCTTCCCCGAGCGCCTCGACCAGCGGCAAGCCGGCCCCCTCGGGCACCCCGAGCGCCTCCGGCAAGGGCACGCCGTCCGGTTCCGCGAGCGCCTCCAGCTCGGCCAAGGGCCGCGCTCTCTCCGACGCGCTGAAGGCCTCGCCCACGCCCGGCGCGAGCAAGCCGAGCAGCCCCGCGCCGAACCCGTCGGCCCCCACGGGTGACGCGGCCGCCGCACAGCTCCAGGCCAAGTTCGCGGCGCTCGACTGCTCCACCAAGGAAGCCCGCTCCAAGGCCGGCGAGGGCGCCAAGTCCTCCGAGCCGACCGTGGCGTGCGACAAGGACGGCGCGGAGAAGTTCATCCTCGGCCCGGCCGAGGTCGACGGCACGGACGTCTCCAAGGCGCAGGCCGTGATCAACCAGCAGAACGGTCAGTGGATCGTTCAGATGGACTTCACCGGCGGCGGCTCGAAGAAGTTCGCGGCCATCACCGGCAAGCTGTCCCAGCAGCAGTACCCGAACAACCGCTTCGCGATCGCGCTGGACAACCAGGTCGTCTCGGCCCCCACCGTGAGCTCCACGCTCAGCGGCTCCGCCGAGATCTCCGGCAACTTCAACCAGTCGACCGCCCAGGACCTGGCGAACGTGCTGTCCTACGGCGCGCTGCCGCTCTCCTTCCAGGAGCAGAGCGTCACCACCGTGACCGCGGCCCTCGGCGCCGACCAGCTGCACGCCGGCCTGATCGCGGGTGCCATCGGCCTCGCGCTGGTCATCATCTACCTGGTGGCCTACTACCGCGGCCTCGCGCTGATCGCCATCCTCAGCCTCGTCGTATCGGCGATCCTGACGTACGCGATCATGACGCTGCTCGGCCCGGGCATCGGCTTCGCGCTGAACCTGCCCGCGGTCTGCGGCGCCATCGTCGCCATCGGCATCACCGCGGACTCGTTCATCGTCTACTTCGAACGCATCCGTGACGAGATCCGTGAGGGCCGCACCCTGCGTCCCGCCGTCGAGCGCGCCTGGCCGCGCGCGCGGCGCACCATCCTGGTCTCCGACTTCGTGTCGTTCCTCGCCGCCGCGGTGCTGTTCATCGTGACCGTCGGCAAGGTCCAGGGCTTCGCGTTCACGCTGGGTCTGACCACCCTGCTCGACGTGGTCGTGGTGTTCCTGTTCACCAAGCCGGTGATGACGCTCCTGGCCCGCAAGAAGTTCTTCGCGAGCGGCCACCCGTGGTCCGGTCTGGACCCGAAGCGGCTCGGCGCCAAGCCGCCGCTGCGCCGCACCCGCCGCACCACCTCCGCCCCCGTCGACAACCCGAAGGAGGCGTGAGATGTCGAAGCTCGGCACTCTCGGCGCCAGGCTGTACCGCGGTGAGGTCGGTTACGACTTCGTCGGCAAGCGGAAGATCTGGTACGGCATCTCGATCCTGATCACCATCACGGCCATCGTCGGCCTGGCGGTACGGGGTCTGACGATGGGCATCGAATTCGAGGGCGGCGCGGTCTTCACCACCCCGAAGACCTCCATCTCGGCCCCGCAGGCCGAGAAGGACGCCGAGGCCGCGTCCGGCCACGACGCGATCGCCCAGAAGCTCGGCGACGGCACGATCCGCATCACCATCGGCGGGGTCGACACGGCCAAGTCCGACCAGATCAAGACCCAGCTCGCCAAGGACCTCAAGGTCGAGGCGAACAACATCAACGCCGACCTGGTCGGCCCCAGTTGGGGCCAGACGATCGCCAACAAGGCCTGGACGGGCCTGATCATCTTCATGATCCTCGTGGTGATCTACCTGGCCATCGCCTTCGAGTGGCGGATGGCGGTCGCGGCCCTCGTCGCCCTGATCCACGACCTCACGATCACGGTCGGGATCTACGCGCTGGTCGGCTTCGAGGTCACCCCCGGCACCGTGATCGGTCTGCTCACGATCCTCGGTTACTCCCTCTACGACACCGTCGTCGTCTTCGACGGACTCAAGGAGGGACAGAAGGGGATCACCAAGCAGACCCGGGTCACCTACAGCGAGATGGCGAACAAGAGCCTCAACGGCACCCTGGTCCGCTCCATCAACACCACGGTCGTGGCGCTGCTCCCGGTGGCGGGCCTGCTGTTCATCGGTGGCGGCGTCCTCGGCGCCGGCATGCTGAACGACATCTCGCTGTCCCTGTTCGTCGGCCTCGCGGCCGGTGCGTACTCCTCGATCTTCATCGCCACTCCGCTGGTCGCCGACCTGAAGGAGACCATGCCGGAGATGAAGGCCCTCAAGAAGCGGGTGCTCGCCAAGCGCGCTGCGGCCGCCGCCAAGGGCGAGAGCGCGGAGCCCGAGGACGTGGCGCCGTTCGACGACGAGGACGACGACGCCGAGACGGCCGGTGCGGTCGTCGGCCAGCGCCGCCAGCCCACCCGCAACAACCGGAAGCGCCGATGACCAGCGTGTCCACCGAGACCGTGGGGCTGCTGCTCAGCCGCATCCGTGACGTGCCGGACTATCCGAAGCCGGGCGTGATGTTCAAGGACATCACCCCGCTGCTCGCGGACCCGGAGGCGTTCACGGCCCTCACCGACGCGCTCGCCGCGCTGTGCGTCCAGCACGGCGCGACGAAGATCGTCGGCCTGGAGGCGCGCGGCTTCATCCTGGCGGCCCCCGTCTCGGTCCGTGCCGGGATCGGCTTCATCCCCGTACGCAAGGCGGGCAAGCTCCCCGGAGCGACGCTCAGGCAGGCGTACGAGCTGGAGTACGGCACCGCGGAGATCGAGGTGCACGCCGAGGACCTCAGCGCGGGCGACCGGGTCATGGTCATCGACGACGTGCTCGCCACCGGCGGCACGGCCGAGGCCTCGCTGGAGCTGATCCGCCGGGCCGGAGCCGAGGTCGCGGGTGTCGCGGTCCTGATGGAGCTCAGCTTCCTCAGCGGCCGCGAGCGCCTGGAGAGCGCCCTGCGCGGCGCCCCGCTGGATGCCCTGATCACGGTCTGAGCAGGCCGCAGAACACCGCCGAGGCGGGCCCGGAGGAATCCGGTGCCCGCCTCCGGTGTTTCTCCAGGCAGAGGCGTCACACCGGCCGAGGGCGAGCGGAGGCTCTTGGCTCGATACCATGGGTACTTCCGGGCCTGACCGGGGGACCCGGACCCTCCCCCAGACTCCGTCCGGGGGGACCCCAGAGGAGCGCTTTTGCCAGACGAGGCCCAGCCACTCTCCGCCGCGCAGCCCGACCAGCAGGCCACACAGCCCGCGGCGGCCCCGGCCACGCCTTCCGAGCCCGCGGCGAAGCCGAAGCCCGCGGCGCCCGAGGGCGCGCCGGCCAAGGCACCGGCCAAAACCCCTGCTCCGGTGCCGGTCGCCAAGCCCGTGGTGCCGGCCGGCTCCGTGTCGCGCTCCGGCGGCGGCTCCTCCAACCGGGTGCGCGCCCGCCTCGCCCGCCTTGGCGTACAGCGCTCGTCCGCGTACAACCCGGTGCTCGAACCGCTGCTGCGGATAGTGCGCAGCAACGACCCCAAGATCGAGACGGCGACGCTGCGCCAGGTCGAGCGCGCCTACCAGGTCGCCGAGCGCTGGCACCGCGGCCAGAAGCGCAAGAGCGGCGATCCGTACATCACGCACCCCCTCGCGGTGACCACGATCCTGGCCGAGCTCGGCATGGACCCGGCCACCCTGATGGCGGGCCTGCTGCACGACACCGTCGAGGACACCGAGTACGGCCTGGACACCCTGCGCCGCGACTTCGGCGACCAGGTGGCGCTGCTCGTCGACGGCGTCACCAAGCTCGACCGGGTGCAGTTCGGCGACGCCGCGCAGGCCGAGACCGTACGCAAGATGGTCGTCGCCATGGCCAAGGACCCCCGCGTCCTGGTCATCAAGCTCGCCGACCGCCTGCACAACATGCGCACCATGCGGTACCTCAAGCGCGAGAAGCAGGAGAAGAAGGCGCGCGAGACCCTGGAGATCTACGCGCCGCTCGCCCACCGCCTGGGCATGAACACGATCAAGTGGGAGCTGGAGGACCTCGCGTTCGCGATCCTCTACCCCAAGATGTACGACGAGATCGTGCGCCTGGTCGCCGAGCGCGCCCCCAAGCGCGACGAGTACCTCGCCATAGTGACCGACGAGGTCCAGTCAGACCTGCGCGCGGCCCGCATCAAGGCGACCGTCACCGGCCGCCCGAAGCACTACTACTCCGTCTACCAGAAGATGATCGTCCGCGGCCGTGACTTCGCGGAGATCTACGACCTGGTGGGCATTCGGGTACTCGTCGACACGGTCCGCGACTGCTACGCGGCCCTCGGCACCGTGCACGCGCGATGGAATCCGGTCCCCGGCCGGTTCAAGGACTACATCGCGATGCCCAAGTTCAACATGTACCAGTCGCTGCACACGACGGTGATCGGCCCCAACGGAAAGCCCGTTGAGCTCCAGATCCGCACGTTCGACATGCACCGCCGCGCCGAGTACGGCATCGCCGCGCACTGGAAGTACAAGCAGGAGGCCGTCGCCGGCGCCTCCAAGGTGCGCACCGACGTGCCGCGCAAGACCGGCAAGGACGACCACCTCAACGACATGGCGTGGTTGCGCCAGCTGCTCGACTGGCAGAAGGAGACCGAGGACCCCAGCGAGTTCCTGGAGTCGCTGCGCTTCGACCTGTCGCGCAACGAGGTCTTCGTCTTCACGCCCAAGGGCGACGTCATCGCGCTCCCGGCGGGCTCGACCCCGGTCGACTTCTCGTACGCGGTGCACACCGAGGTCGGTCACCGCACCATAGGAGCACGCGTCAACGGACGCCTGGTCCCGCTCGAATCGACCCTGGACAACGGCGACTTGGTGGAGGTCTTCACCTCCAAGGCGGCCGGGGCGGGTCCCTCGCGGGACTGGCTCGGCTTCGTCAAGTCGCCGCGCGCCCGCAACAAGATCCGCGGCTGGTTCTCCAAGGAGCGCCGCGACGAGGCGATCGAGCAGGGCAAGGACGCCATCGCGCGCGCCATGCGCAAGCAGAACCTGCCGATCCAGCGGATCCTGACCGGCGACTCGCTGGTCACCCTCGCCCACGAGATGCGCTACCCCGACATCTCCTCGCTGTACGCGGCGATCGGCGAGGGCCATGTGGCCGCCCAGGGCGTCGTCCAGAAGCTGGTGCAGGCGCTCGGCGGCGAGGAGGCCGCCAACGAGGACATCGCCGAGTCGGCGCCGCCCTCGCGGGGCCGCAGCAAGCGCCGCAAGAACGCGGATCCGGGCGTGGTCGTCAAGGGCGTCGACGACGTCTGGGTCAAGCTGGCCCGCTGTTGTACGCCCGTCCCCGGCGACCCCATCATCGGCTTCGTCACCCGCGGCAGCGGCGTCTCGGTGCACCGGGCGGACTGCGTGAACGTGGACTCGCTGTCCCAGCAGCCCGAGCGGATCCTCGAAGTGGAGTGGGCGCCGACCCAGTCCTCGGTCTTCCTGGTCGCCATCCAGGTCGAGGCCCTGGACCGCTCGCGCCTGCTGTCGGACGTCACCCGTGTCCTGTCCGACCAGCACGTCAACATCCTCTCGGCCGCCGTACAGACCTCCCGCGACCGCGTCGCCACCTCGCGCTTCACCTTCGAGATGGGCGACCCCAAGCACCTCGGTCACGTACTGAAGGCGGTCCGGGGAGTCGAGGGCGTGTACGACGTGTACCGCGTGACGTCGGCGCGCCGGCCGTAGGACACGACGAAGCCCCCGGAACCGCAGGGTTCCGGGGGCTTCGCCATGGGGCGGCAGCGGATCAGCCGCCGAACTCCTCAAGGCCCTTCAGGGCCTGGTCGAGCAGGGCCTGGCGGCCCTCCAGCTCGCGGCCCAGCTTGTCGGCCTTGGCGTCGTTGCCGGCCGCGCGGGCCGCGTCGATCTGCTTCTGCAGCTTGTCGACGGCGTCCTGCAGCTGGCCCGTGAGGCCCGCGGCACGCGCCCGCGCCTCCGGGTTCGTACGACGCCAGTCGGCCTCCTCGGCCTCCTGGATCGCCCGCTCCACGGCGTGCATCCGGCCCTCGACCTTGGGACGCGCGTCCCTGGGTACGTGGCCGATGGCCTCCCAGCGCTCGTTGACCGAGCGGAACGCGGCCCGGGCCGCCTTCAGGTCGGTCACCGGGAGGATCTTCTCGGCCTCGACGGCCAGCTCCTCCTTGAGCTTCAGGTTCTCGATCTGCTCGGCGTCACGCTCCGCGAACACCTCGCTGCGCGCCGCGAAGAAGACGTCCTGGGCGCCGCGGAAGCGGTTCCACAGCTCGTCCTCGGCCTCGCGCTGGGCGCGGCCCGCCGCCTTCCAGTCCGCCATCAGGTCGCGGTAGCGCGCCGCCGTCGTGGCCCAGTCCGTGGACCCGGACAGGGCCTCGGCCTCGACGACCAGCTTCTCCTTGACCTTGCGGGCGTCCTCGCGCTGCGCGTCGAGCGACGCGAAGTGCGCCTTGCGGCGCTTGGAGAACGCCGAGCGGGCGTGCGAGAAGCGGTGCCACAGCTCGTCGTCGGACTTGCGGTCCAGGCGCGGCAGACCCTTCCAGGTGTCCACCAGGGCCCGCAGCCGCTCGCCCGCCGAGCGCCACTGCTCGCTCTGCGCCAGCTCCTCGGCCTCCGTGACGAGCGCCTCCTTGGCGTGCTTGGCCTCGTCGGTCTGCTTGGCCTTCTGGACCTTGCGCTCCTCGCGGCGCGACTCGACGGTCTTGACGAGCTTGTCGAGGCGCCCCCGCAACGCATCGAGGTCACCGACCGCGTGATGCTCGTCCACCTGCGAGCGCAGATGGTCGATCGCGGTCTGCGCGTCCTTCGCCGACAGGTCGGTGGTCTTCACCCGCCGTTCGAGGAGGCCGATCTCGACAACCAGGCCCTCGTACTTGCGCTCGAAGTAGGCCAGAGCCTCCTCTGGAGAGCCCGCCTGCCACGATCCGACGACCACTTCGCCCTCGGCTGTACGCACATACACGGTGCCCGTCTCGTCGACGCGGCCCCACGGGTCGCTGCTCACAGCGCCTCCTCCACATGATGCCTGCGCGGGGGGTTCGTCCCCCGGGGCATCGTCCACAGTTTCCCGGCGGGTCTCGCCCGCCCTCCACAGCGCGTACGAGCCCGCGCTGCACAACGCCAATCTAGGCGACCGGCCGCCCGGCTGTCCGCACTCAGCGCGGCCGAATTCAGCGGTTCACGCTCGGTGCCGGGCGCCCGGGGGTGTCACCCTTTGGTGACGGCGGCCTTCTCGATGGTGACGGCCTTCTTGGGCGCCCCGTCGCCCGAACCGCCCTCGACGCCCTCCTTGGCGACATCCTCGACGGCCTTGAGGCCAGCCGCGTCCATGGTGCCGAACGGCGTGTAGGTGGGCGGCAGTTTGCTGTCCTTGTACACCAGGAAGAACTGGCTGCCGCCGGTGTGCGGCTGGCCGGTATTGGCCATCGCGACCGTGCCCGCCGGGTAGGTCACCGTGCCGTCCGCGCCCGCCTTGCCGAGGCCGGTCAGGTTCTCGTCCGGGATCGTGTAGCCGGGTCCGCCCTGACCGGTGCCCTGCGGGTCGCCGCACTGGAGCACGAAGATCCCCTGCGTGGTCAGCCGGTGGCACTTGGTGTTGTTGAAGAAACCCTTGTCGGCGAGGTACTTGAACGAGTTCGCCGTGTGCGGGGTCTTCGCCGCGTCCATCACGAACTCGATCTCGCCCGCGTTGGTCTTCAGCGACATGCCGTACTTGGCCTTGGCGTCGACAGCCATCTTCGGCTCCGCCGACGCGCTGGGCTGCGCGGACGGGCTGCCCGACGGGGAGGCGGTGTCCGGCTTCGTGTCGCTGTCGCCGGAGAAGGCGCCCGTCGCGTAGGCCGCGCCGCCCGCCGCCACGACCACCGCGAGGGCGGCCGCGATGACGGTGTTGCGGCGCCTGGCCTTGCGCCGCGCTTCCTCCCGGCGCTGCTGCTGCCGCTCGAACTTCTCGCGCGCGAGCTGGCGCCGACGCTGTTCGCTGCTGACCACCGGTCGTCTCCTTGTGCGGTCTCGTGGGGTACGGGTACGTGCGTACGAGCTGACTGTGCCCCGTACCGTATATGGGTTCGCTGTGACCGGAGCAGCGCCGGTAGGCTCTGAGCAGCCGTAATCACCCGCCGCGCAAGAAATCGAGGACGATCGTGCTGATTGCCGGGTTCCCCGCCGGGGCCTGGGGGACCAACTGCTACCTGGTCGCCCCCGCCGCAGGCGAGGAATGCGTGATCATCGACCCCGGCCACCAGGCCGCCCAGGGCGTCGAGGAAACGCTGAAGAAGCATCGGCTCAAGCCCGTCGCCGTCGTCCTCACCCACGGCCACATCGACCACTGCGCCTCGGTCGTCCCGGTCTGCGGAGCCCACGACGTACCCGCCTGGATCCACCCCGACGACCGCTACATGATGAGCGACCCCGAGAAGGCGCTCGGCCGCGCCTTCGGCGCGCAGCTCATGGGCGAGCTCACGGTGGGGGAGCCGGACGACGTCAAGGAGCTCACCGACGGCGCCAAGCTGGCGCTCGCGGGCATGGAGCTCACCGTGTCGCACGCGCCCGGCCATACCAAGGGGTCGGTGACGTTCGGGCTGCCCGAGGCGGAGGACATCCCTCCGATCCTGTTCTCGGGCGACCTGCTCTTCGCCGGCTCCGTCGGACGCACCGACCTGCCCGGCGGCAGCCACGCCGAGCTCCTCGAGTCGCTGGGCCGCGTGTGCCTGCCTCTCGACGACTCGACCGTGGTGCTGTCCGGCCACGGCTCCCAGACGACCATCGGCCAGGAGCGCGCCACCAACCCGTACCTGCGGCAGGTGGCCGCCGGCCAGGGAGAGGGCATCGCCTCTCCCCGACGAGGAATGTGACGAGAAGTCTTCCCATGAGTACTTTCCAGGCCCCCAAGGGCACGTACGACCTGCTCCCGCCGGACTCGGCGCGCTTCCTCGCCGTGCGCGAGGCCATCGCGGCGCCCCTGAAGCGGTCGGGCTACGGCTACATCGAGACCCCGGGCTTCGAGAACGTCGAGCTCTTCGCGCGCGGTGTCGGCGAGTCCACCGACATCGTCACGAAGGAGATGTACGCCTTCACGACCAAGGGCAACGACAAGCTCGCGCTGCGCCCCGAGGGCACCGCGTCCGTGCTGCGCGCGGCCCTGGAGGCCAACCTGCACAAGGCGGGCAACCTCCCCGTCAAGCTCTGGTACTCGGGCTCGTACTACCGCTACGAGCGCCCGCAGAAGGGCCGTTACAGGCACTTCTCGCAGGTCGGCGCCGAGGCGATCGGCGCGGAGGACCCGGCGATCGACGCCGAGCTGATCATCCTGGCGAACGACGCGTACCGCTCGCTGGGGTTGCGGAACTTCCGCATCCTCCTCAACTCCCTCGGCGACAAGGAGTGCCGCCCCGTCTACCGGGACGCCCTCCAGGACTTCCTGCGCGGGCTCGACCTGGACGAGGACACGCTGCGCCGGGCCGAGATCAACCCGCTGCGGGTGCTCGACGACAAGCGGGACGCGGTCCAGAAGCAGCTGACGGGTGCCCCGCTCCTGCGCGACTACCTGTGCGACGCCTGCAAGGCGTACCACGAGGAGGTGCGCGAGCTCCTGACGGCGGAGGGCGTCGCGTACGAGGACGACGCGCGGCTTGTGCGCGGCCTCGACTACTACACCCGCACGACGTTCGAGTTCGTCCACGACGGTCTGGGCTCGCAGTCCGCGGTCGGCGGCGGCGGTCGCTACGACGGCCTCTCCGAGATGATCGGCGGCCCCGCGCTGCCGTCGGTGGGCTGGGCGCTGGGCGTCGACCGTACGGTCCTCGCCCTGGAGGCCGAGGGTGTCACCCTCGAACTCCCCTCCACGACCAGCGTGTTCGCGGTCCCGCTGGGCGAGGAGGCACGGCGCGTGCTCTTCGCGAAGGTCACGGAGCTGCGGCGGGCGGGCATCGCGGCGGACTTCTCCTTCGGCGCGAAGGGCCTGAAGGGCGCGATGAAGTCCGCGAACCGCTCGGGCGCCCGCTTCACCCTGGTCGCGGGCGAACGGGACCTGGCGGAGGGCGTGGCCCAGCTGAAGGACATGGAATCCGGGGAGCAGACCCCGGTGGCCCTGGATTCGATCCTGGATGAGGTACGCACCCGCCTGGGCTGAGGGGAGCGGGGTGGGCGCAGCCCCCAAGCTCTTGAAGAGCGGGGCGAAAATCAGCCCGTCCGGCGTTTGAGGATCGGGGTCCGGGGCGGAGCCCCGAAGGGGGTGCAGGGGGCGAAGCCCCCGCAGGGGGTCCGGGGGCGTAGCCCCTGGTACTCCTACCTCAGCCCCTCCCACCCCCGGAGGGTCTCGGGAAGAGGCGGGGCGGGGGGCTAAATCAGCCCCAACCCCATCGCCCGCGTAACCGCCGCCGTGCGGTCGTCCACCCCCAGCTTCCCGAAGATCCGTACCACATGCGTCTTCACCGTCGACTCCGCCACGAACAACCGCCGCCCGATCTCGGCATTCGTGCACCCCTCGGCCACCAGCCGCAGCACGGACACCTCCCGCTCCGACAGCCGCGGCCGCTCCGGCCGAGCACGGAGCTGGTCGACGAGGCGCCCCGCGACGGAGGGCGCCAGAACCGTCTCCCCCCGCGCAGCGGCCCGCACCGCCTGCGCGAGCTCCCCCCGCGCGAGGTCCTTGAGCAGATACCCCGCGGCCCCCGCCTCCACGGCCCGCAGAATGTCCCGGTCCGTTTCGTACGTCGTCAGAACGATCACCCGGCACGGCAGCCCCGAGGCGGTCAGGCGGCCGATCGACTCGACCCCGTCGCCGCCGGGCATCCGCAGATCCATCAGCACGATGTCCGGCCGGAGCTCCGCGCACAGCGCCTCGGCCTGCGGGCCGTTGGCGGCGTCGGCCACCACCTCCAGGTCGGGCTCGGCCGCGAGCATCCCGCGCAGCCCCTCCCGTACCACCGGATGGTCGTCGGCGAGCAGGATGCGGATCACGGCGAACTCCTCAACAGCGTTGCAGGGACGGGCAGTTGGACGGTGACCGTGGTGCCCCCGCCCGGCGCGCTGGCGATCTCGGCGGTGCCGCCCACCTCGGCGGCCCGGGCCCGAAGGCCGGCCAGGCCGTACCCCGTACGCGGCGCCGAGGGGTCGAAGCCGCCTCCCTCGTCCCGTACGGACACGGTCAACGAGGCCTCACCGTATGCGAGCGTGAGCCGCACCGGCGCCCCGGGGCCCGCGTGCTTGCGGGCGTTGGAGAGCGCCTCCTGGCAGGACCGCAGGGCCACCACTTCGAGCCCGGCGGGCAACTCCCGCACGGATCCCGTCACTTCGAGCCCGGCCGGGGGCTCGTGCCGGCCGGCGAGGCGGCGTACCGCATCGGGCAGCGAGCCGCCGTCCAGGTCCGCGGGGGCGCCGCCGGCCACCAGGGCCCGGGCCTCCGCCAGGTTCTGGCGGGCGGTGGACTCCATGAGGTCGAGATGGCGCCGGGCCAGCGGAACGTCGTGGTCCAGTTCCGTCTGGACGGCCTGCACCAGCATCAGCACGCTGGTGAAGCCCTGCGCGAGGGTGTCGTGGATCTCCCGCGACATCCGCTCCCGCTCGGTGAGCGCGCCGCGCTCCGCCGAGAGCCGGGCCACCTCCTCACGGCTCGCCTCCAACTCCCCGATCAGCGAGGCCCGTTCCTTGCTCTGCTCGATGATCCGGATGACCCAGGCGCCGAAGAACCCGGAGAAGGCGAGGGTGGCCACCGCGAAGACGGAGTTGAAGAAGACCACCTGGGACTCCGGCCGCCAGATCAGCGCCCAGCCCGCCACGGGCACGACGTTCACGACCGCCATCGTGACCATCGCCTTGCGCAGCGGAAGCAGCATGAAGCAGGGCGGCGCAAGGGCGAACGTGATCAGCCGGGTCTCGCCGACCAGGAACGCGGGCGGCAGGAAGATCGCCACCGAGGCCAGGACGCAGCGCAGGGACTGCCGCTCGTCGGCCCTGTCGCTGAGCATCGCGGGCCGCCCGGCCCGCACATACCAGGGGATGAGCAGCGACATCAGCGCCACCGCGGTGATCCGGTACGGCAGCGACGGGAGGTCGGCGCCGAGCACGAACACCGCGGTCGCCAGCCACACCACCGTGAAGTAGGCGTCCCACGGCAGGAACGAGCGGTCCCACACGTGGGTGTCGCGCGCTCCCGCCGAGGCCGCGAACTCCGTCAGCCGTCGCGGCGGCTCTTCCACCTGAAGGTCAGCAGACACAGGACCAATCCTCCGATGCACCAGGCGCCGAGCACCAGCGCGATCCGTCCGAACTCCCAGCTGCCCGCCTGTTCGAGGACCGCGGCGGACTGCGGCAGGAACACCCCGCGGAAGCCCTGGCACATCCACTTCAGCGGGAACAACGCGCTGATGTCGAGCAGCCAGCCCGGCACCGTGCCCACCGGGATGTAGACACCGGAGATGAACTGGAGCACCAGGAAGGGCAGGACGACCACCGAGCTCGCGCTCCTGCCCGACTTGGGCAGGCTGCTGATCGCGATGCCGAGCAGGGCGCAGCCGGTGATGCCGAGGACGAAGATCCACGAGAACTCCAGCCACTTCGCCGCGGTCGTCGGCAGGTCGAGGCCGAACAGGGTCGAGCCGAAGACCAGCAGCACCGCCGTCTCGGCGACGCCGGTGGCGAGCACCAGCCAGACCTTGCCGAGGAAGTACGCGGCCGGTGACATCGGCGTGCCGCGCAGCCGGCGAAGGACCTTCTCGTCCCGCTCGATGGCGATCGAGATGCCAAGGGACTGGAAGCTGACCGACATGATGCCCGACGCGATCATGCCGGCGGCGTACAGCTGCGAGGCGGTGATCCCGGCGCCCTCGACCTGGCCGCTGAAGATCGACGCGAACAGGGCGAGGAAGACGACCGGGAAGGCGAAGGTGAAGATCACCTGGTCCCGTCGGCGGACGAACTGCTTGATCTCCAGGGAGCCGCGGCGCAGGCCGAGTGACCAGGTGCCGGGCAGCCGGGGAGCCGCCGCACGGGAGGAGACGAGGGTGTCGGTGGTCATCGTGCTTCCTCCTGCTGCGGGTCCAGCTGGCCGGTGAGCCGCAGGTAGACGTCCTCAAGGGTGGGCCGGGCGATCCGGAGGCCCGGGATCTCGCCGTCGAAGCGGTGCATCAGCTCGGCGACGGTGCGGGTCGGCGTCTCGGTGCGCAGGGTGCGCGGCGAGCCGTCGGCCTCCGTCCACTCGACGGTGGCGCCGGTGCCGAGGCTCTGCCGCAGCGCGGCGGGCTCGCCCTCGGCGACGACCTTGCCGCCCGCGATCACCGCGAGCCGGTCGGTGAGCGCCTCCGCCTCCTCCAGATAGTGCGTGGTCAGGACGATGGTGGTGCCCTCGCCCGCCAGCAGCCGGATCAGCTCCCAGAACTGGCGCCGGGCCGCCGGGTCGAAGCCGGTCGTCGGCTCGTCCAGGAGCAGCAGTTCGGGGTCGCCGATCACGCCGAGCGCCACGTCCAGGCGCCGCCGCTGGCCGCCCGAGAGGCCCTTGGTCCGGGCCGACGCCTTCTTCTCCAGGCCGACCAGCGCGATGACCTCTTCCGGGTCGCGGGGCTCGGGGTAGTAGCGGGCGAAGTGGTGCACGGTCTCGCGGACCGTGAGCTCGGCGGGCGCCGACTCGTCCTGCCAGACGATGCCGACCCGCGAGCGCCAGGCCCGCCCGGCACTCGCCGGGTCGGCCCCGAGGACCGACACCTCGCCGCCGTCCCTGCTGCGGTGGCCCTGGAGGATCTCCACCGTGGTGCTCTTGCCGGCCCCGTTGGGGCCGAGGATGCCGAAGACCTCTCCGTGCCGGATCCCGAGGTCGAGTCCGTCGACCGCGGTGACCTCGCCGTACTGCTTGCGAAGTCCGCGTACATCAATCGCCAGTTGCGTCATGGCAAAGAGCGTTCCGCACGGCCGTCGGCTCGGGCACCCTCGTGCGGACCTCCTTATGTCCATCGAACGGTGGACAGTGCGCCCCGTGCGGCAGAATGAGGCGGCGGCAGCACAGGCAACCACGATGACGGGATGACGGACCGGCGCTATGACCACAACACTTGACGACGTCTCCTCCGACTCCGGACACCGAGAGGTGAGCAGCGAGGGGGCGGTCGGCGGCAGCCGCGCCTTCGCCTGGCTGCTCGTGATCACCGGCGTGGCCGGTCTGGTGGCGGCCTGGGTCATCACGCTCGACAAGTTCAAGCTGCTCGAAAACCCCAACTTCGTGCCGGGCTGCAGCCTCAACCCGGTCGTGTCCTGCGGCAACATCATGAAGAGCCACCAGGCGGCCGCCTTCGGCTTCCCGAACCCGATGCTGGGTCTGGTCGCCTACGGCATGGTCATCTGCGTCGGCATGAGCATCCTGGCGGGCGGCCGGTTCCGCCGCTGGTACTGGCTGACCTTCAACGCGGGCACGCTGTTCGGCGTCGGATTCTGCAGCTGGCTCCAGTTCGAGTCGCTGTACCGGATCAACTCGCTCTGCCTGTGGTGCTGCCTGGCGTGGGTCGCCACGATCTTCATGTTCTGGTACGTGACGTCGTTCAACCTCCGCAAGGGCCTGCTGCCCGCGCCGACGTGGGCGAAGAAGTTCCTGTCCGAGTTCACCTGGGTGCTTCCGGCGCTGCACATCGGGGTCATCGGCATGCTGATCCTGACCCGCTGGTGGGACTTCTGGACCAGCTGACCGGGGTCCTTCCGGCTCCGGCGGCGTTGTCAGTGCCGTGACATAGGGTTCTTGACGTGGAACCCGACCTGTTCACCGCAGCCGCAGAGGACCGCCAGGAGAAAGACCCGGCGGGCAGCCCTCTGGCCGTACGGATGCGCCCGCGCGTCCTCGACGAGGTGGTCGGCCAGCAGCACCTCCTGAAGCAGGGCTCGCCACTGCGGCGCCTGGTGGGGGAGGGCGCCGGCGGCCCGGCCGGACCGTCCTCGGTGATCCTGTGGGGCCCGCCGGGCACGGGCAAGACGACACTCGCGTACGTCGTCTCCAAGGCCACCAACAAGCGTTTCGTCGAGCTCTCGGCGATCACCGCCGGGGTGAAGGAAGTCCGCGCGGTCATCGACGGGGCGCGCCGCGCGATCGGCGGCTTCGGCAAGGAGACCGTCCTCTTCCTCGACGAGATCCACCGCTTCTCCAAGGCCCAGCAGGACTCGCTGCTCCCCGCGGTCGAGAACCGCTGGGTCACTCTGATCGCGGCGACGACGGAGAACCCGTACTTCTCGGTGATCTCCCCGCTCCTGTCCCGCTCCCTCCTGCTCACCCTCGAACCGCTCACCGACGACGACCTGAAGGCGCTCGTCCAGCGGGCGCTCACCGAGGAGCGAGGACTGGGCGGCGCGGTCTCCCTGCCCTCGGACGCCGAGGCCCACCTGCTGCGCATCGCGGGCGGCGACGCGCGCCGGGCGCTGACCGCCCTGGAGGCGGGGGCCGGCTCCGCGCTCGCCAAGTCGGAGCAGGAGATCACGCTCCAGACGCTGGAAGAGACGGTCGACCGGGCGGCCGTGAAGTACGACAAGGGCGGCGACCAGCACTACGACGTGGCGAGCGCCCTGATCAAGTCGATCCGCGGCTCGGACGTGGACGCGGCGCTGCACTATCTGGCCCGGATGATCGAAGCGGGCGAGGACCCCCGTTTCATCGCCCGGCGCCTGATCATCTCCGCGAGCGAGGACATCGGCCTGGCGGATCCGACCGCGCTGCCCACGGCGGTGGCGGCGGCCCAGGCCGTTGCCCTGATCGGCTTCCCCGAGGCGGCCCTGACGCTGAGCCACGCCACGATCGCGCTGGCGCTCGCCCCGAAGTCCAACTCGGCGACGACGGCGATCGCCGCCGCGATGGAGGACGTCCGCAAGGGTTTGGCGGGCCCCGTTCCGCCGCACCTGCGGGACGGCCACTACAAGGGCGCGGCCAAGCTCGGCCACGCCCAGGGCTACGTCTACCCGCACGACGTGCCGGGCGCGATCGCCTCCCAGCAGTACGCCCCGGACGCGGTGGCGGACCGGCGCTACTACGAGCCGACGCGGTACGGGGCGGAGGCGCGGTACGCGGACGTGGTGGAGAAGGTGCGGGAACGTTTGGGCCGGGCCCAGGACTAGCCCCCCCACCCCGCCCCTTCCCGCTGTGACACTCTGCGGCTCCGCCGCGTGGCCCCCCGGGGGGGAATGGGCTGAGGTCCGTTCCGGGGGCGCTGCCTCCGGGCCGCCGCTCCTCAAACGCCGGAGGGGCTAGATGCGGTCGGCCTTTCGCTGCGGGCCGTAGGTGGCTGATCGCGCAGTTCCCCGCGCCCCTAGCAGCATCGGTCCTGGCCGGTACCGGAATCTTCAGCCTGTCCGGCGTTTGAGGACGAGCGCCTTTAAGGCGCGAACGGGGTCTGGGGCGGAGCCCCAGGTGAGCGGTCTTTCCCTTTCCCACCCCCGGAGGGTCTCGTTCCCACCCCGGAGGGTCTCAGGAAGGGGCGGGGTGGGGGGACTACCCGGCCGCCGCCTCGAAGAGCTGGTGCATCGCGCGGCGTAGGGCCGTGATGTCCCCCACCGGATCGGGGAAGTCGAACCGCGCGTCGAAGGTGTGGCCGTCGGTCCGGCCGAAACGTACTCGCAGGCCGAAGCGGTCGAGTGCCAGCGGGGTGACCCTGGCCACCCCCTCCCGCTCCACGAGCCCGCAAAGGAGCCGCACCTGCTCGCCGTGGGCGGAGTCGAGGTGCTGGAGGAGCTCGGTCTCGTGCCGTACGAGGGGATCGGGCGTTGCCCGGGCGAAGTCCTCGGGGTCCACCGCGCTCGCGCCCCACAGGTCGTCCACGTAGGCGTCGCCGACTTCGAGGCGGAGCATCATGCGGCCCGGGCCCGCCTGCCCCGGCACCCGGGTCAGCCAGCCGGAGACCCAGGCGCGGCCCCGGATACGGTGGGGGACGGACACCGGAGCCACGTCCGTGATCTCCAGGACGGCCCGGACCTCGTCGTCCTGCGCGTGCGTGGCGGCCCGTACGGCCGGGGAATCGGCGGGGAAGTCCAGGAACAGGTCGCCGTCGGGACCGACGCTGCGGACGTCGGCCGTCAGCTGCTCCGGGCGGGCCCCGGCAAGGCCGGGTACGAGCAGCACCGCCGAGCAGGTACTATGTACGAGAGTTCGTGTGCGCTCGGCTGCTGACGGCATCCGCGCGATTTCAAGTCCGCTGGGACGCGGCTGACCACGATCTGATCGGACCTCCGTCACGTGCCCGGCCCCATGCTTCGACTGGGGGCTGGTGGAGTCGACCCCTCCTGTGGGAGCAGGGTCGGCCTTCTTCGTGCTGTCCGTGATGTGACTGGTGTTCCCCGGACGCGACATGCGATCTCCTTGAGTAAGGTGAGCCTAACCTAACCCAACCATGGAGGTTTGGAGAACGTGCCTAACCAGTCGCGTCCCAAGGTCAAGAAGTCTCGTGCGCTCGGCATCGCGCTGACGCCGAAGGCCGTCAAGTACTTCGAGGCCCGCCCCTACCCGCCGGGCGAGCACGGCCGTGGCCGCAAGCAGAACTCGGACTACAAGGTCCGTCTGCTCGAGAAGCAGCGTCTGCGCGCCCAGTACGACATCAGCGAGCGCCAGATGGCGCGTGCCTACGACCGCGCCAAGAAGGCCGAAGGCAAGACGGGCGAGGCGCTGGTCGTCGAGCTTGAGCGTCGCCTCGACGCCCTGGTTCTGCGTTCGGGCATCGCCCGCACCATCTACCAGGCCCGCCAGATGGTCGTGCACGGTCACATCCAGGTCAACGGTGGCAAGGTCGACAAGCCGTCGTTCCGCGTCCGTCCGGACGACGTCGTGACCGTCCGCGAGCGCAGCCGCGAGAAGGTCCCCTTCCAGGTTGCCCGCGAGGGTGGCTACGCCGGCGAGGGCGAGACCCCGCGCTACCTCCAGGTGAACCTGAAGGCCCTGGCCTTCCGCCTGGACCGCGACCCGAACCGCAAGGAAATCCCGGTCATCTGCGACGAGCAGCTCGTCGTCGAGTACTACGCCCGCTGATCCAGGCGTAACACCGGAGCCTCAGCGCTTCAGCCCGTCGTCCCCCGCTCCGCACGGAGCGGGAGGCGGCGGGCTTTCGCGTGTCCGGCCCCCTCGTGCGGCTGCCCCTCACGTCCGGGCGCCAACTCCCATACGCCGTCGGCCACTTGACCCAGTGCGCGGGCCACCGCCGCGTCCGTGTCGAGCCGGACGCCGAGCCGCCGGTGCTCCTCGTACGCCGTGTCCCCGAGCCGCTCCCTGGTCCGCTCCTCGCAGAGGACGTGCGCCGCGTGGAAGTACGCCGAGCCGAACAGGAGCAGGCCCACCGATGGCCAGATCCGCCCGGCGGCCCCTTGCAGGACGGCCGCCTTCGCCGGATCCCCGGTGCCACCTCGACGAGCGCCAGCACCTCCAGGGCGAGCACCGTGCCCACCAGATCGTGGAAGGCGTGGTTGACCGCGAGCGTCTCCCGGAGCAGCCCTTGCGCGCGCGCCGGATCGCCGCCGTACCAGGCCGCGTACGCCAGGACGTACAGCGCGTAGGCGCGGGCCCAGCGCTCCCCGTGGTCCTCGCAGATCTCCACGACCTGCTCGCACACCGAGACGGCCTCCTCAAGACGGCCCCGGAAACCCACCGCCATCGCCATCTCGACCTGGCCCATCAGCACATTGCTGTTGAGCTCGCCGACCTCGTCGTACCCGGCGAGGGCCTCGCGCAGCAGCTCCTCGGCGCGCGGCATGTCGTCGGTGGCCAGGGCCAGACAGCCCGTGCGGTGCACGGCGTATGCCGCGGCCACCGGATCGCCGCAGAGCTCGGCCTCCTCGCGGCACTCCTGCAGCGCGGCGATCGCCCGCGGTGGCGCCGGTGCAGCCGGTCCGCGTCGCCCGTCGCTGTCAGCCACTCGCCGCCGTACTCGCGGACCGTGTGGAGCAGCCGGTAGCGGATGCCGAAGGGGCCGTCCTCGCGCGTCACCACCGACTGGTCGAGCAGCTCGCCCAGGACGTCGACCACCTCCGCCGGCGGCAGATCGGGGCCCACGCAGATGTACTCGACGGCCTCCAGGTCGAAGGCCCCGGCGAACACGGAGAGCCGAGCCCACAGCAGCCGCGGCGCCGCCATGCACAGTTCGTGGCTCCAGCCGATGGTCGTGCGCAGCGTCCGGTGGCGGGGGAGCGCCCCGCGTCCGCCGCCGGTGAGCAGCCGGAACCGGTCGTCCAGCCGGTGCAGCAACTGCTCCACCGACAGCCTCCCGAGCCGGCCGGCCGCCAGCTCCAGGGCCAGCGGAATCCCGTCGAGCCGGCGGCACAGCTCGGCGGCGGCCGCGGCCCGCAGTGCGATACGAGTCTTGCCGACCCCGCCGACCCCGCCGACCCCGCCGACGCCGGTCACGGTGACCATGCGCGCCTCGCGGAGCAGTCGGTCCAGGCGGTCCAGTTCTCGGTCTCGCCCGACGAAACGGTTCAACTCTGCGGGCAGGTGGGAGCGCATGGAACACGCGGCGTACTCAAGCGTATGCACTGCGTACAATCGGGTTGCGCCGCTCCGCTTGTGGCCGCCCGGAATGCGGTACGGGAAGCCATCCCCGGCGCGATAGGGTCGGAGGACTACCTTTTTCGAGGTTTTCGGGTTCCGACGGGTTGCGGGGAGCGGTGCAAGTGTCCGGTGGAGAGGTGGCCGGGATCCTGGTGGCCGTCTTCTGGGCGATCCTGGTGTCCTTCCTCGCGGTCGTTCTCGTGAGGCTGGCCCAGACGCTGAAGGCGACGACCAAACTGGTCGCGGACGTCACCGACCAGGCCGTCCCGTTGCTCGCGGACGCCTCCACCGCGGTGCGCTCGGCACAGACCCAGCTCGACCGGGTCGACGCCATCGCGTCGGACGTCCAGGAGGTCACCTCCAACGCCTCCGCGCTCTCCACCACCGTCGCCTCCACCTTCGGGGGCCCGCTGGTGAAGGTGGCGGCCTTCGGGTACGGGGTGCGCCGGGCGATCGGCCGCAAGGGCGCCGCCCCCGCCGATGTGCCCGCTCGGGAGAGCCGACGTAACGTGATCGTCGGGCGGACCGTGCCGTCCGCGCGGCGCTCCAAGCGAAAGGGCTGACGCTGCGATGTTCCGCCGTACGTTCTGGTTCACCGCGGGCGCGGCCGCCGGAGTCTGGGCCACCACCAAGGTCAACCGGAAGCTGAAACAGCTCACCCCGGAGAGCCTGGCCGCGCGCACCGCCGACAAGGCGGTCGAGGCCGGCCACCGGCTCAAGGACTTCGCCCTCGACATCAAGTCCGGCATGGCGCAGCGCGAGGCCGAACTCAACGACGTCCTGGGCATCGGCGAGAGCGAGCCGCCGCGCGAACTTCCCGCGCAGCGCCGCCTCGTCGCCATCGAGACCACACAACAGCAGTACACCAAGCATTCGTTCAACCGGAATGAGGACCACTGATGGAGTCGGCTGAGATTCGCCGCCGCTGGCTGAGCTTCTTCGAGGAGCGCGGGCACACCGTCGTCCCTTCGGCGTCGCTCATCGCGGACGACCCGACTCTGCTGCTCGTCAACGCGGGCATGGTCCCCTTCAAGCCGTACTTCCTCGGTGAGACCAAGCCGCCCGCGCCGCGCGCCACCAGCGTGCAGAAGTGCGTGCGCACCCCGGACATCGAAGAGGTCGGCAAGACCACCCGGCACGGCACGTTCTTCCAGATGTGCGGCAACTTCTCCTTCGGGGACTACTTCAAGGAAGGCGCCATCAAGTACGCCTGGGAGCTGCTCACCAGCTCCGTGGCGGACGGCGGCTACGGCCTGGAGCCCGAGAAGCTCTGGATCACGGTCTACCTCGACGACGACGAGGCCGAGCGCATCTGGCACGAGGTCGTCGGGGTGCCGAAGGAGCGCATCCAGCGCCTGGGCAAGAAGGACAACTTCTGGTCCATGGGCGTGCCCGGACCGTGCGGCCCCTGCTCCGAGATCAACTACGACCGCGGCCCCGAGTTCGGCGCCGAGGGCGGCCCGGCCGTCAACGACGAGCGGTACGTGGAGATCTGGAACCTGGTCTTCATGCAGTACGAGCGCGGCGCCGGGGAGAACAAGGAGGACTTCCCGATCCTCGGCGACCTGCCCTCCAAGAACATCGACACCGGTCTCGGTCTCGAACGCCTCGCGATGATCCTGCAGGGCGTGCAGAACATGTACGAGACCGACACCCTGCGCGTCGTCATGGAGAAGGCCACCGAGCTGACGGGCGTGCGCTACGGCGACAAGCACGAGTCCGACGTCTCGATGCGCGTCGTCGCCGACCACATCCGTACGTCCGTGATGCTCATCGGCGACGGCGTGACCCCGGGCAACGAGGGCCGCGGCTATGTGCTGCGCCGCATCATGCGCCGCGCCATCCGCAACATGCGCCTCATGGGTGCCACCGGCCCGGTCGTCCAGGACTTGATCGACGTCGTCATCAAGACGATGGGCCAGCAGTACCCGGAGCTCGTCACCGACCGCAAGCGCATCGAGACGGTCGCCCTCGCCGAGGAGGCCGCCTTCCTCAAGGCGCTGCGCGGCGGCACCAACATCCTGGACACCGCCATCACCGAGACCAAGGCCACCGGTGGCACGGTCCTGGCCGGCGACAAGGCGTTCCTGCTCCACGACACCTGGGGCTTCCCGATCGACCTCACCCTGGAGATGGCCGCCGAACAGGGCCTCTCCGTGGACGAGGACGGCTTCCGCCGCCTGATGAAGCAGCAGCGCGACCAGGCGAAGGCCGACGCGCGCGCCAAGAAGACCGGCCACGCCGACCTGTCCGCCTACCGCGAGGTGGCCGACGCCTCCGGCGAGACCGACTTCACCGGCTACGCCTCCACCGAGAACGAGTCGACCATCGTCGGCCTGCTCGTCGACGGCGTGCCCTCGCCCGCCGCCACCGAGGGCGACGAGGTCGAGGTCGTCCTCGACCGCACCCCCTTCTACGCCGAGGGCGGTGGCCAGCTCGCCGACCAGGGCCGGATCAAGCTCGACACCGGCGCGGTCATCGAGATCCGCGACGTGCAGAAGCCGGTCCCCGGCGTCCACGTGCACAAGGGTGTCGTCCAGGTCGGCGAGGTGACGGTCGGCGCCTCCGCGTACGCCGCCATCGACACCAAGCGCCGCCGCGCGATCGCCCGCGCCCACTCCGCGACCCACCTCACCCACCAGGCGCTGCGCGACGCGCTCGGCCCGACGGCCGCCCAGGCCGGCTCCGAGAACTCGCCGGGCCGCTTCCGCTTCGACTTCGGTTCGCCCGCGGCCGTTCCCGGCACGGTCCTCACGGACGTCGAGCAGAAGATCAACGAGGTGCTCGCCCGCGAACTGGACGTGCAGGCCGAGGTCATGTCGATCGACGAGGCCAAGAAGCAGGGCGCCATCGCCGAGTTCGGCGAGAAGTACGGCGAGCGGGTCCGCGTCGTCACCATCGGCGACTTCTCCAAGGAGCTGTGCGGCGGCACCCACGTCCACAACACCGCCCAGCTGGGCCTGGTGAAGCTGCTCGGCGAGTCGTCCATCGGCTCGGGCGTGCGCCGCATCGAGGCGCTGGTCGGCGTGGACGCGTACAACTTCCTGGCCCGCGAGCACACGGTCGTGGCCCAGCTCCAGGAGCTGGTCAAGGGCCGTTCCGAGGAGCTGCCGGAGAAGATCTCCACCATGCTCGGCAAGCTGAAGGACGCCGAGAAGGAGATCGAGAAGTTCCGCGCGGAGAAGGTGCTGCAGGCCGCCGCCGGTCTCGTCGACTCCGCCAAGGACGTCCGTGGCACCGCGCTCGTCACGGGCCAGGTGCCGGACGGCACCTCCGCGGACGACCTGCGCAAGCTGGTCCTGGACGTGCGCGGCCGCATCCCCGGCGACCGCCCGGCCGTCGTCGCGCTGTTCACCACGGCCAACGGCCGCCCGGTGACCGTCATCGCCACCAACGAGGCCGCCCGCGAGCGCGGTCTCAAGGCCGGTGAGCTGGTCCGCACCGCCGCCAAGACCCTCGGCGGCGGTGGTGGCGGCAAGCCGGACGTCGCCCAGGGCGGCGGCCAGAACCCGGACGCGATCGGAGACGCGATGGACGCCGTCGAGCGCCAGGTCGCTGAGATCTCGTGAGCGACGAGCGCGCGGCCGCCGGGCCGCAGCCGACGATGACGCCCGCACCTCTGCGCCGCGCGGTCGGAGAAGCGAACGATCGGGCAGGTGCCTGATGCGCCGAGGACGCCGACTGGCGATCGATGTCGGTGACGCCCGGATCGGGGTCGCCTCGTGCGACCCCGACGGGGTGCTCGCCACGCCGGTGGAGACCGTGCCGGGACGCGACGTCCCGGCCGCCCACCGGCGGCTGCGGCAGCTCGTGGCGGAGTACGAGCCGATCGAAGTGATCGTCGGACTGCCCCGCTCCCTCAACGGGGGCGAGGGCCCGGCGGCGGCCAAAGTCCGCCTGTTCACCCAGGAGTTGGCGCGCGGCATCGCCCCGATCGGGGTGCGGCTCGTCGACGAGCGGATGACGACGGTGACGGCCAGTCAGGGGCTGCGCGCCTCCGGGGTGAAGTCCAAGAAGGGACGTTCCGTCATCGATCAGGCAGCCGCCGTGATCATTCTTCAGAACGCGCTTGAGGCCGAACGGGTGTCAGGTAATGCTCCGGGCGAAGGCGTCGAAGTGGTTATCTGATCGCGATACGGTAACGTTCCGGCCGATGCGGAGGCATTCGAACAGTCACCGCACAGCAAAAGAGGCGGACCGTCCGGATGCCTCGCGGCTCTAGGGGACCGATGACTGAGTATGGCCGGGGCGCAGGCTCCGAACCGTGGCACCCAGAGGATCCCCTCTACGGGGACCAGGGGTGGGGAGCGCAGCAGGCTGCGTCCGGTCAGCAGGCTCCGTACGGCGGCCACGAGCAGCAGCCGCAGCAGCAGTACCAGCAGCAGCCTCAGCAGCAGTACTACCCGCAGCAGCCGCAGGACCCGTACGCGTCGCAGCCGCAGTACGCCGAGCAACAGCTCCAGCAGGGCTACGCCGAACAGCCCCAGCAGGGCTACCCCCAGCCGCAGTACGCGGACCAGTACGCGGCCCAGCCCCAGCAGTACAACGGGAGCGGGGGCTGGGACACCGCCACGGGCCAGCAGGCCGCCATGCCGTACGCGGGCCAGCAGCCCGACCCGTACAACAACGGCTACGCCGACGAGGGCCACGACCTCTACAGCACCCCCGAGGCGTATCCGCCGCCGCAGCCGCCCGGCCAGCGCACGGCGCCGGCCGTGCCCGAGGTGCCGGAGCAGGGCGGTGAGTGGGACGCCGAGCCGCAGGAGGAGAGCCACCCGTTCTTCACCGGCGCCGATGATGGCGAACGCGAAGACGACGATCCGCGCGAGTCCCGCCGCGGCACCGGCGGCGGTGGCCGCGACCGTCGCGGCAAGACCAAGAAGAAGGGCAAGAGCGGGCGCGCCTGCCTGGTCCTCGCGGTGGTCTTCGCCGTCGGTGTCGGGGGCGTCGGCTACGTGGGCTACGACTTCTACCAGAAGAAGTTCGGCGCGGCCCCCGACTACGTGGGTGAGGGCAGCAGCGAGACCGTCACCGTCGAGATCCCGACGGGTGCGGGCGGTTCCGAGATCGGCCAGCTCCTCAAGCAGGCCGGTGTCGTCAAGAGCATCGACGCCTTCGTCCAGGCCCAGAACGACGACCCCAAGGGCAAGACGATCCAGGCCGGCGCCTACACGATGAAGAAGGGCATGTCCGCGGCCAACGCGGTCAAGCTCATGCTCAATCCGAGCAGCCGCAACTCCCTCATCATTCCCGAAGGCAAACGCAACTCCTGGGTCTACGGGGAGATCGACACCCGGCTCGGCCTGCGCCCGGGCACGACCAAGGACATCGCGCTCAAGAACGCCGGCAGCATGGGCCTGCCCGACTGGGCCAAGGGCCACAAGAACGTCAAGGACCCGCTGGAAGGATTCCTCTACCCGGCGAGCTACCCGGTCGCCAAGGGCATGAAGCCCGAGGACGTACTGAAGAAGATGGTCAACCGGGCCAGCTCCGAGTACGGCAAGCAGGACCTGGCCGCCGAGGCCAAGAAGCTCAACCTGGACGGCCCCTGGCAGCTCATCACCGTGGCCAGCCTCGTGCAGGCCGAGGGCAAGACGCACGACGACTTCCGCAAGATGGCCGAGGTCGTCTACAACCGCCTCAAGCCGGACAACACCCAGACCAACCAGAAGCTCCAGTTCGACTCGGCGTACAACTACCTCACGGGCAAGAGCAACATCAAGATCGGCCTGGCCGAGATCAACAGCAACCCGGACCCGTACAACACCTACAAGTGGCGGGGCCTGACCCCCGGGCCGATCGGCAACCCCGGCACGGACGCGCTGGCCGCCGCGCTGAACCCGACGGGCGACGGCTGGATGTACTTCGTGGCCACCGACGGCGAGAAGAAGACCGAATTCGCCAAGACCCTGACCGAGTTCAACAAGCTGAAGGATGAGTTCAATGCCCAGTCCGGCCAGTGAGGGCGCGCGACGGGCGGCCGTGCTCGGGTCGCCCATCGCGCACTCGCTCTCCCCGGTCCTGCACCGGGCCGCGTACGCCGAACTCGGCCTCGACCACTGGTCCTACGACCGGTTCGAGGTCGGCGAGGCGGATCTCTCCCGCTTCTTCGCGGGGCTCGACACCTCCTGGGCCGGCCTCTCGCTCACGATGCCGCTGAAGCGGGCGGTCATCCCGCTGCTCGACGCGGTCAGCGCGACGGCGGCCTCGGTCGAGGCGGTCAACACCGTCGTCTTCACGGACGACGGCCGCCGCCTCGGCGACAACACCGACATCCCCGGCATGATCGCGGCCCTGGGTGAGCGCGGAGTAACCCGGGTCGATTCCGCCGCCGTCCTCGGCGCGGGCGCGACCGCCTCCTCGGCGCTCGCCGCGCTCGCGCGCATCTGCACCGGCCAGGTCACGGCGTACGTACGCTCCGAGGCGCGGGCCGAGGAGATGCGCGGCTGGGGCGAACGGCTCGGCGTCGACGTCCGCACCGCCGACTGGTCGCGGGCCGAGGACGCCTTCGCGGCGCCGCTGGTCATCGCGACCACCCCGGCCGGCACCACCGACGCGCTGGCCGAGGCCGTCCCCGAGCGTCCCGGCACCCTCTTCGACGTCCTGTACGAGCCCTGGCCGACCGCGCTCGCGGCCGCCTGGTCGGGGCGCGGGGGAGCGGTCGTCGGCGGACTGGACCTCCTCGTGCACCAGGCGGTGCTCCAGGTCGAGCAGATGACGGGGTGCCCGACGGCCCCGCTCGACGCCATGCGCAAGGCCGGCGAGGCGGCGCTGGCTGCCCGATAGAGGGCACCGGAGGGGGTTTCACGTCCGTCTGATGGACCTCCCGCCGGGTCATCGCTCCGGCCATGGGAGGATCAGGGGTGGCGGGCCAGGGCCGCGCACCCCGGCCGCGCCGTCGGAGTACCAGGACGCGCGAGCAACGAGGAGCACCGTTGAGCAGGTTGCGTTGGCTGACCGCTGGGGAGTCCCACGGACCCGCACTTGTCGCGACGCTGGAGGGTCTTCCCGCCGGCGTGCCGATCACCACGGAGC
>NZ_LGDD01000003.1 GCF_001279695.1 Streptomyces sp. WM6378
CCGTCGAGCGGCTCGCATGGCTGGCCGTACCCCACCGGGACCGAGAGGTCACAACCCTATCCACCAGGGCTGCAGAAGGGATGGTCCTCTAGTGAGCATGGCCAGCGAGAAGTAGATGAATGGCTCGCTGGAGGCGGGCAGCGTCTCGAAGGCGCGCACCAGACGCCGTGATCGCATCAGCCCGCCTGCGTGCGCTCCACACACCACCGTCTCGGCAGCACCGCGAACCCCGTCATGTCGTCACTGCGTTTGACGATCCGCCGTGGTCCGGCTCAGCCCGGCGCACGACGCGACCGCGATCACTGCCGGCCAGCTCCGAGGAGTCATTGAACAGCTCATCACCGCAGGCCAGTGGCAGGCTGGGGACCCGGATATCGTGATGGTCAGCGATGCAGGCTACGACGTCACTTGCCTGGCCTGGGTCCTTCGCGACCTGCCTATCGAGTTGGTCGGCCGAGTCCGCTCCGACCGCGTCATGCGTCTGCCGAACCCACCGCGGATGCAGGGCGTCAACGGCTGGCCACCCAAGCACGGTGGGCGCCGAGCAGTGCCGCGCGCGCTGCGTTCACCGGGCCCTCCACGGCAGGTTGGTTGGCAAGCCGTCGTCGCGTGCTCTGATCAACTGGCCCGAGGGTCCGGCTGACGTGGACCGGCAGGGGTCGTGCAGGTCTGTCCCCGGGTGCCCCGGGCTGGGCGGCGCTATGCCCCCGGCGCGGCGAGAGCGCGTGCCGGGGGCGGAGGTGTGCGTCTCAGGGCTGGTAGATCGACTTGAACTTGATGTTGTTTCCGAGTTTCTGGCCGGCTTCCACCTTCGTCTTCACGCCGAGGCACTCCTCCTCGGTGAAGACGTAGAGATAGCTGGCGGTGTGGTTGCTGGGTGCCCAGGCGAACTGCAGAGGCTTGTTCTCGACCTCGGGGATTTCGATGCACACCGTCTCGGGCATGGTCAGGTTGTCGGGGTAGGTCCCGTTCTTCGCCTTTTTCGGAAAGAGCGGGTCGCCGTACTTGTAGGCCAGGTAGCCGTTGTCCGCGTGGGCCGAGGTAGGCACAGCCACCATCAGGGCGAGGGCGCCGAGAGCGGCGCCGAGAGTGTGTCGCAGACGCATACGGAGTTTTCCTTCTGTGCAGCGGCAGCCGACCGGCGGCCGGCCATCCGCCGTGAGCATGGCCAGCAAGCCCTTTCCGTACGCCGCCAACCCGCAGGCGCCCGGACGCGATCAGAGGGGCGCCCAAGAGGGACTTCAGCACCTGCTGTGGGCGAATGCGCGCCCCTTCGTACGGGTCACCGAGCGGGGCGGGCCCGAACGCGGCTACCAGGGCAGCGACCAGCCCGTGCGCACCTACGTCGCCGGACTGCGGGCCGGCACCGTCGAACCCGCCCGGCGGCGCCTTCCCCCCCCCGCCCACGCAAGATCACTAAATGGATCATGCTGCCCCGCGGTGCCCTGAAGCGCGAGGAGGAGGACGAACTCCTGGCCATACGCCTGGCCTGCCCGGACATCGCCGAGGCCTGCGCCCGCACCTTCCACGACCTGCTCCAACACCGCCGCGGCCACCAACTGCTGGCATGGGTCCGCGAAGCCGAGCGCGACGCACCGCCCTCGATCCTCGCCTTCGCGCAGGGCCTATGCCTCGACCTCGGCGCCGTCACCGCCGGCCTCACCCTCCCCTGGAGCTCGGGCATCGTGGAGGGCCACGTCAACTGCATCAAGACCATCAAGCGACAGATGTACGGCCGAGCCTCGTTCCGCCTCCTCCGCACCCGGATCCTGCTCCGATCGTGACCTGGGGATTCACGGAATCGACGCCTGAACCAATTACGTGGGCGTCCACAAGAAGGGCAGGACGCGCTGGGCCTGAACTACCTGGCATCGGTGTCAGTTGGACAAAGAGGCCACCAGTTCCTCCTTGCCGGTGACTCCCGTTTTCCGGTAGATCGCTTTGAGATGGTCGTTGACCGTGTGCTGAGACAGGTTCAGTCGGCGCGCGATCTGTTTCACGGGTTCACCGTGCATGATGTGATCGAGGACGGCCCGTTCTCTGCTGGTGATGCCGTACCAGGCGATGACAGCCGGAAGCAGGAGATCGGTGGCAGCCGACTGAATAGTGAGGGCAAGGCGGCCGGGTTCGCCACCGTCCAGTGCCTGTGCCTGCAGGGTGATCCATCCGTGCGGAGTGGGAATTCTGCTCAGGGCTTCTGATCCGGCGCGGCGCGCGGCTGCCACAACGCTCAATAAATGCCCGGTGAGTTGGTTCTCCCTGAGTCTCGCATGATCCGGAGCGAAGCCTGTGATCCAGGTGCGGCCGGTCGACGTCATGGCCTCGATCGAATTGTCACTGCCGACGATCAACACCGCCGGTGCCAGCTCCGGATGGGCCGGCGCTAGCCGTTGTCCGGTGACAAACCGTTTCACTGCCGCGGCCAATGGGATCCGAAGTCTTTCGGCGCACAGGGCGTCGGCAAGGGAGAAGGGTGCGCGACGACGTTCCCGTACGAATGCCATACCGCCCCAGGCTCTCCCGTCCAGAGTGAGCGCCACGCTCAGATCACTGCCGACGCCCTCCGCCGCCATGATCTCGTGCTGGCGAGCGCTGAACTCGTTGCAAGGTGCATCAGTGCCGAAGATCCCGATGGGACGGGGGCCGTTGATCAGGGCGGCGAAGGGATTCGGGTCGAGGCCGGCCACGTGGTTGAGCGACAACTCGTAGCCGGCTTGGGTGCCGTACGTATGCCGTGTGGCGGCGAAGGCCACCGTGCCGGTGATCGGATCGAGTCCGAACAACGCATATCCGTCGTGCGGCAGCATGGGCCGGATCGCGTGGGACAGTCCGCTCGCGAGATCCGGCAGAGTGCCCGACTGTTCGACAGCCGGAAACATCGATCGAGAAAACGGGTCCGTCATGGCCACTTGACGAGCGTAACCGAGTCAGCGCTGCGGAATCGCTGAAGCCCGCGGTCCGCTTTTCCAGGGGAAGAGGAACTGGATCCTGTGCCGTGCATTGCTTGAACCACCGAGTCGACCCCCTCGCAACGGCCGTCATCTGTGCCGTATTCTCCGCCAATCCATGGTCACCAACTGGTGGCTCTCAGTCGGCGTGACGCGCGGACAACTCCATGATTTCCAGGCGGAGATGATGCATCCGCGCCTGGTCAGGGACGACCGCACCCATCCGGTCTACGAGGACTGGCCGCAAAAGGCTCCCGGGCTCCAACGGAAGCTGTCCTGATCCGGCGTCGCCCACATGAGTGGAGCGGCGCATGGGCCGAGCAGGGCGGGAGAGCTATACGGAGCGACTCCCGCGGGACGCGGGAATCCCGGAACCCGGGGGAGTGGGGTATGCCTGACCTCCGGGGGAGCGTCACCCAGACGGAAGAGTTCCGGCGCGGCCTGCTGGCCGCCGCGGCCCGGGCCACCACCGTCGCCGAGCTCGCCACCGAGCTCTCCCGCCGGCTGGAGCGCTTCCTGCCGCACGACGGCTACACGCTGGCCGGCCTCGATCCGCTCACCGGCGTCGGCTGCCTCCGCCACGACCTCCAGCCCTCCAAGGGCCCCGGAAGCGAGCTGTCCATCGCGCTGAGCCTGCGGGGCAGGGTGTGGGGCGGCCTGGTCCTGCTGCGGGGGGACGACGGCCCCCCGTTCTCGGAGACGGAGGCCCGGTGCGCCGAGCGGCTCGCGGGTCCGCTCTCTGCCGCCCTGCGGCAGTACGTGGCCGGGAAGCCGCTGCGCCCTGGCCGGCGCGGGCTGTTCCCCGGCGTGATCGTCATCGGCCCGGACGACACGATCAAGGGCATGACGTCGACGGCGCGCACCTGGCTGCACGAGTTCCTCCCCGAGACCCCGCCGGCGAAGGACGACGAACTGCCCCATCTGCTCTGGGGCATCACGTACTTCACCCGGCGCACCCGCGCCACCGCGCTCAGCAGGATCCCGACCCGCGCGGGGTGGGTCGCGGTGCACGCGCAGTTGCTCGACGGCGAGGAGGGGGACATCGTCATCACCTTCCAGTCCGCCCCGGCCTCCCAGCTCTTACCGGCGATCTTCGTCTGGTACGGGTTCACACCGCGCGAGCAGGCCATCGTCGAGTGCCTCATGGGGGGCCTCGCGACCAAGCACATCGCCCGGCTCCTCGGCATGTCCCCGCACACGGTCTCCGGCCATCTGCGCTCGGTCTACCGCAAGACGGGCACGGGCGGCCGCGAGGAACTCATCGCCGGGCTGCGGCAGTAGCACGCGACGAGCGCGCCGGGCGGGGCCGTGCTCTCGCGGGAGATCCTGCCCGGCGCGCCGACCGCCGGTTCTCTCGTGCCGGGTGCTTCAGTCCAGCGCCCGCCGTTCCAGCAGCGCGCGGTCGAGCCGACGGGTCACGTCGTCCACCAGTCCGAGCGCCGTGAGCCGTTCCTCGATGTACTCCTGCACGGGCAGCACCACACCGCACACGGACAGGCCGGTCACGGGATCCCGCCACCGCTGCTCCGGCGTGGATTCCGCGGCGAAGAAGCCCGAACAGGAGCCGTGGAAGCGGCAGCCGGTGCAGGTTTCGCGGACCCGCTGCCGCGACTGGCGCAGCGCCTCGGCGAAGGAGGCGGAGCGGCGCGTCGAGGACAGCGATTGGGTGAAGATGTTGCCGTGGCACAGCGCCGGGTCGTAGGCGTCGCCGTTGGAGTACACCGAACCGTCCGTGTCGATGACGAGGATGGTCTCCGAGAGCTCCTTGTCGTAGTAACGGCGGTTGTCCGCGCCCGACAGGGCGTGGACAACCTGGGCCGCATAGCCTTCGATGGGCTCGACGTTGATGAAGCTGTCCGAGACCAGCCAGCGGTCGGTGAGCGTCTTGAACGCGTCGACGATCTCCTCCGCCGCGAGTTCGTGCACCGCCTGCTGCCCCGGATAGCCCGTCCGGTAGATCGGCAGGAGCCGAAAGCCCATGTCCATGTCCTCGAAGAAGCGGTGGATCTCGGTGACATGGGGTGCCGTGGAGCGGGAGAGCACGGTGATGCACCCGAAGTTCAGGCCCTCGTCCATGAGGCGCTGCATATGGGCGAGGACCCGCGGCTGCGCCTGACGGCCGGCGACGTTCACCCGCTGGCCGCCCACGAGGTCCACGGAGACGCCCACGTCGTCGAAGACGTCCTTCATCAGGGCGAGGTCGTCGTCGGTGAGCCGATAGAGGTTGGTCTGGACGGAGTTGCCGTACGGAATGGAGGCGGCCTCCAGGAACTCCTCCTGGGCCCGTTTGACCTCGCGGTAGAAGTCCGGGGGCATCAGCAGGGGCTCGCCGCCGTGCCATACGAAGTCCGCCGTTCTGCCCGGCTGGTCGGACAGCCACTCGCCCACGTGCCGGATCATGTTTCTGACCTGCGCCACCGTCATCGCGGTCCGGTCGCCGAGGGATGGGAACTCGTAGCAGTAGCGACAGCGCAGATTGCAGAACTTCGAGACCTTGACGACGAGTTGGAGGTAGGGCGGCATCGGCTCATGCGACCCCGCCTCCACTTCCCCCCGCTCCGGGGAGGCGTCGACGCTCATGCGGGCTCGGCGCCGAGCGTCAGCCTCAGCCGCAGATACGCCTCCCTGACGCTCAGCCTGCTCGGTGCCGGTGCCGATTCCTGGCCGCCGCGGCGGGAGGCGAGTCCCGAGCGGCGCGGCCCCTTGTCTCCGAACCGCTCGTGCCAGGGGCCGCCGCCGCGCGGGCTCTCGACCCAGAAGTCCGGGTAGTCGGGCCACATCCGTACCGGGGGCCGCAGCTCGTCGACGATCGCCTGCCGCTCCAGCCGTTCCGGCAGCTGCCCGGCCTCCTCGGCGGCCTCCGGCGCCACGGGCTGCCCCGCGCGGTGCAGCGCGAGGAGGCGCAGATAGGCGCTCCGGGAGGGGCTGCTCGGCTCGTGAGATCCCGGTTCCCTGATGTCCCGCTTCGATTCAGCCATGCCGGCCGTTCCTCGCTTCCTCGGTCCAGTGGTGCGTCCGCCCGGACTGCCGGGCCTCTCCAGTCGTACGCAACTCAGGTAAGGCGGTGCGAAAGCCCGCGCCAACCCCCCAATATTCGGGGGGTGTCGAGGGCGGAGTCGCCCCGTAAGACTGGTCGCCGGGTCACAGCGAGTTCACAGCAACCGGCCCCGGACCGGCGCTGGTTCGGGATCGGCCAGGGACAGGAGATGGGCATGATGCTTGCCTCGACAACGGCGGCCGCGGTCAAGAGCGTGCAGGTGGTGACCGTGCCGCCCGACGCCGCGGGAGTGACGGACGGCGGCCTGCTGCCGCCGGCGGGATCCGTGGTGATCTATGTGGGCGACGTTTCGGCGCCCGAGTGGCAACGGCTGCGCGCGGCGGCCCTCGACGGCGACTGGAAGGCCGTCCGCGACACCGCCATTCCCCAACACCCCACACCCGGCGCCGAGTTGGTAGCCGCGTCGATCCCCTTCGACTTGGTCTGCGCGGGGCATGTGATGGTGCGCGACCTGGCCCTGCCGCACGGAGTCCCGTTCAGGACGCTCACCTTCCCCTACACCGGCGGCCCCATCCGGGATACCGACTTCGGGATCGTCGAGCACACCGACCGCGGCGCCCCCGCGGTCCGCGCCACCTACCTCATGATGCGCCGGGCGCCCCAACTGACGCGTCTGGAGCGGCAGTTGCTGGACGGCATGGACCCCGAGGAGCGCCACGTCCACATGGGGCGGCCCGAGCCGTGTCAGACCCTGACCGCGATGGACGCCCTGACCGACGGCATCGGGCGGGCGGCGCAGGACGCGGTCCGCGAGAAGCACGCGCGCGGGGGATACGCCCGGGACGAGGGCGCGACGATGCTCTCGGAGAGCGAGATCACGGAGATCGCGGGCGAGTCGGGCGGCCCCGCGGCCTCGGTGGCCGATCTGCTCGCCACGCGCCGGCGCCACTTCTCCTACTAGCGGGCCGCCCCGTGGTCTCCCTCCTGGTGGCCGTCGTGCTGGCGGCGTGGCTGCTGCTGACCGTGGTGGCGGCGTTGCCCCGGATCGGCAAAACGGCCCGGCGGCACGTCCCCGACTGGTTCGCGCCGCTCCTGCCCGCCTGGACGTTCTTCGCGCCCAATCCGGCGACGAAGGACAAGGTGCTGATGTACCGGGACATCCTCGCCAACGACACTGTTGGCCCGCTGCGTCTCGTCCTGCCGGAAGGTGGGGCGAGGGGCAGGCCCGGCAAGGCGCTGTTCGACGCGGCGTCACAGTTGCTGCGGCGGGCGGCCGCGGGCTGGGACGAGGAGCCCGACGCCCGGATCAGGGACGCCCGGTTGATGATCAGCACCCCGTATCTGCTCCTCCTCAACAGAGCGGCCACCGCGCCGCACGACGCCACCGCCGTCAGCTTCGAGTTCGTCATCGCGCACGCGAGCCGGCGCGACGAGGAACCCGAGGTGGTCTTCGTGTCCGCCGTGCACCGTCTCAAGGGCGCGGCGGACGGCGCGGTGGCACCCTGCGAGCCGAGCCCGAGCGCCGTGCGGGAAGGGACCCCATGCTGAACGAGACCGAGACGGCTCGCGCGATCCTGGCCGTGTGCGGCGCGGGCCTCGCGGTGTCGGCCGGCCGCGACCTGCGGCAGCGCCACGAGTTCGGCGAGGGCGGCGCTCTGGCGTGGGCGGTGGTCGGCGCCTACCCGCACCACTGCCCCTCGGCCGTGCGCGCGCTCTTCGTGCGGGACCGCTACCGGGTGGTGCTCGCGGTGCAGTGCGCCGCCGGACTCGCCGCCCCGGTCGTGGCCCCGCTGTCCGCGCCCGGCTCTGCCGTACTGGCCTGCGTCCTGCTGACCACCCTGCTCCTCGGCCTGCACCGCAACGACTACGGCACCGACGGAGCGGACCAGATGGCGGCCCTCGCCCTGCTCACCGCCGCCGCCACACTGACCGTCGGTGGCACGGTGGGCCGGCTCTTCCTGGCGTTCCTCACCGGCCAGTTGGTCCTGAGCTATCTCATCGCCGGGGTGGCCAAACTGGTCTCGCCGAGCTGGCGCGACGGCTCCTGCCTCGCCCAGATCCTCTCCACCGACTCCTACGGCTCGCCCACGATCGCCGCGCTCCTGCGGTCCCACCCCCTGGTGGGCGCCCTCATGGCATGGGGCGTGATGCTGCTGGAGGTCACCTTCTGGCTGGCACTCGTCCTGCCCGGCCCCCCACGCTGGGGGCTCCTGGCCGCGGGCGCGGCCCTGCACCTCGGCATCGCGTTCACCATGGGGCTCACCACGTTCGTGTTCGCCTTCATCGGGGCGTACCCGGCGCTGGTGTTCACCGCCGCCTCCCTCACCGGCTGACCCCGCATGCGCCGACCACGCCACGACCGCACGGCCCCCGCGCCCGACTGGGACGCGCAGCGCCCCTCGGAGTCCGAACAGCTCCTGTTCGGTGGCCCCTTGCGCTACGACACCGGCTGGTCCCAGCACGAGGAGGCCTATCTGGCCCTGAACCTGCGCGCCGTACTGAGACGGCTGCCCCGGCTCCTCGCCTCCGGATTCCGGCTGGCGTGGCGTGCCGATCCCCGCGCCGCGCGCGGCCTCGTCGCCGCCAACCTGGGCCGGGGCCTCGCCCAGGCCGCGAGTCTGCTCGCCGTCAACCGCGTGCTGGCCGGGCTGATGGCCGGCGGGGCCATGGAGGAGCGGCTGCACGGCGTGATCGGCGCCCTCGTCACGGTCGGCCTCTCCCTGACCGGCGGGGCGCTGCTGCGAGCCGTCTCCACGTACGCGACCGGACGCCTTGAGCCCCGGGTCGAGCGGATGGCGACCGAGGTCTATCTGGAACGGGCCTCGCGGGTCGAGCTGGCGGCCATCGAGGACGACCAGTTCCACAAGCTGCTCGATTCGGCACGCTACGGGGCCTCCTCCGCGCGCCGCATGATGAGCATCGGCAACCGCGTCATCAACGCCGCGACCTCCTTCGTCACGGCCGCTGGCGTCCTCACCGTGCTGCACCCCGTCCTGCTGCCGCTGCTGACCGTGATGACGCTGCCCGGCTCCTGGAGCGCGCTCACCACCGCCCGCCGCCGCTACCTGTCCTTCCACGCCTGGACCCAGCACACCCGGGCGGGCGCGCTGATTGGGCAGATGCTGACCGACGCCGGAGCCGCGCCCGAGATCCGGGTACACGGTGTCGGCCCGTTCCTGCTGCGCCACTTCCGCGCCCTCGCCGAATCCGCCGAGGCCGAACAGTCCCGGCTCGCCCGGCTCGAAGCCCGTACGGGACTGGTCGCCGCCGGGTGGATCGGCGTCGCCACCGCGGCCACCTACGCGACCCTGGGGGCCCTGCTCCTCAACGGGACCATGGCCCTGTCCGTCGCCGGCACCGCCGTGATCGCCATCCGCACCGGTTCGGCCAACCTCACCACCCTCGCCATGGAGGTCAACGCCCTCCATGAACAGGCCCTGTTCGTCGGGGACTTGGAGCGACTGTGCGACGAGGCCGAGCGGCGCACCCGAGCGCCCGGGGGCCTGGCGCTGCCCCGGGCGCCGCACCACATCCGCTTCGAGCAGGTGACGTTCACCTACTCCGGGGAGGGGACGCCGGCCCTCGACGACGTGACGCTCACCCTGCCCACCGGGAAGATCGTCGCGCTGGTCGGCAGCAACGGTTCGGGCAAGACCACCCTGGCCAAGCTCCTGGCCGGCCTCTACGTCCCGCAGCGTGGCCGCATCCTCTGGGACGACACCGATGCGGCCCTTGCCGACCAGCGGCAGGTGACGGACCGGGTGGCGATGGTCGCGCAGGACTTCACCCGCTGGCCCTTCACCGCGCGCGTCAACGTCCTCATCGGCCGCCCCGAGGCCCCGGCCTGCGACGAGCGCGTCGACCACGCCCTGCGCCACGCCGGAGCCGAGGGCCTCGTCGCCGGGCTGCCCCGCGGTCTGGACACCCTGCTCGCCCGCGGGTTCCGCGGCGGCCACCAACTGTCCGGCGGCCAGTGGCAGCGGCTCGGCTTCGGCCGCGCCGCCTACCGGGCCGCCGACGGGCCGGGCCGGATCCTCATCGTCGACGAGCCCACCGCCGCGCTCGACGCCCGGGCTGAACTACAGATCTTCGACGAGATCCGCTCCCTCGCCGCGGACGGCAGCACCGTCCTCCTCATCACCCACCGGCTCGCCTCCGTGCGACACGCCGACCTCGTCCACGTACTCGACCAGGGCCGACTGGTCGAATCCGGTTCGCCCGCCGACCTGTTGGCGGCGGACGGTCTCTACGCCGAGCTCTACCACCTCCAGGCGAGCCAGTACGCACCGCAGGACGAGTCGTGCCGCTGACCGCCGCCTCGTTGATGCGGGATAGTGCCGACTGTGTGCGCCCGCCGAGTTGCGCGTCTCCGCCTGGAACGCGCTGTCGTTGAGTGACCAAGTTGTAGTCGTGGGCGGTGGGTTGGCCGTAGCGCACCGGGTCTGATGCTGACGTGAGGATGGATGTTCCTGTGTTCGGGATCTTGGCCTCGTTGTGTGCTGGCGGGTATGGCTGGAGAGCTTTCACTCCGACGCGATGAACCACTTCTTCGCCGGCGGCCAGGTCGCCGGCCGGGTCAGCGCTGCCCCCGGTTGATCGCCGTCGCCGTCGCCGCTGTACGGGCCGGAGCCGATGTCCTCGCCGTCTACGCCTTGGCCAGATTGTCGCCGGAGGTAGCTATCGAGGCCGACCTCCAGATCCTGGCCGCCGTCCCGTAGGCGGAGCGGCGTACGGCACAGCGGGCAGGTACCCCCGGCCTCAGCCGGACCGGATCGGTTTCACGCGGGAAGTAGCTGAGAGATCTCGGATCAGGGGCCAGTGAGGATGCCGTGGGTGCCGATGCGGCGCCAGACGATGTGCTGCTCGCCTTCTCTGAACCAGGAGCGTGGATCAGGGCCGATCGTGATGCCGTCAACTTGTTGACGTCCGTATCCTTCGGCATGTGAGTCTGATTGAAGTGAGTCCCGGACAGCTCGAGCTCGTCGTGCACGGGCCGGGGGCCGCGGCGACCTCCGTCCGCTTTTTCAACTGGTCACGGCCGGATGAGTACGAGACCGTCTTCTCGGTGGAGACCCTCGCTGAGGGTGTGCGTGCGCGTCTTGAGGACGTGACGGTGACCGTCTGGGATGACATGGACGAGTTCTTCGATGGCCTCGCGCGCGACTTCCGCGGCTGGGAAGGCGAGCGGACCTGGATCAACAATCACCTGGTTGTGACAGCCGCGTTTGGCTCGGGCGGCCATGTGTATCTGAGCTGGACTGTGCGTTCCGGTTTCTTCCCTGAAGACTGGAAGTGCACTCTGACAACCGTCATCGAAGCCGGCGAAGGGATGACGGCCGTAGCCGCTGACCTGAAAGCATTCCTGACCCAGGGGTAGGGCGCCGACGTTCGTCCTCTGTGAGGTGTTCTCGCGTTCGGGCCGTTGCCAGGGCAGCCTGATCACAAAGCGGGACCTTCCTTTGCCGCGAGTAGTCAGAGTTCTTCCACCTCACTGGTGCGCGCCGTGAGTCGGGAGAGGGCGGGTAGGCCCAGGCAGACGGGGGACTGCTTCTTTTCCTACTGAGCTTCGATCTGGGCGATCTTGTCTTCGGCGGCGGCGAGGCTGGTGGGCAGTCCTTCGACTTCGCCGAACCATCTCTCGCCTTCGGCTTCGGCGATCCTGCCTTTGAGGTTGTCGCGGATCTCTCCAGGCGGGGCTTCTCGTCCAAGGCGACGTCAGGACTGGGCAGCGGACGTCCCGTTGACCGAACTGACTTGGGTTCCGTTCGAGGTCAACTCATAGTGACGACAAGGGGGTTGTGGCCCTTGCCGGCGGGTCGCGGTGACTGCGCGTGTAGTGATGGATCTGGTTTCATCGCGTGTCGTCGAGCAGGTCGGCCCGTGGAGGTATGGATGCCAGAGCACAGCACGACGGTCCGGGACGTGGCGACGCTGAAGGTGGCGAGGGTCGGCCGCGTCGAGAAGAGCGATGACCCGCTGCGGCCGTTCCGGCAGCCCTCGCGCCGGGGCACCTATCAGCCCAAGGAGCCCAAGCCGACCCCGCGGACCATTCCTGACCAGGCGTCCAACGACCTGTTCTGTGGGCTGAAGTACAACCGGGACAGGGCCCTGATCGCGTTCTACGTCTTCACCGGCGCCCGCGCCTCCGAGCTGCTGGGTGTCCCGCAGGGCATGGTCGCGCCCGGGGCCAGACGATCGGCGTGGTCCGCAAGGGCAGCCAGGTCCTGCAGCACTGAGGCGCCCCCGGTGACGTGGACACTCTGACAATGGATCTTACAGATCCGAGGGAAGGTGTCCTGGTGGGACGTAGGTCTCCGTATCCGGTGGAGTTCAGGAACGATGCCGTCGCGCTGTACCGCGCGGCCGACGGGAAGCGCACGTATGCGGCGGTCGCGGCGGATGTCGGGGTGACCGGTGAGACCCTGCGTGGCTGGGTGTGCCGGGCCGACGAACACGCAGGTCGCGATCACAGCCGTGGCGAGCAGAGTGAGGCGGGCCGGGACGAGGAACTGGCCCGGCTGCGCGTGGAGAACGGCCGGCTGCGCAAGGCGGAGAAGGAGTGGGAGCTCAAGTGGGAGATCCTGCGCCGGGCGGCCGCCTATTTTGCTCGGGAGGTGAAGTGAGGACCCGCCGCTGGGACTTCATCTCCGACAACGCCTCAGCTTTCGGTGTGCAGCGGATATGCCGGGTCCTTGAGGTATCTCGTTCGGGCTACTACCGGTGGCTCGCCGGTGCGGAGGCCCGTGCCGTGCGGCAGGCCGCGGACGACGCCCTGGTCGCGGAGATCCGTGAGATCCACACCGGGCATAAGGGGATGTACGGAGTGCGGCGCGTGCATGCTGAGCTGCGGGGCTTCGGGCACACGGTAAACCGCAAGCGCGTCGAACGTCTGATGCGGCGGCATCGCATCGAAGGCCGGCACTTGCGGTGTCGAAAGAGCACGACCGTCCCGGACCAGCTCGCGCCACTGGCCCCGGACCTCGTCCAACGCGACGTCTCCGCAGGGAAGTTGGACGAGAAGTGGTGCGGCGACATCACATATGTGCAGGTCGGATGGGTGTGACTGTATCTCGCCTGCGTCCTGGACATCTGCTCACGCCGGGTACTCGGCTACTCGATGGCCACCCACATGCGGGCCGAACTGGTCATCGACGCCCTGACGATGGCTGTGGCCTCCCGTGGTGGCCGCGTGGGCGGGGTGATCTTCCACGCGGACAGGGGTTCGCGGTATACGTCGGCCGTGTTCGCGCAGGTCTGTGGCGGTTTCGGGATCCGCAGGAGCATGGGCCGGGTCGGCTCGAGCTATGACAACGCGCTCGCCGAGTCGTTCTGGCAGGGACCCAAGAGGGAAACGATGCACGAGAGGCTGTTCTCGACGGTGCGTCAGGCGAGGCTGGAGATCTTCCAGTGGCTGACCTACTACAACGCCCGCAGGCGTCACAGTGCCCTCAACCACCTCTCGCCAGCCGAGTTCGAGCAACAGCATCAGAGAGAACGTAGAATCACACTCGCAGCATGACCCCCCGTGTCCACACTCCGGGGGACGCCTCAGCTCCAGCCGCGCCCATTCCGCGTTGCGCCGTCACCGCGACCGGCCAGTCTGGGGCAAGGGCGGGGTGGTGGCCAAAGCCACGCCCCCGCCGCGCAAAAACAGGGCGGATAAGGGCACACAGGAGGAAGAGGCACCGGGTGCAACGCTTCCCAAGCGGGCTGACCTGACCTGTGGGCACCCAGCATTGTCAGCCGGGGTGACCATGACGACCATTGGGAGCTTTGTGACGACCGCCTTCTTCGTGCCAGCCGCGTCGCGGTCAGGGCCTTCTTCAGCTGGGCAAAGTCCAGCAGCGACCGTCCTCGCCCAAGTCCTGGGCATCCGGCGGGTGCATGGACACGACGGTCTCAAGTCGCACGCCGAGAGCTTCACCCGCCCCCAGTGGCCTCAACCAGAACACCCCGCTGCGCCAACCGCGGGCCGCCCGCGACAGCCCGGGCTCAACCCACGACAGCGTCTCCAGCGGCGCACCGTACGGTGCGCAGAACCGCGCCTGCTTCTCGGCCGCTTGCTTGTGGTTCGGGTTCGCGCTTTGAGACCCCACTTGCCAGGCGTCGTTGACGGTGGCGGCGTACCGGTCGTTGTTGGTGAGCGAGGCCAGGCCGAGTGACCGGTCGATGGTGCGCAGCAGGCCGTACTGGTCGGTGCGTTGGCTGGATTTGTAGCCGGTCTTCACCGAGTGCTGTGAGCCGATCAGGACGGTGGGCACGTGGTTGGGGTAGTAGGGGCCGAAAGCCTTGGTCGCCCCTTCGTCCCAGGTGACGATGAGCAGTGAGCGCTGTTGGGTCCAGGCCGGGGAGTTGAAGATCGTCGGCAGGGTGTTCTTGAGGTAGTTGTCGCCTGCGGTGATGCCGCAGCCCTCCATGTCGTTGCAGCCGTCGGCGGCGAACCATACGAAGTTGGGGGTCGTCGAGGCGGACTTGAGGTCGGCGTCCATGCTGGTCTGCGGCTGCCAGTGCGCCTGGCAGTAGGCGCTGTCCGTCTTCATGCCCTTGAAGTAGTAGAACGGCGTGTCATCGGGCTGGTAGTTGCCGCTGTCCTTGGTGTAGCAGTTGCTGGGCATGTTCTGGACGTATGACTTCCAGGTCTTCCCGGCTGCCTCGACCCGGTTGCCCAGGTGGGGGGCCTCGATCGCGGTGGTGCTGATCGAGTTGCCGGTCAACCCGTACAGTCCGCCCGCTGCCAGGGCCACATAGTTCGGGTCGCTGGGGTGGGTGGTGGCGTACGACTGGGTGAGTACGGTGTTGGCGTTGGCGAGCTTGTTGATGTACGGGGCCTGCGCGGTGTTGCCGATAATGTCTTTGTAGTTCTCGTTCTCCATGTAGACCACGAAGACGTGGTCGTAGCGCGGCACCGTGGACGGCGGTGGGCTCAGGACCGGGGCCGGTACCGGGGTGGAGAGGGTGAGTGAGAGGTCGTCGGCGTAGCCGTCGGTGGTGCTGCCGCCGGACCAGGTGAAGGCGAGTGCCACCTTGATGGTGCGGGTTCTCGTGGGCAGGTTGCCGCTGGCGGTCTTGCTGAGGAGCTTGGTGGTGTTGGCTCGGTCTGTGTTGGTCACCGGGCCCAGCGTGGTGGTGCCGAGGGTGTGGCCGGATCCGTCGAGGAAGGTGCCGCTGAGTGTGACGCGGTTGTTCTGCGAGGCGTAGCCGCCGAGCCAGCCCGACAGGTGGTAGCCGACCTGGCCGGTGTCGATGACCGATGCTGCCGAGGAGACGTCGACGTTCTGGTTCAGGCCGGCGTTTCCGGTCGCCCCGCCGGCGAAGAAGCTCTTGCCTCGGGTGGGGGGTCCGGGGGCGCTCGTGGTCGGGAAGCCGTCGGCCGCGCCGTAGCACACCACGTTCGGCTCGCCGCCGGTGATGGTCCAGCCGGGCACGGTCATGCCGTCCAGGCCGCTGGGCGAGCAGATGGCCGCCGACTCGCCGCCCGGGTCGGCCAGCAGGTTGCCACTGACCGCCGGGGCGACCGCGGTGGCTGCCGGGCGTGAAGCCGCCGGGCCTGTCTGGGGTGTAGCAGCCCAGGCTGTGGCCGTGGCCAGGCTGACGACGCTGAGCAGAGCGGTCGACAGAACGACGAGCGGAGTCCGTCGCAAGCGGGGTTGGGGGCGTAGGTGCATCTCTGTCTCCTGACAGGAGGGGGACACAGGGTCCGATCCATTGGGCTAGCCCAATCAGGACGAGGGTGCACGGTGCAGGTGGCCGATCTAATGGTCGCACTCAGCGCCGGCGTCGAGCCTGCCGGGGCAGCTTGTAGCAGGGGCAAGCCCACCGGTGGTCACTCGCGCCTGCTCCCCGTGCATCCGCGGCCACCGCGACTGGCCAACCCGGGGCAACAGCGGGGCCGTCGAAACCGTTGCCGCCGGCTCCAAACGCCCACGGGAGTCCGCAGCTCGCCGGCCTGTGTGCCGGGGCGGCGCGGCTCTCGGCACAGCCCGGCACACGGCGCCCGTCGACCGGGCGGGCCGGCCGGTCGTCACGTGGTCTGTCAGCCCAAGTCCGCCAGGAGGGCGTTCAGTTCGCTCTCCTGCTGCGCCGGCGGCAGCGGGGGGTTCGGGTGGTCGATGCCGAAGGTCTTGAGCACCTTGTCCATCTGGGCATCGATGGATGTCCAGCCGGTGTCGTCCAGCGGCTGCAGCGAGTCCTGGTCGGCATCCCACAGGTCACGCAGCGCCTGGGCGGCCGCGTGGGCCCCGGCCGCGTCCCCCGAGCATGCGTCCTTGAGCGAGGTGGACGCGAGGGTCCGCAGCGCTCCGACCTTCGCGGGCGGGAAGTTCTTCACCGCCTGGCCGGGAGCCAGCTGGACGGCGGAGGTGGCGTCGGTCTCCGGTGCCGGGCCGACGTGCGGCTGACTGTGGGCCCACGCCAGCAGGGCTGCCGTGGCTACGGCAAGCAGTCCGAAGCCGGCCAGCGCACGGCGCTCCCGCGGGTTGCTGTTGGCCTGTTCGGCGTGGGTCGCCTCGTGGGTCTCGGTCACATCCGAGCGCGTCACCGTCAGGTAGACCACCGTCGCCAGGATCAGGCCGAGGAAGATGAGGCTGGTGGTGAACGTGCCCAGTGCGAGACCGGTCGGGTCGCCCGGGTTCTGGGCGGCCTTGGGGGAGGCGAGCCAGTCGCCGATGTTGGCGCCGAGCGGGCGGGTCAGGATGTAGGCGAGCCAGAAGGACAGCACTGGGTTCGCGCCGAACCGCCACAGCGCCGTGATCGCCGCGATGAGGCCGAGGGGCAGCAGTACCGAGACGCCTGGGCTCCAGCCGGTGAGCTCCAGAGTCCAGTCGCCGGTCGCGGTGCCGAGCGCGAAGGTGACCAGGACGGTCAGCCAGTAGAACGACTCCCTCGGGAGCGTGGTGACCGAGTGGATCGACAGCGTGCGCTCGCGCAGCCACCACACGCCGAAGACCGCCGCGAGCAGCACCGAGAACACCGCGGAGCTGATCCACAGGGGCACGTTCAGCTGGTCGGTCAGGATGTCGGTGTACAAGGTGCCCGTGACGCTGACAACGACCACGGTCAGCCAGTAGGGGAACGGGACGTACCGCTTGAGTCGCAGCTGGACGGCCAGGGCCACCACGAAAACCCCGGTGAAGATCCAGGCCGTGTTCACCAGGCCGACGCCCAGTTGGGTGTTGATCCAGTCGGCGAAGCTCTCACCGACCGTCGTGCACAGGACCTTGATCACCCAGAACCAGATGGTGACCTCGGGGACCTTGTTGAGCATGAGCCGCCCGCTGCGCGTGCGTGCTTCGGTTGTCGTTGTCATGCAGGGAGGTCTATTACGGAGAACCTGCACGCAACCTGACTACGTGGCCGCACGCGCGGCCGGGAGCGTCACCTCGACGTGACCGCGTCCGTCCGCGATCGCGCGGACCTCCACACCGGCCGATGCGGCGATGCGCCGGACCACCGGCAGCCCAAGCCCGTAGCCGCTGCCGCCGGTCACACCCGGTTCGAAAACCCGGTCGACCTCCTCGGGATCGAACCCGGGGCCGTCGTCCAGGACATCGACCACGATGGCCTCACCCTGGACGCGCGCGGTGATCCACACACGCGACCGCGCATGCCGCAGGCCGTTCTCCAGTAGCGGCGAAAGGAGCGCCACGGCGATGTCGGGCGCCACGGTGACCTCGGCCTTCGCGGGAAAGGCGACCCCGACCGCGCGGCCGGCGATCGCTTTCTGCGCGGCAGAGCGCAGATCGCACCGAGTTCCGGCGTCAGTCCGTGCGCGCGCGGCGCGCAGAATCGTCGTGATCGCCGCATCGAGGCGGTCGACCTCGCTCAGCACCGTCTTCGGCGGCACCGGCTCGCCGGACAGCTGTGCCAGCTGTGCCTCGCCCCGCAGGACCGTGAGCGGTGTCCGCAGCTCGTGGGCGATCTCATCGGTGAGCCGGCGCTCGTCCGCCAGCGCGTCGTCGACGCGCTCCAGGAGGTGGTCGAGGGTCCGCCCCAGTTCCCCGAACTCGTCGCGGGGGACTCCGAGGTTGAAGCGGCGCCCGGGTTCGTGATGGCCCCAGTCGTCGGCGAGGGCGGCCATCTCGTGCACGACCCGGAGCGCGCGGCGCACCACGAGGTGCGCGACGCCGCCGGCGAGGAGGACGGTGAGGCCGCCCAGGATCAGCGACAAGGTCAGGCTGTGCTGCTCGGACGTCTCGTAGGGCGTCAGGTCCACGCGGACGATCACCATGACGTGGTGGCCGTCGATCGGGACCTGCCGCGCGTACAGGAGGTAATTGCTGACAGTGGCGGTCTGCGATCGCTCTGAGCGTGCCAGCGCCTCGACGCGCTCGACCATGCCTGCCGGTACGTTCCCGTCGATCAGGCGGCCATCGGCATATACCCAGGCGACCTCGTCCAGCGCCTCGCTGTCGTTCTCGGTCAGTACGACGCGGCCGCCCACCGTGGTGACGTTCGCCGCGACCGCCTCGGCGCGGGTACGCGCCAGATCGTGCGCGTCGGCGTCCGTCACCCGGCTCAGCAGCACGTGCGAGACCACGACCAGTATCGCGACCACGGCGGTGGCGATCAGGACAGTGAGCGCGACGACCTTTCTGCGGAATCCCGTCACTGCCATCGGTAGCCCACGCCGCGGACGGTCGCCAGACGCTCCGCCACACCCAGCGGACCGAGCTTGGTCCGCAGCCGGCGCACGAAGGAGTCGAGGGTGTTGTCGTTGACCTGCGCGCCATGCGGCCAGCCGGCCGCGATGAGGGCGTGGCGGCGGACCGCATCGCCCTGCGAGGCGATGAGGCGGCCCAGTAGCCGGAACTCCGTCGGAGTCAGGCTTTCGCTCACCGAGTCGTAGGTCACCACGTGCTTGACCGGATCGAGGACGACCTCGTGCGGTGGGGGCGCCACGGTGGACCGGCGCAGCAGCGCACGGACCCGGACCAGCAGCTCGGGGACGTCGAAGGGCTTGGTCATGTAGTCGTCGGCGCCCGCCTCGAAGCCGCCCACCTTGTGATGCAGGCCGTCCAAGGCGGTGAGCATCAACACCGGCGCGTCGACGCCGCGCGCCCGCAGCGCCAGACAGACATCACGTCCGTCGGCGTCCGGGAGCCCGAGATCCAGGACGACCAGCCCAGGTGCCGGTGCGAGCTGCCGCAGCAGGCTCTCGGCCGTGGCGGCGACGGCAACGGTATGGCCGTCGTGCTCCAGGGCGCGCTTGAGGACGCTGCGGACCCCCGCGTCGTCTTCGCACACCATGATGAAAGCCACGTGCTGACCCTAGATACTCTCGCCCCCGTTCTCCATCTGCCCTGGTCAGCCGTCTGACGGTCGGGGGCAGGCCGCTGATGGGGCACACCCTTGCGCTGCGAAACTGGGCCGCGACGGTCAGGCCCGACGGGCCGAGCCGCAGCAGCGGAGGTTGGCGGGAGGACCACAATGGGTCGCATGGACCCCGTGCAGGAGTACGTCGACGCCGTCGCGCCCGGCCACCGCCCGCTCTTCGACCGGGTGAACGGCCTGATCCTGGAGGAATTCCCGCAGGCGAGCGTGGCTCTGTCGTACGGAATGCCCACCTACCGGGTCGAAAAGCGCAGGCTGCACATCGGTGTCTGGCAACATGGCGTCTCGATCTACGGGTGGGGGACGGACCGCGATGGCGGCTTCAGCTCCCGCCATCCCACGCTCATCAGCGGCAAGGCCACCATTCGGCTGCGGTCCACGGACATGGCGGCCGTGTCTGACGAGGAACTGCGCGCTCTGATCCGTGCCGCGCTGAGCCCCTGACCGGAGACCCGGCCCTGCACCAACGGTTCGCTGGTGTGGAGGGCCGCAATGGGCATTGAGGAATCCACCCTCCGGGCCAACGTCGCCGACCTTCCTCCTACAGGCCGCCGGGCGACGGCGTACGGCGTCTTCGCGGGCGTCGTCGGCGCCGCGAGCCTGGCCGGCGGGGCGCTCGTCGGCGCACTGTGCTCGCACTCGATTCCCGTCCTGGACACGGTGGTCGCCGCGATACGGGGGCTGGCGCTCGCCCCGCTGTTCACCACCCGCCTCCGCCGCGCCTGATCCTCAACCGGGGGGTGCACGACCCGGCCGGCACGCAACCCGAACCCGTCTATGATCGTCTACAGGCTTGTAGACCATCGTCTCCCGGTCAACGCATCTTCACCTGGAAGACTGCCGAACAGCCCGCCCGCCCCGCTGCCCGGAGCGGTCACCGCACTGCAACCCACCGGAGATCCGCATCCCATGACCTCTTCCACCGCCACCACGACGCAGGCCCTGGACGGCGCCTCCATCGACGGCAGCCTGTACGGCGACGTCACCGACTTCGCCAAGCACACCCACTGGCTGAACGGGACGGTCCTCGCCTACACGACCTACGGCGTCGCGCTGTTCGCGGTGTTCATGCTCGTCGGCTGGTGGATCGCCCGGCGCAAGGACCCCTCGGTGATGGCGGCGGCGCTGGCCGTCCCGTTCGCCGTGGTGATCGCGTATCTGGTGAACTCCGGGATCAAGTCGGTGTTCACCGAACCGCGTCCGTGCCGGGCGCTGCCGCACGACTTCCTGATCGAGAAGTGCCCGCCGATCGACGACTACGCCTTCCCCAGCAACCACACCACGGTCGCCGCAGCCGCTGCCGCCGCGCTGTTCCTGATCAACTGGCGCCTGGGCGCCGTCGCCTCGCTCGCGGCCCTGCTGATGGCCGCCTCCCGGGTGTACGTCGGTGCGCACTACCCGCACGACGTACTGGCCGCCCTCGTGGTGGGGACCGTGGTCGCTCTCGCGGTCACCTGGGCCGCGCGGCGCTTCGCGACGCCGCTCGTCGTCCGCATGCGAGGCGGCGCGCTTGCTCCTCTGCTGACCGCTACCGCGTAAGAGGCACTGCCGCTCCGGGCCGTGACGGGAGGGGGACCCGGGCACTGGCGATCTTCAGCAGCAGGTTGTCATATGCAGTCATCGCGTCCGGCCCGGCAGCTGCGGTGGTCCGGGCGGAACGAGGGTCTCCCGGAGAATGCCCGTCGCCGGGCCAGCAGTTGGGTCGGGGAGTCGGCGTGCAGCCGGGCAAGTTCGGTGAAGTGCAGACGGACTGTTCATTCGTACCGGGCGAAGGGGCCGACCGGGCCGTGGCCGTGTTCGGCCTGGCCGGGCCCGCCGGTCGATCCCGGTCAGCCCGGCGGCGACGCGTACACCGGGTGCTGTGGCCGGGCTCGTACGACGCGGTTCGCGGCCGTCTTCTGGAGCAGGCCGTAGGCGAGCACAGGGAGCAGCAGATGCGGCTTGTCGGGGAGTGCGGTGGTGATCAACACGGCGCTCGCGCTGCTGTTGTTCATTCCGCAGGCGAGTGTGAGGGACGAGGCGGCGGGCGGGGCCAGTCGCAGCAGCCGGGCCGCGCCCCGGCCCAGCACGAATGACAGCACGCAGACCAGTGCCGCCACGGCCAGTGCCGCCACGATCAGGAGCGGACGCGGCTGGGCGATGAAGGAGCCGAGGGCGCCGCTGGCGTTGACGTACGTCAGGACGAGTGAGCCCCCGAGGGCCCCGGGTGCGACGACGCTCAGCGCTCGGCGAAGCTGGGATGCGGGCAGGGTCAGCCGGACCAGGATGCCCGCGGCGCAGGGCAGCACGACGCCGACGAGGGTGAAGCCGCCGCCCGCGGTGTGGACGCTCGCCGTGAGCGAGTTGGCGTAGCCGCCGCTGAGCAGTGGGGCCAGGAGCTGGATCACCAGGGGCGTGGTGAGCGGGCTGAGGAGGGTGGAGGCGAGTACCAGGCCCACCATCGTGGGCTGGTCGCCGTCGCCCTTGCCGGTCCACACGGTGGCACCCGCCGCGACGGGCATGGCCACGATGAGGATCATCGCGGTGATCAGGCCGCTACCGCCGTCGGTGTCGGGCGACTTGTGCAGCAGGAACGCGACGAGGGGGATGACCAGCAGCGGGATCGCCAGATGCAGCGCGAGCCCCGCGAGCAGTGCACTCGGGCGCCGCAGCACGCGGCCCAGCTCACGGACGGGGACCTGGATGCCGGCCGAGAACAGCACCAGCGACAGCAGGCATGGGGCGGCGGACAGCGGCAGGCCCAGGACCGGTCCGAGTGGGATGGTGTGGGTGTGGCCCAGCCAGAGGCCGGGGCCCGGCAGGAACAGGGCGCAGGTGTAGGACAGCAGCACGGCCCGGCCCAGCCGGTGCCGTAGCCAGGCACTCGCCCGGTCAGCGGGCGCACAGGCGGTGGTCACAGCGTTCAAGGCGGCCTTCTTCCGTCAGGGGGGCAGGGGCAGGACGGAGGGCCGCTATGCGGACACGGTCTGCGTGCATGTGCATGGCGCCATGGTGCTGGTACGGGACGGCCGGGGCGGGCGGGGCGCGCCAGCAGTCAGGATGCGTTCAGGTACCCAAGGCCACAGCATGTTCAATTCGGTCACAGCTCGGGTGATGTGGCGGTTGTGGTGGACCGGTGGGGAGAAACGGGCAAAGGCTCTCGGGCTGTTGAGGCGGACGCCTGAAGACTCAACTCGCCGACCGGGCAGCCTGGATGGCTACCTGTCCCTTGCGCACTCGACCTGCCGTACGCATGCGTGGAGACGGTCACGGTGCTGATACGTCCTCCGGGAGGGGGAGGCCGGTGCAAGCCTGCGCGAGCGTGATCTGGTCGCGTCCGTGCGCCTGGGGCAGCACGTCACTCTCGCGCAGATCGCGGCCGGGTTCCGGATCGGCGTCGCCACCGCGCACGCATACGCGCGATCCGTGGTGGCGCTGCTGGCCCGAGGCGCTCGGGACTGGTCACGGTGCTGCCCGCCGTCCGGGCAGCGGTAGCCGAGTACATGCGGGTCGGCGGAGGGGTCGGCGACTACTCGGGAACGCAGTCCCGGCACGGCGCGAACGCCAGCGCATCACCGAGCGGCTCGCGGACGTCGCCGAACTCGGTTGCTGTCGTGGAAACTTCCGTTGGCCCCGGATGGGCGGCTGATCCGTACTTCCCTCACCGTGGGGATCGTCGGGAGGGCCTCTGTCGGCAATGCCTGGGATGCCCTTGTCTGGATCATTGCTGGTCTGCTTGCCTTGGGGCGTGGCTGCAGCGGGATCGGTACGGGTCAGGCGGCGGCCACGCCTGCCCTTGATGGTCGTGGGCTCAGGGGTCTGACCGTGTTCGCTACTGCGGGTTGGGAGTGCATGCGTGTACCACCGCAGGGGCTGGATGCGGGGCCGGGGAACGCGCTGTGGCGTCGCCGTCTTCATCGTGGCCGTGCTGTTGGTGATTCCTGGCGCGGCCCCGTCCGGTGGTCCCGCAGCACTCGCGGTCGGTACGGTGCGGCTGACGCCGTGCGCGGACTCCGGATGGTGCGGAAGCGTTCCGGTGCCACTGGACCGCACCCGCCCCGACAGCCCGACCATCAACGTCGGATTCACCTGGTTCCCGGCCCGCAGCGGCAACCCGCAGGGCACCATCGTCGCGATCGAAGGCGGCCCTGGCTACCCCACGACGGGCGATTCCTCGCGAACCCAGTACCAGGCCATGCTGGGGCCCTTGCAGGAAAGCCGCAACCTGCTGCTCTACGACCTGCGCGGCACCGGCCGGTCCCAGGCGCTGAACTGCCCAGAACTGACGGCCTACCCCGGTCAAGCCTCCGGGCCTGTCTTCGCCCAGGTGGTAGGCGCCTGCGGCGAGAAGCTGAACGACACCTGGAAGTACTCCGACGGCACGCCGGTACGGGCCGCGGACCTGTTCGGCACCGCCAATGCCGCCCGTGACCTCGATACGGTGCTGCACAGGCTCGACCTGGCCGAGGTCGACCTCTACGGCGACTCCTACGGAAGCTGGTTCGCCCAGGCATTCGCCTCCCGCTACCCCGCCGCGCTGCGCTCGGTCGTCCTGGACGCCACCTACGAGGTGGTAGGTCTGGACCCGTGGTACACCTCCACCATCACCACCGCACGGTCCGCCTTCGACCTGGCATGCCAGCGCTCCCCGGCCTGTACCCGCCCCCATACCTGGTCGGTGATCGAGGAACTCGCCGACAGGCTGCGCACCGCACCAGCCACCGGCACAGCTCCCGGTCTCAACGGCAGGGCAGTGACCGTGACGGTCACCGTGACCACACTGGTTGACATCATCAACAACGCCGCGTCAGATCCCGGTATCTACCAGGCTCTCGGCGCCGCCGCCCAAGCGGCGGTGTCCGGCGACGACCAGCCCCTGCTCCGCCTGGCCGCTCAATCCATCACTCCTGGTGAATCCCTGCCCGAGGACTATTCGCGCGGGCTGTACTTCGCCGTGGCCTGCACCGATTACCCGCAGCTGTTCTCCACGGCGAGCGGGCCGGAGCAACGCCAGGGGCAACTGGCCCGCAGCATCGGCCAGGAGCCATCCGGCGCCTTCGCTCCGTTCCGGGTGCCTGAATGGCTGGCGGTCGACGCCTACACCAACGCCTACGACGCCTGCCTCGACTGGCCGGTCCCGACACACCCGGCCGACCCGCCCATCACCGCCCCGCCCGTGGTCTCTCCCGCCGTCCCCGTGCTCATCCTGGGCGGCGACCTCGACCTGCTCACCCCGCCTCAAGGCGGCCGGCACGTTGCCGCCCAGATCGGCCCTTCCGCACGCTTCATCGAGATCGCAGGCGTCACCCACGTCACGGCGATGCCCGACACCAGATGGCCCGCCCTCAATGCCTGCGGCGCATTTCTCTACCGCCGGTTCATCGACGACCCCAAAGCGCTGGCCCAACTGGACATCTCCTGCAGCCGAACCACACCCCCCATCCCGACCCTCAGCAGCTACCCCTTCACGCTGAACGAAGCTTCCCCAGCCCTCCCCGCACCCGGCGACCAGTCCAGCCCAACCACACTGCGCGCAGCCCACATCGCAGCCTCCGCCGTCGCAGACGCCATCACCCGCAGCCACTACCTCACCGGCCAGACCGACACCGGGTTGCGCGGCGGGACCTGGACCTACACCACCGGCACCCCCACCACGACCTTCACCCTCAACTCCGTCGGCTGGGTATCGGACGCCACCGTCAACGGCGCCGCCACGTGGAACCAAGACACCGGAACCGTCAGCGCCACGCTGACGGTGAATCCCGCCGGCGGACCCCTCACCACCATCCACGCCACCTGGAACACACTCGACACCCGCACCCCGGCCACCATCCACGGCAACGCGGGAGGAAAGACACTCAACGCCACTCTCCCCGTCCCCTGAACCGCCCGGGTTGGTCAGAGACGGGAGGAAGGGACAGGTCACCGTGTTTAGGACTGCTCCAGGACCCCCGGTGGCCACGTCTTGCAAGCCTGGACGATGCCCGTGAAACGGGTGCGCACACCGGCACTTCTAAAAGGCCACGCGACCAGGCGTGGACACGCCCCACACTGCCCCAGCCCGCTCCCGGCCCGTGGTCACCGAAACCGGACCTGCGTGGCCCACGGCTAGAACCCGCTCCGCGTCTTTCAGGGAGCGGCGAGAGGTGGCTTGGTCGGTACGCGGCTGGCGCGCGCCGCTGGGTCATTGCCCCTGTCCGCCTCTTCAGCAGCCCGCGGGGTCGGTGTCAGGCCGATTTCCGCGGCCTGACACCGGCACCCCGTGGGATCGGGGGTCAGCTGGTGGGGTGGAGGTAGAAGGATTCGTTGTCGGCGGGGAAGGGAAGGGGGCCGTACTGCTGCTCGTACTGGATGACGGGGGGTTCCGTCGGCGGTGCCGTTGCCGGCGATGTTCAGCAGGTATTCGGTCCTTTCGTTGGTGATGGTCGTCAGGTTCGGGAACAGCGGCATGGGGTGTTCCAGGACGAAGTTCTGGGTGTCGGTGGTGGGGCCGTGGCGGTGGCAGTCCCAGATGTTCATCTGGGAACCCTCCCTGCTCGCGGTGCCGTTGTCGACGTCCATGCATTTGCCGCTGTTCACGCTGACGATGCGGTTGGACCGGTTCTGATAGCCGTCGGGGCGCAGGGTCCATTGCTGGTTGGTGCCGTTGTCGGGGTGGTAGAGGATGATGTGCGTGCCGTTGGCCTTGCGGGCCTGGTAGACGTCGAGGACGCCGCCGTTGCCGCCGTTGTCGCCGAGGGTGAAGCGGGCGGGGCCGGCTCCGGCGCGCAGCGCGGAGAACGTGATGGGCCAGTGGTCGCTGCCGCGGGGGTTGCCGCGGGCTGCCTGCCAGTTCTGGGTCAGGACGTTGGAGACGGCGTAGTCAAGGCGGCCGCCGCTGAGTTGGGTGGGGCCGCCGTTCTCGTAGATGTGCGCGTTGGCGGGGATGCCGGTGGTTCCGCCGACGGGCAGGGAGCGGGGCGCCCGGTTGAAGTCACCCAGAACCACCCAGTTCCCCAGCGCCAGTTGCCGGGAGCGGGTGGCGACCCGGCGTACCAGGGAGGCGGCGTCGGTGCCGCCGCTGGCGCTGGCGTGGATGGAGGCGAACAGGGTGTTGTCCGCCTGGCGTACGACGCCGAGAGCGGACCGGTAGACCCCGGC
>NZ_LGDD01000004.1 GCF_001279695.1 Streptomyces sp. WM6378
CGGGAGGGCAGGGTGGGGAGATCCCGCGCCCGCCGCAAGGCGGCGCCGCACCCACCGCGCCGCGGATGCCAACGGCGATCAACCCGCCCCGCGTGCCCGAACCCTCCAACCCGGCCGAACGGGTGGGCGGGTGGGGAACCCCCGCCCCCGCATTGAGCCCACCACTAAGGTTAGGCTAACCTCACTTACGAGATCGCGGCCCTCGCAACACCCCCCTTCCCGCCCGGAGGGCCCGCCGCTCCCGACCCGGAGGACACCCCCATGCGTTCGCATCTGCTCAACGACACGACCGCGGAGCACTACCGACGCTCCGTGACCGAAGGAGTCGAGCGGGTGGCGCGCAAACTCGCCACGACCCGGCAGCCGTTCAGCGGCGCCGGCGTCGACGAGCTCGCCCCGGTCATCGACGGCATCGACCTCGACGCCCCGCTCGGCGACGCCTCCGCCGTCCTGGACGAGCTCGAAGACGTCTACCTCCGCGACGCCGTCTACTTCCACCACCCCCGCTACCTCGCCCACCTCAACTGCCCGGTCGTCATCCCCGCCGTGCTGGGCGAGGCCGTGCTCTCGGCCGTCAACTCCTCGCTCGACACCTGGGACCAGAGCGCCGGCGGCACCCTCATCGAGCGCCGGCTCATCGACTGGACCGCACAGCGCATAGGCCTCGGCCCCGCCGCCGACGGCGTGTTCACCAGCGGCGGCACCCAGTCCAACCTCCAGTCGATGCTGCTCGCCCGCGAGGAGGCCAAGACGACCGACCTCGCCAGACTGCGCATCTTCGCCTCCGAGTGCAGCCACTTCAGCGTGCAGAAGTCGGCCCAACTGCTCGGCCTGGGAAGGGACGCGGTCGTCGCCGTCCCCACCGACCACGACAAGCGCATGCAGACCCTCGGCCTGGCCCGCGCCCTGGAGCACTGCGTGAGCGAGGGCAACGTACCCATGGCGGTCGTCGCCACCGCCGGGACCACCGACTTCGGCTCCATCGACCCGCTGCCCGGCATCGCCGAGCTCTGCGCCCAGTACGGCGCCTGGATGCACGTGGACGCCGCCTACGGCTGCGGGCTGCTCGCCTCGCCGACCCCCGCCCGCCGCGCCCTGCTCGACGGCATCGAGCGCGCCGACTCCGTTACCGTCGACTACCACAAGTCGTTCTTCCAGCCGGTGAGTTCGAGCGCCGTCCTGGTCCGCGACGGGGGCACGCTGCGCCACGCGACGTACCACGCCGACTACCTCAACCCGCGCCGCGCCGCCGAGGAGCGCATCCCCAATCAGGTGGACAAGTCGCTCCAGACCACCCGCCGCTTCGACGCCCTGAAACTGTGGATGACCCTGCGCACCATGGGCGCCGACGGCATCGGCTCGCTCTTCGACGAAGTGTGTGAACTGGCCGAGCAGGGATGGCAGTTGCTCGCCGCCGACCCCCGCTACGACGTCGTCGTGCAGCCCACGCTCTCCACCCTCGTCTTCCGCTACATCCCCGACACCGTCACCTCGCCCGCCGAGATCGACCGTGCCAACCTCTACGCCCGCAAGGCGCTCTTCGCGTCCGGCGAGGCCGTCGTCGCCGGGACCAAGTCCGGCGGCCGCCAGTACCTGAAGTTCACCCTGCTCAACCCCGAGACGAGCGTCGACGACATCGCCGCCGTGCTCGACCTGATCGCCGGCCACGCCGAGCAGTACCTGGGAGAGAACCTTGTCCACGCGTCCTGAAGCCCCCGGCATGTCCGAGGCGTACGACTTCATCGGGATCGGGCTCGGCCCCTTCAACCTCGGGCTCGCCTGCCTCACCGAGCCCATCGACGAGCTGAACGGGCTCTTCCTTGAGACCAAGCCCGACTTCGAGTGGCACTCCGGAATGTTCCTGGAGGGCGCCCACCTTCAGACCCCGTTCCTGTCCGACCTGGTCACCCTCGCCGACCCGACCTCGCCGTACTCCTTCCTCAACTACCTGAAGGAATCGGGGCGGTTGTACTCGTTCTACATCCGCGAGAACTTCTATCCGCTGCGCACCGAGTACAACGACTACTGCCGCTGGGCGGCCGGAAAGCTGAGCTCGATCCGCTTCGGCCGGACCGTCGAGTCGGTGACGTACGACGAGAAGCGCGAGCTGTACGCCGTCGCCACCACCACCGGCGACACCTTCCGCACCCGCCGTCTCGTGCTCGGCACCGGCACCCCGCCGCACATCCCCGAGCCCTGCCGGGGCCTCGGCGGCGACCTCCTGCACAACTCCCGCTACCTGGAGAACAAAGAGGCGCTCCAGGCAAAGGAGTCGATCACGATCGTCGGCTCCGGGCAGTCCGCCGCCGAGATCTACTACGACCTGCTCTCCGAGGCCGACGTCCACGGCTACCGGCTGAACTGGGTGACGCGCTCGCCCCGCTTCTTCCCGCTTGAGTACACCAAGCTCACGCTGGAGATGACGTCCCCGGAGTACATCGACTACTTCCACGCGCTGCCCGAGGCCACCCGCTACCGGCTCGAATCGTCGCAGAAGGGGCTCTTCAAGGGCATCGACTCGGAGCTGATCGACGCCATCTTCGACCTGCTCTACCAGAAGAACCTCAAGGGGCCCGTTCCTACTCGTCTCCTCACCAACTCCGCGCTCGGCTCGGCCAGTTACGACACCACGACGGGTACGTACACGCTGGGCCTGCGCCAGGAGGAGCAGGAGAAGGACTACACCCTCAGCACCGAGGGCCTGGTCCTGGCCACCGGCTACCAGTACGCCGAGCCGGAGTTCCTCGCGCCCGTCACCGACCGGCTGCGGCGCGACGGGCGCGGGCGCTTCGACGTGGCCCGCAACTACTCCATCGACACCACCGGCCACGGCGTCTTCCTCCAGAACGCCGGCGTGCACACCCACTCGATCACCTCGCCCGACCTCGGCATGGGCGCCTACCGCAACGCGTACATCATCGGCGAGCTGCTCGGCCGCGAGTACTACCCGGTCGAGAAGTCCATCGCCTTCCAGGAGTTCGCCATATGAGCCCCCAGACCACCCTCGGGTCCTTCGCCTTCCGGCCGCTCGACCCGCTGTCCGACGCCGAGCTCGTGCACTCCTGGGTGACCCACCCCAAGGCCGCGTTCTGGCTGATGCAGGACGCGAAACTCCAGGACGTCGAGCGCGAGTACATGGCGATCGCCGCCCACCCGCACCACCACGCTTTCGTCGGCCTGCACGACGGCGAGCCCGCGTTCCTGATGGAGCACTACCACCCGGCGCACGTCGAACTGGTCGGCCTGTACGAGCCGTTGCCCGGCGACGTCGGCATGCACTTCCTGGTCGCCCCGACCGACACCCCGGTGCACGGCTTCACACGGGCCGTCATCACCGCCGTGATGGAGGAGCTGTTCGCCGACCCGGCCACCGAGCGCGTCGTCGTCGAGCCCGACGTCGACAACAAGGCGGTGCACGCGCTGAACGCGGCCGTCGGCTTCGAGATCGCCGAGCGGATCACCAAGCCCGAGAAGGACGCCTACCTGTCCTTCTGCACCCGAGAGCAGTTCCGTACGGCCCTGGCCGGAGAGGCAGCAGCACGATGACCACCGACACCGCGGTCACCCACCTCACCCCCGAGCTGTGGGCCGAGGCCAACCGGCTCCTGATCCGCAAGGCGCTCGCCGAGTTCGCCCACGAGCGCCTCCTCACCCCCGAGCCGCTCGGCGACGACCGGTACGCCGTCCGCTCCGACGACGGCTCGGTCGAGTACCGCTTCACCGCGTCCCGGCTCTCCCTCGACCATTGGCAGGTGTTCGCCGAGTCGATATCCCGGCAGGGCTCCGATGGCCAACTCCCGCTGGACGCACTGGACTTCTTCCTCGAACTGCGCGGCTCGCTGGGCCTGAGCGACGCGATCCTTCCGGTGTACCTGGAGGAGATCTCCTCCACCCTGTCCGGCGCCGCATACAAGCTGACGAAGCCTCAGATCACGTCGGCCGAGCTCGTCCGCTCCGGCTTCCAGGCCATCGAGACGGGCATGACCGAGGGCCACCCCTGCTTCGTGGCCAACAACGGCCGGCTCGGCTTCGGCATCCACGAATACCTCGCGTACGCCCCCGAGACCGCGAGCCCGGTACGGCTGCTGTGGCTGGCGGCCCGCCGCGACCGCGCCACCTTCACGGCGGGCACGGGCCTGGACCACGAGGCGCTGATGCGCGCCGAACTCGGCCGGGACACCCTCGACCGGTTCGCCGCACGGCTGGCCGAACGCGGCCTGGACATGGCCGACTTCCTGCTCCTGCCGGTGCACCCGTGGCAGTGGTGGAACAAGCTGTCCGTGACCTTCGCCGCCGAGATCGCCCAGGAGCGCCTGGTGCTGCTCGGCGAGGGCGACGACGACTACCTCGCCCAGCAGTCGATCCGTACCTTCTTCAACACGAGCGACCCGGCCAAGCACTACGTCAAAACGGCCCTCTCGGTCCTCAACATGGGCTTCATGCGCGGGCTTTCGGCCGCCTACATGGAGGCGACGCCCGCGATCAACGACTGGCTGGCGGGGCTGATCGCGGCGGACGGCACGTTCCGCGCGGCCCGGTTCTCGATCATCCGCGAGCGGGCGGCGGTCGGCTACCGCCACGAGCAGTACGAGCGGGCCACCGACCGCTACTCGCCGTACCGCAAGATGCTGGCCGCGCTGTGGCGCGAGAGCCCGGTGCCTTCGCTCCGGCCGGGCGAGCGCCTCGCCACGATGGCCTCGCTGCTGCACACCGACCACGAGGGCGCGTCCTTCGCGGGCGCCCTGATCGCCGAGTCGGGCCGCACCCCGGCCGAGTGGCTGCGCGGCTACCTGGACGCGTACCTGGTGCCGGTCCTGCACTCCTTCTACGCGTACGACCTGGTGTTCATGCCGCACGGCGAGAACGTGATCCTGGTCCTCGCCGAGGACGGCACGGTCTCGCGGGCGATCTTCAAGGACATCGCCGAGGAGATCGCGGTCATGGACCCGGACGCGGCGCTGCCGCCGGCCGTGGAGCGGATCCGCGCGGACGTCCCCGAGGACATGAAGCTCCTTTCCGTGTTCACGGACGTCTTCGACTGCTTCTTCCGCTTCCTGAACGCGGCGCTGGTGACGGAAGGGGTGATGGAGGAGTCCGCGTTCTGGCGGACGGTGACGGACTGCGTCACCGCCTACCAGGCCTCGAAGCCCGAACTGGCCGACAAATTCAAGCAGTACGACCTGTTCGCCCCGGACTTCGCCCTGTCCTGCCTGAACCGCCTCCAGCTCCGCAACAACGAACAGATGGTGGACCTGGCGGACCCGGCGGGCGCGCTGCAACTGGTGGGAACGCTGGGCAACCCCATCGCCTGACGCGTCACGTGCCGGAGGGGATCGGTTCTGGCAGGACCGATCCCCTCCGGCTTCGAGGGATCAAACCCAGGGCACCACGGGCGACCGGTAGAAGTTGATCCCCAGCGCCGCCATCCGCGGCCCCTGCTGCGCGAGCCGGGTCTTGTACGACGCCCAGTCGTGCGTGGACGCCGGCGACCACCCGATCTCCGCGATCCCCTGGAGCCGCGGGAACGCCATGTACTCGATCTGGGAGGAATTGGTCAGCGTCTCCGACCAGATCGGCGCCTCGACGCCCAGCACGGCCTTCGCCGGCACCCCCGCGATGAAGGTGTCCGGATCCCACGCGTACGACTTGTCGACGTCGACGTATCCGGCCCAGCTGGTCCCGAGCGGAGACTTCGCGTCGTACTTCATGTCGAGGTAGGCGTGGTTGGCGGGCGACATCACGAGCCGGGTGCCCGCCTGCGCGGCCGCGGCGACGTCCGTCTCGTTGCCGAGCGTGCCCCAGTACTGGGCGACGGCCCCCTCCACGGGCGTGGCCCCGGCGATCTGGTGCCAGGCCATCACGGTCTTGCCGTACTTGCCGACGACCGGCTGGGCCTTGTCCATGAAGCTGACGTAGTCGTCGTGCGAGGTGGAGTGCGCCTCGTCGCCGCCGATGTGGACGTACCGCCCGGGCGTGAGGGCCGCGACCTCGCGCACCACGTCGTCGAGGAACTTGTACGTCACGTCCTTGGGCACGCACAGCGAGCTGAAGCCCACGTTGGTGCCCGTGTACAGCGGGGGCGCGACGCCGTTGCAGTTGAGCTCCGCGTAGGAGGCGAGGGCCGCGTTGGTGTGTCCCGGGGTGTCGATCTCGGGGACGACCTCCAGATAGCGGGAGGAGGCGTAGGCGACGATCGCCTGGTAGTCGGCCTTGGTGTAGTAGCCGCCCTTGCCGCCGCCGACCTGCGTCTGGCCGCCGTACGTGGCGAGCTTGGGCCAGGAGTCGACGGCGATGCGCCAGCCCTGGTCGTCGCTGAGGTGCAGGTGCAGCTCGTTGATCTTGTAGAGGGCGAGCTGGTCGATGTACCGCTTGACCTGGTCGACGCTGAAGAAGTGCCGCGAGACGTCGATCATCGCGCCCCGGTAGGCATAGCGCGGGGAGTCGGTGATCGTGCCGCCCGCGATCTTCCAGGGACCGGTCTGCTTCGTCCGCTTCTCCACGGCCGCGGGCAGCAGCTGCCGCAGCGTCTGTACGCCGTGGAAGAGGCCTGCGGGTTGGTTGGCGGTGATGGTGAGCGAGCCGCCGCCCGAGGAGAGCCGGTAGCCCTCGTCGCCGAGGCCCTGGTCACCGGCGCCGAGCAGCAGCCGGATCCCGTCGCTGCCGGCCGCGCTGGTGACGGGCAGCCCGTACCCGGTGGAGGGGCGGAGCACGCCCGCCAGGTAGTCGCCGATGCGCTGGGCGTCGGGCGAGCCCGGGGCGACCCTGATCTTGGTGGCCGAGCCGATGGTGTACGCGGAGCCGCCCGTGGAAACGGAGGCGGGGGCGGGCACTATCTGGCCCAGCGGGCGGGGTGCGCCCGCCGCCGCGGGGGCCGCGGAGGCCCCGATACTGGTGAGCCCGGCGGCCGCGACCAGAACCAGGGAGCCGAGGAGCCGGGCGAATGTCCTGCGCTGTCTCTGTCTCACAAGCGGTTCCCTTCCAAGGGGTCGCGCAACTGTGGGGGCTGAGCAACCGAACACTTCCCATGGGACCGGGGATCCCACCCGGGGTCAAGGTGAAGAGCGGCACCGCAGGGCGTACCGGAACCGCCCGATGTGCGCAAGTCGATCATCACGGCAGGGGCCGGTGAAACAATCCCCACATGGCGGAAATCATCCAGAAGGACGGCACCTGGGTCTTCGACGGCGAGACGCTGCGGATCGTGCCGGGCAGCGACAAGTCGGTCGGTCTGCTCCAGCGGACGCTCGGGGAGACAGCGGTGCCGCTGCGCGCGGTGGCGGGCATCGCGTACGAGCCGGGGCGCAAGACGGGCCGGCTCAGGCTGCGGCTGCGGGACGGGGCGGATCCGCTGCTCCAGGTCACCGGCGGAAAGCTGCCGGAGGCCTCGGACCCGTACGTCCTGACCGTGGAGACCCGGACGTCGGCCGTGGCCGAATACATGGTGGACGAGGTGCGCAACGCGCTGCTGCTCGACGAGGTGCCGGACGGGCCCGTCGACACCTACCTCATGCCGGGCCCTGCGGTGCCGATGACGGTGGGCGCGGGCGATGCCACGGTCACCTTCGACGGTCGCACCGTGCACCTGGAGTGGACCTGGCACACCGACGACAAGAAGACGGCGGCCGGGCCTGTCACCCTCCCCCTCGACGAGCTGACGGGGGTGGTCTGGCAGCCCGCGCGCGGGCTGAGCGACGGCTATCTGCGCTTCGTCACCAGCCCGAACGCCCCGCGGCTCGCCCCCGGCCACGACCCGATGGCGGTCGAGCTGAACGGCTTCAAGAAGGACCCGCTGATGGCGCTGCTCGCCTCGGCGGTGGTGGTCCGGATGCCGCACCCGCACGCCCCGCGGCACGAGCTGGCGGCCGCGGCCCCCAAGTCCCTGGAGGCGGCGCCCGCCGCCCCGGCCGCCGAGGACCACGACGTACTGCTCCGCCGCCTGCGCGAGCTCGGCGAGCTGCACCGCAGCGGCATCCTCACGGACGAGGAGTTCTCGGCGGCCAAGCAGGCGGTCCTCAAGCGCCTGTGAAGCCGTTCTGGTCCAGACCAGACGCGTGATCATGTGAATCCTGCCCGGAATCGGGCAGGATTCTTGCGTACGGCCTCGATAGCCCGCAATATCGACGGGTGCTCGAACGCCGCAACCCGTCGTCCCACGACGACCTCGTAGATCATCTGGTGCGCAGCACCGCGCTCCAGCGCGGTGAAGCGGCCCGGGTGGTGCTTGAGGTGCTGGCGTACTTCGACGAGACGTGCGAGGAATTCGTCCGCCGGCGCCACCGTGAACTGCAGTCCGGGGGCGCGGTGAACGCGGAGATCTTCGAGCGGATCGCGGCAGAGCTGCCGCATCGCGCCGTGGCGCCACCGGAGCTCTCGCTCCGGCAGCTGCGCCGCATCGTCTACGGCTGAGCAGGCTTCGAGCACCGCAGGAACTTTTGTACATCGATGGAGGGGCAGAGACTCTATGTGCGGAATCGTCGGATATATCGGCAAGCGTGATGTGGCTCCGCTGCTGCTGGAAGGCCTGCAGCGGCTGGAGTACCGGGGTTACGACTCCGCGGGCATGGTCGTCAACACCCCCAAGTCCGGGGCCCTGAAGATGGTCAAGGCCAAGGGCCGCGTCCGCGACCTGGAGGCCCGCGTCCCCAAGCGCTTCGCCGGCACCACAGGCATCGCCCACACCCGCTGGGCCACCCACGGCGCCCCTTCCGACGTGAACTCGCACCCGCACCTCGACCCCGAGAACAAGGTCGCCGTCGTCCACAACGGCATCGTCGACAACGCCGCCGAACTGCGCGTCAAGCTGGAGGCCGAGGGCGTCGTCTTCGCCTCCGAGACCGACACCGAGGTCATCACCCACCTGATCGCCCGCTCCCAGGCCGACTCCCTGGAGGAGAAGGTCCGCGAGGCGCTCAAGGTCATCGAGGGCACCTACGGCATCGCCGTGATGCACGCCGACTTCGCCGACCGCATCGTGGTCGCCCGCAACGGCTCCCCGGTCATCCTCGGCATTGGCGAGAAGGAGATGCTCGTCGCCTCCGACGTCGCCGCTCTGATCGCCCATACCCGCCAGGTCGTCACCCTCAACGACGGCGAGATGGCGACCCTGAAGGCCGACGACTTCCGGACGTACACGACCTCGGGCACGCTCACCAACACCACCCCCGAGACCGTCGAGTGGGAGGCCGCCTCCTACGACATGGGCGGCCACGACACGTACATGCACAAGGAGATGAGCGAGCAGGCCGAGGCCGTCGACCGGGTTCTTCGCGGCCGCATCGACGACCGGTTCTCGACCGTTCACCTCGGTGGCCTGAACCTGGACGCCCGCGAGGCGCGCGGCGTGCGCCGCATCAAGATCCTCGGCTGCGGCACCTCGTACCACGCGGGCCTGATCGGCGCCGGCCTCATCGAGGAGCTGGCCCGCATCCCCGCGGACGCCGAGCCGGCCTCCGAGTTCCGCTACCGCAACCCGGTCGTGGACCCCGACACCCTGTACATCGCGGTCTCGCAGTCCGGTGAGACGTACGACGTGCTCGCGGCGGTGCAGGAGCTCAAGCGCAAGGGCGCCCGTGTGCTCGGCGTCGTGAACGTCGTCGGCTCGGCGATCGCCCGCGAGGCGGACGGCGGCACCTACGTGCACGCCGGGCCCGAGGTCTGCGTCGTCTCCACCAAGTGCTTCACCAACACGGTCGTCGCGTTCGCGCTGCTCGCGCTGCACCTCGGCCGGATCCGCGACCTGTCGGTGGCCGACGGCAAGCGGATCATCGAGGGCCTGCGCAAGCTGCCCGGCCAGATCGAGGAGATCCTGGCCATGGAGCCGGAGATCGAGAAGCTGGCCAAGGAGTACGCGGGCGCCCAGTCGATGATGTTCATCGGGCGCGTGCGCGGCTACCCGGTCGCCCTGGAGGCCTCCCTGAAGCTCAAGGAGATCTCCTACATCCACGCCGAGGCCTACCCCGCCTCCGAGCTGAAGCACGGCCCGCTCGCGCTCATCGAGCCCGCGCTGCCGACGGTCGCCATCGTCCCGAACGACGACCTCCTGGAGAAGAACCGCGCCGCCCTGGAGGAGATCAAGGCCCGCAGCGGCCGCATCCTCGCGGTCGCGCACCAGCACCAGGAGAAGGCCGACCACACCATCGTCGTGCCGAAGAACGAGGACGAGCTGGACCCGATCCTCATGGGCATCCCGCTCCAACTCTTCGCCTACCACACGGCGTTGGCGATGGGCCGCGACATCGACAAGCCGCGCAACCTGGCCAAGTCGGTCACCGTCGAGTAGTCCGTACGCGTAGTCCCTACGCGCAGAAAAGGGCGACCCCGGCCATCGGCGGGGGTCGCCCTTCTGCGTGCCGGTGCTGCCCAGGCACCGGCCTGCGGCTGCCGTTCAGCCGGTGGCCGTCACCCCCCGGCCGGCAGCGCGTCGGGGCAGGGCGGTGGGCCACTTGGCGAGCGAGGCCGTCGCCCCGTACCAGGCCGCGGCACCCGCGACGGTGGCCACCCAGCCGGCCACCTTGCCGAGCGAGGAACTGTCGGCGAACTGGCCGATGGCCAGGAGCACCAGGGCGAGGAAGAGCAGTCCGTACGTGCCCTGCCGGAAGAGCCCGGAGCCGGCCGAACCCGCTGCCAGGCTCAGCGCCAGGAGTGCGAAGAGGACCAGGAAGAGGCCGGCCGCGTTGGCCGAGAACTTGGTGTTCGCGCCCGCGGCCCAGGTGAACCAGAAGGCGCCCAGGCCCGCGAAGGCGGTGCCGGTGAACGCGTCCTGATCGCGGAAGGCGAGGACGCCGAGGACGAACAGGCCGATGCCGCCGACGTAGGTCGCGACCGAGACCGAGTCGGCCACCGTCACGCCGTCGATCACGCGGGTGTTGCCGAGGCCGAAGGCCAGCAGAGTGAGTCCGAGTGCGAGGTGACCGAGAGTGGAGGTGGTGCTTCCCGCGGGAACTTCGTTGTCCACGGCGGGCTCCCTTCATGTGCGGTTGTGCTGCTTCCCAGCGAGGCTTATCTACCCTTCACAAGGGCACAATCCACCCCTACGCGTGAGTAGATTCGCCTGCACACAAAGGAAGTTGACGCTTCATCAGCGAAACATCACACCGGTCTCAACTGGGACAACGCCCGATTACGGGATGACGACGACGGGGCGCTGTGCACGCCGCGCGAGCCGGCCCGCGACCGAGCCGAAGATCCGCCCGACGATGCCGTGCGTGGAGCCGACGACGATCGCGTCCGCGGCGTACTCGCGCCCGACTTCTTCCAGTTCGTGGCAGATGTCGCCGCCGCGCTCGACCAGGATCCAGGGCACCTCGGCGAGATAGTCGGCACAGGCGAGTTCGAGCCCGAGCACCTCGGTGCGGTGGTCGGGGACATCGACGAAGACCGGCGGCTCGCAGCCCGCCCACACCGTGGTGGGCAGCCGGTTGGCGACGTGGACGATGATCAGCCCCGAGCCGGACCGCTTGGCCATGCCGATGGCGTAGGCGAGGGCCCGCTCACTGGACGTCGAGCCGTCGAAGCCGACGACGACGCCGTGCCGGAATGCGGGATCGCAGGAATGTCGTGGTTCTGGCACCGCTTGGAGGTCCGACGTGGGGTCGGCTACCTGCTTGCGGTCCGCGGGTTCGGAGAATTCGTGACCGGCCATGGGTGTCTCGGCGAAGGAGGTCCTCAGTCGGGGGACAGCGGGGACAAGTGAGCAACAACGAGTCGGCGGCGGAGCTGTGTCCGGGAATCATCTTCCCAACCCCATACCCCCAAGGGTACGGCGACACTCCTCTCCTGCCCAGAGCCGCCGAACCTACTCGGCGTTCCCCGGAGCATGCACGAGCCCGCCCCGGATGGCAATGCCCGGTGCCCTTTACAGCGGTCCCCCGCGGCCGTTCTCCACCTCCGCACCGATGATCTTTCAGTTACTGGACGGACTGCTTCCGCGTTAGAGGCGTGATCTCGCCCGACCTCGATCAGGAAGCACCCCCTCGTGCTCGCTCCCCCGGCCACCCACCCGTCCGTCCCCGCCGCCCCGCCCGGCCCCCGTCACCGGCCGCCCGGAGTATCGTCCGCGGCTGAATCCGTACGTACCAACCGGTCCGTGAACGCCGAACCACTCTGGGCGGCCGCCCGCCCCCCGGCCGACCCGGCGGGCGACGTCGTCCGCTGGGCGGCGTTCAGCTGTGTGCTCGTGCCGGTGGTGCTCATCGTGTACGGGTCCTCGTTCGCGGGGGCGTTCGGCTCCGCCCTCGGCCTGACGGCCGTGACCGCCGTATGCCGGCTGCTGCTGCGCCAGTCCGAGCGGGCAGCCGCCGAGGAACGGGCACGACCGTCGCTTCCGGTGTCCGGACGGCACGCCCGACCGGCTCCGGGAGTGCGTCGCGGTGGGCGTCACGCGGGGGGATGTACACCCGGGAGGTGAGCCGATCGCACACCTGGACCCGTATGTTTTCGGCCAACTTCCCCCGGTGGCGGATTCCTTGGCCAAATGGCCTGCCAACCCCCTTGCCACCAGGGAGGAAAGGACCATTGCGGCCTCTGGCACCATACGGGTACGGGCCATCCCCATGAGGCGCACTTCCCCTGCGGGGCCCACGAGTGAAACGCTTCGTGATCGAAAGCTTCGCGCCAAGTTGCCTTGTCGACATAGCGCTGGGTGCCGGACTTGTCACGCCGGCGCCACGGGACGCAGTAGATTCGATCATGCGTATCGAAGGCTGGGGACTCGTGCAAAACCGAGGGGAAAAGTGCAGGAGCGACAGGCCCGACAAGAACGGGGAGCCGCGAACACCGAGGGGGGCTTAGCGCCATGAGCCAGGACTCCGCTGCCGCATCACCGGAGACCGCAAGGAAGCTGGCCGGCCGCCGACGCCGGGAAGTCGTCGCCGTACTGCTGTTCAGTGGCGGCCCCATCTTCGAAAGTTCCATTCCGCTCTCCGTGTTCGGAATCGACCGTCAGGACGCGGGAGTTCCGCGTTACAGACTGCTGGTGTGTGCCGGTGAGGAAGGACCCCTGCGGACCACAGGGGGACTCGAACTCACCGCGCCCTACGGTCTGGAAGCAATCAGCAGGGCGGGAACGGTGGTGGTGCCCGCGTGGCGTTCCATCACCTCGCCGCCCCCGGCAGCCGCGCTCGACGCGCTGCGCCGGGCACACGAGGAAGGGGCAAGGATCGTCGGGCTGTGCACCGGCGCGTTCGTGCTCGCCGCGGCCGGTCTTCTGGACGGCCGCCCGGCGACGACGCACTGGATGTACGCGCCGACACTGGCCAAACGCTATCCATCAGTACACGTGGACCCGAGGGAGCTCTTCGTCGACGACGGGGACGTCCTCACCTCGGCCGGAACCGCGGCCGGAATCGATCTCTGCCTGCACATAGTGCGGACGGACCACGGCAGCGAGGCGGCCGGCGCGCTGGCCCGCCGACTGGTCGTGCCGCCGCGCCGCAGCGGCGGACAGGAGCGCTATCTCGACAGGTCTTTACCTGAGGAGATCGGCTCCGACCCGCTGGCCGAGGTCGTCGCCTGGGCGCTGGAGCACCTCCACGAGCAGTTCGACGTGGAGACCCTGGCCGCGCGGGCGTACATGAGCCGTCGCACCTTCGACCGTCGTTTCCGCTCGCTGACCGGATCGGCCCCCCTCCAGTGGCTGATCACCCAGCGGGTCCTGCAGGCCCAGCGCCTGCTGGAGACGTCCGACTACTCCGTGGACGAGGTGGCGGGCCGCTGCGGCTTCCGCTCCCCGGTCGCGCTGCGCGGGCACTTCCGCCGCCAGCTCGGCTCGTCCCCGGCGTCGTACCGGGCGGCCTACCGGGCGCGGCGGCCACAACCGGAACCCAGCGCGGGCCCCGTCGCGGTGCCCATGCCGGCTCCGGTGCCGGAGACCGTTCTGCCCCAGGCGCTCCCCCAGGCCCGGCGGACGGCGGCGGCCAGCGCGGTGGTGGGGCCGGGTGCGACCTCGCACACCGCGGCGGAGCCGGGGAAACCCAGCTCCGATCTGTACGCCTCCGGCTACACCGGTGGCCGTCCGAGTCTGCCCGGTCAGCGGAGCGCCCCGTAGGGTAAGACGCATGAACGACCGCATGGTGTGGATCGACTGCGAGATGACCGGGCTCTCGCTGGCGGACGACGCACTCATCGAGGTGGCCGCGCTGGTCACCGACTCGGAGCTGAACGTACTCGGCGAAGGGGTGGACATCGTGATCCGTCCCCCGGACGCCGCGCTGGAGACCATGCCGGAGGTGGTGCGCACCATGCACACCGCCTCCGGGCTCCTCGACGAGCTGGCCGGCGGCACCACGCTGGCCGACGCCGAGGAGCAGGTCCTCGCGTATGTACGTGAGCACGTCAAGGAGCCGGGCAAGGCACCGCTGTGCGGAAACTCGGTCGGCACCGACCGCGGGTTCCTGCTGCGGGACATGCCGAGCCTGGAGTCCCACCTCCACTACCGGATCGTGGACGTCTCCTCCGTGAAGGAGCTCGCCCGCCGCTGGTATCCGCGGGCGTACTTCAACAGCCCGGACAAGAACGGAAACCACCGGGCACTGGCGGACATCCGCGAATCCATCGCGGAGCTCCGCTACTACCGGGAGGCGGTCTTCGTGCCGCAGCCGGGCCCGGACTCGGACACCGCGAAGTCGATCGCGGCGAAGTACGTCCTGCCTGCGGAGTAGGCCTTCGCAGGGGGGGCCGGGAGGGTGCCTCGAAACATGTGCGCGAGCACCCTCCCGGACCCTGTACACTTTTTCTCGGCCGGTAGGGAAGCCCCCAGGGACTTCCCAAGACCACAACAGTCCGGTCATGCATGGTGGGTATAGCTCAGCTGGTAGAGCACCTGGTTGTGGTCCAGGATGTCGCGGGTTCGAGTCCCGTTACTCACCCTGATGGAAGAAGGCCCGGGCCGCGAAAGCGGTTCGGGCCTTCTTCTCGTTCGGCTTCTTGTTCCGGCCGTTCGATGCCTCTATTTACGACGATGCCCGTACGACGAGTTCCGTGGGGAGCATCAGGCTCGGGCGGGCCGGTTCGGTGGCGGTGATCTCGGTGAGCAGCAGCTCGGCCATCGCGCGGCCCATCTCCTCCGTCGGCTGGCGCACGCTGGTCAGCGGCGGGTCCATGTGGCGGGCTATCGCCGAGTCGTCGAAGCCGATCAGGGCGGTGTCCTCGGGGATGCGGCGGCCGCCCTCGCGCAGGATCTGGCGGGCGCCGGAGGCCATCACGTCGGACGCGGCGAAGACCGCGTCGAGGTGCGGGGCGCGTTCGAGGAGCTCGGTCATCGCGCGGCGGCCGCCCTCCTCGGTGAAGTCGCCGTGCGCGGCCAGTTCGTCCAGGCCCGCCGCCGCGAGGGCCGCCCGGTAGCCGTCGAGGCGGCGGCGGGCTCCGTACACGTCCAGGGGTCCGGTGATCGTCGCTATGGAGCGCCGGCCGCGGGCGGCGAGGTGGGCGACGGCGGCGCGGGCGCCCTCGTAGTTGTCGCAGTCGACCGAGGCGAGCGGTTCGTCCTCGCGGCGGCGGCCGCTGATGACGACCGGGATCCCTAGCTGTTCGAGCAGGTCGGGCAGCGGGTCGTCCGCGTGCACGGAGACGAGCAGCACGCCGTCCACGCGGTGGGACGCGAGGTACTGGGCGAGCCTGCGCCGCTCCCGGTCGCCGCCGACCAGGGTGAGCAGGAGCTGCATCTCGGTGTCGGCGAGCGCCGCGCCCACCCCGCGCACGATGTCCGAGAAGTACGGCTCGGCGAAGAAGCGGGCCTCGGGCTCGGGGACGACCAGGGCGATGGCGTCGGTGCGGTTCGCGGCGAGGGCGCGGGCCGCCCGGTTGGGTACGTAGCCGAGTTCGGCGACGGCGGCCTCGACGGCGGCCCGGGTCTCGTCGCTGACCCGGGGCGAGCCGTTGATCACCCGGGACACGGTGCCCCGGCCGACCCCGGCCCTGGCCGCCACTTCTTCGAGCGTGGGCCGTCCGGCACCGCGGCCCCTGGCTGTGCGGGCTGCTGTCACGTCTGCCTCCCCAACTCGCGCAACTCCGGTGAAAGTAACAGTCCCGGCCGGACGGGGAACCTCATCCGCTGCCATTGCGCGGTCCCTTGACAGTCCAACAGGGAGCCGCAACCCTTCAACACATCACGGCTGGGAGCGCTCCCACAGTAGTAGGTCCCTACACCTTTCGCATACCTTCCGCCCGCGCCGACGCGCCTCAACTGGCTTGGCCCGGACGACAGTTGGAGGAAGCAATGCGCACGCGTACACGTACGTCCAGACGCCTCGCGGCCCTCGCGGCCGTGGCCGCGCTCGGCACCGGGCTGCTCGCCGGCTGCGCCGACGACGGCACGTCCCCGGCGGCCGAAGGATCGTCGGCGGGAGGCGGCGGGGGCGGCGCGAAGACCACCCTCACCGTCGGCGTCTTCGGCGCGTTCGGCCTGAAGGAGGCCGGGCTCTACGACGCGTACATGAAGCTCCACCCGGACATCGAGATCAAGCAGACCTCGATCGAGCGGAACGAGAACTACTACCCGCAGCTCCTGACCCACCTCGGCTCGGGCAGCGGGCTCGCCGACATCCAGGCCGTCGAGGTCAGCAACATCGCCGAGGTCACCGCGACCCAGAGCGGCAAACTGCAGGACCTGTCCAAGGCGCCCGGCGTGAACAAGGACGACTTCCTGCCGTGGAAGTGGGCCGAGGGCACCGCCAAGGGCGACAGGACGGTAGGCCTCGGGACCGACACCGGGCCGACCGGCATCTGCTACCGCAAGGACCTGTTCGCCAAGGCGGGCCTGCCCACCGACCGGGACGCCGTGGGCAAGCTGTGGGCGGGCGACTGGAACAAGTATCTGGAGGTGGGGCGGCAGTACAAGGCGAAGGCCCCGGCGGGCACCGCCTTCGTGGACTCCGCCTCCGGCGTGCTGAACTCGATCACCGGGTCCAGCGCCACCCGCTACTACGACGCCGACGGCAAGGTCGTCTACAAGGACAACCCGGCCATAAAGCAGGCCTGGGACACCGCGGCCGCGTTCGCGACCGGCGGGCTCACCGCCAAGCTCCAGCAGTTCCAGCCGACCTGGGACCAGGGCTTCGCCAACGCCTCCTTCGCCACCGTGTCCTGCCCGGCGTGGATGCTCGGCTACATCCAGGACAAGGCGGGCGCCGCCGGCAAGGACCAGTGGGACGTGGCCGCGGCCCCCAAACCGTCCAACTGGGGCGGCTCCTTCCTCACCGTGCCCTCGGCCGGCAAGCACACGGCACAGGCCGCCAAGCTCGCCGCCTGGCTGACCGCGCCCGCCCAGCAGGCCGTCCTGTTCGAGAAGCGCGGCAGCTTCCCGAGCGCGAAGGCCGCGTACGGACTGCCCGCGGTGGCGGACGCCAAGCACGCCTACTTCGCGGGCGCGCCCATCGGCCGGATCTTCGCGCAGGCCGCCGAGGGCACCCCGGTGCAGACCCTCGGCCCGAAGGACCAGATCATCCAGCAGAACCTCTCCGACATCGGCATGCTCCAGGTCGAGCAGAAGGGCAAGTCGCCGCAGCAGGGCTGGGACGCCGCGGTGAAGGCGATCGACAACGCGCTGGACCAGTGACGATGGCGAGCGACACCACGGCCGCCGTGCCCTCCCCCGGTCCCGGGCAGGAGGGCACGGCCCCCGCCCGGGCCGGTGCGGAAGAACGGCGCAGCCGCCGCTACCGGCGCGATGTGCGCTGGAGCCCGTACGCGTTCATCGCGCCCTTCTTCCTGTTCTTCGCGGCCTTCGGCCTCTTCCCGCTCCTCTACACGGGCTGGGCCTCGCTGCACCAGGTCGAGCTGACCTCGCCGGAAGACATGACGTGGGTGGGCCTCAGGAACTTCTCGCGCCTGCTCTCGGACGACTTCTTCTGGAACGCGCTGCGCAACACCGTCACCATCGGGATCCTCTCCACCGTGCCGCAGTTGCTCGTCGCGCTCGGCATCGCCCATCTGCTCAACTACAAGCTGCGCGGCTCGATGTTCTTCCGGGTCGCCGTCCTCACCCCGTACGCCACCAGCGTGGCGGCCGCGACGCTGGTGTTCGTGCTGCTCTTCGGGCGCGACTACGGAATGATCAACTGGGCACTCGGGCTCGTCGGCTTCGAGCACATCGACTGGCAGAACGGCGGCTGGAGCTCGCAGCTGGCCGTGTCCACCATCGTCATCTGGCGCTGGACCGGCTACAACGCGCTGATCTACCTGGCCGCCATGCAGGCGGTGCCCGCCGACCTGTACGAGTCGGCGGCGCTCGACGGGGCCTCGCGGTGGCAGCAGTTCCGCCATGTGACGATCCCGTCGCTGCGCCCGACCATCCTGTTCACCGCGGTCGTCTCCACGATCGGCGCCACCCAGCTGTTCGGCGAGCCGCTCCTGTTCAACGGCTCCGCGGGCGCCACCGGCGGCTCGGACCACCAGTTCCAGACGCTCGGCCTCTACCTGTACGAACAGGGCTGGGTGAATCTGCACCTGGGCCGGGCCTCGGCGATCGCCTGGGCGATGTTCCTGATCCTGCTCCTCATCGGCGCGGCGAACTGGCTCGTTTCCCACAAGTTGCGCAAGGGGATGACGAGTTGAGAGCCCAGCGTGCCGGCCGCCAACTGCACGGCGGCCGCCTCACCTACGCCGTCCTGATCGTGTTCACCGCAGGATCGCTCTTCCCGCTGATCTGGACGGCGGTGGCCGCCTCCCGCACCAACACGCGGCTCGCCCAGACGCCCCCGCCGTTCTGGTTCGGCTCCCACCTGTTCAAGAACCTCCGGATCGCCTGGACCGACGCCAACATGGGCACGGCCCTGCTCAACACGACGATCGTGGCGGGCTCCATCGCGGCCGGCACGGTCTTCTTCTCCACGCTGGCCGGCTTCGCCTTCGCCAAGCTGCGCTTCCGCTTCAAGAACCTGCTGCTGCTCCTGGTGATCGGCACGATGATGGTGCCGCCCCAGCTCAGCGTCGTACCGCTGTACATGCTGGTCGCCAAGCTGTCCTGGACCGACCAGCTCCAGGCCGTCATCCTGCCCACCCTGGTGAGCGCGTTCGGGGTGTTCTTCATGCGGCAGTACCTGGTGGAGGCGCTGCCCACCGAGCTGATAGAGGCCGCCCGGGTGGACGGGGCGAGCAGCTGGCGGGTGGTGTGGCACATCGTGTTCCCGGTGGCCCGGCCCGCGATGGCGGTGCTCGGCATGCTGACCTTCGTGATGGCCTGGAACGACTTCTTCTGGCCGATCATCGCGCTGACCCAGAACGGCAGCCCCACCGTCCAGGTGGCCCTGACCGGACTCGGCCGCGGCTACATCCCCGACCAGTCGGTCATCATGGCCGGCGCCCTGCTCGGCACGCTGCCGCTGCTGCTCGCGTTCGTGCTGTTCGGACGGCAGATCGTGGGCGGGATCATGCAGGGCGCGGTGAAGGGCTAGCCCCGACGGCCCGGGCCCCCATGGCCCCAATCCCCCTTACCCATCAGCTCGTTGGGAGTGTCGTATGTCCGACCGCTTTCCGTCCGATTTCCTCTGGGGCGCCGCCACCTCCGCCTACCAGATCGAGGGGGCGGCGGCCGAGGACGGGCGCACCCCGTCGATCTGGGACACCTTCAGCCACACCCCGGGCCGCACCGCCGGCGGCGACACCGGTGACATCGCGGTGGACCACTACCACCGCATGCGCGAGGACGTCGCGCTGATGACGGAGCTCGGCCTCACCTCGTACCGCTTCTCCGTCTCCTGGTCGCGGGTGCAGCCCACCGGCCGGGGGCCTGCCGTCCAGCTCGGCCTCGACTTCTACCGGCGCCTCGTCGACGAGCTGCTCGACCGGGGCATCGCGCCCGCGCTCACCCTCTACCACTGGGACCTGCCGCAGGAGCTCGAAGACGCCGGCGGCTGGCCGGCCCGGGACACCGCCTGCCGTTTCGCCGAGTACGCGACCCTGGTGGGGGCCGCGCTCGGCGACCGGGTCGAGCGGTGGACCACCCTAAACGAACCCTGGTGCAGCGCCTTCCTGGGGTACGGGTCGGGGGTGCACGCGCCAGGACGGACCGACCCGGCGGCCGCGCTGCGAGCGGCCCACCACCTCAACTTGGCGCACGGGCAGGCGACTTCGGCCCTGCGGGCCGTGATGCCGGCCCGCAACCGGATCGCGGTGAGCCTCAACTCGGCGGTGATCAGGCCTCGTTCACAGGATCCGGCGGATCTGTCGGCGGCCCGCCGGATCGACGACCTGGCCAACGGCGTCTTCCACGGGCCGATGCTGCACGGCGCGTACCCGAAGCACCTGTTCGCGGACACGGCGTCCGTCACCGACTGGGCCTTCGTGCACGACGGCGATCTCCGCGCGATCCACCAGCCGCTCGACGCGCTCGGCCTCAACTACTACACGACGTCCCTGGTGTCGGCCGCCGATCCGGAGCGGGCGGACGGCCGCGCCGACGGCCACGGCGCGAGCACGCACTCGCCCTGGCCGGGCGCCGCCTCCGTCGCCTTCCACCAGCCGCCCGGCGAGCGCACCGCGATGGGCTGGGCCATCGACCCGTCGGGCCTGTACGACCTGCTGCTGCGCTACGCCAAGGAGGCGCCCGGGCTGCCGCTCCTGGTCACCGAGAACGGGGCGGCCTGCGACGACAAGCCCGGCCCCGACGGCGCGGTGCACGACCCGGACCGCATCCGCTATCTGCGCGACCACCTCGCGACGGTGCGCCGCGCGATGGAGGCGGGCGCGGACGTGCGGGGCTACTACCTCTGGTCGCTGATGGACAACTTCGAGTGGTCGTACGGGTACGGCAAGCGGTTCGGCGCGGTGTACGTGGACTACGAGACGCTGGCCCGCACCCCGAAGTCGAGCGCCCGCTGGTACGCGGAGCTGGCCCGGACGGGTGAACTACCCGAGGCGTGACGCGGCGGCGGGGCGAGGGCGGGCACCTCATTCCTGAGCTCCGCTGCCGTACGTAAGGAAGCCCCGTGCCCAGGACCAGGTTCACCCGTGCGGAAATCCAGTCGTTCGCGCGGCTCTCGCCGTTCGAGCTGAAGGACAGGTTCATCGAGATCGCGCAGGCGGTCCAGGAGGACGAGCCCGGCCAGAAGGAGAAGTCGGCGCGGCAGATGCTGAACGCGGGCCGCGGCAACCCGAACTGGGTCGCCACCGGACCGCGCGAAGCCTTCCACGCGCTCGGCTGCTTCGCCCTCGCCGAGTCCCGCCGGGTGTGGACCGCCGACGACCTCGGCGGCATGCCGGAGAAGAGGGGCGCGGCCGGCCGCTTCGACTCCTTCGCCCGCCGGCACCCGGGCCTGCCCGGCATCGAGCTCCTCCAGCGGTCCATCGCGTACGCCGTCGAACGCTTCGGCTTCGACCGGGACGCGTTCGTGCACGAGCTCACCGACGGCTCGATCGGCGACAACTACCCGGTTCCCGACCGGATGTTGACGCATGCCGAGCAGATCGTGCGCGGCTACCTCGCCGACGAGCTGTTCGACCGGCGGCCCCCGGAGAGCGAGATGTCGCTGTTCGCGACCGAGGGCGGCACGGCGGCCATGTGCTACGTCTTCGACTCGCTGATGAAGAACGGGCTCCTGGCGAAGGGCGACCGGATCGCCCTGATGGTGCCGGTGTTCACCCCGTACGTGGAGATTCCCGAGCTCGATACGTACGACTTCGACGTGGTGCGCGTCGAGGCGAGCCTGTTCGCCGAGACCGGGGTGCGCGAGTGGCGCTATCCGGCGGAGGAGGTCGCCAAGCTCGCCGACCCGGGCGTGAAGCTGGTGTGCCTGGTCAACCCGTCGAACCCGCCCTCGCTGGCGCTGAGCGAGCGGGTCGCGCACCAGATCGGGGAGATCGTCGCCGGGCCGAATCCGAATCTGCTGATCGTCACGGACGACGTGTACGGCACGTTCGTGGAGGGCTTCCGCTCGATCGCCGCCGAGCTGCCGCGCAACACGCTGCTCGTGTACTCGTACTCCAAGCACTTCGGCTGCACGGGGCACCGGCTCGGCGTGATCGGCCTGCACGACGACAACGTGATCGACGAGCTGATCGCGGGGCTGCCCGAGGCCGAGCGGGAGCGCCTGGACGGGCGCTACGGAACCCTGACCCTGGAGCCGGAGAGACTCCGCTTCATCGACCGCCTCGTCGCCGACTCGCGCCAGGTCGCCCTCAACCACACCGCCGGTCTTTCGCTGCCGCAGCAGGTGATGATGGTGCTGTTCTCGCTGTTCGCGATGCTGGACGAGGGGCAGGCGTACAAGCACCGCATCCGCGCGATCGTCCGCCGGCGCCTCGAACTCCTCCTTGAGGGCGCCCAGATGAAGATCGCGGACGATCCACAGCGGGCCGGGTACTACATCGAGCTCGACCTGCTCGCCGAGGCCGAACGCGTCCACGGCAAGGACTTCGCGGAGTTCCTGGAGACGACGTACGAGCCCGCCGACCCGCTGTTCCGGCTGGCCGAGCAGACCGGCGTGGTGCTGCTCAACGGCGGCGGCTTCCGGGGCCCGCAGTGGTCGGTCCGGGTCTCGCTCGCCAATCTGGACGACCTCGACTACCTCAAGATCGGCCACCATCTGCGGGCGATCTTCCACGACTACGCCGAGGAGTGGCAGGCGTCCCGCGCATGAGGGCGCGCGGGGCTTGAACCTCACGCGGCGTGAGGATGCACAGTGGCTCCATGAGCGAATCCACCTGGAAGGTGGGCCCCCTGGCCGAGGCCAGCGGGCTCACCGTCCGCACGCTGCACCACTGGGACACCATCGGCCTGCTCTCCCCCTCGCGCCGCACCTCGGGCGGGCACCGGGAGTACACCGAGGACGACATCGCCCGGCTCTACCAGGTGCTCGCCCTGCGCGGCCTGGGCCTGGGCCTCGACACGATCGCCGTGTGCCTGGACTCCGGGATCGACCCGATGCGAGTCCTGCGCGACCACCGCGAGAGCGTCGAGGCGCACCTCGCGGCGCTCAACGGCCTGCGCGACCGGCTCGTCCACATCGAACGGCAGGTGGCGGACGGCCGGGCGCCGACGGCCTCCGCGGTCCTCGACGCGCTGCGCGCCACCGGCGCCGCGAGCCCCGCCGCCGAACAGGCGGTACGCCGTCACCTGGACGACGACCAGCTACTCGCCCTTGGCACCCACGCCGCGGCCATCGGCCCGGCCGCGCACTACCTGATGGAGGTCGAGTGGCCCGAACTGTACCGCCGGGCCGAGCAGTTGAGGCTCTCCGGCACCCCGCCGACCGATCCGCGCGTACGCAAGCTGGCGGCCCGGATGGACGAGCTGGGCGCCCTGTTCAGCGGCGGCGACCGGACGCTCTCGGCGGGCGTGCGGACCGCGTGGCGCGAGGACCCGGCAGCGCTGTCGGGGGACGCGTCGGCACGGCCGGGCCAGTGGGACGACCTGACGGACTACTTGGACGCGGCCCGAGAGGGGGCGAAGTGATGAGGAGAAACTACGTGGTGATCAACAAGTACTCGCTCCTGCCGTTCCTGCTGATCACCGTGCCGCTGGTGTGCGTGCTCGCGGGGATCGGGGTGATCGGGTGGGGCGTGGTGCCGGCGGTGGTGATCGCGGTGGGGGTGCTTGCGCTGGTGACGAAGGGGGTCGCGAGGTCCACCACGAGCTGAGCGCGCCCCGGCCGACATGGGGGAAGGTGCGATCCGGCCGGGACGCTGGTCAGGAGGCCTGCTCGTATCGAAAGCCCGTATCGACAGCTCGTATCGGCTGCCCGATCGACTACATGACCGACGACTTGATCGACTACTCGATCGACTACCGGTAGGCGCCGAAGGCCTTGGTGAAGGCCAGGGGCTCCTGGACGATCGAGGAGCAGGTCGGGTCGGCGGAGTTCTTGGCGCCGCCGGGGCACTGCTGGTCGCGGGCGCCGGACCACATGGCGAGCCAGCCGAGGCCCTTGGACTTGGCGAAGTCCACGAGCTTGGTGGCGTCGGCGACGGTGAACGTCTCCACGTTGACGTCGTTGACGCCGATCATCGGTGTGACGGCGACGGCCTTCCAGGCGGCGGCGTCGGACAGACCGAGAACTCCCTTGATCTGGGCCTGAGTCGCGGTGGCCGCCTGGATGGCGTAGTCGCCCATGTCGCCGCTGTAGGAGGGCCCGTAGTCCATCGCCATGATGTTGACGGCGGAGACCTTCACGCCGTTCTTCTTGGCATCGGCGACGAGGTCGACGCCGGGCTGGGTGAGCCCCTCCGGCATCACGGGCAGCGTGAACGACACGTCGAGCCCGGGGTGGGACTGCTGGAGCTTCGCGATGGCCTGCGCGCGGCGGGTGTTGGCGCCGGTGTCGGGCAGGGCCGCGCCCTCGATGTCGAAGTCGACCTTGGTGAGCTTGTAGGCGTCGACGACCTTGCCGTACGCAGCGGCGAGATCGTCCGCGCTCTTGCAGACGAGGCCGAGCTCGGAGCCGGAGGCGCCGCCGAAGGAGACCCGGACGTCGCCGCCCTTGGCGCGCAGCGCGCCGATCTGCGAGGCGACCTTGTCGCTCGGGAGGTCGGTGACCCCGCCCCACATCGGGGCGCAGCTGCCGCCGGAGGTGACGAAGGCGAGGTTGAACTGCTTGACGCCGGTCTTGTCGGCGGTGGCCGCGAGGTCGTAGGTGGGGTAGAGCGAGGTGTCGACGTACGGGGCAAACCCGGCGCCGGCGGAGGTGCCCGTGCTCTTGGTGGGGGTGGGTATCGCGGTGGCCGACTTGGAGGGCTGAGGGGTGGGCTTGGTGCTCGCCGACTGGGAGGGCTTGGCGGTGGGCTTGGGCTGTTCGGTGGGGCGGCCGCTGGGCTGGGGGGTGCCGCCGGTGTCGACGGAGCACTTCTCCTGGTCGATGAGGCAGCCCGTGGGGTCGCCCGCGGTGCCGCCGGCCGACGTGACGAAGCCGACGGTGACCGACTTGCCCGCGGCGAGCCCGGCCTTGTCCCAGCTCGGGGGCTTCACGGTGACGTGCCGGCCGTTGACGGTCTGGTCGCCGTTCCAGAGGGAGGACAGCGTGGTGCCGGCGGGGAGGTCGAACTCCAGGGTCCAGTCGGCGAGGGTCTTGCCGGTGTCGTTGGTGATGACGTACTGCCCGGTGTAACCACCGGTCCAGCTGCTGGTCTTGGTGTACGCCGCGCCGACCGAGGCGGCCTGCGCGGTGCCGGTGAGCGCGAAGGCCGCGCCGCCGACGACCGCGGCGGCGGCCACCCCGCCGATCACCTTGGTCTTGCCACTCGCCCTGCGCCGGTGCGTACTGCTGCCCATGCCGTGCCTGCCTCTGCGTTGCGGGGGAATTCGGGGGTGCGGCAGCACGCTAGCGATGCGGAATCGGACAAATGCCCAGTTCGGGGCGGGGGTTGGGGATCTTAGGGTCGGCTTAAGGGTGGGATGGGGGGAGGTTAAGCCCGGCTGTTCCCCCACCCCGCCCCTTCCCGAGACTTTCCGGGGGTGAGGGTGGGCTTGAGGTCCGTTCCCGGGGCGCTGCCCCCGGACCCTCGCTCCTCAGGCGCCGGAGGGGCTGTATGCGCGGATGGTTGTCGGCTGCGGACCGTGGGCGGCTGGTCGCGCAGTTCCCCGCGCCCCTGGCAGCGCCGGGTACAGGCATCTTCAGCCCGTCATGGGGGTCCCCCCTGGCCCTTGAGGCCTTGGGGGAGTTTGAGGACGAGCGCCCTTGAGGCGCGAACGGGGTCTGGGGCGGA
>NZ_LGDD01000005.1 GCF_001279695.1 Streptomyces sp. WM6378
GGGGGGGGGTTTGTGGGGGAAGGGGGCCCGGCGGCCAAAGGTCCCCGAAAACCCCGTTTCCCGCCCCAGTGTCCCCCGCACCTGCAACCCCCCCGCCCCGACCACGGGCCCCGCCACCCCCGCCCCCGGCGGGCACCCCACGGTCACGGTGACCGTCACCGTCACGGAGTCCTTCCGCGGCAAGTAGCGCGCAGCGCACGAGCCGAGCCGCCCCCACCATGAGCCGGAACGCCGGAACGCGTTGAGTAGCATGCGGTTACCTGATCAACGCGACCAAGGAGGACCGGACCGTGGCCGGAGAGCCGCAGGCCGACTGCCTGTTCTGCAAAATCGTCTCGGGCGATGTCCCGGCGACCGTCGTGCGGGAGACCGAGACGGCCGTGGCCTTCCGCGACATCAACCCCCAGGCGCCCACTCACATCCTGGTCATCCCCAAGGTCCACCACCCCGACGCCGCAGCCCTCGCCGCCGCCGAACCGGCGATCCTCGCGGACGTGGTGCGCGAGGCCGGGGAGGTCGCCCGCGAGGAGAAGGTCGACGGCACCGGCTACCGGATCGTCTTCAACACCGGCAGCGGCGCCGGCCAGACCGTCTTCCACGCGCACGCACACGTCCTGGGCGGCCGCGGCCTTCAGTGGCCGCCCGGATAAAAGCCTGTTCGGACACCTGCTCCAACCACCCCGCACAGCCCGCACAGCAAGGCAACCCACCGTGTCCGTACGTGAATTGGTGGTGCTCGGCACCGCCAGCCAGGTCCCCACCCGGCACCGCAACCACAACGGCTATCTGCTGCGCTGGGACGGCGAGGGCGTCCTCTTCGACCCCGGCGAGGGCACCCAGCGGCAGATGCTGCGGGCCGGGGTCGCCGCCCACGACATCAACCGGATCTGCGTCACGCACTTCCACGGTGACCACTCGCTGGGCCTGGCCGGGGTGATCCAGCGGATCAACCTCGACCGGGTCCCGCACCCGGTCACCGCGCACTACCCGCTCAGCGGCGAGCACTTCTTCGAGCGGCTGCGGTACGCCACGGCCTACCGCGAATCCGTACCGCTGGCCCAGGAGCCGGTCGCGGGCGAGGGCGCGGTGCTGGCCACGACGGCCTCGTACACCCTTGAGGCACGCAGGCTGTCGCACCCCGTCGAGTCGTACGGCTACCGGATCGTCGAGCCGGACGGGCGGCGGATACTGCCCGAGCTGCTCGCCGAGCGCGGCATCAAGGGCCCCGACGTGGGGCGCCTGCAACGCGAGGGCGAGCTGAACGGCGTCACCCTCGACGACGTCAGCGAGGTCCGGCGGGGGCAGCGGTTCGCGTTCGTCATGGACACCCGCCTGTGCGAGGGCGTGAGCGTCCTCGCGGACGGCTGCGACATGCTGGTCATCGAGTCGACGTTCCTGGACGGTGACTTCCAACTGGCCGTGGACCACGGCCACTTGACGGCAGGTCAGGCCGCTTCGGTGGCCCGTGACGCGGGCGTGCGCCACCTCGTGCTCACGCACTTCTCGCAGCGGTACTCCGACCCCGGGGAATTCGAGCGGCAGGCACGGGCCGCCGGGTACGAGGGCGAACTGACCGTGGCCGCGGACCTCGTCAGGGTCCCGGTCCCCAAACGCACGCCCTGAGGCGCCACCGTCGCAAGCCCCCCTTCTGAAGCGTCACCGTGTGAAGCACCCCGCTGAAGCCCCCTGAAGCACGACCCCCTGGAAAGCCCCCATGCCCCTCCCCATCCCCAAGGCCGAACTCCACCTCCACATCGAAGGCACCCTCGAACCCGAGCTGGCCTTCGAACTCGCCGCGCGCAACGGCATCGAGCTGCCGTACGCCGACACCGAGGAACTGCGCAAGGCGTACCTCTTCGACGACCTGCAGTCCTTCCTGAACCTGTACTACTCGCTGATGACGGTGCTGCGGACGGAGGAGGACTTCGCCTCGCTGGCCGACGCGTACCTGGCCCGGGCCGCCACCCAGGGCGTGCGCCACGCCGAGATCTTCTTCGACCCGCAGGCGCACATCTCGCGGGGCGTGCCCATCGGCACGGTGGTGGAGGGCCTGTGGCGCGCCCTGTCGGTAAGCGAGGAGCGGCACGGCATCTCCACTCGCCTCATCCTCTGCTTCCTGCGGGACGAGCCGGCCGAGTCGGCGCTGCTCACGCTGGAGGCGGCGCGGCCGTACCTGGACCGGATCACTGGCGTCGGGCTGGACTCGGCGGAGGTCGGCCACCCGCCGGCCAAGTTCCGCGAGGTGTACGAACTGGCCGCCTCGCTCGGGCTGCGCCGGGTCGCGCACGCGGGGGAGGAGGGGCCGCCCGAGTACATCACCGAGGCGCTCGACGTGCTGGGCGTGGAGCGCATCGACCACGGCCTGCGCGCGCTGGAATCCCCGGAACTGGTGGCCCGCCTGGCCCGCGACCGCATCCCCCTCACCCTGTGCCCCCTCTCGAACGTACGCCTGCGCGCGATCGACACCCTGGAGCAGCACCCGCTGCCCGCGATGATGGACGCGGGGCTGCTGTGCACGGTCAACTCCGATGACCCGGCGTACTTCGGGGGGTACGTGGACGACACGTTCCACGCGGTACGGGAGGCGCTCGGGGTGTCCCGCGAGCGCCTGAGGGAGCTGGCGCGGAACTCGTTCGAGGCGGCGTTCCTGGAGGGGGAGGAGGGGCGGAGGGAGCGGTACCTGGCGGAGGTGGAGGCGTACGACTTCGACGCGGAGTAGTTGGCTGGGGGGCCACCCTGCACGTGGCCCAGCGCCGCGTGGCTGAGCTCCTGGGGCTGCGCCCCAGACCCCGGCGGGTTCGCCCCCCCCCCCGCCCGTGCAAGGAGTCGAAAGGCCGAGCCCCGGGGCTCCGCCCTCGGACCCCGGGCGATGGCCCACCCGGCTGCCCATGCCGGGGGTCGTAAGGGTTGTGCCCTGGTGGATCCGCTCCAGCTTCTGCCCCTCAATCACCGGAGGGGGTGGATCCGTGGACGGATTTCGGCTGCCGACCGTGGGTGGTTGCTCGCGCAGTTCCCCGCGCCCCTAGCAGGGTCGTGCTGGCCGCGTCGGGCATCTTCAGCCCGTCATGGGGGTCCCCCCCTGGCCCTTGAGGCCTTGGGGGAGTTTGAGGACGAGCGCCCTTCAGGCGCGAACGGGGTCTGGGGCGGAGCCCCAGGAGTACCGACTGTCAGCCGAGCGAATTCCCCCGGAGGGTCTCGGGGAGGGGCGGGGTGGGGGAAAGCTCAGGACGCCAAGACCTTGCGGCGTCGCCTCGCCCGCGAGCTGATCGGGATCTCCGCGACCTCCTGCTCCGGCACCCCGATCTGCGGAAGCAGCGCGGACGAGGCCCCGGCCCGGCCCGCCGCCACGGCCGCCGCCGCACCACCCCGGCGCCGGATGGAGCCCGGCACCAGCGGCCGCCCGGCCGTGTGCAGCGCAACCGCCGTCAGCGGCACGGCGATCAGGAGCAGCAGGGTGCACAGCACCAACCCCATCCCCCGGTACCCCGCGTACTCCGACAGCAGGCTGCCCGTGAGCGGCCCGCAGGCGACCCCGAGGGAGGAGGCCGAGCCCGCGAGCACCGCCCAGCGGCCGCGCGGGTCGAGCGAGGCGGACAGGCCGATGAGGTAGGAGAGGACCACCGGGTAGAAGACGTTCCAGAGGATCTCGCCGGACGCGAAGGACACGAGGTCCCGCGCCGAGGAACTCGCCACGATGCAGCACGCGATGATCGCCGTGCCCGCCCCGATCGGCACCGCCCGCCCGAGCCGCGCGCCGAGCGCACCCGCGCCAAGGACGCCGAGCAGCCCCGCGCCGAGCCCGGCCGCGAAGACCATGCCGACGGTGACCTCGGTCAGCCCGGCCTGGGTGAGGCCGATCCGCCCGCTCACCCCCCACAGCGCGTTCTGCGCGAGGGACCAGCAGAGCATGGTGGCGGCCAGGACCGTACCGGAGCGGCGGTGGGGGAGCCGTACGCCCGTGGTCTCGACGGTTTCCACCGGGCGGCCCGAGTCGTACGCGTCCGGAAGCCGCCGCGTGGCGGGCCACACCAGCGCCGCCACCACCGCGATCGCGGCGAGCGGAGTGGCGTGCCCGCCGCCGAGGTGAGGGATCGTCAGATAGAGCGCGCCCGCCGTCGCGGACACCGAGAGCAGGCCCAGCGTGGAGGCCCGGTGGGGGTCGCGCTGGGCGGCGATACCGGCCGCGGCCACCGCCGTGGCCGTACCGGAGCCGAGGCCGCCGACCACCGCGCCCGCCACGACGAGCGGGACCAGGGTGGTCAGGGCGGCGCCGCCGTACCCCGTGATCGCGAGGAGCAGACCGAGTCTGGCGAGGCGGCGCGGGCCGTGCCGCTCCACTCGGGAGGCGAGGGTGAAACCGGCCGTCGCCGAGCTCAACAGCAGGGTGGAGCCGACCAGTCCGGCTTGCGTGGGCGAGAGCCCGAGCCCTGCCGAGAGGCGGCCGACGACGGTGGGAAGGAGGTACGCGGCGAGGTAGCCGGCGGTGAAGACGGCGACCAGGGGCCAGGCGGCACGGGAGCGTGCGGACATGGGCGTTCCAAGGAACAGTGCCCGTGGGGCAGGGAGGTCAAAGAGGGGGGAGGCGTCCGGTGTTGTACGGGATCGCGGGCCCAATTTGTATCAAGCGTCCCGAGTGCACGAAAAGCCGAGAGTCGGTGATCTGGGTCACATATTGTTTGGTCTGGGGGGGGTCGGGTAAACGAGCGAATTTCATTCGCGGGGAAGGGAGTTGGGGGTGGTCGCCGGAGGGTGGTTCCCTTGACGTCGGCTTGTTCACATACCTAGTCTCGATTTTTGTTGATGGACGAGGTTGGATTGCTTGTTGATGGACGAGATCGCATAGGGGAGATGTCGCCGTGCGCGGACAGCAGATCGCCGAGGTGCGGCTCACGCCGGTCCTCATCTCCGACCCCCCGCTCCTCAACGTCCAGGGCGTGCACCAGCCCTACACGCCCCGCCTGGTCGTCGAGGTCGTCACGGCCGACGGCACCACCGGAATCGGCGAGACGTACGGCGACGGCAAGTACCTCGAACTGGCCCGCCCGTACGCCGGGGCCGTGCTCGGGCACGACGTCGCCGACCTCAATGGGCTGTTCACGTTGGTGAACAAGATCGGGGTGTCTGACTCCCGGGTCGACGACTCGGTCGACGTCGGCGGACTGCGCGGCGTCCAGACCGCCGACAAGCTGCGCCTGTCCGTCGTCTCCGCGTTCGAGGTGGCCTGCCTGGACGCGCTCGGCAAGGCCCGGGGCGTGCCCGTGCACACCCTGCTCGGCGGCAAGGTCCGCGACAGCGTGGAGTACAGCGCGTACCTCTTCTACCGCTGGGCCGAACATCCCGACGGCGCGGGTGAGGAGGACGGCTGGGGCGCGGCTCTCGACCCCGCCGGGATCGTCGAGCAGGCCCGCCGCTTCGTGCGCGAGCACGGCTTCGCCTCCTTCAAGCTCAAGGGCGGCGTCTTTCCGCCCGAGCAGGAGGTCGCCGCGGTCCGCGCCCTGGCCGACGCCTTCCCCGGCCACCCGCTCCGGCTCGACCCCAACGGCGGCTGGACGCCAGGGACCTCGCTGCGGGTCGCCGCCGAACTCGCGGACGTACTCGAATATCTGGAGGACCCGGCGCCGGGCACCGCCGCGATGGCCGAGGTGTCGCGGGGCACGGGCGTGCCGCTCGCCACCAACATGTGCGTGACGACGTTCCCCGAGATCAGGCAGGCGTTCCTGACCGACGCCGTCCAGGTGGTCCTGTCCGACCACCACTACTGGGGCGGGCTGCGCAACACGCGTGAACTCGCCGCGATCTGCCGGGTGTTCGGGGTCGGCATGTCCATGCACTCCAACACCCACATGGGCATCAGCCTCGCCGCGATGACTCACGTCGCGGCGACCGTCCCCAACCTCGACCACGCCTGCGACAGCCACTACCCGTGGCAGACGGAGGACGTGATCACCGTCCGGCACGAGTTCCGCGAGGGACGCCTGATGGTGTCCGACGCCCCGGGCCTCGGCGTCGAACTCGACCGCGCCGAACTCGCCCGCCTCCACCGGCGCTGGCTCGACGACGACGGCACCCTGCGCGACCGCGACGACGCGGCCGCGATGCGCCGGGCGCCGGAGCACGCGGACTGGACGGTTCCGGAGCTGCCGCGCTGGTAGCGGCCCCCGGCCGGCGTACATCGGGCAGACTTGCCAGATCTGTACGCGAACGGAGAGCCCGCCGTGACGACACGACCCAGCAGAGAGCAGCCGCCCCACGAGCCCCAGTGGCCCGGCCCGGATTCCCCGCCCGGCCCTGCCGAGCCCGGCCACGCACCGGCGGACTGGCGTCGCCCCGGCGGCGCCGACTCCTTGACCGAGCGCCGTCACGCCTCGGGCGCCGAGCCACGCCGGCCCTCCCGGCTCGACCCGCTCGACGGACTGCGGGACCCGCGCGACCCGCCCTGCGACGTCTTCCTCACCGGCACGGTCTTCCTCGACATCATCTTCACCGGGCTCGACTCCGCCCCCGTCCGCGGCACCGAGTCCTGGGCGCGCGGCATGGGTTCGAGCCCCGGCGGCGTCGCCAACATGGCCACCGCGCTCGCCCGCCTGGGCCTGCGCACCTCGCTGGCCGCGGCCTTCGGCGACGACCACTACGGCGAGTACTGCTGGGACGCGCTCGAACAGGGCGAGGGCATCGACCTGTCGCTGTCGCGCACCGTGCCGGGCTGGCACTCCCCGGTCACCGTCTCCATGGCGTACGAGGGCGAACGCACCATGGTCACCCACGGCCACGAGGCGCCCCACGAAGTGTCCGCGCCCACCTGCCCGCCGCGCGCCCGGGCCGCCGTCGCCTCCCTGGTGCCGGGGCGCGGCGAGGGCTGGATCGCGGACGCGGCACGCTCCGGCGCGCGCGTCTTCGCGGACGTCGGCTGGGACGACACCGGCCGTTGGGACCTGGCCGGGCTCCCCGACCTCGAACACTGCGAGGCGTTCCTGCCCAACGCGGCCGAGGCGATGGCCTACACCCGCACCGACTGCCCGCGCGCGGCGGCCCGCGCCCTGGCCGAGAAGGTGCCGCTGGCGGTGGTGACGCTGGGGCCGGAGGGCGCGTACGCGGTGGACGGGGCGACGGGCGAGACGGCGGACGTGCCGGCCATCGAGGTGGAGGCGCTGGACCCGACAGGGGCGGGCGACGTCTTCGTGGCGGGCTTCGTCACCGGCACCCTGGCCGGCTGGCCGCTCGCGGACCGGCTCGCCTTCGCGGGGCTCACGGCGGCGCTGTCGGTCCAGGAGTTCGGGGGGTCGCTGTCGGCGCCGGGGTGGGCGGAGATCGCGGGCTGGTGGCAGAAGGTCCGCACCCTGGCCCACCAGGACCCGTCGGCCCTGCGCCGCTACACCTTCCTGACCGACCTCCTCCCGGGCGCCGCCCGCACCTGGCCCCTGCGCAGAGCAGTCCCCACCCTGGGCTTCCGCCACCCGGCGTGACCGGGTCGGCGGGGGCGCCCCGGCAGGAGCGGGGTGGAAAACCCCTCGGACGCCCGCGCAGCAAGTCGTACGCTTGGTATCCCAGAGGTTCCCGAGCAGCGAGAACCCTGCAACGGGAGGTATGTGCAGGCCACAGAGCCGGCCCATGACTCAGACACCCACACACCCGCAGGCGCACGCCCAGATCACCATTCCGGCCAAGCACCCCATGGTGACGATCCTGGGCTCCAGCGACTCCCTGCTGCGCGTGATCGAGAAGGCCTTCCCGTCGGCCGACATACACGTACGGGGCAATGTGATCAGCGCCGTGGGGGACGCGACGGAAGTCGCCCTCATTCAGCGGCTGTTCGACGAGATGATGCTGGTGCTCCGCACCGGACAGTCGATGACGGAGGACGCAGTGGAACGCTCGATCGCCATGCTCCGGGCGAATGGCAGCGCGAACGGCAACACGGCCAACGGGGACGGCAACCGTGAGACACCCGCCGAGGTGCTCACGCAGAACATCCTCTCCAGCCGCGGCCGCACCATCCGCCCCAAGACCCTCAACCAGAAGCGGTACGTCGACGCGATCGACAAGCACACGATCGTCTTCGGCATCGGCCCCGCCGGTACCGGCAAGACCTACCTCGCCATGGCCAAGGCGGTCCAGGCCCTGCAGTCCAAGCAGGTCACCCGGATCATCCTGACCAGACCGGCCGTGGAGGCCGGCGAGCGCCTGGGCTTCCTGCCCGGCACGCTCTACGAGAAGATCGACCCGTACCTGCGCCCGCTGTACGACGCCCTGCACGACATGCTCGACCCGGACTCGATCCCGCGCCTGATGGCGGCCGGAACGATCGAGGTGGCCCCGCTGGCGTACATGCGAGGCAGGACCCTCAACGACGCGTTCATCATCCTCGACGAGGCGCAGAACACCAGCGCCGAGCAGATGAAGATGTTCCTGACCAGGCTCGGCTTCGACTCGAAGATCGTCATCACGGGTGACGTCACGCAGGTCGACCTGCCGAACGGCACGAAGAGCGGTCTGCGGCAGGTCCAGGACATCCTGGACGGCGTCGAGGACGTGCACTTCTCCCGGCTCACCTCGCAGGATGTCGTACGGCACAAGCTCGTCGGCCGTATCGTCGATGCGTACGAGCAGTACGACAGCCGCCAGGGCCAGGACGGTCGGGGCGGCCGAAACGGGAAGTAGAGCAGAGCGCACCATGTCGATCGACGTCAACAACGAGTCCGGAACCGAGGTCGACGAGCAGGCGATCCTCGACATCGCCCGCTACGCCCTCACGCGGATGCGGATCCACCCGCTCTCCGAGCTCTCGGTGATCGTCGTGGACGGCGAGGCCATGGAGCAGCTGCACATCCAGTGGATGGACCTGCCGGGTCCGACCGATGTCATGTCCTTCCCGATGGACGAGCTGCGTCCGCCGTCGAAGGACGACGAGGAGCCCCCGCAGGGGCTCCTCGGTGACATCGTGCTGTGCCCCGAGGTCGCCAAGAAGCAGGGCGAGGACGCCGAGACGCAGCACTCCATGGACGAGGAGCTCCAGCTCCTCACCGTCCACGGCGTGCTGCACCTGCTCGGCTACGACCACGAGGAGCCGGACGAGAAGGCCGAGATGTTCGGTCTCCAGGCGGCGATCGTGGACGGCTGGCGCGCGGAGAAGGGCCTGACCGGTCCCTCCCCGGCGCCGACCGTCTCATGACCGGCCAACTGATCGCGGGCGCCGTCGCGCTGGTCGTCGTCGCCTGGCTAGCGGCCTGCGCAGAGGCCGGCATCGCCCGTACGTCCTCCTTCCGCGCGGAGGAGGCGGTCCGCACCGGGCGGCGCGGTAGCGCCAAGCTCGCCCAGATCGCCTCCGACCCGACGCGCTATCTCAACGTGGCCCTGCTGGTGCGGGTCGCCTGCGAGATGGCGGCGGGGGTCCTCGTCACGTACGTGTGCCTCAACGAGTTCGGCGAGACCTGGGCCGCGCTGCTCGTCGCCATCGGCGTGATGGTGCTCGTCTCGTACGTCGCGGTCGGCGTCTCGCCCCGCACCATCGGCCGGCAGCACCCCCTGAACACCGCGACGGTGGCCGCGTACGTGCTGCTGCCGCTGGCCAGGATCATGGGGCCGATCCCGCAGCTCCTGATCCTGCTCGGCAACGCGCTCACCCCCGGAAAGGGCTTCCGCAAGGGGCCGTTCGCGTCCGAGGCCGAGCTGCGGGCGATGGTCGACCTCGCCGAGCAGGAGTCGCTGATCGAGGACGACGAGCGCCGGATGGTGCACTCGGTGTTCGAGCTGGGCGACACCCTGGTGCGCGAGGTCATGGTGCCGCGCACCGACCTCGTCTGCATCGAGCGGTACAAGACGATCCGCCAGGCCCTCACCCTCGCCCTGCGCTCCGGCTTCTCGCGGATCCCGGTGACCGGCGAGAACGAGGACGACATCGTCGGGATCGTCTATCTGAAGGACCTGGTGCGCAAGACGCACATCAACCGGGACTCCGAGGCCGATCTCGTCTCCACCGCCATGCGGCCCGCCGCCTTCGTGCCCGACACCAAGAACGCCGGTGACCTGCTGCGCGAGATGCAGCAGCAGCGCAGCCACGTCGCGGTCGTCATCGACGAGTACGGCGGTACCGCGGGCATCGTCACCATCGAGGACATCCTGGAGGAGATCGTCGGTGAGATCACCGACGAGTACGACCGCGAACTGCCGCCGGTCACCGAGCTCGCGGACGGCTGCTTCCGGGTGACCGCCCGGCTCGACATCGGCGACCTGGGCGAGCTGTTCGGCTTCGACGAGTTCGACGACGAGGACGTGGAGACGGTCGGCGGGCTGCTCGCCAAGTCGCTCGGCCGGGTGCCGATCGCGGGCGCCTCCGCCGTGGTGGAACTGCCCGACGCGCGCCGGCTGCGGCTCACCGCCGAGTCCCCGGCCGGCCGCCGCAACAAGATCGTCACCGTACTGGTGGAGCCGACCAAGGACGACGAGGGGAAGTGGAGCGCGGAGTGAAGCCCGAGCAACTGAGGGCGTTCTGCCTGGAGTTCAACGCGGCGACGGAGGAGTTCCCGTTCAACCCGGAGACCTCCGTCTTCAAGGTGCTCGGGAAGGTGTTCGCGCTCACCGCGCTCGACGGGAAGCCGCTCACCGTCAACCTCAAGTGCGACCCGGACGACGCGGTCCGGCTGCGCGAGGAGCACGCCGCGATCGTGCCGGGCTGGCACATGAACAAGCGGCACTGGAACACCGTGGACGTGGCCGGGCTCCCGGACCGGCTGGTCCGGGAGCTCATCGAGGACTCGTACGACCTGGTGGTCGCCGGTCTGCCGAAGGCCGAGCGGCTCCGGCTCGACCGGGCCTGACTCCTCAAGCCCGCTTGCGCAGGCCGAGGCCGACCAGGGCGGCCGCCGCGATCACGATCACCGCGTCGATCGCGAGCACCGTGCGCACCCCGTCGAACAGCGAGGCCTGCGTGGTGGCGAGCACGCCGAGCAACGGGATGCCGACGGTCAGGCCGACCTGCTGGGTGGTGGTGACGAGGCCGGTCGCCAGGCCCTGCTCCTCGTCCGGGACGCCGCTGGTCACGGTCACGCCGTACGAGATGATCGCGCCGAGGTGGCACATGCTGGCCAGCGAGACGGCGACGGTCGCGAGCAGGGCGCCCGACCCGGTGCCGAGGCCGAGCAGGGCGGCGATGAAGACGCCCTGGCCGAGCAGCGAGCCGACCAGGACCCGCCGGGCGCCGAAGCGGCCGATGAACTTGGCGGCGTACGTGCCGGCGACGGCCGAGGCGACGCCCTGGATGCCGAAGATCAGGCCGGTCTGGAAGGACGAGAGGCTCAGGGTCTCCTGGAGGTAGAGGGTCAGTACGAAGACGACCGTCGACATCATCGAGAAGGTGACCAGGCCGCCCAGGTTGCCCCAGGCCACCGTGCGGCGCTTCAGCATCGGCAGCGAGACCAGCGGTGCCGAGGCCTTCGACTCGACGACCACGAACGCGGCGAGCAGGGCGAGGCCCGCGAGCAGGGTGCCCCAGACGTCCACGCCGCCGAAGCCGCGCTGGGCCGCCGTCGACAGGGCGTAGATCACCGCGAGCAGACCGCCGGTGACGGTGACGGCGCCGGGCACGTCCAGGCGCGGCCGCTCGGGGGTGCGGGACTCGGGCAGCAGGCCGGGGGCGAGGACGAGCACGATCGCCGCGAAGGCCACCAGCAGGCCCATCGTGGAGCGCCAGCCCAGGGTGTCGGTCATGATGCCGCCGAGGACCATGCCGATGGTGAAGCCCAGCGACAGCAGAGTGCCGGAGATGCCCAGCGCCTTGTCGCGCAGCGGGCCCTCGGGGAACGTCGTGGTCAGCAGGGACATGCCGGTCGGCACGATGACGGCCGCGCCCAGGCCCTGCAGCGCGCGCCCGGTCAGGAAGGACGCCGGGTCCCAGGCGAGGGTGGCGAGCAGCGAGGCCGCGCCGAACAGCGCGAGGCCGGTCAGGAACAGCTTCTTGCGGCCGAAGAGGTCGGCGATGCGGCCGAACAGGAGCAGGAAGCCGCCCGACGGCAGGGCGAACGCGGTGACCGCCCACTGCAGTGCGGACTGGCTCAGGCCCAGGTCCTTGCCGAGCGCGGGCAGCGCCACGTTCAGTACGGAGAAGTCGAGCGCCACCATGAACTGGGCGGCGCAGAGCACGAAGAGGACCAGCTTGGCCCGGCCGGTCAGCCGGTCCGCCTGGGGAGCCGCCGTGTGCGGCCCGGTGATTGTCGTCTGTGTATCGATCGCCATGGCCACTACCTTCGCGGCCCGGGAATGCCCGTGGAGAGTGGGAACTTATCCTGTTGGTGGCACCACCAGGCAGCAGACAGGGGGAGTTCGTGGCTACACCGATCGACAAGCACCGCCGCAGTGAACTGCGCGAGTTCCTGATGAGCAGGCGGGCCAGGATCACCCCCAGGCAGGCCGGGCTGCCCGACGGCGGGGCCCGCCGCCGCACCCCGGGGCTGCGCCGCGAGGAGGTCGCCGTGCTCGCCGGGGTCGGGGTCTCCTGGTACCAGTGGCTGGAGCAGGGCCGCGACATCACGGTGTCGCCGCAGGTCCTTGACTCGGTGGGCCGGGTCCTCCAGCTGACCAGCGCCGAGCGCCGCCACCTGTACGTGCTCGCCGGGCTGAATCCGCCGGCGCCGGAGGTCGACCCTTCGAACGTCGACATGTGCCACGGGCTTCAGCGCCTGATCGACGCCTGGATGCCGTTCCCCGCGCACATCATGGACGCGTACTGGAACACGGTGATGTACAACGACGCGGCCGCGCTCGTCCTCGGGATGCGCCCGGAGATCGTGCAGAACTGTCTGCTCGCGTTCTTCAGCGACCCCATCTACCGTGCCCGCGCCAAGCGTTGGGACGAGATCGCCTGCACCGTCGTCGCCCAGTTCCGGGCGGCCTGTTCGGAGCGGCCCGACGACGAGGGGTTCCAGGCGGTCGTCGAACAGGCCAAGGAGCTCAGCCCGGAGTTCGTGGAGCTGTGGGAGCGGCGCGACGTCCAGCCCGGCGGGCTGCTCCGCAAGGAGATGGAGCACCCGCTCGTCGGCGCCCTGCACGTCGAGTCGACCCAACTGCGCGTCCCGGCCCGCCCGGACCTGGTGATCGTGCTGCACACCCCGCTGCCGAACACGGACACCGCCGAGAAGCTGGAGTGGCTGACGTCGCCGGAGGGCCGACGGGGGTCGATGTATCCGATCGCGGGCTGAGCCCCCGCGGCCTCGGTGCCCGGCACTCCTTATGCTCGGGGCATGACTCAGAGCACCGAACTCGACCCCGAGGACCGCAAGATCATCACGCTGGCGCGCAGCGCCCGGGCCCGCAACGGCGTGGCCGAGGGCGCCGCCGTGCGCGACGAGACCGGCCGCACGTACGTCGCCGGAACGGTCGAGCTCGCCTCCCTGAAGCTGTCCGCCCTCCAGACCGCCGTAGCGATGGCGGTGGCCAGCGGCGCGAAGTCCCTGGAGGCGGCCGCCGTGGTGACAGAGGCACCCGGCCCCGCGGAAGCGGACCTGTCGGCGGTACGGGACCTGGGCGGCCCCGACACCCCGGTCCTGCTCGCGGGCCCGGACGGGGAAGTACGGGCCAGGGCCTGAGCCGAGGGGGCGACGGACGCCCCGCCCCCCTTTCCTCCCCTGTCCCTTAAGAATCAAGGCGATGGCCCTTGCAATCCCGAGCGGCCCGCGCATCAATGGACGACAGTCGATCCGACGGTCCGTCAGATTCGCGGGCGGTCGGCACGGGGCGCAGAGCCGCAGCCCCGCGCCGGAGTCGGATGCGCTCCCTCCGCGCAGTTGCCGCAGCCCCTGCAGAGCCATGCCCGCACGCCCGCGCACCCGTGCGCGTGGGCCAACCGGGGGCCGCTGCGCGGTCGTGTGCCGATGACGCGGCAGACGATCAACTCCCTGTAACGGGAAGGGGAATCATGCGTAAGAGCACCAGAAGGCCGGTCGCGCGGGCCGCACTCGCGGTGGGGGCGGTGGCCGTGGCGGGCCTCGCGTTCGCGCCGAGCGCGGCCGCCGTCTCGCCGGGCTCGGCGACCGCCACGTACGACTGCGGGAGCTGGGGCGGTGGCGGTGCCACGCTCACCGCGACCCAGAGCGGTACGGCCGCGACCATCACGCTGACCTCGGCCGTCACCACGCCGGTCGCCGTCGGCGCCAACCAGATCAGCGCGAACCTGACCCTCGCCAAGGGCGCGGGCGGCACCACGGTGTTCAGCGGCCAGGCCAACCCCGCGCTCAGCGCGGGCGACCCGGTCACGATCGGCCCGCTGAACGGGACCGTCGCCTCCGGTGACAGCCTCGACTCGTACTTCGCCGGCACCGCCCTGTCGATGACGATCTTCGGGGTCTCGGTGAACTGCGACGCGACGACCTCGCAGGCGCCGGGCCCGTTCGTCTTCGACTGATCCGCGCGGAGGCAACAGGCACGCACCACGCAGAACGAGCCGGTGCCGTCCCGGGCGGCGCCGGCTTTCGTGTGGCCGCAGCACGCCCAAGTGGCCTGAAATGCCAGGATCTTGACAGTATCTGATGGGTCATCAGTTGGTGCGGCGGGAGGGCATTGACTTCTTTTCGCCCCGAGCCGTCAATGGCTCCCTGTCGGCGCAGCCGAGCCGCGCTGTGCCACTTCAGGAAGGGGGGCAAGCCCATGTCGGAACGTCGAAGACGGCGTCTGGCCGCCGTATTGGGGGCGGTCGCGTTCGCCGCGGGGACCGGCGCGCTCGCCGCACCCGCGAGCGCACTGGCCGCGACGCCGGTCGACTTCGCCACGCACTGCATCCCGCCGGCCATCGCCGGAATCCCGCCGATCGACGGCACCACGAACGCGACCATCACCGTCGACAACGCCGCACCCAAGGTCGGCGACAAGGTCACCGTCACCTACACGGTGAACAAGCCCGCCGCCAGCAACCCCGTCGACATCGCCCTGCCCGCCGACATCATGACCCCGACCGGAAAGGTCGTCCTCGCGGGCGCCCAGACCGGCACCGTGGACGTGGCGGGCCCGAAGAAGAACGATCCGGTGCCCGGCAAGGGCGCGTTCCCGGCGTTCTCCATGAGCGGCAGCTTCACCGCCACCAAGGCCGGCGCGATCACCCTGTCGCCCGGCGACTACAACATCCACACCAGCTACATCATGGAGCTGGACACACCCTGCACCGTCACCAACCCGCCCGCCCCGGTCTCCGAGACGGTCAACGCCACGGACGGCGGCGGACAGGTCAACCAGCGCGCGATCACGGCCTCCCCGGCCGCGGGCAACGCCGGTGACCGCACGACGGTCACCGGGTCCAAGTTCACCCCGAACGCGGACGTCACCGTCGCGGGCTGGAACGGCACCGCCACCACCGCCGACAAGATCACCTTCAAGTCGGACGCCAACGGCGGCTTCACCGCCCGGCCGGCGATCAAGGACCCGGCGACCACCGGGATCGTGGCCTACGAAGGGGCGGCCTGGGACCCGGCGAACGGCGCGGGCCCGGTGGCGTACAAGGTCAACAGCGGACCGCCGCCGACCGGACCGAGCCAGAAGCTCAACGCGGCCGTGACCGCGGGCACCCTCGCGATGTCCCAGGCCGGTGACAGCGTCGACCTGGGCGCGGTCGACTTCGGCAAGGGCGGCGCCTCCACCGGCGATCTGAAGACCGTGACGGTCCAGGACTTCCGCGGCGGCCCCGCGGGCTGGTCCCTGACCGGCAAGGTCACCAACTTCACCGGCCCCGGCGGCTCCATCGACGCGGGCAAGCTCAGCTGGACACCGGCGTGCGCCACCAAGCCCGGCTCCCCGTCCGTGTGCGCCGCGGGCTCGGCCGGCAGCGTGGGCAGCGCGGGAGCCACCCTCGCCTCCACCCCGAACGCGGCGCTCACCGGCGGCGAGTTCACCGTGGACGCGAAGCTCTCGCTGGACGTGCCGGCGTTCACCGCGCCCGGCGCCTACAGCGGCGTACTGACCCTCACCCTCACCTGATGTCCACTCGTGGGCCGGGCGCGCACCCGGCCGGCCCACCCGTCCCCGGGGGTCCCGCACCGTGCGCAAGCTGTCCGCACTCCTCCTGGCCGCCGTGCTCGCCGTGCTCGCCGCGCCCGCGGCCCGCGCCGCCGACAACGGCAACTGGTCCGTCTTCCCCGCCTCCACGGGCAGCGCCCAGCGCCCGTACTTCTACCTCTCCGCCGACCCCGGCACCACCCTCGCCGACAAGGTGACCGTCACCAACAAGACGTCGGTGCCGCTGACCTTCCGGCTGTACGGGGCGGACGCGTACAACACCGAGCGCGACGGCGGGTTCGCCGTGCGCTCGGAGCAGGAGCACCAGAGCGGGGTGGGGGCCTGGGCCAAGCCCGCCCAGAGCGTGATCACCGTCCCGGCCCGTTCCTCGGTCACCGTGCCCTTCACGCTCGCCGTGCCGCCGGACGCCGAGCCCGGCGACCACGTCGGCGCCCTGGTCGCGCTCGACGACCGCGTCGCGCCGGGAACGGCCGCCGACGGCAAGGTCGCCGTCGGCATCCAGCAGGCCGTGGGCGCCCGGGTCTATCTGCGCGTCGGCGGTCCCACCGTCCCCGCCCTCGCCGTCGAGCACGTCTCGCTCGCCCAGCACCGGCCGCTGGTCCCCGGCACCGGGGAGAGCCGCACCGACATCACGTACACCCTGCACAACCGGGGCAACGTCACGCTCAACCCCAAGGTCGACCTGAGCGCGACCGGACTCTTCGGCCGCACGCTGCTCAGCCGCAACCTGACCAAAGTCCCCTCCGAGCTGTTGCCCGGGCAGCAGGTCACACTCACCGAGGCGTGGCACGGGGCTCCCCAACTCGACTGGGGCGACGTCAAGTTGACCGCAAGCGCCAAGGACGCGCGGGGCTCGGCGGCGGCCTCCTTCCTGGCCCTGCCCTGGCTGGCCGGGGGAGTCCTCCTCGCCGCCGCCCTCGCCTTGGTCGCCCAGCGGATCGTGCGCCGTCGTATCGTGGCCCGGTCATGACACGTACGGCAGGTGAGGGGCAACCGTCATGCGGACGGGGCGCAGGGAAAAGCTGACGGGGTACGCGGCGGTGCTGGCGGCGCTGGTCACGGTCGCGGGGTGCGGCGGCTCGGGGGACGCGGCGTCGGAGAAATCCGCGTCGCCCGCCCAGGGCGCGGCCAAGCCCGCCGTCGGGGGCAAGCCGTTCACCCAGGCGCAGACCGACGCGGCGCTGCTCACCGCGCGGGAAGTCGGCGCGGGCTGGGCCGAGGACCAGGAGCCGGCGGACAGCCCCTCCGAGGACGTCAGCGGCGGCGACAACTCGGACGTCGGCGCCGAGGGCGGTACCGAGAGCACCAACAGCGCGCAGTGCGACACGTACATGGAGACGTGGAACGGGCCCAAGGAGGGCCAGGACGCGGCGAGTTCGACCCGCGACTACGCCAAGGACTCCGACACCGAGCACCTCACGTTCCGGGTCGTGGCGTATCCCTCCGCCGAGGAGGCGGCCAAGGCGGTCGCGGCCTCCCGCGCGCTGCCCGCCGCCTGCGACGGGGGCTCGCTCGACTTCAACTGGGGCGGGCCCGAGAAGAGCGAGGTCAAGCCGGAGAGCGTGGCGAAGCTGGGCGACGAGTCGGTGGGCATGCGGGTCACGGCGCCACTGGCCTCGGTGCCGGGCACCGAGCTCCACATGCAGGTCCTCACCGTCCGCGAGGGCGCGAACGTCTCGACGGTGACCTTCGCCGCCCAGACCCCGGCGGACCCGGCCCTGCTCCCCGCGCTCCTGGCGAAGGCCGCCGCCCGCCTCCACACGGTGGCCCAGGGCGCTACACCCCAGCCGTAGGGGTGCCGGGACGTGGGGCCGGGCCCCGCGCGGGGCCCGTTTCCGGCGGGCTGGGCGGCGGGGCCCCCGGGATCGGGGAGAATGGGCGGCATGAGCGCTCGTACCCCTGCCGCTGACACCGCCGCCGAACCCACCCACCGGGCCGGCTTCGCCTGCTTCGTCGGCCGCCCCAACGCGGGCAAGTCCACCCTCACGAACGCTCTGGTCGGGCAGAAGGTGGCCATCACCTCCAACCGCCCGCAGACCACCCGGCACACCGTGCGCGGCATCGTGCACCGCCCGGACGCCCAGCTGATCCTGGTGGACACCCCCGGCCTCCACAAGCCGCGCACCCTGCTCGGCGAGCGCCTCAACGACGTGGTCCGCACCACGTGGGCCGAGGTCGACGTGATCGGCTTCTGCCTGCCCGCCGACCAGAAGCTCGGCCCCGGCGATAAGTTCATCGCCAAGGAACTCGCCGGGATCAAGAAGACCCCCAAGATCGCGATCGTCACCAAGACCGACCTGGTCGACTCCAAGACGCTCGCCGAGCAGCTCATCGCCGTGGACCAGCTCTCCAAGGAGCTCGGCTTCGAGTGGGCGCAGATCGTGCCGGTGTCGGCGGTCGGCGACCAGCAGGTCCAGCTCGTCGCGGACCTGATCATCCCGCTGCTGCCCGACAGCCCGCCGCTCTACCCCGAGGGCGACCTCACAGACGAGCCCGAGCAGGTCATGGTCGCCGAGCTGATCCGCGAGGCCGCCCTCGAAGGCGTACGGGACGAGCTGCCGCACTCCATCGCCGTCGTCGTGGAGGAAATGATTCCGCGCGAGGACCGGCCCGCCGACAAGCCGCTCCTGGACATCCACGCCAACGTCTACATCGAGCGCCCCAGCCAGAAGGGCATCATCATCGGCCCCAAGGGCAAGCGCCTGAAGGAGGTCGGCATGAAGTCCCGCAAGCACATCGAGGCACTCCTCGGCACGCCGGTCTTCCTCGACCTGCACGTCAAGGTCGCCAAGGACTGGCAGCGCGACCCCAAGCAGCTCCGCAAGCTCGGGTTCTGAGCACACCGACGCAACCGAAGACCCCCGCCGAGGCCCTGCCCGGCGGGGGTCTTCGCGTCGCGGCGAGGGCTACGCCACCTTCGGCGCGCACCTCATGCCGATGTAGCAGCAGGCCGTGCCGTCCTGGAGGGTGGAGAAGACGACCGGCATCCAGTCCGCGCTGTACGCGCCGGAGCCCGCGCCCGCGAACACCTTGTCCGTGACCGCGACGAGGTCCATCTCCAGCGGTGGCGAGAAGTCCTTCATGCCACCGACGAACTCGTACACCAGGTGCGGCTTGCCGTCCTCCGGCTCGGAGACGGTGATGAGGACGCCCTCGCGCTCGTACGTGCCGGTGAGCGGCGCGAAGTCCACCTCGACCGGCTCGGCCGGCGGCCCGAACGGCGCGGGCATCCGGACGCCGGCCAGCTCGCCGAGGAGGTCGGCGAAAAGCTCCTCGTAGAGGCGGCGCGCGTCGCCGCCGTTGGTCAGGAGCACCACCGCGACACCGGCGCTCGGCACCACGCGCAGGAAGCCGTACTGGCCGATCGAGGCGCCGTCGTGGCCGAAGCCCGTGATGCCGTTCCAGTCGTACAGAGTCCAGCCCAGGCCCCAGCCGTCCGCGTGGACGGTCCATTTGTCGGGGGAGTCGACCTCGCGGGTCTGCATCGCGGAGACGCTGCCCGGGGTCAGCACCCGCGTCCCGTCGGGGGCGGTGCCGCCGGCGAGGTGCAGCTGCGCGAGCCGGGCCACGTCACCGGCGCTGGCGATGACGCGTCCGTACGGGCCCGCCGAGCGCGGCATCATGTCCCAGGCCGGCGCCGGGGCGGGGTCCTCGCCGTACTCGCCGAGGTGGCCCATCGCGGCCCGGAAGCTGAGCGCCTCCTCGGGCAGCGTCATCGTGTGGGTCACGCCGAGCGGGGCGAGCAGCAGGTCCTTGAGCGCCTGGTCCCAGGTCGTGCCGGTGATCACCTCGATCATGCGGCCGAGCACGTTGAAGCCGAGGCTGCTGTAGGAGCAGGCGCTGCCGGACGGGCAGTCAAGGGCGACCCCCTTGGCGGCGTCGACGTACAGCTCAAGGCAGTCGTCACCGCGCCCGGAGTCGAAGGTGAAGTCGCAGGTCAGGCCGCTGGTGTGGGAGAGCAGTTGGCGCGGCGTGATGGTCCGGCTCGCCTCCTCGTCGGCGACGGTGAAGTCCGCGAGCACCTCGCGGACCGGCGCGTCCAGGTCCAGCTTGCCCGCGTCGACGAGCTGCATGACCAGGGTCGCGGTGTACGTCTTGGCGAGGGAGCCGAGCTGGAAGACCGAATCGGTGGTGGCTTCCACGCCGGTGCCGGTGTGCAGTATCCCGCTCGCCAGCTCGTGGATCTTGCCGCCGGTGAGCACGGCGAGGGTGGCACCGGGCACGTGGTGGGTCTGGCGCAGCCGGTCGAGCTTCGCCTGCCACTGGTCGAGGTGGACGCGCTCACCGCCGGAGTCGTCGGCGCCCCACTCGCCCTCGGCCCGCCAGTTGCCCCGCTCGTCCCAGCTCACGTTCTTCGACATGCCGCTTCCCCTCCAGTGATGCGTACCCCGTGCTCCCGATGCGCACACTGTACGCATGAGGGTGCGGCGTGCGCAAGGGGAGTCGATCTACGCGCCGAGGGCGCCCGCGCGGCCGGGCCGAAGCGCGGCTGCTCTCAATGGCCGTCAGGCGTCGGCCGGTTCGGCGATCAGGGCCGTGCCCGCCGGGCGGAACCCCAAGGTCGCGTACATCCGGGCCACGTCCGCGTCGCCCGCCGACAGAAAGACCGTCGCCGCCCCCTGGGCCCGCGCGTCCGCGACAAGGGCCGCGGTGACCGCACGCCCAAGGCCCCGGCGCCGCGCGGCGGGCAGCGTGCCGACCCCGACGATCTCGGTGACCGGGCCCACCGGGTTGTGCATCCCGGAGCAGAGCGGAAGGCCGTCCTCGATCGCCGCCGCCAGCGCCGTGCGGCCCGCCCGGATCCGCTCGGCGACCTGGCAGGACCGGCCGTCGCCGGCGCGGGCGGTGATCTCGGCGGCCAGCTCGGCCGGGCCCGCCGGGCCGACTCCCGTACCGGGCGCGGAGAATGCGAGATGGGGCACGACCAGGGCCGCGTGCAGCAGCGGATCGGCCGGGCCCAGCACACGGACCAGGGGGTGGGGCTCGGCGGTCGGCGCCTCGGGGTCCAGCACCATCAGCGGGTGCTCGTGCACCGCGAGGCCCGACTCCTCGACCGCTGCGCGCAGCCCGGGGCTCACCTCGGCGACCCACTCGAAGGCCTCGGGCGCGCCCAGCTCGCGCTGGCGGGCCCGCACCCGGTCGACATCGGCGGCCGTCACCGGCCCGGCGTGGCCGAGGGCGGGCCGTGCGTAGAAGGGCCAGCCCGCGCCCTCGCGGACGAAGAGGGTCAGCGGACCGAAGTCCTCGGCGCGGGCCGAACTCCTGGGCGCCGCATCGTAGTAGCGCTCAAGGTCGTCCAACTGGGTGCGGGCAGGCAGGCTCATGGTGCGCATCAAAGCAGCCGCCCGGCCGGCCCGCACCCCGGTTTCGGCGCCGCCTACGCGCCTTCCTTCAACACCCTGGTGATCAGGGCGCGTTGGGCCTCGGTCAGGCGCGGATCGGCGCAGTGCACCGTCCGGCCGTCCACGGTGATCTCGTAGTGGAAGCCGTCCGGCACGCCGATCGACGGCTCGGCGTGGCCCCCGTCGAGCGCCGCCTTCGCCAGGGCGTGCCATTCGGCGGCATCGGGCCGGCCCGAGGTGTCGACCTCGGCCCGGCGCTCGATGCCGGCGAATCCTCCTGTGCGGGAAACCTGGATACGCATGGCCTCTGTCTAGCAGCCCCTGTCCACTACGTCAGCGGGTGCGCGTCAGGAGGTCGGGACCCCCACCTGCGACCAGGCCTTCTGCACCGACTGGTACTCCGCGCCGTCGCCGTAGCGCGCCTTGGCCGCGGCCACCGTGAGCTTCGCGAAGTCCTTGAACATCGCCTGCGTGCCGAGGTGCCCGCCGGTGAGCACGTCGTACCAGATCTGCCCGGCCCGCTCCCAGGCCTTGCCGCCGAGCGCGTCGGCCAGCAGGTAGAAGGCGTGGTTGGGGATGCCCGAGTTGATGTGCACGCCGCCGTTGTCGCGGCCCGTGGTCACGTAGTGGTCCATCGTGGCGGGCTGCGGGTCCTTGCCGAGCACGACGTCGTCGTACGCCGTTCCCGGGGCCTTCATCGAGCGGAGCGCGTCGCCGTGGACGCCGGGCGCGAGCAGGCCCGCGCCGATGAGCCAGTCGGCCTGGTGGGCGTCCTGGTCGAGGGAGTACTGCTTGACGAGCGAGCCGAAGACGTCCGACATGGACTCGTTCAGGGCGCCCGGCTGGCCGAAGTAGGTGAGGTTAGCGGTGTGCTGGGTGACGCCGTGGGTGAGCTCGTGGCCGATGACGTCCACGGGCAGCGTGAAGTCCAGGAAGATCTGGCCGTCACCGTCGCCGAACACCATCTGGGTGCCGTTCCAGAAGGCGTTGTTGTAGCTGTGGTCGAAGTGGACCGACGCGTTCAGGGGCATCCCGTTGCCGTCGATCGAATGCCGCTGGTACGCCTTGAGGTACAGCTCGAAGGTCGCCCCGAGCCCCGCGTACGCGCGGTTCACGGTCGCGTCCTGGACGGGCTGCTCACCCTCGCCGCGGACCTTGTGGCCGGGCAGGGTGGTGGTGTGCTGGGCGTCGTAGACGGTGCGCTGCGGCTGGTCGGCGGCCGCGCCCGCGAGCGGCGGGACCGGCTCGGCGCCGAGGACGGTGGTCAGCCGGCGTTCGGTGCGCTGGGCGGCGTCCGCGATGAAGGTCCTGCGGGCGATGCGCGCGAGCGCGGGGTCCTCGGCCTCGATGAGCCGGTCGAAGACGTGGGGCGGAATGATGGTGCAGAAAACCGGGTTGGTGGTGGCGTCCATGCCGGGCAATGTGGCACTGGGTCATGGTGCTGTCACTAGTCGCCACCATGATTGTGAAGCGTGCTTTCTCTACGACTGTTCCCGGCCATTCGTGCCCACGAGATGCCGATGGCGAGGCATACGTCACCTTTTGTCCGAATCGGTTTCGGTGTCCCGCATACTGATACGGGACCGGCGCTCGCGCCGTCCCTCGGCTAGGCTGCGGCATCATGCGTATCGGGCTGCTTCTCCTTAGCTGCCGCGGCGAGGGCCTGTAGTCGTAGGCCGACCCCCTCCCCGCGGGATCTTGGTGTTGCGCTCGACAGTCGGCCGTCCCTCTCGCCAAGCATCGAGGAGCCGCACGCCATGTCTCAGCCCGTTGGTCGCCCGACCCCCGTCACCAACGCCACCCAGACGCAGAAGCCGTCCGGGATGCCGATCCACAAGTACGGTCAGTACGACGCCGTGGACATCCCCGACCGCACCTGGCCGAACGGCCGGATCACCAAGGCCCCGCGCTGGCTGTCGACCGACCTGCGAGACGGCAACCAGGCCCTGATCGACCCGATGAGCCCGGCCCGCAAGCGCGAGATGTTCGACCTGCTGGTGCGCATGGGCTACAAGGAGATCGAGGTCGGCTTCCCCTCCTCCGGCGAGACCGACTTCAACTTCGTGCGCTCCATCATCGAAGAGGGCGCGATCCCCGAGGACGTGACGATCTCCGTCCTGACCCAGGCCCGCGAAGAGCTGATCGAGCGCACGGTGGAGTCCCTGCGCGGCGCCCACCGCGCGACCGTGCACCTGTACAACGCGACCGCCCCCACCTTCCGCCGGGTCGTCTTCCGCGGCACCAAGGACCAGGTCAAGCAGATCGCCGTGGACGGCACCCGGCTGGTCATGGAGTACGCGGACAAGATCCTGGGCGACGAGACGATCTTCGGCTACCAGTACTCGCCCGAGATCTTCACGGACACCGAACTGGACTTCGCGCTGGAGGTCTGCGAGGCGGTGTGCGACGTCTGGCAGCCCGAGGAGGGCCGCGAGATCATCCTCAACCTGCCCGCCACGGTGGAGCGTTCGACCCCCTCGACGCACGCGGACCGCTTCGAGTGGATGAGCCGCAACCTGTCGCGCCGCGCGTACGTGTGCCTGTCCGTGCACCCCCACAACGACCGCGGTACGGCGGTGGCGGCCGCCGAGCTGGCGATCATGGCCGGCGCGGACCGCATCGAGGGCTGCCTGTTCGGCCAGGGCGAGCGCACCGGCAACGTCGACCTGGTGACCCTGGGCATGAACCTGTTCAGCCAGGGCGTGGACCCGCAGATCGACTTCTCCCAGATCGATGAAATTCGTCGGACGAGTGAGTACTGCAACCAGATGGAGATCCACCCGCGCCACCCCTACGCGGGCGACCTGGTCTACACCGCCTTCTCCGGCTCCCACCAGGACGCCATCAAGAAGGGCTTCGACGCGATGCAGGCGGACGCGGCCGCCGCGGGCAAGACGGTGGACGAGATCGAATGGGCGGTTCCGTACCTGCCCATCGACCCGAAGGACGTCGGCCGCTCGTACGAGGCCGTCATCCGGGTCAACTCGCAGTCGGGCAAGGGCGGAATCGCCTACGTCCTGAAGAACGACCACAAGCTGGACCTGCCGCGCCGGATGCAGATCGAGTTCTCGAAGATCATCCAGCAGAAGACGGACTCCGAGGGCGGCGAGGTCACCCCGGCCGCGATCTGGTCGGTCTTCCAGGACGAGTACCTGCCCAACCCGCAGAACGCCGCCGCTCGTTGGGGTCGCATCCAGCTGCGCTCGGGTCAGACGACGACGGACAAGGACGGCCGCGACACGCTGACCGTCGAGGCGGTCGTCGACGGCCAGGACACGGTCCTGACCGGCACCGGCAACGGCCCGATCTCGGCCTTCTTCGAGGCGCTGGCCGCGATCGGGGTCGACGCGCGGCTGCTGGACTACCAGGAGCACACGATGAGCGAGGGTGCGTCCGCGCAGGCCGCGTCGTACATCGAGTGCGCCATCGACGGGGTCGTGCTGTGGGGCATCGGCATCGATGCCAACACGACGCGGGCATCGCTGAAGGCGGTCATCTCGGCGGTCAACCGCGCATCCCGCTGACCCTGGCCCGGCCGAGGTGTGGGAGCCCTGCCCCCCCCACGCCCCCGCTCCTCAAACGCCGGAGGGGCTGGAGGTGGGTCGCCGTGGCCCGGCGGGGGCGCTGAGGCTCCGCCCCAGCCGTCGATGGCCCCTCCCCGCCCCTTCCCCAGACCCTCCGGGGGTGGGTGGGGTCGGGTTGGGGGCGGGTTGTGTGTGGTTGTTTCGGGTGCGGATCGTGGGTGGCTGGTCGCGCAGTTCCCCGCGCCCCTGGCGGCACCAGCCCTGGCGGGGTGCGTGCCCCAGCCCGTCCGGCCTCGTGCGCGCCGCCCGTGCAGGCACCCCAGCCTGTCCGGCGATTGAGGACGAGCGCCGCTCAGGTGCGAGCGGGGGTGCAGGGGGCGGGGCCCCCACCGGGGGTCGGGGCGGAGCCCCGGGGTGGGCCTTTTCCACCCCGCCCCCGGAGGGTTTCGGGGAGGGGCGGGGTGGGGAGACCGCCGCCCGCAGGGCCGCCCTGAGCTGAGGGTTTGGGGTGGCCCACCCC
>NZ_LGDD01000006.1 GCF_001279695.1 Streptomyces sp. WM6378
CTCGCCGCCTTTCCCGTGCCGGAGGCCGCCGCGTACGTCGTCGAGCGGTTCTTCGTCGAGGGCGGGCTCGCGCCCGGCGAGCGGATGCGGGCCATGGCCCGGCTGCGGGTCGACCGGGGCGAGCGCGCCGAACTCCTCACCGTGCTCGGCAACTTCGTCGAGGTGTGGCTCGCCAAGGAGGGCCATGACGGGCCCGTCGGCGTCAACTACCTCGCGAAGATCCAGCTCGCCACCGCGCCCGCCCTGTTCGGCGCGATGCTCGCCGGGGTCGACCACGTCCTGGTCGGCGCCGGGATCCCCGGGCAGATCCCCGCCCTCGCCTCGCGACTCGCCCGCGCGGAGCCCGTCACCACCCTGGTTACGGTGGAGGGGGACGAGGAAGCGCTTCCGTACACCTTCGATCCGCGGGGTGGGCTCATGGCTCAACTTCCGGATCAGGCATGCCAGTTGAGGCGGCCCGACGTGCTTGCCATCGTCTCGCTGCCTGTCCTCGCCTCCTACCTCGTGCGGGATCCGGCGACCCGGCCCGACGGGTTCGTCATCGAGACGCACCGGGCCGGCGGGCACAGTGCCCCGCCGCGCGGGAAGCTCTCGCTGGATGCGGAGGGCGAGCCCGTGTACGGGCCGCGCGATCATCCCGACCTCGCCAAGGTCGCGGCCCTCGGCATTCCGTTCTGGCTCGCGGGCGGAGCCGCGCACCCCGAGCGGCTGGCCGGGGCGCGGGCGCTCGGGGCGGTCGGAGTGCAGCTCGGCAGCGTGTTCGCGCTCTGCGAGGAGTCGGGCCTGCGGGACGATCTGCGGACGGAGTTGAGGGGGCGGTCCCGGGCCGGGACGCTGCGGGTGCGCAACGACCCGCGTGCCTCGCCGACGGCCTTCCCGTTCAAGGTGGCCGAGCTTCCCGGGACCCTGTCCGAGGAGGCCGTACGGGCGGCCAGGCGGCCCGTGTGCGATCTCGGCTATCTGCGCACGCCGGCCCGCGCGGCGAGCGGGGAGCTCGTCTACCGCTGTGCCGCCGAGCCGATCGCCGCGTACGTACGCAAGGGCGGTGACGCCGTGGACACCGCCGGGCGGGTGTGTCTGTGCAACGGGCTGCTCGCGACCGTGGGGCTCGGGCAGCGCAGGCCCCGCGGGGTGAGCGAGCCGCCCGTCGTCACCATCGGGCAGGACCTCGGGTTCCTCGACGACATCAGCCCGGACGGCCGACCGTACACGGCCGCCCAGGTCATCGACTGGATGCTGGGCGCGGGGACCCCGGCTCAGATCACCGCGTCGGTCTGAGACCTCGTCTTCTTGCGGCGGGTGAGGAAAAAGACGCCCCCCCCCCCCCCCCCCACCCCCGCCCCCAGATCGTCCCCCAGGCCCGATTCCCCGCAGAGCGCCAACACGCTGCCGAGCTCCACTCCGACCGCCCCGAGCGCCCGCGCCCCGGCCAGCCGACGGCAGGGCCTGGTCGAGGGTGCCGACCGGGGTGGCCTTGCCGACCGCCGTGAAGCCCCAGTCCAGGAGCTGGCGCATCTCGGTGTAGACCTTGTCGCGCGTGTTCTCCTGCGGGTTCATCACCGTCACCACCAGGGTGTGGCCGTCCCGCTGGGCCGCCTCGGCCAGGGTGTTGCCCGCGTTGGTGGTGTAGCCGTTCTTCCCGCCGATCAGGCCGGGGTACTTGGCGACGCCCTCGATGCCGGACAGCAGGCGGTTGGTGTTGGAGATCCCGAACGGCTTGCCCTTGGTGTTGGGGCCGCCGGGGAAGTCGGCCGAGGCCGTGCCGCAGTACTCCTTGAAGTCCTTGTTCTTGAGGCCCGAGCGCAGGAACAGGGCCAGGTCGTACGCCGATGAGACCTGGCCGGGGGCGTCGTAGCCGTCCGGGCTCAGGACGTGGGTGTCCTTGGCGCCGAGGCCCTCGGCCTTCCTCTGCATGTCGGCGACGGTCTTGTCCACGCCGCCGTTCATCGCCGCGAGGACGTGCACCGCGTCGTTGCCCGAGCGCAGGAACACCCCGCGCCACAGGTCGGGCACCTTGTACGTCTGGCCGGGCACGATGCCCACCGCGCTGCTGCCGTCGCCCATGCCCTTGAGGTCCTCGTCGCTGACCTTGCGGCTCGCGTCGTGCGGCACCCCGGGCAGCACGGTGTCCGCGAAGAGCATCTTCAGGGTGCTGGCCGGGGGGAGCGGCCAGTGCGCGTTCTTCGCCGCGAGGACCTGGCCGGTGTCGGCGTCCGCCACGACCCAGGAGAGCGCGGAGAGGCCGGGGGGCAAGGCCGGTGCGCCCGCGCCCACTTGATCACCCGGCTTGCCCAACTGCGCGCCGCCCGCCTGCGACATGCCGGCCGGCGGCTCCTTCTTCGCCTCGCCGCCGGGTGCCCCCGGAGTCGCCGACTTGGGCGGCTTCGCGGGGTGACCGCTCGCCACGGCCGGACCGGCGGCGGTGCCCGCGGTGACCGCGGTGGCGGTGAGCGCCACGAGTGCGCGCCGGACCTGCGGCGATATGGGAAGACGCATGCACCAGAACGTACCCCAGGAGTTGTCACGGAATTGACTCGTCCGCCCGTGGAATTTGCCACGCCTTGTTCATGGAACGGACAAGCGCGCCAGCCCGTCCGGTCCCGGACACGGGTGTGGCCCGCACGCCGGATCCGTGCGGCTCGGCGCGGACACGCCGGAGGGCGGCACCCGTACACGACGGGATGCCGCCCTCCAAGGACGTACGGCCGACGGCTATTCCTTCTCGCCGCCGCCCAGGTGGTGCACCCGGACCATGTTGGTGGTGCCGGGGATGCCGGGGGGCGAACCGGCCGTGATGACCATGGTGTCGCCCTTGTTGTAGCGCTTGAGCTTGAGCAGCTCGGCGTCGACCAGGTCGACCATCGCGTCGGTGGAGTCCACGTGCGGGACGACGTGGGTCTCGACGCCCCAGCTCAGCGCGAGCTGGTTGCGGGTGCTCGGGTCCGTGGTGAACGCGAGGATCGGCTGGCAGGTGCGGTAGCGGGACAGGCGGCGGGCCGTGTCGCCGGACTTGGTGAACGCGACCAGTGCCTTGCCGTCCAGGAAGTCCGCGATCTCGCAGGCGGCGCGGGCCACCGAACCGCCCTGCGTGCGCGGCTTCTTGCCCGGCACCAGCGGCTGGAGGCCCTTGGACAGGAGCTCCTCCTCGGCCGCCTCGACGATCTTCGACATCGTCTTGACCGTCTCGATCGGGTACGCGCCCACCGAGGACTCGGCGGACAGCATGACCGCGTCCGCGCCGTCCAGGATCGCGTTGGCGACGTCGGACGCCTCGGCGCGGGTCGGCCGCGAGTTGGTGATCATCGACTCCATCATCTGGGTCGCGACGATCACCGGCTTGGCGTTGCGGCGGCAGAGCTCCACGAGGCGCTTCTGCACCATCGGGACCTTCTCAAGGGGGTACTCGACGGCGAGGTCGCCACGGGCCACCATCACACCGTCGAAGGCGGCGACGACGCCCTCCATGTTGGCGACGGCCTGCGGCTTCTCGACCTTGGCGATGACCGGCACGCGGCGGCCGACCTCGTCCATGACCTTGTGGACGTCCTTGACGTCGTCGGCGTCGCGCACGAAGGAGAGCGCGACCAGGTCGCAGCCCATCCGCAGGGCGAACCGCAGGTCCTCGATGTCCTTCTCGGACAGCGCCGGGACGTTGACCGCCGCACCGGGCAGGTTGATGCCCTTGTGGTCGGAGATGACACCGCCCTCGATGACGATGGTCTTCACCCGGGGGCCGTCGACCGCGACGACCTTGAGCTCGACGTTGCCGTCGTTGATCAGAATCGGGTCGCCCTTGGCGACGTCGCCCGGCAGGCCCTTGTAGGTGGTGCCGCAGATCGACTTGTCGCCCGGGACGTCCTCGGCGGTGATCGTGAACTCGTCACCCCGGACCAATTCGACCGGCCCCTCGGCGAATTTCGCCAGCCGGATCTTGGGGCCCTGGAGGTCGGCGAGCACGCCCACCGCGCGGCCCGTCTCCTCGGCGGCCTTGCGGACCCGGTCGTAGCGGGCCTGGTGCTCGGCCTGGGAGCCGTGGCTGAAGTTGAAGCGGGCCACGCTCATGCCGGCCTCGATCAGAGCGACGAGCTGCTCATGAGAGTCGACGGCGGGGCCCAGTGTGCAGACGATTTTGGAACGGCGCATAAGGCGGATCCTATCGGTTTGTTTCGCTGCGGAATATTCCGTCTGGTGGAATGTACAAATGGGCGGGATGACGCTCAGGTGTCGTCCAGGCAAACCGGAAATCCGGTCAGGAATTCAGCGCCGGAGCCACCAGGGCATACGTCTGCTGGGCGATTTCCAGCTCCTCGTCCGTCGGCACCACGGCCACCGCGACCCGGGCGTACTCCGGGGAGATCAGCCTCGGCCGGTCGGACCGTACGGCGTTGAGCTCGCCGTCCACCGCCAGGCCCAGCTCCTCCAGACCGGCGACCGCGGCCTCGCGGACCGGGGCGGCGTTCTCGCCGACACCCGCCGTGAACGCGATCGCGTCGACCTTGCCGAGCACGGCGTAATAGGCGCCTATGTACTTCTTCAGGCGGTGAATGTAGATGTCGAACGCGAGTTGTGCCTTCTCGTCGCCTTCGTCGCAGCGGCGGCGGATCTCCCGCATGTCATTGTCGCCGCACAGGCCCACCAGGCCGCTCTTCTTGTTGAGCAGCACGTCGATGTCGTCCGCCGACATTCCGGCGACGCGCTTGAGATGGAAGGTGACCGCCGGGTCGATGTCACCGGAACGAGTGCCCATGACCAGGCCTTCGAGGGGGGTGAGCCCCATCGAGGTGTCGACGCACCTGCCGCCGCGCACCGCCGAGGCGGAGGCGCCGTTGCCCAGGTGCAGCACGATCACATTGACGTCCTCGGGCGCCTTGCCGAGCAGCTTCGCCGTCTCCCGCGACACATACGCGTGCGAGGTGCCGTGGAAGCCGTAGCGGCGGATGCGGTGCTCGTCGGCCGTCGCCACGTCGATCGCGTACCGGGCCGCGGACTCCGGCATCGTCGTGTGGAAGGCGGTGTCGAAGACGGCGACCTGCGGCAGGTCCGGGCGAAGGGCCTGCGCGGTGCGGATGCCGGTGATGTTCGCCGGGTTGTGCAGCGGGGCGACCGGCACCAGGCGCTCGATCTCCGCCATGACCTCGTCCGTGATCACGGTCGGCGCGCTGAACTTCAGCCCGCCGTGCACGACGCGGTGGCCGATGGCCGCCAACTCCGGGGAATCCAGGCCGAGTCCGTCGGCCGCGAGCTCCGCGGCGACCGCCTTGAGCGCCGCCGCGTGGTCGGCGATCGGGCCGTTCTGCTCGCGCGAGGAGCCACCGGTGGCCAACGGGGTGTGCTTGAGCCGCGAGGTCTCCTCGCCGATCCGCTCGACCAGGCCGACGGCGAGGCGCGAGGAGTCGAACATGTCGAGGAGCTGGTACTTCACCGACGAGGACCCGGAGTTGAGGACGAGGACGCGGGTGCCCTGGTTGGCGGTGGTCATGCGGAGGCCTCCTGCTCCTGCGCCTGGGCCTGGATGGCCGTGATGGCGACGGTGTTGACGATGTCCTGGACGAGGGCGCCGCGCGACAGGTCGTTGACCGGCTTGCGCAGACCCTGGAGGACCGGGCCCACGGCCACGGCGCCGGCCGAGCGCTGCACGGCCTTGTAGGTGTTGTTGCCGGTGTTGAGGTCCGGGAAGATCAGCACGGTCGCCTGCCCGGCCACCTCCGACTCCGGCAGCTTGGTCGCGGCGACCGTCGGCTCGACGGCCGCGTCGTACTGGATCGGCCCCTCGATGCGCAGCTCGGGCTGGGCCTCGCGCACCAGCTTGGTGGCCTCGCGCACCTTGTCCACGTCGGCGCCCGAGCCCGAGGTGCCGGTCGAGTACGACAGCATCGCGATCCGCGGGTCCACGCCGAACTGTTGGGCGGTGGCGGCCGCCTGTACCGCGATGTCCGCGAGCTGCTCGGCGTTCGGGTCCGGGTTGACCGCGCAGTCGCCGTACACCAGCACCTTGTCGGCGAGGCACATGAAGAAGACCGAGGAGACGATCGAGGCGTCCGGCTTGGTCTTGATGATCTCGAAGGCGGGGCGGATGGTCGCGGCGGTGGAGTGCACCGAGCCCGACACCATGCCGTCGGCCAGGCCCTCCTGGACCATCAGCGTGCCGAAGTAGTTCACGTCCGCGACCACGTCGTACGCCAGCTCCACGGTGACGCCCTTGTGGGCGCGCAGCTGGGCGTAGCGCTCGGCGAAACCCTGGCGAAGCTCGGAGGTCGCCGGGTCGATGATCTGGCACTTGGTGACGTCGATGCCGAGGTCGGCGGCCTTCTTGCGGATCGCCTCGACGTCTCCGAGCAGCGTCAGCTCGCACACGTCCCGGCGAAGGAGTACGTCGGCCGCGCGCAGCACCCGGTCCTCGGTGCCCTCGGGCAGCACGACCCGGCGGCGGTTCGAGCGGGCCTGCTCCAGGAGCTCGTGCTCGAACATCATCGGGGTGACCCGGCCGCTGCGGGCCACCGAGACCCGGCGCAGCAGGTCGGCGGTGTCCACGTGCCGCTCGAAGAGACCGAGCGCGGTCTCCGCCTTGCGGGGGGTCGCCGCGTTCAACTTCCCTTCCAGGGCGAAGAGTTCCTGCGCGGTGGGGAAGGAGCCGTGGCTGACCGCGACCACCGGGGTGCCCGGCGCGAGCCGGTCGGCGAGCGTCAGGATCGCCTCGCCGGGCCGCTCGTCGAGGGTGAGGAGGACGCCCGCGATCGGCGGGGTGCCCGCGCTGTGCGCGGCGAGCGAGCCGACGACCAGGTCGGCGCGGTCGCCCGGGGTCACGACCAGGCAGCCCGGGGTCAGGGCGTTCAGGAAGTTCGGCAGCATGGCGCCGCCGAAGACGAAGTCGAGGGCGTCGCGCGCGAGCCCCGCGTCGTCTCCGAGCAGCACCGTGCCGTCCAGGGCCGCGGTGATCTGGGCGACGGTGGGTGCCGAGAGCGCGGGCTCGTCCGGCAGGACGTAGCAGGGCACGGGGAGGCGGGCCTTCAGGCGCTCCTCGATCTCGTGACGGTCGGCCGGGGCGACCCGGTTCACCACCATCGCGAGCACGTCGCAGCCGAGCCCGTCGTAGGCCCGGTGCGCGTTGCGCGCCTCGGCCCGTACGGACTCGGCGGTCTGGCCCTTGCCGCCGACCACGGGTATCACCGAGGCGCCGAACTCGTTGGCGAGCCGGGCGTTCAGCGCCAGCTCGTCGGGGAGCTGGGTGTCGGCGAAGTCGGTGCCGAGGACCAGGACGACCTCGTAGTCGCGGGCCACCTGGTGGAAGCGGTCGACGAGCCGCGAGACGAGTTCGTCGGTACCCTGCTCGGCCTGGAGCGCGGACGCCTCGTGGTAGTCCATCCCGTACACGGTGGCCGCGTCCTGCGCCAGCCGGTAGCGGGCGCGGAGCAGGTCGAACAGGCGGTCCGGTCCGTCGTGCACCAGGGGGCGGAAGACGCCGACCCGGTCCACCTGGCGGGTCAGGAGCTCCATGACTCCCAGCTCGATGACCTGGCGGCCGTCTCCCCGGTCGATCCCGGTCACGTACACGCTGCGCGTCACGCGTGCTCTCCTGTTCTGCGTTGCAGGAAATTGTCCATATAGGGCGGTCTTGCCCCCTTGACAATACCTCTGCGGATGGATAGGGCGCCCGCCGGACGAAAGGCCCGGCGGGAGGGTCGGAAGACCCCCGGTCCATCATGGTCGGAGTAGCTGGATGGGCGGGTGGCCCAAGGTGCGTGGGACAATCTGAATTGCTCACGTTACGGGGGATTCGGGCGTGACGTCCCTGGACCAGCGAAGCAGGAGATTGACCACGATGCGCATCGGAGTTCTCACCGCAGGCGGCGACTGCCCCGGCTTGAACGCAGTGATCCGGTCGGTCGTGCACCGAGCCGTGGTCGGCCACGGCGACGAAGTCATCGGTTTCGAGGACGGGTTCAAGGGTTTGCTCGACGGTCACTTCCGGCCGCTCGACCTCAACGCGGTGAGCGGCATCCTGGCCCGCGGCGGCACCATCCTCGGCTCCGCCCGCCTGGAGCGCGACCGGCTGCGCGAAGCGTCCGAGAACTGCGCCGAGTTGGCGAAGCGTTACGGCATCGACGCGCTCATCCCGATCGGCGGCGAGGGCACGCTGACCGCGGCCCGCCTGCTGTCCGATGCGGGGATGCCCGTCGTCGGCGTGCCCAAGACCATCGACAACGACATCTCCGCCACCGACCGCACCTTCGGCTTCGACACCGCCGTGGGCGTGGCGACCGAGGCCATCGACCGCCTCAAGACCACCGCCGAATCACACCAGCGCGTCATGGTCGTCGAGGTCATGGGCCGGCACGCGGGCTGGATCGCCCTGGAGTCCGGCATGGCCGGCGGCGCCCACGGCATCTGCCTGCCCGAGCGGCTCTTCCAGGTCGACGACCTGGTCAAGATGGTCGAGGAGCGCTTCGCACGCGGCAAGAAGTTCGCCGTCATCTGCGTCGCCGAGGGCGCGCACCCCGCCGAGGGTTCGATGCCGTACGAGAAGGGCGCGATCGACCAGTACGGCCACGAGCGCTTCGCCGGCATCGGCAACCGGCTCGCCGTCGAACTGGAGCGGCGCCTGGGCAAGGAGGCCCGCCCGGTCATCCTCGGCCACGTCCAGCGCGGTGGCGTGCCGACCGCGTACGACCGCGTGCTCGCGACGCGCTTCGGCTGGCACGCGGTGGAGGCCGTGCACCGCGGCGACTTCGGCAACATGACCGCGCTGCGGGGCACGGACATCGTCATGGCGCCGCTGGCTCACGCAGTGACCACCCTCAAGACGGTCCCGGACAGCCGGATGTACGAGGCGGAGTCCGTCTTCTAGCGGGACCCTGCGGGACCTCGGCCCTCAATGCCGGGGGTCGAAGGTCCCCGGGCCCGCCCCTTCATCAGGGGGTCAGCCGTGAGCCAGTTCCCAGAAGCGGTCCACTATGCGGTCCAGGAAGGCTCGGCCCGCGTCGCCCGTGTCCGCGGCCGAGTTCCAGTTGAGCGTGCCGACCATCTTCTCCTGGTACTCGGTGTGCAACTGGTCGAGCACCTGCTCCAGCTGCTGCTTCGAGAGCGGGAGCAGCTTCGCCGTCGGCTTCACGTAGGCCTGCCAGCGGGTGGTGACCGCGCTGCGCAGGAGCTCCGAGAGGTCCGCGTTCTGGCCGGTGGCCGTCACGTAGTCGCGCAGCGGCAGCTGGAGCAGATCGGCAAGCGCTGCCGACTGGCGTTCGTTGCCGCGCCAGCGCCCCGCGTCCTCCATGCGCCGGTACGCCCCCGCGTCGAGACCGACCCGGCGGGCCATGTCGTCGATGGACAGACCGCGCGCGAGGCGGTGCTCGCGCAGGGTCGAGGCGGCCGCCATGAGGTCGCCGGGGGAGCACCACAGGACGCCGGCGAGTGCGGTCAGCTCCCGCGCCTCGGGCGCCGCGAGCCCCCGCTCCCACGCCATCACGGTGTCGGGCGACACCAGGAGGCCGTACTGGGCGCGCATGCCGTAGGCGACGTGGCCGGGGGCCATGCCCAGGGCTTCCCGCAGTCGGCGGGCCGCGAGGGCATTGAAGGGTGGGGTGGGGTGCACGCGCACACCGTAGGACGGTAAGTGACATCTGCCTACGGTGTGTTCCGCCAAAGAACGTGAATTGGAGGAAAGTACGGTTTTGGTGGCGTCCGGGTTACTTAAGGGTTGGGTAAGCGTGTGCTCGGCATGCTAACCCTTCACCCCGCCGGCCAGCGCGAAACCTCCGCCGAGCCGCCGCGCGATCAGGACGTACAGCAGGAGCACCGGCGCCGAGTAGAGGATCGAGAAGGCGGCGAGCTGGCCGTAGACCACCGAGCCGTAGTTCCCGAAGAACGTGAAGATGGAGACCGAGGCCGGCAGCTGGTCGGGGGAGAGCAGCAGCATGAAGGGGACGAAGAAGTTCCCCCACAGCATGATGAAGGTGTAGATCGTCACGACCGTCACACCTGGGCCCATCAGCGGCAGCACCACCCGCACCAGCGTCTGCGGCATCGAGGCGCCGTCCGTCCAGGCGGCCTCCTCCAGGGTGATCGGCACCCCGTCCATGAAGTTCTTCATCAGCCAGATGGCGAACGGGAGTTGGGAGGTGGCGAGGAAGAGCGCCGTGCCGTACATCGTGTCGATGAGGTTCACCTGCACGAAGAGCCCGTACACCGGAACCATGATCGCCGTGATCGGCAGACATGTCGTGAACAGGATGGTCAGGAGGTACGGGCGGGCAAGCCGCGAGCGGTAGCGCGAGAGCGGGTACGCGGCGAGCGCCGCGCACGCGACCGTGAGAAGGGTCGAACTCCCGCACAGGAGAAGGCTGTTGAGCATCGGTGTGAACGTGATGTCCGGGGTCAGGACGGCCGAGAAGTTGTCCAGGGTGGCAGAGCCCGGCACCCGTGCGCGCAGATCGGCCTGGGTGTCCACGGAGGCGAGCAGCAGCCAGAGCAGCGGCACCGCGAAGGCCGCGGCCACCGTGAGCAGGGCCGCGTCGGCGGCGAGCCGCTGTCGGGTGCGGCGCCGCGATCGCCGGGCCCTCACGCGTCCACCTTCATCAGCCGCAGATAGACCACCGAGAACAGCGAGCCGACCAGGAGCAGCAGCAGGGCGACCGCCGTGCCGTAGCCGATCAGGCTCTTCAGGAACGCCTGGTCGTACATGAACACGGGCAGCGTCTGGCTGCGATCGCCCGGACCGCCGCGCGTCATCGCCCAGATGAGGCCGAACACGGAAAGGGTCTGGAGGGTGTTGAGCATCAGGTTGGTGCCGATCGAGCGGCGGATCATCGGCAGCGTGATGTGCCAGAACCGGCGCGCCCCGCTCGCCCCGTCGACCTCCGCGGCCTCCTCGATGTCCTTCGGGATCTCGGCGAGCGCGGCCGAGTAGATCAGCATCGAGAACGCGGTGCCGCGCCACACGTTGGCGAACGACACCGCCAGGATCGGCAGCGTGAACAGCCAGTTCTGGGTGGGCAGATGGAGCCAGGCGAGGATCGCGTTCAGCGTGCCCTCGCGCCGGAAGAAGGCGTACAGCAGGAAGGCCGCCACGATCTCCGGCAGCACCCAGGCGGTGATCACCAGCGCCCCGGTCGCCGTCCGCACCGGGCGCGAGGCCCGCCGCATCAGCGCGGCGAGCGCCAGGCCCAGCGTGTTCTGGCCGACCAGCGAGGACAGGACGGTGAAGACGAGGGTGAGCCAGACCGCGTTGCGGAACGCGGGGTCGGCGAACGCCCGCCGGAAGTTCGCGAAGCCCACGAAGTCGACCGCCGAGGATCCGGTCAGCTGCATGTCCGTGAACGCGATGTAGACGCAGTAGCCGATCGGCCCGGCCAGGAAAAGGAGCAGGAGCAGGGTCGCGGGCGCGATCGGCAGCCAGCGCACCGCGCGGGTCCGCCGCCTGCCGGTCACAGCCGCCGATGCGCTCAACTGGCTCACCGGACAATCGACTTGAGCTGGTCGTCGTAGGCCTTCGCGGCCGAGGCCGCCGAACCGCCGGTCGTCACCGACTCCATCGCCTCGCCGATCGCCGTCGACACCTGCGGATAGACGGGCAGCGCGGGCCGGTAGTGCGTGAACGGGACCAGGCCCGTGAAGAAGGTGATGCCCGGCATGGAGTTCAGGTACGTCGGGTCGGCCGCCACGTCCCTGCGGACCGCGATCTGGGCGTCCGCGACGTCCCATTTCACCGCGTTCTCCTTCGTCTGCATCGTCTTGACGAAGTCGAAGGCGAGGTCGGGGTTGCCCGCCTTCGCGGGGATAGCCCAGGTCCAGCCGCCCGACATGGAGACCTTGCCCGGCGCCTGGCCGTGCTGGGTCGGCATCGGTGCCTGGCCGAGCGTGCTCGACCAGGCCGGCCACTCCTTGGGTCCCTTGTTGATCCAGTTCTGGCCGAGCCAGGAGCCGTCGAGCGCGATCGCCAGCTTGCCGTTCGGCATCCAGTCCGTCGCCAGGTGCGTGCCCACGTTGGGGTCGAGGGCGTCCGAGGGATCCGGGCCGAGCTTCTCCGCGTACACCGTCCGTACGAAGTCGAGGGCGTCCTTGAAGCCCTGCGAGCCCGACACCCACTTCTTGGCGGCCGGGTCGTACAGCGGGTTCTGACCGGTCCCGTACAACAGCATCTCGAAGCCCTGCATGGCCGCCGCCTCGCCGGCCGCCTTGCCCGTGTAGACGTTGAGCGGGATGACGCCGGGGACCTTCCGCTTCACCGTGCGCGCCGCGTCGAGGACCTCCGCCCAGTTCTTGGGCTGCCAGTTCGCGGGCAGGCCCGCCTTCGCGAAGATCTCCTTGTTGAACCACAGGCCCCGGGTGTCCGTGCCGTCCGGCACCCCGTACGTCTTGCCGTCCTCGGCCTTGGCCGCCGCCTTCGCGGTGTCGACGAACTGGCCCCACATGTCCCACTGGGACAGGTAGTCGTCGAGCGGGCGCAGATAGCCCGCCCCGATGTCGGAGTTGATGCGGAACGTGTCCTCGTACACCAGGTCCGGGGCGGTCTTCGGCGAGCGCATCATCTGCTGGACCTTGGCCGCGTAGTCGTTGTCGGCGGCCTGGATCGGCACCAGCTCGACCTTCTTGCCGGGGTGCGCCTGCTCGAACTGCTTCTTGACGTCCTCCAGGAACGCGTCCTTGAAGCGGATCTTGTTGTCGGTGGAGCGGTTGTACGCGATCCGCACGGTGTTCGCGTCGCTGCCCGAACCGCTGCTGCAACTGGTGAGCATTCCGGCGGCGAGCGAGGCGGCGAGGATCAGGGAGAGCCGGTGTCGGGTTCTGGATACGGAGTCTGTGGCGGGGGCGGTGGGGCGCACGGGCACGACCTCCTCTGGCCAGGCGTGCGGCCATGGCCACGGCCGCACTTGGCTGCCCGGTGAACGTAAGGGCGCCCGCAGGCAAGGTCAACCCCGCGCCCACCCCCGCCTGACAACCTTGTCAACTGCCGTCGCTGTGCGAGGAGTTGAGCCAGCGGTACTGCAACTCGGGGCGGCCGATCTGGCCGTACTGCGGGGTGCGCTCGGCGCGGCCGGTGGTGACCAGGTGCTCCAGATAGCGGCGTGCGGTGATGCGAGAGATGCCGACCGCGAGGCCGGTCTCGGCGGCCGTCACCCCTTCCGGCGCCTCGCGCAAGGTCCGCGTGACGGCCTGGAGGGTGGGCGCGCTCAGGCCCTTGGGCAGCGCGGAGGGCTGCGGGGCGCGCAGCGTGGCGAGCGCCCGGTCGACCTCCTCCTGCCCGCTCGCCTCCCCGGCCGCCGCCCGGAACTCCGCGTACCGCACGAGCCGGTCGCGCAGCGTGGGGAACGTGAACGGCTTCAGGACGTACTGCACGACCCCGAGCGAGACGCCCTCGCGCACCATCGTCAGATCCCGGGCCGAGGTCACCGCGACCACATCGGCGCTGTGCCCGGCCGCCCGCAGCGACCGTACGAGCTGGAGGCCGTGGCCGTCCGGCAGGTACAGGTCGAGCAGCAGCAGGTCCACCTCGGTCCGCTCCAGGGCGCGCAGCGCCTCGGCCCGCGAGTGCGCGACCGCGACGGCGGTGAAGCCGGGCACCCGGCCGACGTAGAGCCGGTGCGCCTCGGCGGCGACGGGATCGTCCTCGACGACCAGCACCCTGATCATGCGCGCACTCCCTGCTCTATGGGCAGCCGTACGGTGAACTCGGCTCCCCCGTACGGACTTTGATCCAGTGCGATGGTGCCGCCGTGCCGGGCCGCCGCGAGCCGCACCAGCGCGAGGCCGAGGCCGCGCCCCGGGCTCTTCGTCGACCACCCCCGCTCGAACACGGCCTCGGCGGCGGCCGGGTCGATGCCGGGCCCGCTGTCCGCGACCCGCACCAGGAGCTGCCCGTCCTCGGTGGTGAGCGTGACGGCGACCTCGGCGGCCGCGCTGCCCTGCGCCGCGTCCACCGCGTTGTCGATCAGGTTGCCGAGGACGGTGACCAGGTCGCGGGCGGGCAGCGTGGCCGGAAGGAGGCCGTCGCCGATCGCGCTGCCCTCGGTGAGGACCAGCTCCACGCCTTGCTCGTTGGCCTGCGCCGCCTTGCCGAGCAGCAGCGCGGCCAGCACCGGTTCGCCGACCGCCGTGACCACCTGGTCGGTGAGCGCCTGGGCCAGCTCCAGCTCGGCGGTGGCGAACTCGACGGCTTCCGGCACGCGGCCCAGCTCGATGAGCGAGACCACCGTGTGCAGCCGGTTCGCGGCCTCGTGGGCCTGCGCCCGCAGGGCCTGGGTGAAGCCGCGCTCGGAGTCCAACTCGCCGGAAAGGGCCTGGAGTTCGGTGTGGTCGCGCAGGGTCACCACGGTGCCGTGCCGCCCGCCGGAGGAGACCGGCCGGGTGTTCAGGACCACGACCCGGTCGGCCGTCATGTGGACCTCGTCCACCCTCGGCTCGGAGGCGAGGAGCGCCTCGGTGAGCCGGGTGGGCAGGCCGAGCCCGGCCACTGGGCGGCCCACCGCGTCCCCGCCGAGCCCGAGCAGCTCGCGCCCGCCGTCGTTGATCAGCGCGATCCGCCGCTCCCCGTCCAGCATGAGCAGCCCCTCGCGCACCGCGTGCAGGGTGGCCTGGTGGTAGTCGTGCATGCGGCTCAGCTCGGCGGCGTTCATGCCGTGCGTGTGGCGGCGCAGCCGCGCGTTGATCACGTAGGTGCCGAGCCCGCCGAGCGCGAGCGCGCCGCCCGCCATGACGGCCAGCGCCACCAACTGCTTCCGCACCTGCTCGCTGATCTTGTCGATGGTGATGCCCGCGCTGACGAGCGCGGTGATCCGGCCATGATCATTCGGGTCGGTGACCGGCGCCACGACCCGTACGGAAAGCCCGAGCACCCCCATGTGCGTCTCGGTGAACGTCTTCCCGCGCAGTGCCGGGGCGGTGTCGCCGAGGTACTTCTTCCCGATCTCGCCCAGGACGGGATGTGTCCAGCGGGTCCCGTCCGGGGCCATGACCACGACGAAGTCGACGCCGGTCGTGGTGCGCAGCGTCTCCGCGTACGGCTGGAGGGCAGGCGTGGGGTTCTTGGTGCGGGCCGCCTCGACGACCGCCGGGGACGCGGCCACGGAGGTCGCGGTCGCGATCGCCTGGCGCCGCGCGGTCTCCTCGGCCTGGTGCCGGTCGGTGACGTACGAGAAGAGCGCGCACCCCGCCACGATCGCGGCGACCAGGACCACCTGCATGGCGAAGAGCTGGCCGGCGAGGGAGCGGGGGCCGGGAAGACGCATCCGGTAAGTGTGCTGGCTGGATCTGCATGAACGAAATGCACGTAAGGGTGACCGGCGTCACAGTGTGCTGGATAGTCGCGGGGATCGCTGAATCGGCCATCGGGACATGGCCGCAAGCCGCAACCGAGGAGGAACCCCGTGGACCCCGTGGCAGAGCCGCCCGCGCGCCGGGAGCGCACCCACTATCTCTACTTGGCCGTGATCGGTGCGGTAGTGCTCGGCATCGTCGTGGGCTTCGCGGCGCCGGGGGTCGCCGTCGAGCTGAAGCCGATCGGCACCGGGTTCGTGAACCTGATCAAGATGATGATCTCGCCCATCATCTTCTGCACGATCGTGCTCGGCGTCGGCTCGGTGCGAAAGGCCGCCAAGGTCGGCGCCGTGGGCGGCCTCGCGCTCGGCTACTTCCTCCTCATGTCGACGGTGGCGCTCGCCATCGGCCTCCTGGTCGGCAACGTCCTGGAGCCCGGCTCCGGTCTGCATCTGACCGAGGCCGCGCGGCACGCGGGTGCCAAGCAGGCCGCGGGCGCCAGCGAGTCGACGGCGGACTTCCTGCTCGGGATCATCCCCAAGACGATGGTGTCCGCGTTCACCGAGGGCCAGGTCCTCCAGACCCTCCTGATCGCCCTGCTCGCCGGCTTCGCCCTCCAGGCGCTCGGCTCGGCGGGACAGCCGGTGCTGCGCGGCGTCGAGCACATCCAGCGGCTGGTCTTCCGCATCCTGGCGATGGTGATGTGGGTCGCGCCCATCGGCGCGTTCGGCGCGATCGCGGGGGTGGTCGGCGAGACCGGCGTGGACGCCCTGAAGGCCCTTGCGGTCATCATGATCGGCTTCTACGTCACCTGCGCCCTGTTCGTCTTCGTGGTCCTCGGCGCGATCCTGAAGCTGATGACCGGCGTGAACATCTTCAGCCTCCTGAAGTACCTGGCCAGGGAGTTCCTGCTGATCCTGTCCACGTCCTCCTCCGAGTCGGCGCTGCCGCGGCTCATCGCGAAGATGGAGCACCTGGGAGTGAGCCGCTCGGTGGCCGGCATCACCGTGCCGACCGGCTACTCGTTCAACCTGGACGGCACCGCGATCTACCTGACGATGTCGTCGCTGTTCATCGCGAACGCGATGGGCAAGCCGCTGGGCGCGAGCGAGCAGATCTCGCTGCTCCTCTTCATGATCATCGCCTCGAAGGGCGCGGCGGGCGTCACGGGCGCGGGCCTCGCGACCCTGGCGGGCGGGCTCCAGTCGCACCGCCCCGAACTGGTCGACGGGGTCGGCTTGATCGTCGGCATCGACCGCTTCATGAGCGAGGCGCGCGCACTGACCAACTTCGCGGGCAACGCGGTGGCGTGCGTGCTGGTCGGTACGTGGACGAAGGAGATCGACAAGGCCCGGGTCGGGGAGGTCCTGGCGGGCCGCCTCCCGTTCGACGAGCGGATGCTGGCGGCGGGGGAGGAGACCGTGCCGGAGCAGCGCGAGGAGGGCAAGTCGCCGTCTCCGGTGGCCACTTGAGAAGGGCACCTACTTGAGAATGTTGACGGCGCGAGCGACAACGAGCACGACGGTCAGCAGCGACACGGCCGACTGCAACATCATCAGCATCTTCGCCCACCGGTTCAGCGGCATGACGTCCGTCGGGCTGAACGCGGTGGCGTTGGTGAACGACAGGTACAGATAGTCCGGAAAGGCCGGCTCCCAGTGCGGCGGGGCGAGCTCCGGGCTCTGCATCTGAGGGAAGAGGAAGTCGGGGAAGGTGCGGGTCGCCTGCATCCGGGCGACCGGACCGCCCCGGTCCCACTCCCAGTACCAGAGCGCGAACACGATCACGTTGGTCAGCCAGATGCCGCCGCCCGTCACCAGCAGGGCCGCGGCATCGGCGCCTTCCTGCCCCCGCACGAGCCCGACGACGAGCCGCACCGCCGACCAGCCGTTGGCCGCGCTGATACATGCGATCAGCACGAGCCCGGCCAGCCGGTAGAGCCGCGAGGCGCGCTCGATGCGTACGGGGTTGCCCGCGATCAGCGCGACCATGAGCGCGATCTCCAGGCCGGGCAGCAGCCACTCGGGATGGATGCTCAGCCGCTCGGGCAGCGCCCATTGCAGGCCGACTGCGGTGAGCACGGCGAGCGTCGAGGTCCACCGGGTCTCGCCCTGGGTAACCCGCAGCCAGGCGGGCAGCGGCCGGTGCCCGGAGTCGCGCTCGGGCTCTTCGTGGGGTGCGTGCGTCACGGGGGCCATGCTGCCGCCCCGGCCCCCGCAGGGTCGAACCGGGGGGCCGCGGGCGGGGCGGGGTTAGCTGCCCAGGTTCTTCACCGCCTCGTAGTACGTCCACGCCGTCGCGTCGCACGACGTCTTCTTCGCGCCGCTGTACGCGTTGCAGACGCGCTTGAGGTCCTCGTACAGAGCGCTGTCAATGCGGGCCTTGTTCGCGGGGAACTGGCCGGCGGCCTTGTAGTTGCGGTAGCCGAAGTCATGGCGTGCGCATGACAGCTTGAAAGGGAAGCCGAAGGGGTTGTCGGGGGAATCCGAGCAGTAGTCCGTCGACCAGTCGAAGCCGTACGCGGACCAGCGGGACTGGTCGTTGCGGGCGGCCTGGAACGCGTTCGAGCTGGTCGTGCTGGTCTGGGTGAACGAGGCGAGCACCTGCGCCTTGTCGGCCGGGGCGGCCTGAGCCGGGGCGGTGGCGAGGGCGGCGAGGGCGAGGGCCGCGGTCGCGGTCATGCTCAGGGTGGTACGACGGCGCATCCTGAACTCCGTGGGGGAGAGGGGCGGTTGACGTACCGTCACTCTGGCCTCACGGGCTACGCGGGCGCTACAGATTCACTGGAGGCTGAAAGACGGTGGAGCGGTGCGGCCGCTCGGCCTCGCCGCCATCGACGCCGCGGCTGGAAAACGCCCGTGGTGGGGCACTCCGTCGCCGCGAGCCCGGCCTGGCTCGCCGCCGACGTGCGACCGGACGAGGTCGCCGGGATCGTGCGTCCGAGGAACGAGCCGCTTCGGCGTTCCTGTCGCGGTGGTGCCCGGAGCTCACCGCCTGGTTACTGCGTGAGCGCCGCCTCCACCGCCTGCGCCGTCCGCTCCGCCGGGACCCCCGCCGAGAGCAGCAGGGTCGTCGCCGCCGAGCGGCCCGCTTCCGAGGCGGGCAGGGCGCCCTCGTTGACCGCCTCCATCAGGCCGAACAGGGACTGCTCGTGCACGTAGGCAAGGGCTGCCGGGGGGAGGGGGGAGGTGAACACGCCTTTGCGCAGGCCTAGTTGGAGCAGGTCCACGCACTCCTTGCGGACCGGGGCGAGGCGCTGCTTGATGCCCGCCATGGTGACGCTGCGCTGGGCCAGGGCCACCAGGAGCCGGTAGCGGTCGGCGATCGCCCACACCGCGAGGGTGGCCCGGGCCAGCGCCTCGGCCGGGTCGGTGACGCCTTCGCGCCCCTCGCGGTGCGCGTCCGCGACGGTCTCCGCCGCCTCGTCCACCAGCGCCGCGATCAGCGCGTCCCGGCTCGGGAAGTGCCCGTAGACCGTGCGCCGTACGACGCCCGCCGCCCGGGCGATCTGGTCCATCGACGCGTCCGGGTCGCGGACCAGCTCGGCGAAGGCCACCTCCATGATGCGGCGGCGGTTCGCGTCGGCGCGGCCCCCGGAAGGGGCGGCAGGGGTAGCAGTCACGCCCCCATTTTGCACAGCGGCGTGCAGCGGCGTAAATTGCACACCGTTGTGTAGTTGCACAGCAATGTGCAAGTGGATCTGCCCCAGCGGGGCCCGGAGGAACAGACCAGACCTCCGGGGCGAGCGAGTTCGAGGAAGGGTGAGACGTCGTGGGTCTCGTCATCAACCAGCCCGTCGAGAAGATGGAGGCGCCCTACCGGCGGCGCTGGTGGGCGCTGCTCGTGCTCTGCCTCAGCCTCCTGATCATCGTGATGGCGAACACCGCCCTCACCGTCGCCGCGCCCGACATGACCAAGGACCTTGGGCTCAGCAGCTCCGACCTCCAGTGGGTCATCGACGGCTACACGGTCCCGTACGCCGCGCTGATGCTGCTGCTCGGCGCGATCGGCGACAAGTACAGCCGGCGCGGCGCGCTCGTGCTCGGCCTGCTCGTCTTCGCGGGCGCGTCCGTGGCCGGCTCGCTCGTCGACAGCTCGACCGGCGTCATCGCGTCCCGCGCCGTCATGGGCGTCGGCGCCGCGCTGATCATGCCGGCGACCCTGTCGCTGCTCGCCTCGACGTTCCCGCGCGCGGAGCGCGCCAAGGCGATTCTGCTGTGGACCGCGACCGCCGGGATCGCCATCGCCGCCGGTCCGCTGGTCGCCGGGGCGCTCCTGGAGAACCACGGCTGGGCCTCGACGTTCCTGATCAACGTGCCGATCGCGCTGCTCGCGGTCCTGGGCGCGTTCGTCCTCGTACCGCCGTCCAAGGCCGCCCACCACGACCGCATCGACTACGTCGGCGGCCTGCTCTCGGTCGTCTCCGTCGGCGCGCTCGTCTACATGATCATCCAGGGCCCGCACTTCGGCTGGGACGCCAAGGCGATATCCGCCGCCGTCGTCGCCGGGCTCGGCTTCGTGGTCTTCGTGCTGTGGGAGCTGCGCCACCCGCGGCCCGTCCTGGACGTACGCCGCTTCGCGCACCGGATGTTCTCCGGCTCGCTGCTCGCCGTCGCGCTCTTCTTCCTGGCGGTCTTCGGCGCCTTCTACTACCTGACCCAGCACCTCCAGTTCGTGCTCGGCTACACCCCGCTTGAGACCGGCATCCGCATGCTGCCGCTGGCCGGCGCGGTCTTCGTGGGCTCCGCGCTCACCGGGTTCCTCACGCCGCGGCTCGGCATGAAGGTCACGGTCACCGCGGGCATGGTCGCCGGAACCGTCGCGCTCGCGCTGCTCACCCGCATCGACGCCGGTTCCGGGTACGGCGACTTCCTCGCCCCGCTGATCATCCTCGGCGTCGCCATCGGACTCGCCCTGTCGCCCTGCACCGACGCGATCATGGGCGCCTTCCCGGAGGCCGAGCTCGGCGTCGGCGGCGCGGTCAACGACACCTCGCTCGAACTCGGCGGCTCGCTCGGCATCGCCATCCTCGGCTCGGTGCTCGCCGGCTCCTACTCCTCGCACCTCGCGGACGCGACCGCGGGCTCCAAGCTGCCCGCCTCCGCGCTCGCCACCGCGCAGGACTCGGTCGGCGCCGGATACGCCGTCGCCCAGGGCATCGGCGAACAGGCCAAGCAGCTCGGCGCCCAGGCGCTGCACGCGGGAACCCCGCAGCAGGCGTCCCAGCTGAAGGCCCAGGCCGAGCAACTGGGCGCCGGTGCCCAGCAGATGAGCCACGCGGTCGGCTCCGCCTTCTCCGATGCCGTCGCCCACACCAGCCTCATCGGCGCGGTCATCCTGGGCGTGGGAACCGTCCTCGTCGCCGTCCTGCTGCCGCGCCGCGACAAGGGCGACGCGCAGCAGGACGCTTCCGATCAGCAGGAGCGCGAGCCGGTGTCCGTCTGAGTGCTCTGATCGCCCTGTCGCTCAGGGAAGCAACGCCAGCTCCGCCCCGGTCAGTACGAGATCGGCCGCTCCGGCCGAATCCCGTATCGACTCGGGGCGGCTGGCCCCCGGGATCGGGATCAGCGTCGGCGAAAGCGTCAACAGCCAAGCCAGCGCCACCTGTTGAGGGCTGACGCCCCGAGCGTCGGCCACCGTGTGGAAGGCCGATCGGGCCTCCGGGCCGCCGGGCCCGTCGAGGGCGCTGCGCGAGATCCCGCCCAGCGGGCTCCACGGCAGGTAGGCGAGTCCGAGCTCGGCGCAGAGCCGCAGCTCGGGCTCGCCGTCGCGTACGGCGGGCGAGTAGCGGTTCTGTACGGAGACGAGCAGGTCGCCCAGAACCACCTTCGCCTCACGCATCTGGCCCGTGTCCGCGTTGGAGATGCCGACCGTGCGGATCTTGCCTTCCTCGGCCAACTCCCGCAGCGCGCCCAGGGATTCGGCGAACGGGACGTCCGGGTCCGGCTTGTGCAGCTGGTAGAGCCCGATCGCCTCGACGCCGAGCCGCTTCAGCGAGCCCTCGGCGGCCCGCCGCAGATGACCCGGGTCGCCGTTCACCGTCCAGTCGCCGTCGTCGGTGCGTCCCCGGCCGCCCTTGGTCGCGACCAGGACGTGATCGGTGGCGCCGCCGTACGAGGCGAGGGCGCGGGCGACGAGGAGCTCGTTGTGGCCCGGCTCGCCGCCGGGCGCGTAGTAGGAGTCGGCGGTGTCGATGAGCGTGACGCCCGCGTCCAGGGCCGCGTGCACGGTGGCGACGGCCCGCGCTTCGTCCGGCCGCCCCTCGATCGACAGAGGCATCGCCCCGTAGCCGATGGCGCCGACCTCGTAGGGTCCAAGTGTGCGTGTCTGCATGTCAGCTGACCCCCATCGTCTCGGCCACCGCGCGCGGCAGCCAGCTTTCGGTGTGTGTGAACGTGAAGCCGAGCGACTCGGCGCGGGTGGTGTCCATCCCGTACGAGCGGGCGAAGGAGAACGGCGAGACCGCGCCGACCTCCACCGGCTGGTACCGCACGGCCCGGTGGTCGCCGCCCAGCGCGCCCGCGACCGCCGCCACGATGTCCTCGGTGGTCAGCGGCCCGTGCGAGGCGGCGTTCACCGGACCGGTGAAGTCCTGCCGGGTCACCCAGAACAGGAAATCCGCGATCTCCTCGACGTCGATGTACGTCGCCGGGTGGTTCGTCGCCGGCACCGCCACCGGCTCGCCGCTGCGGATCCGGTCCGCGTAGTGGGCGAGCCGCCCGGTGAAGTCGTCGGCCCCGCCCAGGACATGGGCCACCCGCACGGCGACGTACGGGAAGTCCGGGCCCGCGGCGAACACCGCCTCGGCCTGCCGCTTGCCCTCGCCGTAGTGCGCGGCGATGAACTCTGGCTCCTGCCAAGGAAGTTGGGGCGTGACGATGACCGTGGCTGGGTCGAGGGCGTCCTCGCCGACCAGCCCGGCGGAGTCCTCGTACTCGTACACCTCGACCGTCGACGTCATGACGTAGCGCGCGGTGCGGCCGACGAAGACGCGGCGGGCGATCCCCGCCTGGCGCGGGGTGTAGCAGACCTGGTCGACCACCACGTCGAAGGTGCGCCCGCCGAGCGCGGCCGCGAGGGACGCCTCGTCGTCGCGGTCGGCGATCAGCTGGGCCGCGCCCGGTGGGGGCGGCGCCGAGCCCCGGTTCAGGACCGTCACCCGGTCACCGGCCGCGATCAGCCGCGCGATGAGCCGCTTCCCGAAGTAGCGGTTGCCCCCGATGACCAGTACCTCGCGCATGTCCTCAATCCCCTTCCCACCTGCGGTTTTCCCGGGTACCAGTGTTACGTTGACGGCTCCGGGACTGAAGGGGGAAACATGGGAGATCTCGCGGCCGTACCGAAACAACCACGGCATTCGCGCGCCGTCGCCAACGATTCGTCAGGGAGCTTCGATCAGGTCGACCGGCAGCTCCTCGAAGTCGTCCAGCGGGAGGGCCGGATCAAGCTCAGCGAGCTGGGCCGGCGGGTCCGGCTGAGCCCGGCCGCGGTCACCGAGCGGCTGCGCAGGCTGGAGGCGAGCGGGGCGATCACCGGGTACGGGGCGCGGGTCGACCCGGCCCGGCTCGGCTACGGCATCCAGGCCTTCATCCGGGTCAGCCCGCACGGCGGCTACAACCTCAAGCACCCCAGGACCCTGGAGCTGATGGAGCGGCCGGAGATCATCGAGGTGCACCACGTGGTGGGCGAGGACTGCTGGATCATCAAGGTGGCGGTCGCCGACACGATCCACCTCGAAGAGATCCTGGAACAGACCTCGGCGCTCGGCCGCACGACCACCTCGGTCGTCCTTTCGTCACCGGTGGGCGGCCGCGAGGGAAAACCGCTGCTGCCCCCGGTACGGGACTGACCCGCCCCCGGGCCCTCGCGGCTCCTCATGCCTTGCTTCTTGCCTTGACGCCGACGTAAAGGCTTACGTTCCTTGTCATGCGCATCGGTGAACTTGCGGCACGGGCGGGCACGACACCTCGCACGCTTCGGTACTACGAGTCGCGCGGCCTGCTCGCCGCGCGGCGCACGGAGAACGGCTACCGGTCGTACGACGAGGCCGACCTGCGGCTGCTCCAGCAGATCAGGACCCTCCAGGACTTCGGGTTCGAGCTGGAGGAGACCCGTCCGTTCGTGGACTGCCTGCGGGCCGGCCACCCGGCGGGGGACACCTGTCCGGCGTCGCTCGCGGTGTACCGCCGCAAGCTGGCCGAGCTCGACGCACTGATCGACGAGCTCGGCGCCGTACGCGCCCAGGTCGGGGCCGAGCTGGCGCGGGCCGAGGTGATGGCGGCGGCGGAGGTTCCGGGTGGTCCGGAGCCGCGCTGTGAGTTGAGCCCGGACGAGACCGGGGGACCGAGGAGTGAGGGGATGACGCGATGATCAAGGCGGCAGGCGTGGACGAGGTCACGGACGAGACCTTCGCCGACGCGGTGAGGGGGGCGGCGCTTCCGGTCCTCGTCGAGTTCACGGCCGACTGGTGTCCGCCGTGCCGGCAGATCGCACCCGTCCTGAGTGCGCTAGCGGTCGAGGAGGCGGACCGGCTGAAGATCGTTCAGCTCGATGTGGACACGAACCCGGAGACGACGACGAAGTACGGCGTCCTGTCGATGCCCACGCTCATGGTCTTCGTCGACGGCGAACCGGTGAAGTCGATGGTGGGCGCGCGCCCGAAGCGGCGGCTGTTGCAGGAGCTGGAAGACGTGATCTGACGGCCCTGCCTGGCGCGGATCGCGGCAAAGAAAATGCCCCGGATGAATTGACATCCGGGGCATTCCCTTGCGTATATTAGGTGTTTCGCGATTTCACATAATGAAGTCACGAAGAAGCCTTATGGAAGCACTGTATCGCGTCAGGAGTGGAATTGTCAACCGAGGAATTTCGGAAGGAACAGCAATTCATCACCGACCTCTACGCCCGCCTCGACGATCTGCGGGATCAGGCCGAGGCCGCGGTGCAGTCGGCGTTGTCGCAGGTCGGCACCGGTCTTCAGGCCCGGCTCGAACGGGATGTGATGGTCGCCGAGCAGTCCGGCCTGCTCGGCGCGCTCAACGCGGGCGAGAACGGGCTGTGCTTCGGGAGGCTCGATTTCCAGGACGGTACGGCGCATCACGTCGGGCGCATCGGAATCCGCAGGAATGACCGGGAACGCACTCCGCTGGTGATCGACTGGCGGGCCGAAGTGGCCCGGCCCTTCTACCTCGCCACCGGGCATTCACCGATGGGATTGCGGCGCAGGCGGCACATCACCACCGAGGGACGCACCGTCACCGCCCTCCATGACGAACTCCTGGACCTGACGGACGCGGAGCGCACCGGGCACGAGGGCGCCAACGCCGACGAGGTGCTGCTCGCCGCCCTTGACGCGGCCCGCACCGGCCGGATGCACGACATCGTGCAGACCATCCAGGCCGAGCAGGACCGCATCATCCGGGCCCCGCATCGCGGGGTGCTCGTCGTCGAGGGCGGGCCCGGCACCGGCAAGACCGTCGTCGCGCTGCACCGGGCCGCGTATCTCCTGTACGAATACCGGGAGTTGCTCGCCCGGCGGGCCGTGCTCATCGTCGGGCCCAACCCGGCGTTCCTCGGCTACATCGGCGACGTGCTGCCCTCGCTCGGCGAGACCGGGGTGCTCCTGTCGACCATGTCCGAGCTGTTCCCCGGCGTGCACGCGACCGGCATCGACACCCCCGAGGCGGCCGAGGTCAAGGGCCGCGCCGCCATGGCCGAGGTGCTCGCGGCGGCCGTGCGCGACCGCCAGACCGTGCCCGAGTGGGCCATCGAGATCGAGCACGAGGGGTACGGCACGCTCACGCTCGACCGGGCGATGGCCGAGGACGCGAGGTGGCGAGCGCGCGAGAGCGGCCTCCCGCACAACCTGGCGCGGCCGCACTTCGCGTTCCACATCATCGACGCGCTCACCGCGCAACTGGTCGAGCGGATCGGCGCGGACCCGTTCGGCGGCCCGAACCTGCTCGGTCCGGACGACGCCGCCCAGATGGGCAAGGAGATCGCGACGAGCGGTGAGGTGCACGCGGCGATCGAGGAGCTGTGGCCGAAGCTGACGCCGCAGGGGCTGGTCGCGGACTTCCTGGCCGACCCGGCCCATCTCCCGGACGCGGACGCCAAGTTGATCCGTCGCGAGGGCGGCGAGTGGACGCCGGGCGATGTGCCGCTGCTCGACGAGGCGGCCGAACTCCTCGGCGAGGACGACAGCGCGGCACGGGCCGCCGCCGAGGCCGAACGCCAGGAGCGGATCGCCTACGCGCAGGGCGTGCTCGACCTCTCGGCGGGCTCGGAGTCGTACGAGTTCGAGGACGAGGAGTCCGAGGTGCTCGCGGCGCACAACATCATCGACGCCGAGCGGATGGCGGAGCGGCACGAGGAGGCCGACCACCGCAGCGCGGCCGAACGTGCGGCGGCGGACCGCACTTGGGCGTTCGGGCACATCATCGTCGACGAGGCGCAGGAGCTCTCGGCGATGGCCTGGCGGCTGCTGATGCGACGCTGCCCGACCCGTTCGATGACGCTGGTCGGCGACCCGGCGCAGACCGCGGACGCGGCGGGCGTCGGCTCGTGGGAGCGCATCCTCTCGCCGTACGTCGCGGACGGGAACTGGGAGCACGTCCGCCTCGGCGTCAACTACCGCACGCCGGCGGAGATCATGGCGGTGGCGGCGGAGGTGTGCCGGGCGGCGGACCCGTCCTTCGTGCCGCCGAGCTCGGTGCGGTCGACGGGGGTACGCCCCTGGGCCCGGGCCGTGGCCCCGGCGGCCCTCGCCCCGGCGGTGGCGGAATCGGTGGCGGCCTGGCGGGGCGCCGGTCGCCTCGCGGTGATCGCGCCGGGCTCCCTGCACGGCCCGCTCCTCGCGGCGCTGCCCGACGCGGCGTCCGGGGCCGCCCCCGACCTGACCCGGGAGGTCGTCCTTCTCGACCCGCGTCAGGCGAAGGGGCTTGAGTTCGATGCGGTGCTGGTGGTTGAGCCCGGGGAGTACGGGGTGAGCGACCTGTATGTCGCGCTGACGCGGGCGACGCAGAGGCTGGGGGTGCTGTTCGCCGGGGAGCTGCCGGGGTCGCTGGCGGGGCTGGAGGGGGCCTGATCGTTCCTGGGG
>NZ_LGDD01000007.1 GCF_001279695.1 Streptomyces sp. WM6378
CGGAAGTTCGCGTGGGCCCCCACCCGCCCGATGGCACCCTCGGCGACCCATCGGGCCGCGACCCGGGGAACCACGCTCCGGGATGCCCCATCCCCGCCCCCCGCGCGGCAGGGCGGACCCGGGCCTGGGCGCCGGCAGAGGGGCCCCTCGATCTCCCCCTGACCCTCGGCCCCCTCAGACGCGGCCCCGCGGACCCCACCTACCGCACCACCCCCGACGGAGCGGTATGGCGCACGTCGAGGACCCCCGTCGGCCCCGCCACCCTGCGAGTGACCGCCCGGAACGGCACCGCGCACGCCGAGGCGTGGGGCGAGGGTGCGGAGTGGATGCTTGAGCAATTCCCGGCGCTGCTGGGGGAGTTGGACGACCCCGGCGCCTTCACGCCCCGCCACCGCCTCGTGGCCGAGGCGCACCGCAGGCGACCCGGCCTGCGCCTCAGCCGTACCGGACTGGTCCTCGAATCCCTGATCCCCTCCGTCCTGGAACAGAAGGTCACCACGACCGAGGCCTACCGCGCCTGGCGGCTCCTCGTCCGGAAGTTCGGCGAGCCCGCCCCCGGCGCCCCCGACGGGATGTACGTCATGCCCGACGCGAGGACCTGGGCGCTGATCCCGTCCTGGGAGTGGCATCGGGCCGGCGTCGACTCCAAGCGCTCGGACGCCGTCATGCGCGCGGTGCGGGTGGCCCGCCGCATGGAGGAGGCGGCCACCCTGGACCCGCCGAAGGCCGCCGAGCGGCTCCAGCTCATCCCGGGCATCGGCCCGTGGACGGCCGCCGAAACCCTCCAACGGGCCATCGGCGCCGCCGACTTGGTGACCGTCGGCGACCTCCATCTGCCCGGCATCATCGGCCACGCCCTCGCGGGCAACCGGAACGCCGACGACGCCGAGATGCTGGCCCTGCTCGAACCGTACGCGGGCCAGCGCCACCGGGCCGCCCGCCTGATCCTGCTCAGCGGCCGCACCCCGGAGCGCCGGGCCCCGCGCATGCAGCCCCGCGACATCGCCCCGCTGTAGGCGAGTTCAGCGCACCTCGATGAACGCCGAGGCCTCCCGCGCCGGGCGCTCCTTCGGCGGCTGGGCCGCGTGCCCCACGGCCACCGCACCCATCGGGTCCCAATGGGGAGGCAGGTCGAGGGAGTCGCGTACGACATCGCGGCAGAACATCGTCGAGGACACCCACGCCGAGCCGAGCCGCTCGCCCGCCAGGGCTACCAGGAAGTTCTGGACCCCCGCGCCCGCCGCCACCACGAACATCTCGCGCTCGGCGCCGTCGCGGCGGGCGTCGCCGTAGCTGTGCGAGCCGTCCATCACCAGGCAGGGCACCACCAAGTACGGCGCGGCGCGCAGGACTTCGCCCCGCGCGACCCGCTTGGCGATCGACTCCTCGGACTTGCCGTCGCGGCGCAGGTCCTCGATCCAGGCGGCCCGCATCGCGTCGAGCAGCCGCGTGCGCGACTCCTCCGATTCGAGCAGCACGAACCGCCAGGGCGTCGTGTGGTGCGGGGCCGGCGCGGTGACCGCCGCCGCCACCGCGCGCCGTACCGCGCCCGCGTCGACGGGCTCGGCCGTGAAGGCCCGTACCGTACGCCGCTGGGTGACCGCCTCCCGTACCGCCTCCGAAGTGCCGAGACGGAACATGTCGTCGACCGAGGCGCGGACCATTTCGCGGGCCGAGCCCTCGCCCGCGAGGTGGCCGAGCCCGCGGACCACGGCGACCGGAAGGCCGCCGGCCTTGCCCTTCACCAGGTCGCCCGCGGCGGCCAGCTCGTCGGCGAGCGAGATCACCGTCGCGCTCAGCGGATTGCCGTGCGCGTCCGTGCCGCCGCGCAGGTCGTCCAGGACGCGTACGCCACTGGCGCCGATCGCCACGTCGGTGAGCCCGTTGCGCCAGGGCCGTCCGAAGGTGTCCGTGACGATCACGCCGACCTCGACGCCGAGCGCGTCGCGCAGCCCGGCGCGGATCGCGGCCGCCGAGGCGTCCGGGTCCTCGGGCAGCAACAGCACTGTCCCGGCAGGGGTGTTGGAGGCGTCGACGCCGGCCGCGGCCATGATCAGGCCCTGCCGGTTCTCGACTATGCGCAGGGTGCCGCGCCGGGCCACCACCCGTACCGTCTCGGCGTCTATGGCGGCCTCGCGGTCGGCGGCCTCGGTGATCCGGCCCTCCGCCTTGGAGACGATCTTCGAGGTGACGAGCAGGATGTCGCCGTCGGCGAGGCCGGGCTCGGCCGCCGCGATCAGCTTCGCCAGGTCGTCACCGGCCTGCACCTCCGGCAGCCCCGGCAGCGCCCACACCCGGAAGGAAGGGTTCACGCGCGGACCTCCTCCGCAAGGCGGAGGGCCTCGCGGGCCATCGCGGCCGTCGCGTCCAGGTCCGTCATCATCAGCGGCACGGCCCGGCAGCGGATGCCCGCCTCCTCGATCCGCGCGACCGTGCCGGCGTCCACGCTGTCGACCAGCCAGCCGTCGAGCAGCCCCGAGCCGTAGTGCTCGGCGACCGCGGCCGCCGTGGACTCCACGCCGACCGCGGCGAGCACCTTGTCGGCCATGCCGCGCACCGGGGCGTCACCCACGATGGGGGAGAGGCCGACCACCGGCACGCCGGCCTCGGCGATCGCCTCGCGGATGCCGGGCACGGCCAGGATCGTGCCGACCGAGACGACCGGGTTGGACGGCGGGAAGAGGATGACGTCGGCCGCGGCGATCGCTTCGAGGACGCCGGGCGCGGGCTTGGCCTGCTCGGCGCCGACGGGCACGACGGCCTGCGCGTCCACGGAGGCCCGCAGCTTCACCCAGTACTCCTGGAAGTGGACCGCCTTGCGCTCGCCGTCAACGTCGATGGCCACGTGGGTCTCGACGCGGTCGTCGGACATCGGGATGAGCCGGACGCCGGGCTGCCAGCGGGCGCACAGCGCCTCGGTGACGGCGCTCAGCGGGTAGCCCGCGCCGAGCATCTGGGTACGGACGATGTGCGTCGCGAAGTCGCGGTCGCCGAGCCCGAACCACTCGGGCCCGACCCCGTACGCGGCGAGCTCCTCCTTCACGGTGAAGGACTCGTCGGTACGCCCCCAGCCCTGCTCCTCGTTGATGCCACCGCCCAGGGTGTACATCACGGTGTCGAGGTCGGGGCAGACCTTCAGGCCGAACAGATGGATGTCGTCGCCGGTGTTGCCGATGACGGTGATGTCCGCGTCGGGGGCGGCGGACTTCAGACCACGGAGGAAGCGGGCACCACCGATGCCGCCTGCCAAGACCACAATGCGCATGCCGACAGTCTGTCAGGCGGGTACGACATCCTGGCTTGCCGGGGAGGAGCTCTGGCTGGCGTGCATCGGCATGTCGGTCAGGCCCGGGTAGTAGACGTGCAGGCTGACGGCCGGTTCCAGGGAGTCGTTGACGACGTCGTGCACATAGCCCGGCGCGAAGACCCGCTGGGTTCCGGCGCCCAGGTTCCGTACGCCGCGCTCGGTGTGCTCGGTCAGCTCGCCGGCCAGGACGGTCAGTACGCCCGAGGACGCGCCGTGGTCGTGGGCGCCGCTGCCCTGGCCGGGCACCCAGGACAGGAGCCAGACCTCGTAGCCCGGCCCCGTGCGCAGCCGGTGGTACCAGCGGGAGACCGCGTCGTACTGGACGAGGTGGGCCCACTGGGAGCGGTCGGCGGCGATGGAGCGGGCGAGTCCGGCGAACTCGGCGACGGTGGCGGGGTGCTCGCGGGCGGGCTGCAGGAGGTGCTGGACCTCAAGGATGTCGCCGGCGATCTGCAGGTCGCTGTGGCTGCTGTTCATGGTGCGGGGGTTCCTCGGCAGAAGTGCTGGGGTGTCGCAGATGAGGTGTCTCGCGGAGACGGCGGCTGCCCGGAGCGGACGCGTGGCGTCTCAGGGGAGGCGAGGGGAGAAGCTGGATCGCACGTGGCGCGGGAGGTGCGGGATCAACAGCTGGAACAGCAACAGCGTGCCTGGACAGCGCTGCGGAACCCACGGATGTGGGTCGCTCGGTGCGCTGCGGTCACGGACATGCGATCCAGGAGACCGGGTTGTGGGTCTGTTGTCAACCCAATGCCCGATTTGGCGGCAATGTTTCACCTCATCCGGTTACTGGAGCCGGAGAAAGGTTTGTGCAGTCGTGGGGCGGGAGATGTGGCGCAGCAACTGTGCAACCAAACGCCGTTGCCTTCTCGTGATCCGAATGTGATCCGGGCCGCTTTCCGGGTGCGGACGCAACAAGATCAACACTCGTCTCGTCCTCCTCTGTAGTCGCAGTCGAGCGCGAGTCGGGCGGACCGGTGAGGAGGGGTGTCGGTGTGGGCCAGCGGCAGGCGTCACCTTTTTACCGATTTGAACACTTTCCGCAAAGCCTTGGTTCCGCAGAGTGAATACCAGGCTCAATAGCAGATCTCGGCTTGACTGGCCCGGATCCGCGCACTTGTAATTTCACTCGTGTCGTTCAGCCGGATTCGGTAACGGCAACATCACGGGGCAGCAAAAGACAGACGAGGGGCGCACATGACCGAGCTGTTTCAGGAACTGCTGGTCGACGAGGCCGAAGAGGAGCTCGGCTGGCAGGAACGGGCACTCTGCGCCCAGACCGACCCCGAATCCTTCTTCCCCGAAAAGGGCGGCTCCACCAGGGAGGCCAAGAAGGTCTGCCTCGCCTGCGAAGTGCGCTCCGAATGCCTTGAGTACGCCCTCGCCAACGACGAGCGGTTCGGCATCTGGGGCGGCCTGTCCGAGCGCGAGCGCCGCCGCCTGAAGAAGGCAGCCGTCTGAACTCCCTCGGAACCGTCCGAAGTCCCTTGAGGGAGGGCCTCGACAAGGGGCCTTCAGGAGCCCGCCGTCTGACCCCCGGCGACCGCCCTCAGGGGCCCAAACCGCCCAACTCCGTACACAACCAACGGTCCGTCCTCTGCGCCCCGTCCGCAGGCGGCGGACCGTTTGTGTGGCAGCCGTTAGTGTGGGGCGCTGTCCACGGCACTCCGGTCACGTCAGAGCCCGTCTCACGACACCGGCCGCGCCTACCGCAGTCAGCACAGCAGCCTTCCGGGGCGGAGGGGCCCGTACCTCGATGTCCGTGCACAGCCAGTCGACGGCCCCGTACGAGGCGGCCGCGACTCCCGAGTTCCCCCGACATGTCGTCACCGCCGTGGTCGTCTCGCACGACGGCGCACGCTGGCTCCCCGACGTCCTGGCCGGACTCCTGGGCCAGGAACGCCCCGTACAGAACGCGTACGCCGCCGACACCGGCAGTGCCGACGACTCCGCCCGCCTGGTCACCGAGGCGCTCGGCGCCGAACGCGTCCTGCACCTCGCCCGCCGCACCGGATTCGGCACCGCCGTCGAGGAGGCCGCCCGCACCGCACCCGTGCTCGGCCCCGAGGAACTCCCCTATCTGAAGCGCCCCAGCGGCTGGGACCCGGTCTCGCGCACCTGGCGCGACGACAGCTACGACCTGCCCGAACTCCCGCACGGCGAGCCCGTGCAGTGGCTCTGGCTGCTCCACGACGACTGCGCGCCCGAGCCCGACGCGCTCGCCGAACTGCTCCGCGTCGCCGACTCCAACTCCCATGCCGCGATCATCGGCCCCAAACTCCGCGGCTGGTACGACCGCAAGCAACTCCTCGAAGTGGGCGTCTCCATCGCCCACAGCGGGCGCCGCTGGACGGGCCTGGACCGGCGCGAACAGGACCAGGGCCAGCACGACCAGGTCCGGCCCGTGCTCTCCGTGTCGTCGGCGGGCATGCTGATCCGCCGCGACGTGTGGGACGAGCTCGGCGGCTTCGACCGCAGGCTGCCGCTGATGCGCGACGACGTCGACCTGTGCTGGCGCGCCCACGACGCCGGGCACACCGTCCTCGTCGCCCCCGACGCCGCGGTCCGCCACGCCGAGGCGGCGGCCCGCGAACGCCGCACCGTCGACTGCGCGGGCCGCTCGGTCGTCAACCCGCACCGGGTCGACAAGGCGGGCGCCGTCTACACCATGCTCGTCAACTCCCGTCCCGCGCTGCTCCCTTACGTGCTGCTCCGCATCGTGATCGGCACGCTCCTGCGCACCGTCGCCTACCTCGTGGGCAAGGTGCCGGGGCAGGCCGTCGACGAGGTCATGGGCCTCTCCGCCACCCTGCTGCGGCCCGGCCGGATCCTCGCCGGACGCAAGAAGCGCGGCAAGAGCGGCGTCGAGGCGAGCGAACTGCGCCCGCTGTTCCCGCCGCCCGGCGCCACCATCCGCGCCACCGTCGAATCCGTGGCGGGCAGCCTCGGCGCGGGCACCGAGGACACCGGCGGCTCCCGGCACGGCACCGTCGAATCCGGACCCGGCGGGGACGACGCCGACTTCCTGGAGATCGAGCAGTTCGCCCGCCTCAAGAAGATCGCCCGCAAACCGGCGCCGGTCCTCTTCGCGCTCCTGCTGCTGGTCTCCCTTGTCGCGTGCCGCGATCTGCTCGGCGGTGGCACCCTCATGGGCGGCGCCCTGCTGCCCGCGCCCGACCACATCGGGGACCTGTGGGGTCGCTACGCCGACGCCTGGCACCCCATCGGCGCCGGCGACACCCAGACCGCGCCGCCCTACCTCGCGATCATCGCCGTGCTGTCCGCGCTCTGCTTCGGCTCGACCGGCTTCGCGCTGACCCTGCTCCTGGTCTGCTCGGTCCCGCTGGCCGGGCTCACCGCGTACTTCGCCTCGCGCCCGCTCGTCGCGTCCCGCCAGCTGCGTGCCTGGGCGGCCATCGCCTACGCCTTCCTGCCCGCCGCCACCGGCGCGCTCGCCGCAGGCCGGCTCGGCACCGCCGTCCTCGCGATCCTGCTGCCGCTGATCGGCCGGGCCGGGGTGTCCGCCGCCGGGTTCAGCGGCGACGGCACCCGCGGCAGCTGGCGCGCCACCTGGACGTACGCGCTGCTCCTGACCATCGCGACGGCGTTCACGCCGGTCGTGTGGCCGGTCGCGGTGCTGCTCGGCATCGGCGTGCTCGCCCTGCGCCGGGGCGACATCGGGGCGTACGGGCTGCGGTTCCTGGCCGCCGTCGGCACCCCGCTCCTGATGCTCGCGCCCTGGTCGCTGACCCTGGTCACCGGCCCGTCCGGCTTCCTGAGGGAAGCGGGCCTGGAGTACGGGGACGGCTCGGCCGGCGCGCTCGACCTGCTCGGGGCGAGCCCCGGCGGGGCCAAGACGGTCGGCGGGCTCGTGCTCATCGGCTTCGTCGGGGCCGCGCTCGCGGCGCTGCTCCGCTCGGAGCGCACCTTCGCGATCCGCACCGCCTGGGCCGTCGCACTCACCGGCTTCCTCTTCGCGATCCTGTCGAACCACAGCGCCTGGGCGGGCCCCGCGACCCTCGTGTACGGGCTCGCGCTGCTCGCCGCCGGGGCACTCGGCGCCGAGAACGGCCGGACCCGGGTCGCCGGGCACGGCTTCGGCTGGCGCCAGCCGGTCGCCGCGCTGATCGCGCTCGCGGCCGCCCTCGGTCCCGTGTACTGCGCGGCGAACTGGATGATCGGCGGCGCCGCGGGCCCGCTGGAGCGCCGCGATCCCGTGCAGGTGCCGGCGTTCGTCGCCGAGGAGAGCGGCACCCGCGACCAGGCCCGCACCCTGGTCCTCGGCGGCACCTCGCCCGCCAAGGTCGCGTACACGCTGGTGAGGGGCTCGGGCGCCCAGCTCGGCGACGCCGAACTCGCCGCGTCCTCAGGAGGCGACGCCGGGCTCGGCAAGGTCGTCTCCAACCTCGTCGCGGGCTCCGGCGCCGACCAGTCGACCCAGCTCAGCGGCTATGCCGTGCGCTATGTGCTGGTCCGCGACGGCGCGCCCCGCTCCTTCGCCCGCACCCTCGACTCGACGCCCGGCCTCAGCCGCCTCAGCCAGCTCGACGGCAGCGCGCTGTGGCGGGTCGACCGTCAGGTCGCCCGCGCCGTGATCGTCCCGGCCAAGGGCGGCGAGAGCCTGCCGGTGGCCGCGGACCCCGTCGACATCCACACCAAGGTCCCGGCCGGTGAGGCCGGCCGCGTCCTGCGCATCGCCGACAAGTCCGCCCCCGGCTGGACTGCCACCCTCGACGGCAAGGCGCTCAAGAAGACCACCGTGGACGGCTGGGCCCAGGGCTTCGAACTCCCGGCGGACGCGGGCAAGTTGGACGTCACCTATGACGCCCCGTTCACCCACGCCGCCTGGATCTGGATCCAGGCCGCGCTCGCCCTCGTCCTGCTCGTGCTGGCCCTGCCGGGCCGCCGCCGCGAGATCGACGACGACCTGCCCGAGGCGGAGGAGGCCCTGGCGGCCGTCCCCGCGCAGCCCGTCGCGGGCGAGGGCCGCCGGGCCCGCAGGCTCCGCGCCCAGGCCGAGGCCGAGCCCCCCGGCGAGGGGCAGCCCGCCGAGCAGGCCGACATCCCGCAGCAGCCGGCGTACGACGAGTGGGACGCGGCGCAGTACGCCACCGCCTCCCCGGCCGCCGACCCCACCCAGCACGACCAGCAGGCGCAGCAGCAGTACGACCCGTACCAGCAGCAGTACCCCGGCTACCAGCAGTACCCCGACGGCCAGTACGCCCAGGTCCCGTACCCCGAACAGCACTACCCCGAGGCCACGTACCCCCAAGTCCCGGGCACCGACGGCCAGTTCGGCCAGGGCCAGTACGTCGACGGGCACGGGCAGCAGACGTACGACCCCTACCAGCAGCCGCAGGGCCGGCCGCTGCCGCCGGACGGGAGTTACGACCCGTACGGCTACGGATACCCGCCCGAGCAGCCCGAGCAGCAGCCGCACCGCCCCGACGGGAGCCAGCAGTGAAGCGCACCACCCTCTCCCTCGCCGCGGGGGCCGTCGCCCTCGCGGCGCTGACCGGCTTCGCCTCGCTCACGGCTCCCGGCGGCTCCACCGACACCGGCGCCAAGTCCCCGGCCCGGCTGCCCGTCGAACGCTCCAGCCTGCTGTGCCCGGCGCCCAGCAACTCCGACCTGGCCCAGACGACGTACACCGCGTTCACCCCGAAGGGCGCCGCGGGCGGCCCGCAGGGCAAGCCGGGCACGGCCGTGCTGAACCCGGCGGTGCCGCCGCCCGCCGACACCGGCGCGCCCTCGCCCGCCGCCTCGACCGACAAGGCGAAGGACGGCAAGGGCAAGGACGGCAAGGACAAGAAGCCGGCCGACAAGCCCGCCTCCGGCCAGCCGGTCATCTCCCTGAAGGAGCCCGGCAAGCCGGTCGCCGCCACCGCGTCCGGCGCCGACGCACCCGCCCTCACCGGCTCCGCCGACGGCCTCCTCGCGCCGGGCTGGGCCGCCCAGCAGACCACCCAGATCACCGGCGGCGTCGGGCGCGCCCTGCTCGGCACCAGTTGCACGGCGCCGGATGCCGACTTCTGGTTCCCCGGCGCGTCCACGGCCAAGGACCGCCAGGACTACGTCCACCTGACCAACCCGGACGACACCGCGGCCGTCGCCGACATCGAGCTCTTCGGCAAGGACGGTCCCGTCAAGGCCGACATCGGCGAGGGCATCACGATCCCCGCCAAGTCGAGCGTTCCCGTTCTCCTCTCCACACTGACCGGCACGGTGGCGGACGATCTGACGGTGCATGTCTCCACCCGCGCGGGCCGGGTCGGCGCGGTGGTGCAGGCCACGGACGCGAAGGCGGGCGCGGACTGGCTGCCCGCGTCGGCGGACGCGGCCGCCTCCCAGGTGCTTCCGGGCATCCCGGGCGACGCCACCGACGTACGCCTGATCGTGCACGCCAAGGGCGCGGACGACGCGGACCTCAAGGTGAAGCTGATGGGCAAGGGGGGCAGCTTCACACCGGCGGGGCTGGACACCGTCCACGTGAAATCGGGGATGACGGCGTCCTTTGATTTGAAGAACGTCACCAGGGGCGAGGCGGGTTCCCTTCTGCTCACCCCGGATGCGGACGGCAGCACTCCGGTCGTCGCGGCGCTGCGCGTGGTCCGTGGCACCGGTGACAAGCAGGAGATCGCCTTCATCCCGGCCACCAACCCGGTCGGCAACCGCGCGACGGTCACCGACAACCGGGACAAGGCCACCACGCTCGCGCTGACCGCGCCGGGCACCAAGGACGCCACGGTGAAGGTCACCTCCTCCGCGGGCACCGAGGCCGGCGAGCCCCAGTCCAAGACGTACACCGTGAAGGCGGGCACCACGCTCGTCGTCGACCCGCAGGTCCCCTCCGGCCTCAAGGGCTCGTACGCGCTGACCGTCGAGCCCGATCCGAACGGCGGGCCCGTCTACGCCTCGCGCACGCTGGCGATCACGCAGGACGGCGTCCCGATGTTCACGGTGCAGACGCTGGCCGACGACAAGGGCACGGTCGCGGTGCCGGCCGCCTCCCAAGACCTCTCGGTCCTGGAGAAGTAGGCCCTGTAGAAGGAACGAGAGGGCTCAGTCCTGCCCGTACCGCGGGTCGACCGACTCCGGTGCCAGACCCAGGAGTTCGGCGACCTGCTCGACCACGACCTCGTGGACGAGCAGGGCGCGCTCGTCCCGGTTCTTGGTACGGATCTCGACCGGCCGGCGGTAGACCAGGATCCGGGCGGGGTGGTCCTTGCCCGCCGGGAGCGCACGGCCCAGCGGCACCGCCTCGTCGCTCCAGGCCGCCGGTTCCCCGTCGTCGTCCGCGGTGCCGGGGGCGTCCTTGAACGGCACGTCGGTGACCAGGAACTCCACCTCCGCCAGCTGCGGCCAGCGCCGCTCCAGGCGCTCCACGGAGTCGAGTACGAGATCGCGGAAGGTCTCGGCCCTGCTGGCCGAGAGCGGCACCTGGGGCGGCGCCACGGGTCCGCGCATGCCACGGCCGTGCCGGTCGCGGCGCCGGGGCCCCGATCGGGAGCCAGTACCTTCGGCTGAGCTGGAGCTGTCCATCACTGACGCAGCGTAGCCCTCCGGAGCCGGTGGCGATCGCGGCGGCGGCCCCGGGGACCGCATGTCGCGGGCATGTCGCGGGATGACCATTTCGGCCACGCATGAGAGCGGTTACCGGCCCGTCCGACACCTAGGATTTCGCGTCGTTTGACCGAATCGTTCCCAAGTGGCGGTCGGCACAAGGGCGGTAACCGCCCGTGGCCCTCTGTTCCCGTGCAGGTCAGCGCAGTTGCTCGGACACCTCCTGTGCCAGAGCTCACACCGCGACACGGGGGAGTGACCTGGTGGAGAGTCGTCGCGGCCCGGTCAAGAGTGCGGTACCGTCCAACGTCGTGAGCCCTGTACGTCGCTGTTCGCGCACCGCGTGCGGCCGCCCTGCCGTCGCGACACTGACGTACGTCTACGCGGACTCGACCGCAGTTCTCGGTCCGCTCGCCACCTACGCCGAACCCCACTGCTACGACCTGTGCGCCGAGCACAGCGAGCGCCTGACCGCGCCCCGCGGCTGGGAGGTCGTCCGCCTGACGGATGCCTCCGCCCCGGCCCGCCCCAGCGGCGACGACCTGGAGGCGCTCGCCAACGCCGTCCGGGAGGCGGCGCGTCCCCAGGAGCGCTCCGCCGATGCCGGCGGAGCGCGTGCGGCGGACCCGGCGGAAGTCGGCCGCCGAGGCCATCTGCGCGTCCTGCCCTCGCCCGAATCCTGACCCCGGCTCAGCGGGTTTCCCGCTTCCGGCTCCGCAGCCGTCCCGCAACCCGCAGGTGTCGCGGCCGAGTTGACGCAGTCTGCCCGGGTCCACCGAAGCTGTGGCCGGCGCACAGGTGGCGGCGGGTAGTTTGGGAGCCCGGTCGGCGCCCCGGGGAGGACGCCGTCGACGACATCAGGGAAGGTTGGGCCGTGGCTGCTGATCTGTCGCAGATCGTGAAGGCGTACGACGTCCGCGGAGTGGTGCCGGATCAGTGGGACGAGTCCCTTGCCGAGCTCTTCGGCGCGGCCTTCGTCACCGTGACGCAGGCGGACGCCATCGTCGTCGGCCACGACATGCGGCCCTCGTCGCCCGGCCTCTCGGCGGCCTTCGCGCGAGGCGCGGCCGCCCTGGGCGCGGACGTCACGCTCATCGGCCTCTGCTCCACGGACCAGCTCTACTACGCGTCCGGCGCGCTGGACCTGCCGGGCGCGATGTTCACCGCCTCGCACAACCCGGCCCAGTACAACGGCATCAAGCTGTGCCGCAAGGGCGCGGCCCCGGTCGGCCAGGACACCGGCCTCGCCGAGATCCGCGAGCTGGTCGAGCGGTGGTCCGAGCAGGGCGGCCCGGCCCCGGCGGCCGAGGCGGGCACGATCGGCGAGCGCGAGACGTTGACGGACTACGCGGCCCATCTCCTGTCCCTCGTCGACCTGTCGGCCATCCGCCCCCTGAAGGTCGTGGTCGACGCGGGCAACGGGATGGGCGGGCACACCGTGCCCACCGTGTTCGAAGGCCTGCCCCTCGACGTGGTCCCGATGTACTTCGAGCTCGACGGCACCTTCCCCAACCACGAGGCCAACCCGCTCGACCCGGCGAACATCGTGGACCTCCAGGCCCGCGTCATCGCCGAGGGCGCGGACCTCGGCCTCGCCTTCGACGGCGACGCCGACCGCTGCTTCGTCGTCGACGAGCGGGGCGAGCCGGTCTCGCCCTCCGCGATCACCGCCCTGGTCGCGGCCCGCGAGCTCGCCCGACACCCCGGCGGCACCGTGATCCACAACCTGATCACCTCCTGGTCCGTCCCCGAGGTGGTCCGCGAGAACGGCGGCACCCCCGTCCGCACCCGCGTCGGCCACTCCTTCATCAAGCAGGAGATGGCGGCCACCGGAGCGATCTTCGGCGGCGAGCACTCCGCGCACTACTACTTCGCCGACTTCTGGAACGCGGACACCGGCATGCTGGCCGCGCTCCACGTGCTGGCCGCGCTGGGCGGACAGCAGGGCAGCCTCTCCGCCCTGGTCGCCCAGTACGACCGCTACGCGGGCTCGGGCGAAATCAACTCCACGGTGGAGGACCAGGCGGGCCGCGCGGCCGCCGTCCGCGCCGCCTATGAGGGCCAGGCCGGCCTCACCCTGGACGAGCTCGACGGCCTGACCGTCACCGCCCAGGACTGGTGGTTCAACCTGCGCGCCTCCAACACCGAGCCGCTGCTGCGCCTGAACGTCGAGGCGCGCGACGTGCCGACGATGGCGAAGGTGCGGGACGAGGTCCTGGGAATCGTCCGGGGCTGAGGCAGGCCCGACCGGGGCGCACCCGGGGTCGGCTTCCGACGGGCGTGGGCGTCCGGGCTGCCCACGCCGGTCGGCGTGTGAACAACCTCGGTGGCCCCGGGCCCCTCCCAACGTGTGTAAGCCCCCAGCGGCCCCCGCACCCCACTCCCTTCACCGGGCACGCACCCCGCCCACCCCGGCGGTAGGCTGACCTGGCCCGACCCCCGCGCGCGTTCCGGACGCGTACGGAACGAAGATTCGCCGAAGGGAACCCCATGCCGCTCGAAGCCGGCCTCCTCGAGATCCTCGCCTGCCCGGCCTGCCACGCCCCGCTCAGCGACGCGACCTCGGCGGACGAGCCCGAGCTGATCTGCACCGGCAAGGACTGCGGCCTCGCCTACCCCGTGCGCGACGGCATTCCGGTCCTCCTGGTGGACGAGGCCCGCCGCCCCGCGTAAGCAGGGTGCGGGCCCCGCCCGCGCACTCCCGGTAACCCGCCAAGCCAGAGCCGGAGGCCGACCTACATGCTCGACGAGTCGCTGCTCGATGCACCGGAAGCCCTCGCCAGGGCCGACCGCCGTGGGCTGCTGCGCGGCGCGGCGGAGGCGGGCGCCCGCGTCCGCACCGCGGCCCGGCACGCGGCCGAGGCCGGCATCGCCGAGCTGAAGCCGGAGGGCCGCCCCCGGTCCGTCCTGATCGCGGGCCCCGGCACCGCGGCGGCGGGCGTGGCCGACCTGATCACGGCGCTCGCGGGCGCGTCCGCACCGGTCACCCGCCTGGAGTCGACCGGCGTCGCCCCCGCCGCGGGCGCCCTGCGCTGGAGCCTGCCGGGCTGGGCGGGCTCCGTCGACCTGCTGCTCATCACCACCACCGACGGCACCGAGCCGGGCCTCGCGCTCCTCGCCGAGCAGGCCTACCGCAGGGGATGCAACGTCGTCGCGGTCGCCCCGCAGCGCTCCCCGCTGGCAGAGGCCGTGGACGGGGTGCACGGCCTGGTCGTGCCGATGGCGTCGGCCCCCTTCGAGCCCGACGAGGCGGAGTTGTCCGCCGCGAGCCCGGGCGCCCTGTGGTCGCTCTTCACGCCCCTGCTCGCGCTCCTCGACCGGGTTGGGCTGCTCAGCGCGCCCCCCGAGACCATTGAGAAGGTCGCCGCCCGCCTGGACCGCACCGCCGAACGCTGCGGCCCGGCGATCGCGACGTACAGCAACCCCGCGAAGACGCTCGCCTCCGAGCTCGCCGAATCGCTCCCGCTCATCTGGACCGAAGGCCTGGGCGCGGCCCCGGCCGGACGCAGGTTCGCCGCCGTGCTCAGCGAGCTGTCCGGCCACCCCGCGCTCGCCGCCGAACTCCCCGAGGCGCTGCCCGCGCACGGCGTGCTGCTCGCGGGCTCGCTCGCGGCCGGCGCCGACCCGGACGACTTCTTCCGCGACCGGGTGGAGGAGCCCGAGCGGCTGCACGCCCGCGTCGTCCTGCTGCGCGACCGGCCCACGGGCGGTCTCTCCGCCGCCCCCGCCGCCCGCGAACTCGCGCTGAGCCACGACACCCCGGTCAGCGAGCTCGAACCCGAGGAGGGCAGCGAGCTCGAATGCCTCGCCGAGCTCCTCGCCATCACCGACTTCGCGACCGTGTACCTGACGATCGCGTCGACCTGACCCCGCCCGCGCCGCGCGGCCGGGGTCTGCCCAGGGACAGGGCGCCTGCCACCGTCAGTCCACCCCCGGGAAGCCAGAAGCCTTCGGCAAGCCCCGCATGTGGAACGAACGTCTCCCGGAACCGTCTTCCGGAACCCGAAAGAGAACACAGGACGACCCATGGACCGTCTCACCAACACCATCCGTCCCTACGCCTGGGGCTCCACCACCCTCATCCCGGAACTCCTCGGCACCGCCCCCAGCGGCGAGCCCCAGGCCGAGATGTGGATGGGCGCCCACCCCGGAGCCCCGTCCCGGCTCGACCGCGGCACAGGGCCGACATCGTTGTCAGACGTGATCGCGGCGGATCCGGCGGGTGAGCTGGGCCGCGCGGCCGTGGCCCGGTTCGGCCCCCGTCTGCCCTTCCTGCTCAAGGTCCTGGCGGCCGGCGCCCCCCTCTCCCTCCAGGTGCACCCCGACCTCGCGCGGGCGAAGGAGGGGTACGAGGCCGAGGAGCAGGCCGGGGTCCCCGTCGACGCCCCGCACCGCAACTACAAGGACGCCAATCACAAGCCCGAACTGATCTGCGCGCTCACGCCCTTCGAGGGACTGTGCGGCTTCCGCACGCCCGAGGAGGCCGCGCAGACCCTGGCCGCGCTTGAGGTCGACTCGCTCAAGCCGTACGTCGACCTGCTGCGCGCCCACCCCGTCGAGGCGGCCCTGCGCGAGGTCCTCACCGCGGTACTGACCGCCGACCGCGAGGAGATGGCGGCGACGGTGACCGAGACGGCCGCCGCGTGCGAACACCTGGGCGGCACGCAGTACGCGGCGTACGCCTCCCTCGCGCACCACTACCCCGGCGATCCGGGTGTGATCGCGGCGATGCTGCTCAACTACGTCCAACTCCAGCCCGGCGAAGCCCTGTTCCTGGGCGCCGGGGTGCCGCACGCCTACCTCAGCGGCATGGGCGTGGAGATCATGGCCAACTCCGACAACGTCCTTCGTTGCGGCCTGACTCCCAAACATGTCGACGTCCCCGAACTGCTCCGGGTCGTACGCTTCGAGCCGACCGACCCGGGCGTGCTGCGCCCCGAGGCGTCGGCGGCGGGGGAGGAGCTGTACGAGACCCCGATCGACGAGTTCCGCCTGTCCCGTTTCGTACGGGCGGAGGGCGCCGCCCCCACCGAACTGACGGCCCAGACCCCGCAGATCGTCCTCTGCACGGCGGGCAGCCCCTCGGTCGGGGGATTGACACTGACCCCGGGTGCGTCCGTATTCGTACCGGCCGAGGAGGAGTCCGAACTGTCCGGTACGGGAACGGTGTTCCGCGCCACGGTGGTTGCCTGATGTAACAATGTGCCGCCGCGGGGTCCGGCATCGGCCGGCCCCCGCAGAGGGCAACCGACGAAGGGAAGACGGCAACTCCATGAGCGCGTCAGGCGGAACCAAGGCCATCGTGGCGGCGCTGAGCGCCAACCTCGCCATCGCGGTGGCGAAGTTCGTGGCGTTCCTGTTCAGCGGTTCGTCGTCGATGCTCGCGGAGAGCGTGCACTCGCTCGCCGACTCCGGCAACCAGGGCCTGCTGCTGCTCGGCGGCAAGAAGGCCCAGCGCGAGGCGACGCCGCAACACCCCTTCGGCTACGGCCGCGAGCGCTACATCTACGCGTTCCTGGTCTCGATCGTGCTGTTCTCGGTCGGCGGCATGTTCGCGGTCTACGAGGGCTACGAGAAGATCCAGCACCCGCACGCGATCGAGGCCTGGTACTGGCCGGTCGGCGTGCTGGTCTTCGCGATCATCGCGGAGGGCTTCTCGTTCCGTACGGCGATCAAGGAATCGAACGTCACCCGGGGCGGCCTGTCCTGGAAGGAGTTCATCCGCCGGGCGAAGGCACCCGAACTCCCCGTCGTCCTCCTGGAGGACTTCGGCGCGCTGGTCGGCCTGGTCCTGGCCCTCCTCGGCGTGGGCCTCGCGCTGGCGACGGGCGACGGCGTCTGGGACGGCATCGGCACGCTGTGCATCGGCATCCTGCTGATCCTGATCGCCCTCATCCTGGCGGCGGAGACCAAGTCGCTGCTGCTCGGCGAGTCGGCGGGCGCGGACGAGGTGGCGAAGATCAAGGCAGCGATCGTGGACGGCGACACGGTGACCGCCGTCATCCACATGCGCACCCTCCACCTGGGCCCCGAGGAACTCCTGGTGGCTGCCAAGATCGCCGTCCAGCACGACGACACGGCCCAGGAGGTCGCCACCGCGATCAATGAGGCAGAGTCCCGCATCCGCGCGGCCGTCCCGATCGCCAGGGTGATCTACCTGGAGCCGGACATCTACAGCGCGGAGGAAGCGGCAGCGGGCCCCGACCCGAAGGCAACGCCGGGCGGCCGCTGAGCGCCCGGGGAGGGGCGCGCCCTCTTTCCCGCCCTCCGGGACACGACCCCACCCCCACCCAGCAAAACCCAGCCCCTCCGGCCCTACGCACCAACCGGAGGGCCAGCCTCCCCACCACAGTGCCGAGGCCGACGAATGTTCGTCCGGGAGGCGGCCTTCTCACGGGGGTGGCAAACTCAGCCCCTCCAGTGTCCGGGAGCGGGCGGGGCCGAGCCAGAGCCCTGGCACCCACTCACCACCCACCAGCCGACAGCCGAACGAACACCCCCGGAGGGTCTCGGGAAGGGGCGGGGCGGGGAGAAATCCCACCCCAGCCCCCCCCCACGGCCTACTGAATCTCCCCCAGCACCTCCAGCACCGCCGCCGCGTCACCCGCCTCGGCCAACCGCCCCCGGAACCCCGTGTCCATCAACTTCCGGGACAGCAACGCCAGAATCCGCAGGTGCTCATCGCCCGCCGCAGCCTCCGGCACGGAGATCATGAAGATGAGCTTGGCCCGAGTCCCGTCGAGCGACCCCCACTCGATGCCCTCGGCGGACCGTGCGAACCCCACGGTCGGCACGGACACCGCATCGGTCTTCGCATGCGGAATGGCGATCTCCTCGCCGAGCCCGGTCGTCCCCTGAGCCTCCCGGGCCAGCGCGACCCGCACGAGCTCGTCGACGTCCCGTACGTTCCCGGTGGAGGCCAGCATCTCGGCCATCTCCCGGATCGCGGCGTCCTTGTCGTGCGAGGCGAGCTGAACCTTTACGGTCTGGGCGGTGAGGTACCCGGAGAGCACTTCGGGGGCAGCAACGGAGCCAGAACGCTCCGGGGCCTGTACGGCCAGGGCAGTGGCACCGTCGCTACCGGCGCCCGTGCCACCGCCCGCACTCGTTCCACCGCCTGCACCCATGCCACTACCCGCCCCCGTGCCACCACCCGCACCGACAGCCACACCAGCCAGAGCAGGCTCAGGGACCAGGGCAGCGGTCCCGGCCTCGCCCCGCCGCCCCTTCCGCTCCTTGACGTCGATCAGCGCATTCGTGGTCAGCGCGGTGACAGCCGTACCGATGGCGATGGCCAGGAAGAACATCGCCGCCCCGCCCACGGCCCCGAACAGCGAAACGATCGGCCCGCCGTGCGGAACGGAGTCCGTCACCCCGGCCACACCGGCCACCGCACCGGCCACCGCACCACCCAGCATGTTCGCGGGGATGACCTGGGCCGGACGGGCCGCGGCGAACGGAATCGCACCTTCCGAGATGCCGAAGAAGCCCATGAACAGCGCCGCGATACCGGTCTCCCGCTCCTGGTCGGTGTAGAGCTTGCGTCGCAGCAGCGTGGCCAGGCCCTGGCCGAGCGGCATGACCGGAATGGCCGCGGCGGCCATGCCCATGACGGCGTTGTTCGTGCCGATCAGACCCACCGCGACGAGGAACGCCGTCTTGTTGACCGGCCCGCCCATGTCGAACGCGATCATGAGCCCGATCAGCGCGCCGAGCACGATCGCACTGGACCCCGTCATGCCGTTGAGCCAGCTGGTCAGATGCGTGAACACCCAGGAGATCGGCTGCCCGATCACGTAGATGTAGAACAACCCCAACGCCAGCGTCGACACGATCGGGATCACGATGATCGGCATGATCGGCTGGACGAACTTCGGCACCTTGACCTTGCGGATCCACAGCACCAGGTACCCGGCGAGGAAGCCCGTCGCGATCGCCCCGAGGAACCCCGCGTTGGCGTCGGCGCCGTAGATGGTCACCCCGTCGTACGCCAGGAACCCGCCGATCATGCCCGGCACGAGCGCGGGCCGGTCGCCGAGGGCGAAGGCGATGTAGCCAGAGAAGATCGGCAGCATCAGCTTGAAGCCGAGCGTGCCGAGCGTGTTGACGTAGAACCAGAACGAGTCCTTGTCGAACTCGATGCCCTTGGCCGTCGTGTGCCCGCCCAGCGCGATCGAGACGGCGAGCAGCAGACCGCCGACCACCACGAACGGGATCATGTGCGAGACGCCGTTCATCAGCGCCTTGTACGCAGCACTGCGCTCCTTGCCGCCGCCCGCACCGCCGCCACCGCCGGCCGGAAGGCCATGGCCCCCTGCGTGCACAGCCGCGCTCTGCACCTGCTCTATGAGCTGCTCAGGCCGGTGGATGCCGTCGGCGACGGGCACGCTCAGCACCTTCTTGCCGACGAACCGATCGAGCGCGACGTCCTTGTCGGCCGCGATGATGATCCCGTCGGCCTCTCTGACATCGTTGTCATCCAGTACGTTTTCGGCCCCGATGGAGCCCTGCGTCTCCACCTTCATCTCGATGCCGAGCGCCGCCGCAGCCTGGGCCAGCTTCTCGGCGGCCATGTAGGTGTGAGCGATGCCGGTCGGACAGGCGGTCACCGCGAGCAGCTTCAACTTCCGCTGCCCCTCGCTAGCCGGACTGGTCACGTGGGGGTCTCCTAACGCTTCGCGCCTCGTCGCGCAGATCGTGCGTACGGTCCGCTCGTATCCCGAGTCGGGCCGACCCAAGCATCCTCCACCAGGTAAGGGCCAGATCAAAAGTCCGTTAGGCCCGGTTCGCCCGGACTCTGGTCCCGATTTCCGGCCGAGGCTATTGGCCGGGCACGCTGGGGCGCGCTCGGCCGATCGGTGTAGATTCGTGACCAGAGCCAGACGTCGCTGCTGATGGCGGTCGGTCGGTCCCGCATGGACCCGGCCGAGGGAGAGAGGGCCTCCGACGGACTGCGCTGCGAGCGCGTTCGGGCACTCCCATGCCCATCGCCGCGCCCGCAGACCAGCCGTACCCACCCTCGCCACCAACCCACGAGGAGCAGCCAGCCATGACGACTGACGCCACCGGCGCCGGCCAGGACTTCAAGGTCGCCGACCTCTCCCTCGCCGCCTTCGGCCGCAAGGAGATCACCCTCGCCGAGCACGAGATGCCCGGCCTGATGTCGATCCGCAAGGAGTACGCCGCCACGCAGCCGCTGGCCGGCGCCCGCATCACCGGCTCGCTGCACATGACCGTGCAGACCGCCGTGCTGATCGAGACCCTGGTCGCCCTCGGCGCCGAGGTCCGCTGGGCCTCCTGCAACATCTTCTCCACCCAGGACCACGCCGCCGCCGCCATCGCGGTCGGCCCGAACGGCACCCCGGACGCCCCCGCCGGCGTCCCGGTCTACGCCTGGAAGGGCGAGACCCTTGAGGAGTACTGGTGGTGCACGGAGCAGGCGCTGACCTGGCCGAACACCCCCACCGGCGGCCCGAACATGATCCTGGACGACGGCGGCGACGCCACCCTCCTGGTCCACAAGGGCGTCGAGTTCGAGAAGGCCGGTGCGGCCCCGGACCCCTCGACCGCGGACTCCGAGGAGTACGCCCACATCCTCACCCTGCTGAACCGCACCCTGGGCGAGAACCCCCAGAAGTGGACCCAGCTCGCCTCCGAGATCCGCGGCGTGACGGAGGAGACCACCACCGGTGTCCACCGTCTGTACGAGATGATGCGCGACGGCGACCTCCTGTTCCCGGCGATCAACGTGAACGACGCCGTGACGAAGTCCAAGTTCGACAACAAGTACGGCTGCCGCCACTCCCTGATCGACGGCATCAACCGCGCCACCGACGTCCTCATCGGCGGCAAGACCGTCGTCGTGTGCGGCTACGGCGACGTGGGCAAGGGCTGCGCGGAGTCCCTGCGCGGCCAGGGCGCCCGCGTGATCATCACCGAGATCGACCCGATCTGCGCGCTCCAGGCGGCGATGGACGGCTACCAGGTCACGACCCTGGACGAGGTCGTCGACAAGGCGGACATCTTCGTCACCACGACGGGCAACAAGGACATCATCATGGCCGCGGACATGGCCAAGATGAAGCACCAGGCGATCGTCGGGAACATCGGCCACTTCGACAACGAGATCGACATGGCCGGCCTGGCCAAGATCCCGGGCGTCGTCAAGGACGAGGTCAAGCCCCAGGTGCACACCTGGACCTTCCCCGACGGCAAGGTCCTGATCGTCCTCTCCGAGGGCCGTCTGCTGAACCTCGGCAACGCGACCGGTCACCCCTCCTTCGTCATGTCGAACTCCTTCGCGGACCAGACGCTGGCCCAGATCGAGCTCTTCACCAAGCCGTCCGAGTACCCGACCGACGTCTACGTGCTGCCCAAGCACCTCGACGAGAAGGTCGCCCGCCTCCACCTGGCATCGCTCGGCGTCAAGCTCACCGAGCTCCGCCCGGAGCAGGCCGCGTACATCGGCGTAGAGGTCGAGGGCCCGTACAAGCCGGACCACTACCGCTACTGAGCCCCTGACACCGACACCCCGAGGACCGCAGGGCGTCGGGCCCAACGGCCCCTGTAGTCCTCGGAGTTGACGGCATCACCGGCTCAGCCGCCACCGGCACTCGGCTCCACCGGTACGTCAGGCTCCACCGGTACGTCATCGGCCCGGTACGTCATGGGCACCCCGTACTCATCGGCACCCGGTACGTCATCGGTACTGAGGCAGGCCCCCGCACCCCCGTGACGGGGGCCTGCCCCGTACCGCCCCCCCCACACCGAGTCAGCGCCCGACTTCCGAGGACCCCGAGATCCCATGCCCCGCGGCCGATATTCGCTTCACGATCCCCACGACCACACCCCTCTTGGCGAAGAACACTTCCACTGCGCGCCGGGCCCTTCCGGCTGGCGTTACGTCTCCCAGCTCACCACCCCCTCCGGAGACCACGCGGGCTCCGTAGACCTCGCACTGGACGAACTCGGCCGCCCGATCCGCCTCGAACTCCATGCCGCCGCCTGGCAGGTACGAGGCGCCGCGCTCGACGGCGTCACCTGGGTCCGTACGGACCCCTCCGGGACCCATGCCACCGAAGGCAATGTGCGCGCCCACGCCTTCTCCGGCACTTCCCCCGCGTTCCTCGTCGCCACCTCCCGTCTGCTCCGCCTCACCCCCCACTTCCCGACGACGCGCGTCCGCCTCGTCGCCTTCACGGACCCGGTCCTCGCCCCCCGAACGATCGACCAGTCCTGGGCCCTGAAGAAAAGTGAAGCGCACGCCACTGACAACGGCCCCCTGACCGTTGATGAGTACCAGGTCAGCGCCCTGGACACGGGCGAGCAGCACACCGTCCACATCGTCGGCGACGTAGTCCTCGCGGCCCCCGGCATCGAGCTGGAATCCCTGGAATCCCCACCGTCGACGTTTCCCACGCCGTAGCCCGGGAGCGTCCGGCACCTGGCGTTCGCCACCTGGCGCCCGAGCGCCGAAGTCCTACTCGGCCCGGCACCTTCCCCTCCATCGCCCGCGACCCAACCCCGGCCCTACCATCAGGCAGGCGACCGTCAGGCAGGCGGCGCGAATCCCGTCGGACGCGCGGGAGATCCAGCGCTGTTCCCAACCTCGGCCCCCGGCTCCCCGGAACCAGCTGGCTCAGCGGCACCGCCCGAAGCCGACAGCCTGGCCGAGGCGGAAGCCGCAGCCGGGTCCGCGGCCAGGCGCGATCCGGCGCCCGAACCCCAAGCCGGAGCGGGACTGACGAACCCAGGCGGAGCAACCGCCGCCGGCGAGCCGAAGACCGCCCCAGAAACGGGCCCAGACCCCCCGCCGTGAACCCCCGCCCCCATGCCACCGGCAGCAGCCTGCCCCACCCCGAACGCCCGTCGTGCGTCCCGAACCTGGCGCTCGCCCACCACACCGGCCAGATAGGCCGCAGGCGGCACCCCCTCCGGGAGGGGCGCTCCTGTACAGGCCGCCACGTCCTCTGCCAGGCGGACCGCCATCGTCCAGCTCACCTGCGGGTCGAGCTGGCGCATACGCGTCAAGTACTGGCGCACCGCCAGCCAGAGCCCGTCCGGCACCCGTGACAGGTCCAGCCCGGCGAACCGCCCCACCAGCCACGGCGGCGGAGGCGGAACGGCCGCGGTCCATCCCGACGACACCCGCTCCCGTACGACCAGCGTCCCCGCGAAGACGTCCCCGATCCGCCGCCCGCGCTCGGAGACGAGCGACGCGATGCAGGCGACGACACCGAACGTCAGCAGAATCTCGATGACCCCCATGGCCCCGCGCACCAGCGCGTGCCGGAACCGGATCGGCCCCCCGTCGTCCCGCACCACCCGCAGCCCGCAGGCAAGCTTCCCCAGCGACCGCCCGTGCGACAGCGTCTCGACCGCGATCGGGCCCCCGACCAGCACGAGCACGAACAGGGCCACGGCTGTCGCAGCCTGGGCAGCGGCATCCAGCGAGGCAGTGGCGAACAACATGACCAACGAGACCAATATGTACGCCGCCCACACCACGGCCAGGTCGATCACCAACGCCAGCGCCCTACTCGGCAACCGCGCGGGCCGCAGCCCCAGTACGACCGCATCCCCCGTGACCAGCGCGCTCACCCGATACCCCACCCTCCACAGACGACGGCCTTCCGCACCCCTCGAACCACCCAGTCTGCCAAGCTGGCCCGCAGCGCGCCGCAGTAGTACGGACCGTACGCACCCAGTGCCTGGAGCAGCAGCAGAACATGGACCTCGACGTCTTCGTGACCGCCCACCACACGGAGTGGGACCGCCTCGAACACCTCCTGCACCGCGGCCGCCGCCTCACGGGCGCCGAGGCGGACGAGCTGGTGACGCTCTACCAGCGCACGTCCACGCACCTCTCCCAAATACAGTCCAGCGCCCCGGACCCCCTGCTCACCGCCCGCCTGACACAGCTGGTGGCCCGCGCGCGCTCCACCGTCACCGGCACCCGCCGCGCGACCTGGCGCGACGCCGCCCGCTTCCTTACGGAGGGCTTCCCCGCTGCCGTCTACCGCGCGCGCCGCTGGTGGATATCCGCGGCCCTGATCTCCATAGCCGTCGCCGCGGTCATCGGCTGGTGGATAGGCACCCACCCCGAGGTCCAGTCCGCGATCGCCGCCCCCGACGCGCTGCGCCAGATGACGCGACCGGGCGGCGAATACGAGACGTACTACTCAAGCCACCCGGCCGCGTCCTTCGCGGCCCAGGTCTGGACGAACAATGCCCAGGCCACCGCAATGTGCCTGGTCCTGGGCGCCTTCCTAGGCATCCCGGTCCTGTGGATCCTCTTCCTCAACATGCTCAACCTGGGCGTCGGCATCGGCCTCATGTCGTCCGCGGGACGCCTCGACACCTTCCTCGGTCTGGTCCTGCCGCACGGCCTCCTCGAACTGACCGCGGTGTTCGTAGCCGCAGGTACGGGCATGCGGCTCGGCTGGACCGTCGTCGACCCGGGCCCGCGCACCCGTCGCGCAGCCCTCGCAGAGCAGGGCCGAGCAGCCGTAGGCATGGCCATCGGCCTGGCCCTGGTGCTGTTCGTCTCCGGCATGATCGAGGGCTTCGTAACCCCCTCCGGCCTGCCCACCTGGGCTCGAATAGCCGTCGGCATAGCCGCCGAACTGGCCTTTCTTGCGTACGTGTACGTCCTGGGCGGCCGAGCCGCACGAGCTGGCGAAGCCGGCGACATCGAGGCCACCGCCCGCAGCGCCGAGCTCCCGACAGCCGCGTGATGTGCGTACGCCCCCTCTGACCTGCTACTGTCCTCTTCGCCCACAAAAACCGTTGACACGGTCGGAGTGGGGAGGTAGATTCAAACGGTTGCCTCGAACTGGACAAGTTCGGGAGCGCTAGCTAACATCTCTCTCGCTCTCATCGGAAATTGAATTTCCGAGTGATGAGCCATTCCGATTCACCATTTGAAGTCAACGAGGTCGATTCGATCGGCTGAAATGCTTCTGATAGAGTCGGAAACGCCGAAAAGGGAAACGCGAAAGCGAATAACGAATCGGCAGCCCGCTCCAGCGGGTGGCAGAAACGGAAATCGGATCTGCTAAGCTGGAAACACGAAATACCGAAGGGAAGCGCCCGGAGGAAAGCCCGAGAGGGTGAGT
>NZ_LGDD01000008.1 GCF_001279695.1 Streptomyces sp. WM6378
GGCCCTCGAGTACATGCCGCAAGCGGCCGTGGCAGGAACGATGAGAACGCGGCCGACGAAGTGAGACCAAGCCACCTGACCGAGACAAAAGGCCCCGCCGAGCAATGCTGGAGACCTGTGGATCAGTTCCGGGAAGGACGCGGAAGGCGTACCTTCCCGAATGATCCTTTGATGGTCACCGAGTAGGCCCGCGTTCGCAGCGCGGGTCGGGAAGGCACGCCCGTGCTCAGCGTAGTCACCGACGACGGATCCACCCAGTCTGGATCCCTGATCGACGAGATCGTCCGCGAGGGCGCCCGCCGGATGCTGGCCGCCGCGCTGGAGGCGGAAGTCAACCAGTACATAGCCGAGTTGACCGCAGAGACCGACGAACGCGGGCACCGCCTGGTCGTCCGCAACGGCCACCACCAGCCCCGGACCGTGGTCACCGCCGCTGGCCCGGTCGAGGTCAGGGCCCCGCGAGTGAACGACCGGCGCGTCGACGACGCCACCGGCGAGCGCAAGCGGTTCTCCTCGAGGATCCTCGCGCCGTGGTGCCGCAAGTCGCCAAAGATCTCCGAGGTGCTCCCGCTGCTCTACCTGCACGGACTGTCGTCCGGGGACTTCGTACCCGCCCTGGAGCAGTTCCTCGGCGGCACCGCCGGCCTGTCCCCGGCCACCGTCACCCGGCTGACCAAGCAGTGGAGCGACGACCACGCTGCCTTCCAGGCCCGTGACTTGTCTGACCGCGACTACGTCTCTGCGTGGGCCGACGGCGTGCACCCCAAGGTCCGCCTCGGGCAGGCTCACTCGTGCGTCCTGGTCCTGCTCGGCGTCCGTCTGGACGGGACCAAGGAGCTCATCGCGCTTGCCGAGGGCCTGCGGGAGTCCACCGAGTCGTGGGCCGACCTGCTGCGCGACTGCCGCCGACGCGGCATGCGCGCCCCCGAGCTGGTGGTCGGCGACGGCGCCATGGGCCTGTGGCGCGCGCTCGCCGAGGTGTTCCCGCCCGCACGGCCGCAGAGGTGCTGGGTTCACAAGACCCGCAACGTCACGAACTGCCTGCCGAAGTCCGCCCAGCCGGGCGCGACGAAGGCGATGCAGGAGATCTACAACGCCGAGGACCGCGGCCACGCCGAGAAGGCGATCGATGCCTTCGCGAAGACCTACGGAGCCAAGTTCCCGAAGGCCGTCGCGAAGATCACCGAGGACCGGGAGGAACTGCTCGCGTTCTACGACTTCCCGGCCGAGCACTGTATCCACCTGCGGACCACGAACCCCATCGAGTCAACCTTCTCGACGGTCAAGCTCCGGACCAAGGTCACGCGAGGTGCGGGCAGCCCGGCGGCCGCGCTCGCGATGGTGTTCAAGCTGGTCGAGTCAGCCCAGGCGCGATGGCGTTCAATCACCGGTGCCCATCTGGTGCCCCTGGTTCGCGCTGGCGCACGCTTCGAGAACGGCGTCCTCGTCGAACGCGAGGAGCAGGCCGCTTGATCGACTCAAGGAGCCACCAGCGCCGAGAGCTTGGTGTGACTGGACTACCGCGTCCAGCGTCCCACGTCCGGCACGGTGCCGATCAGGCACTCGATGTCGGTCGGGAAGCCGGCGAGGGCATAGGCGGTCAGGCGCAGGTGGCCCTCAAGGCAGACCAGGTTGTCCTGCCTCTCGCCGACGAGGATGAGCGGAGGAAAGCGCTCACCTCTGATGACCGCGTGGGCCGCGTCGACGAACGGTTCGTTGGGCACGTCGAACGCCCGTAGCCCTGCTTTGATGCGTACGGCCGCGTCGGTCGGCCGGCGGTTGCCACCCGACAGTTCGACCCAGTAGGAATAGTCGAGGTAGCGCACGCTGGCCGCCTCGTCGGCGGACAGGACTGCCCAGGTCCACGTGATGTGAGTGGGGAAGTTCTCGAACAGGTCGCGGTTCTCGCCGTATCCGCGCGTCACAGCGAGCAGAGCGCGACGTGCGAGGTTCGCACCAGCGTCGGAGAGGTCCGGATGCGTCAGCAGCTGCCCGGCCCGCCCGGCTGCCGCCAGGTGGGACCGGAGGTCCTGGCCGAACCTCTGGCTGGACAGCTCGCCGCTCAAGAAGCAGGCGATCGTCTCGTCCTCACTACTCACACCCAGTACCTGCACGACCGTCAGCATAGGGTCGAACTCGTCGGGTGCCGCAGCCTGCTCGCACGTCATATCGTCCAGAGGTCTTGACTGCTCGCTGACAACGATAACCTCGTGAATGTCATCGGCCATCCTGGGACACTGGCCGCCATGGATGAGGTCAAAGTCGTCGTCGCCCATTCCGAGCGCGCGACCCTGCGCGTCGGCGACGTGTTCTTGAAGGTAGACCCCGATCAAGCACGCATCGACGTTGAGGTTGAGGCGATGGCCCTGGCACCGGTCCCGACGCCGGAGGTCCTGTGGCGCAAGCCGTCCGTGCTCGCGATCGCCGCGCTTCCGGGGACGGCGCTTGGGCGCCTTGGCGAGCCGTCGACCGCGTCGCCGGCGGCTTGGGCCGCGGCGGGTGCCGCCATTCGGAAGCTGCACGAGGCGCCGTTGCCGCCCTGGCCCGGTCGGCGCCGCCGGGGTCCCGACGAGTTGGCGGCGGAACTCGACGGCGAGTGCGAGTTGCTCGTGACGAATGGCGTCCTGCCCGCCGACCTGGTCACCCGCAACCGCCAGGTCGCCGAGGCTGCGATCCGGCCGTGGACTCCGGCGTTCACGCACGGCGACCTGCAGATCGATCACGTCTTCGTCGACGGCGACGACGTCACAGGCATCATCGACTGGTCCGAGGCGGGCCGGGGTGATGCCCTGTTCGACCTCGCCACCTTGACGCTCGGACACGAGGAGCACGTCGAAGACGTCATCGCCGGCTATGGCACCGACATCGACCTCGACGTGATCCGCGCGTGGTGGTCGTTGCGGAGCCTGCTAGGGGTTCGCTGGCTGGTCGAACACGGCTTCGACCCGTTCGCGCAAGGCTGTGAAGTCGACGTGCTGAGATCCCGGATGTGAGGGGGCGGGGCCCGGCCCCGTTGCAATAGCCCGCGCTCGCGCGACAACTCATCCACAGGTCTTGACTATTGCTCTAGCCGAGGTGATCGGAGAGATCAAAATCCCTCGCGAGCTCACGCCTCGTACGGCTCGGGATCTCCACGTGGTGGCGGCCGAGGCACAGAACTTCCTGCAGCGCCATCCGCTCGGCCTGGCCAAGCTTCTCCGGCTCAAGAACGGCATCGGCGACAGTCGGCAGGCGGCCGTCGGGGCAGGCGGCCAGACTGGCGACCAGGCGCTCGTGCTTGGTGCTTCCCGCGCCGGGTGGAGGAAGGCCGAGGCGCTCGCACAGCGCCGGCAGCTCCTTCTCGGTATAGCGCGTGTACAGCGCGGCGAGCACGCTGTCGAGCAGCCCCCGCAACCGCGCCATGTCCATCTGTTCCTCCATCCCATGATGATGAGCGACACCCTGAGCACGAAGCCGACACTGTGAACACCAAGGCCCCCTGCAGCCTGCGGCCACAGAGGGCCTTTCACATCACCACATCCCCAACGACAGTGTCGCCGTCGTGCTCATGCAGCGCATCGCACAACTGACGAGCAACGAGCCGAAGCCCTTGTCAGTCTCGGCGAGACGTGCAGGAGCGGACTCGATGCCTAGCGACCCGCGAGCGAAGCCGTGGGCGTCTCTCCTCGCAGAGTCTGCTGGAGCCGCTCCGCCTGCGTCTGCGCCAGGGACAACAGCATCTGCGAATCGTCCTGTTCCACATGCGTATCAGCCATCGCCACGACCACGGTGCCCACCCGCATCACCATCGACGTCACAGGATGGCCCGAGGTCGTATTGAATCCCGTACGCGCCACGCTGGCATTACCGACGGTCGGCATGGAGACCTGGCGGTCGTCCTTGTTGGCAAAGGAGGCGCTGCGGCTCGTGTACCCAGCTCTTGCAGTGTCTCTGCCGTCGTATGCGGAGAGCTCGATGTAGACATAGCCCGTGCCCTCCACGTTGTCGTACTGCGCCGAGGCGAAGCCCGTCATTCCTGCACAGACCGTTGAGGACTTAGGGCAGTTCTTGGTCACGTCCCGGCCGCTGGGTTGCTTCTCAGCCTTCCATCCGGTGGGCATGCCCTGCAGGTCCAGAACATTTTTGAGCTGGGAGAAGCTGACAGAGGCCGCCGAGTCGGGAGTCGCCACCTGGGAGCTGTGACCCTCGGCACTGGGCACCGTAGCGCTGTTGCCACAGCCAACTGCCGCCAGAGCCAGAGCGGTCAGTACCGCCGGTACCCGCACGCCCGTCATCCACTGCTTGCGGTGCACCCGCTGCCCCTCCCCGTCCGAAGCCTGACGCAGAGCATAGATGCCGATCACAGCATGCCGAGTTGAAGGCTCCCATTCTCCGGGCCCAAACCTCGTTGAGACCCCGGCCGACGGAACGGGCTCTGCCGGTGAGCCGTTCACCGATCACCACCCTGGGGCAGCAGGGCGGCCCTGCTGCCTCGGGGGCTGATCTCGCCGGTGGCCCTACGAGCAGTCCGGTGATCGTCCAATCGCTCGGCGGACCCGTCTTCGTCGGTCGGCGGAACGCCGTGCCCTATCGGCGGGATTCGATCCAGAGGACGAGGAGGCTGACGGCCCCGCTGCCGAGACTGTAGGAAGCCCCGCGAATCATCTGGTGACGGACAGATCGGCCGTAGTCGCGGCGCCACGTCTGCAAGCGCTTCGTGATCCCGTTGCGTGGAGGGTTCGGGCCGTTGGAGCGCTTGTTAGGCTGCGTCATAGGTGTTCCTTCCTGGGTGTTGGGATGCCGCACAGGGAGCCCTCCCGGCCACTGGCCTAGGAACCGATACCGGGGTTGCAGGGCTCCTTCTGTGTTCTCAGCGGAGTCTAACGACGGGCTTTGACAACGACCTTGACGCGCATGCGAGTTGAAGATCTTCGGGTGTAGCCAGACCAGGGAAACGCGTAGCGAACGCGGGCCTATGCGTAGCCAAAGCGTTCCGATCCTGCCCCTCTGAAGCGCCAAAAGTGAGACGCATCACTTCGCCCGTCGAGCGGCGATAAGCCAACTGTAGGGACCACCCGCGGACTTGGCCTTCGTCACGTGGGATGGATGACTTCTCCTGGCCACGGGGCCGTACGTGCTGGTCAGGAAGGAGCTTGAGTAGCCAGCGGGGAAGCAGCGTCTAACCAGAGACCAACCAGGTCCAGGATGATGTTCGTGAATCTGGCTGGATCGGCACACTGGCGCTGCGGCTCCGGCGGTCGCAGCCGCACCGGACCCGTCCTCGCGGCCGGCACGCAGATCTGCGCCGAGTTCAACTATGCCGCCATCGCCAGGCCCTGCCTCACCCTCACATAGAGCCGCCCTGCGGTTGCGGCTTCTTCCGCACGGGCTGTGCCTCGCGGCATTCCGGCGATCGTTCGTACAGCACCACCCGGACCAGGAACTCCGCGAAGGCCACGCCGGACTTCGCGGCCTCTCGGCGTCATCGTGCTGCAGGCTCGCCCTGGGACAGACCTCGTTCCGAGGGCGGGCTGCGACGGCATGGTGGCATGCTCCTCGCCGCTACGGGGCCGTGCGGCAGGTTTCGGCATAGGTGGAGAAAAAGTTGGCGCCGGTCAGCTTGTTCTGCGCGAGCTGCGCAGCGACGGCCTGTTCCTCGCCCCAGTTCCCGAGGTCACTGGCGAGTGCGGTGGCGTACTTCATGACCGCCGCGCGCAGCAGCTCGTACTTCGCCGGGGGGACCACCCGCATGCCGGGTACCGGGGTGCCGGACTGGTCGGCGGTGCGGCTCCGGTGCAGCATCACCGGCAGGGCTTTGACCTCTGGGTGCTTCGTGGTGCACCAGTTGACACTGACGCCGAGCTGCCCCAGGTCCTTCTTGGCGATGGTGTCTGTCACGCAGCCCGTCTTGAGTTCCGTCACGGCGAACTCCTTCGAGGTCAGGGCCCAGAGGTTGTCCGGGCCCTTGCCCTCCTGCTTCTCGGGCCGGGTGCTGACGAATCCGAGGTGGAGGCCCAGGCGGTGCCAGGCGTGCTCGGCGTCGTCCGATCGTTCTTCGAACTCCCAGGCCACATCTTCGAGGATCTTCTTGATGCCGAGCACCAGGGGAATGCCGTCGGTGTACTCGTTCGCGAGGAACTCGGCTGCAGCGCGTGCCTGCACGGCGGCCGGCTTGATCTGGGCGGAGGTGACGCCGGCGAGGGGGCGCAGGACGAACGGGTTCTCGCCGACGGCGGTGACCAGGCTCTGCTGGGCGGCAACGGCGTCGGTCTGGTGGAGATAGGCGGCCTTCTGCTCCCGCAGCCACCCGCGCAGCGGCTTGTCGTCGAGGGTGTTCATGGTCTTCTGGAGGCGGTCGGCCGCCCTTTCCGGCAGGCCGGTGGCGGCCAGGTCAAAGGCTTCACGCAGCGCCACTGCCTCCGGGCGCACGGTGCCGAGCTGGGTATAGCGGATCTCGGCCAGGGCGCGGCGGCTGCGTCCGGTCCACCGAGGGTCTCGGGTCAGGCATGCTTCGAGGGCATGGCGTACGTCGTTCAAGCCGCCGCCGTGGATCTGTTCGGCGATTTCCCGGCTGATGGCGAGATGGGCCTGGGTCGCCGGCGAGAACAGCTGCAGGTGCCGGGGCTCGTGGAGGGCGAGTGCGAGGTTCGCGCCGAGGAGGAGGACCGCGCAGTAGTCCTCGCCGTCCCGGACGCCGCGGCCCATGCCCTGCTCGATCCGCTGGATTTCCCGGGCGAGGCGGACCGGGCTGTCGGCCAGGGCCACGGACTCGCGGCGTTCCACGGCGTCGAGGGGCCGGGGGATGCCGTCGAGGATGAGCAGGCGGCAGGCGTCGGCAGGCAGGTCGACGCCGTCGTACTTGTTGACCATGACGACCAGGCCCACATGGCTTTCCTGAAGCTCTTTCACTCCGGCTGCGAGGTCCTGCACGTGGTGGGTGCGGTCGGCGTAGGGCTTCCAGGCGGCCGCGGCCTGGGCGCTGGGTACAAGGACGACGACGTTGATCGGGTCGGCGTCCCGTGCACCGTCGCCGTCCCGGTCACCGTCCGCGTAGTCGCGGGCCAGCCGGCGCACGGCGTCGTTGTCGAGGTTGGTGTTGAGGGCGATGGGCGCGAGGATCATCCGTTCGCCGAGATCGGCAGCGCTGCCCGGTGTGATCGGCCGGGCGACCAGGGCGGGGTCGGCCTGGAAGTCGGTGACCAGAGCACTGTCGTCGGCCAGGGTGGCGGTGAGGTAGACGCGGCGACGGGCTCGGGCGAAGGAGGGGATGCGGTCGATCGGCGGGCACGAGGGCCGGATCTCGATCGCCGTGGGCGTCGCCGTCGCGGAGCACAGGGGCAGGACGTGTGCGATCAGCGGCCACGCGAACTTGAAGGCGTCGTCGCCACGGTGTGGGTGCAGGATCTTCAGGACCTGCTCGTTCTTGTCCGACCAAGCCCAGAAGGGGATGGTGGCCAGCGCGCTGAAATCCCGCGCTTCAAGGTCGGCCAAGTCGTTCGGGGCCTGGTGCCGCAGGTCCTCGCGGAAGAGGTCCAGCAGGTTCTGATAGGCATCGTGCCCGGAGGGTACGCGGAGCCGGAACTGGTCCTCGGTCCGCGCGAGTGCGGCGTGGGCATCGTCGACCACGACGACGCCGAGGTCGACAGGATGCTTGCCGTCGCCGACAACACCGAACTGGGACTTGCCGTTGATCGCGTGCGGCCGCCAGGGAAAGGTGGCGGCCCGGTCGATCTCCGCAGCGGGGATTCCGTGCCCGTTCCAGACGTCGCGATGTCGCAGGATGTCCCGACGGTGCACGCGGATGCCCTCCCCCTTCGACGAACCCCTGGGCCCTGCGGCTCAGGCCGGCGGCCGCGACCGGGATGTGCGATTAGGGGTCGTCCATGGAGGTCGGCAGCTCAGGGTGGTGGGCCACGCAGCACGAGCATGCGAACCCGAGATCACCGGTCATAGCGCCGGGGCCTAGCCGCTGGCTGCGGCATCGCCCCAGGCGGGAGCCCCGCCCATCACGTCGAGGCGCCGACTACCGCTCTCTGTCGCCAAACAGCGTGCTCAAAGGACACTGTCGCGCTCAGTCACAAGCAACCGGCTTTGCGCCCCACGGCCTGGGCCCCCTCGACTCCGCCAGTCCACTGGACGCGCCGTACAAGCCCGGGCAGCTCCGCAGCTCATTGCGATCGCTTTGATCGCCTTCACGTCCACCACCGGCCATTCACTCAACTCCCGTTTCTGTGAAGCAAGTTGGGGGATTTGCCTCTGTCTCGATTTCGCCGGAAGGACGGGTTGTCGGGAGTGGTGTTGGTGGCTACGTTCGGGGGTCGTCAGTCAGGACCAATGTTGTGTGCCTCGGGGGAGGCAGGGGGCGCCGGCACACCATGGCCGCCTTCGTCTGTTCCTTCTGGGCTCACCCGTCCGCACGGCTGCGCGCGTCTCACGGCCGTGCCCTGCGAGGAGACATATGAAAGGCAGACGTTTACACGGCTTAACCGGACTGCGCGGGGCCGTGGCCCTGGGGGCCGGACTCACGCTCGTGTTCGGCGGCACTGCCGCGGCGGGCGTCCCCACCGGTGAGGATGTCGGCAAGGCCAAGCCGGCGGCGCCCAAGTGCAGCTTCGCACAAGGCGAATGGGCTCATTGCGTACGAGTGGTCACGAAGCTGGACCATGCTCCCGCGGTCGGCGGGACAGCGAGAATCTCCATCGACGTCACCGCGCAGGCCGCCCTGTCCGACGCCCGCATCGAGGCGGACCTGCCCGGCACGCTGAGCTGGGCAACCGCCCCCGAAGGACTCTCGGTGCAACACCTGGACTCGGCGGCCCCGCTACCGGTCGGCCCGCTGGACCGCGCGCAGGGCTCCGTCGCTCTCGCCCCCGGCGCGACCCGGCACTTCGAGGGCACGGTACGCGCCAAGGCGGCCGGAGCCGCGCCGGTGGACGTGCGGGTGAGCGGCACCAAGCGGGACGGCACGGACTCCGGTGCCGCCCGCACCTTCGTCACCGTCGGCCGCACCCCGTCGCAGTCCCTGCTCGGCTACCGGGCACCCGCCAAGGGAATCTCGGACTCCACCACGGTGCCCGCTGGGATCACCCCACGACGCGCTACGCCAGAACTGCCGTACAAAAAGGTGGAGTTGACGAAGAAGGACCAAATATCCGATGCGTCACGGCACGCTGCGGACAAGAGCAGGAGCGGAGCCGTCCGCGCGGGCGCACTGACCTGCTTCAAGGGCAGCTACAACTACGACTTCCCGGCGGGAACCTCGCACCCGTCCATCAACCTGCAGGTACAGCTGCGCGCCAAGCACTGGTACGGCGACGAGACTCTCGGTACCTCGATCACCGACAGCACCGGCCATTACCAGGTCTGCTCCTCCGACGCGGGCGGCGAGGACGACTACATCCGGTTCGTAGCTGAGAACGGACAGTGGTCCGTCCGCAATACGGACGACGACGTGTACCAGTTCGTGAGCCAGACCTTCACGAACGTCGGCGACGGAACAACCACGGACGTCGGGTTCCTGCAACCGGCCGACGCCAACCTGATGCCGTCCCTGCACATCTTCGACGAGGCGAATGATGCCAAGTCCTGGACGCCTGGCGCCTGCTGGAGCGCCCACGATCACGATTGTCGGCAGATCCCCTACAACTGGAGCCCCACCTCGACCAAGGGCACCTTCTACAGCACAGACGACAAGCACGTCTATCTGACCGGACCCGACCCCGACTCGCGTTCCGTGGTCGTCCACGAAACCGGGCACGCCGTGATGGACGACGTCTACGGCGACCACTTCCCGGCCGCCCCCAACTGCAGCCCCCACTACCTCACGTCCACCTCCTCTACCGGCTGTGCCTGGACCGAGGGCTTCGCCGACTGGTACCAGTCGGCCGTCTACCACGACCCGGAATACGTGGACACGCACAACAAGATCTACCTCGATCTGGAGAACCACACGTGGGGCACCGCCAACTGGCAGGACGGCGACACCGTGGAGGGCCGGGTCGCGGGCGCACTGAACGACATCGCCGACACCGGCCATGAGAAGTACTGGGACGACTACGGCGAGGGCGCGCCCGGCCACATCTGGGACACGCTCCTGGCCGGCTTCTCCGCCACTTTCCACGACTTCTGGAACCTGCGCGGCCAGAAGGGCTACAACGTCTCCGACCCGGTGCAGGGGAGCCTCTACCAGAACACGATCGACTACGGCTTCCGTAACCCCCTCGCCGACAACCAGACGCTGACCCGGCCCGCTCCAATCCCGGCACAGCAGAATTACCACTACGCGACAAACGTCGTCTTCTGGTCGGTGACGGCGGTGCGGCCGCCTGCGGGCGGGTCGCTCTCCCTGGAGATGTACGGAGACCGCGACCAGAAGCAACTTCTGGCCAAGAGCGCGGACGGCCAGGACGTCGTCGACTTCGTGGCCGTCGATTCCAACCACCGGCCGCTCGGCGAGATCTACCCCCGCGTGGACACCACGGGCAGCAACGGCGAGTACAGGATCCAGCTTTCCCAGGGGGCCCGCCAGATGCAGCCAAGCGAGGCCATCGCCATGACCGCGCCCGACAACATCGTGACGGTCCGGGACCTGTGCGTGCCGACGAACACGAAGGCGACGATCACGGCGACCCCGTCGGACCCGAGCCAGGACGCCGAACTGTTCCTGATGGCGTCGGACCCGGCCCAGTCGAGCACCTGGGTGCAGCCGCGCGCCTTCGCGGCGGCCAAGGCGGGAGGGCAGGGCCCGGGCAAGGCCGAGTCATTCACCTACACCGCACCGGCCGCCGGCTGCTACGGGGTGGTCCTGGTCAACAAGGCGGGTAGCGGGACCTACACCCTCGCCCTGGCCACGTCATAAGTGTGGGCCACAGCTGACTGGTTGCTCCAGTCAGTGTCATCGGTGCGTACGGAGCGGGAGGCAATCGGTCCGTACGCACCACGGCCCACTCGCGCGTACGGAAGAGAACAGAACACAAGGGAGGGGACGAGAATGGGAACCGGACCTCGGCGCGGCACGTCCGAACCCGTGTCCCCACTCTCGAGTACCGCGCGCCGTCTCCTGATCCCGGCTGTGCCGTTGGCCCTGCTGCTCGTGGGCTGCGGCACGGGTGCCGCGCGAATCGCCGACACTCCCGTGCCACGCGGCGCCGAGGCTCTGGTCCTGCGGGCCCAGCACTATCCCAGCTCACCGGCCCCCGCCGGCACACCGCTGCCGGACTTCGCACTGTACGGGGACAGCAGGATCTACACGCCAGGCCCAACCACCGGTGCTCTGACAGGAGTTGAGGTCCAGCTTCTCACCGAACGGGCCGTCGACCGGCTCTACCGGAGTGCTCTCAAGGCGGGCCTCGATCAGCCGCACACCTACGACAGGGCCGCGCCCGACGCACCAGGTCTTGTCGTCGTCCTCGGCGTCGCGGGACGGCACGTGGTGACCAAGGTCGTCCTGCCCGACGCCGGCGAAAAGGGGCGCCGAGGCGACGTCGCTCGCCTCGCCGCCTTCACCCCGGCCCGGCTCCCGGCCACCGACCGCACGCGCGGTCCCGCCCCGTACGCCTACTCTGGGCTCGCCGTGACCGCGACGGTCCGGGGAACCGGGACAGCATCGGGCGCCCGGCCGTGGCCGCTCAACCCACTGGCGGCCGGAGAGCACGTCAACGGCGGCTCCTGCACGGTACTGCGTGGCGCCGACCTCGAGCACGCCCGCCATCTGCTGACCTCCGCCCGGCCAGACTCCCTGTGGACGAGCGAAGGCTCGACGTTCCTTCTGCACAGCCGGCCGCTCCTACCCGGCGAACACAACTGCCACGACCTCAAGCTTCCGGGCTGATCCGAGCCCCCCGCGAGTGACCTGTCGAACGCCGCGGAACGGCAGTCGCACTGTGGTCAGTTCAGCCGGGTGGTGGCATAGGCCTCGATGGCGTCACGCTGGAACGCGGCCAGGCCCGGGGCGATCTCCTCGTACGCGGCGCGGCAGGCCTCGTTGTCCACGCAGGAGCGGCCCATGGCTCGGTACTCGTCGGCGGTCACGGTGCGCAGCGCGGTCAGGGTCTGGTACTGGGCGTGGATCTCGGCCTGTACCGGGTCCGCGTCGGCGCGGTACCCGGCGGCCATGGGCTCGGCCAGCTTGACCATCTGTGCCGTGCGCTGGCGCTGTCCAGCCTCGATGTCGTGCGCGCTCATCGCGGAGACCCGGCGCGTCACCGCCTGGGCATGCTCGGGGAAGTCGCGCAGAGTCTGCTGATATTGGGCGGGCGTCATGCCCTCGAACAGGTTCTCCGGTCGGTTGATGGTCATGGGGCTGCCGTCCTTCCTGGACTGTTCCAGTTCAGCGATCGTGCGTGAGACGGTGCCGGCCAGGGCGTCGAGGCGGTCGCGCAGGATCAGAACACCCGGCGGGGTCGACCGCGGATGTGTGTTCCTGGCGCAGATCGAGATAGCAGCGCAGCCACACCCCGGGCTCGCCCGGCGTCCTGGTCGTGCGGTGCACGGGGGCTGTCGCCCAGCACCCGGCCAACGCTTGCTGGAAGGCGAGGACGGTTTCGTCATCCGCCGCCGCGACATCGACGACTACTCTCCGGCCAGGTGCCGGACGGATATCAGGCGATGGACGGCCGGTCGGCGCTGAAGGTGCGCGTCACCTTCTGAGCGCGGGGGCCGGCGGCACGGGGTATGGTTCCTCCCGGGCCGCGCGGCGCCCTCGTGATGTCAGGTGGCGCGCTTCACGTGGCGGACCAGCCACATCAGCAGGGCGTCCAGGTCGGCGGCGGCCGAGAGGACCCGGTCAACCGCTTCGGGGGTGTGCAGCCACTCCTCGCAGCCGAGGGGGCGGGCGGCGATCAGCGAACGGTGGCGCAGCAGGTCGCTACGGGGCTGGTCCGTCGAATAGCCGCGCGGGGCGCATTTCATCACGTCCCCGGAGATGTCGTAGCCCCTCTTCCGCACGCCCTCGACGATGGCGGACAGTTCGCGACCGCTCCCCTCGGAGGCCACGGCTTTGCGGAACGTGTCCACCTGGCCGGGGTCGGGGTACCACCAGGCGCCCTGGATCCGCAGGCCGTCCAGGTCGAACCGGAGACCGATCTCGATCTTGCGGCCGAGTCGGATCACCGCGCCCTGGTGCTGCCACCACCAGGAGTCGGTGCGGTAGTGCCAGACGGAGAAGTCCTCGTACCGGGGGTCGGTGTCCGCGACCGCGTTGAGCAGGGCGATCATCGGCTGCCGGACCAGGCGTTCGCGGTCCGCGCGGTAGCGCTCGCGGGTCGCGCGGGTCGGTTCGCCCTGGAGCTGCCACAACACGTCCATGGCCTGTTCCGGCCAGCCGGTGAACTGTCCGCGCATGCGCGGAGGATAGCTCACGCATCATCCGCGCGCGGGGAGAGTGAGACGGGCAGGGAGACGAATAGCCCTGTCCGCGTCGTCGTACCGCAACCGCAGCGCGCGGTCAGTGGTCGGTCTCGGCGAGGTCTGGTTCGGCGGCCATGACCAGTTGGCTGACGGTGTGCCCGTCGTGGCTGTGGAGAGTGACGCGGTGGAGTCCCGGCTCGCTGAGCGTGATGCGGGCCGTTATCTGACCGTCCTCCCAGCCCGGTGTCGGCTGCTGACGGTCCGTCGGGTCGTCGGTGTTGGCGACGTGGCAGGTGAGGCCGGCCAGTGAGTCGACGCGATCGACGGTGAGGGCCCATGGTTCGCCGACAGTCACGAGATCGGGGAGGGCGATGCCACAGCCCGGCTCACCCTGGGGAGGCCCGAGGAAGAGGTCTTCCATGAGGATTTCGCCCACGGCTTCCAGAGCGGATTCCGCGCGGGCGAGGTCCCCGTGCTGCAGGGGCAGCGTGGTGACGACGGGGCTGAGGGAGGCGGATTCCCGGTAGACAGTGCCGTCGCCGTGGACGGAGAAGTACATCACCCGGTTGTTGCGGTCGCGGATGAGGGTTCCGTCGCTGTTGGAGCGCGCTCCGTCGCCGTGGGGTTCGACCGCGCCGTCGCGCAGGGTCAGGCTCTGCCAGGTGGCCTGGGTGGTACCGACGACAGCCCGGTGGTCGGGCAGTTTGACGTGGCGTTGGGCGGCGCTGAAGTCGCAGGCGTCCTGGGCGAGGTAGGGATTTCCGCCCAGTGCTGTGATATCGCTGACGGTGAGGGGGCGCACGTCGTCGCCGGTGCGCAGGCAGCGGTACTGCGGCAGCAGGTCGTGCAGGCCGGGCATGGTCGCGCACAGTGCGCGGAGTTTGCGGTGCGGCAGCGGAACGGGGGTGCCGCGTCCGGTGTTGAGGATTACGGCGGCCTTGACCGCGCTGTGGAAGGGGGTTCCCAGGGTGATGACGCTTCGGGTGTCGGTGGCGAGGTCACTGTCGTGGGTGCCGTCCAGGGCGGCGCGGGTGACGAGGCCGCCCATGGAGTGGGCCACGAAGACCAGACGGGCGGCGCGTTGGTCTGTTCGGTGGGCACGGGCTCGGTGGTGTGCGGGGTGGTTCTGCCAGGCGGTGAGGTGGCGCCGGGCCCGTTCGGCCAGGATGCGGGCGTTCCAGGCGACGGGCAGGCGCCAGTCGTAGGGGAACTCCAAAACGGCGTCGGGGTGGGCGACACAGTCCCGGACGGCATCCAGCAGGTCAGTGTACGGCTCCTGTCCGCGGAGGTAGGGGGTCCAGGCGCTGTGCCGCAAGAGGCGGGTGGCCTGGATCCGGCCAACTTTCCCGGCGAGTTCGTCTTCGGTTAGGTGCAGCTCCTGGAGGCCGTGGCGGCTGGTCCATGCCTTGAGGAGCCAGCCGGTACCGGACAGCCCCCACAGGACTCTGCCCGTGCTGGTGTCTCTGAGCTCACTGCCCATGATGCCCGGGACGACCACCACGGCGTCCTGGGTCACATGAGGCAGTAACTCCGCTTGTTCGTTTGTTGGTTGGAGGGCGCGAAGCTGCCGGTGGGAGTCCATGGCTGTGAACAATATGGAAGATGAACGGGGAACAAGGCGGGTTCGGAGCAGCTGGTTCCACAGCACTGGCGATCCCGGCGACAGGGACGCGGGACACGGCCGGGGTTTTGGTGGTCCTGGCGGTGCCGGACGGCACGGCCGCGTTCGATGAGGCGATCGCCGCCCAGTTGGAGGCCATCGGGCTCTGGTGGCCGCAGGGAGCAGGGCGGTTCACATGGGTGGAGTCCGGGGCGCGGAGTGCGGGGCCGGTGCGTACGCGGCGGGATGTCGAGTCTTTCCTGGATGAGGCGCAGCTGCGCGAGGCCGCACCGGAGGGGCCGTTGGTCGTGTTCATCACCGGGCACGGGCTGGTCGCGCCCTCTTCAAGGCACTATCTGCTGTTGCCGGACACCGACCGGAACCGGCTCCTTGCCACTGCGGTGCACACGGGCGAGGTGGTGGGTGCCGCGTTGGATTCGCGTGCGCGCGACGTGCTGGTCATCGTCAACATGTGCGAGGCTGCGGGCATCGCCTCCGAACTGGCGGGCCTGGAGGGAGATCTGGCGCTGGCCCGCTCGGCAGAGGGCACGCTGAATGTGCTGGCCACCACCGCCGTGCGGACGCCGGTACAGGGCAAGGAGTTCGCGCTGATCCTGCGGACGGCATACGAGCAGTTGCGTACGACCGAGGGGATTACGCGCGAGTTCCTGAGCATGTCCGAGTTCAGCGGTGCGCTGAGCCGGGCCGCGGAGCAGATCGCCCGGACGCGGCCGCCCCGGACGCGGGCGGTGAAGGCGAAGGGGAAGCCGCTGCACTTGCCGCGGCCGGTGCTCACCGGCCGGCTGGAGGTGCCGACTTCGGCGCTGCCCAATCCGGGATTCCGGCCCGAGCCGGACATCGTGGCCGCAAGCCGCCGGGAGCTGGCCACCCCGTCCGGTGAGCTGGAGTACTGGCTGGACAAGGCGAGCGGCCGGCTCACCGCTGACGATCCGGGCTGGTACTTCTCGGGGCGGCAGGCCCTCAACCGGCGCCTAGTGCGGTTCCTGGGCGGCCCGCGCGGGGTGCTGGTGGTGACGGGGGGCGCGGCGAGCGGCAAGTCGGCATTGCTGGGCCGGGCCGTGACCCTGAGCGATCCGGGGTTCCGAGCTTCGCACCGGTACGCCCCCGCGGTGCAACGCTGCCCGCCGGAGACCGTACCTGCGAGCGGGGCGGTGACGGCCGCGGTGTCGGCGCACCAGCGCTCCTCACTGGTCGTGCTGCAGACCCTGGCCGGCATGCTGGGGTGCGCGGCGCCCGCCGAGGGTGCGGATCTGCGGGAGTGGCAGGACTCCTTGGGTGCGTTTCTGTGCTGCCCCGGCCCTGCGGTGTCCGTGGTCATCGACTCCCTCGATGAGGCCTACGGTCCACAGCGGTTCATCAGTGAGGTCCTGCTCTCTTTCGCCGGCTGTACCCGGGGGCGGCCGGGGCACACGGTGGTGCCGGGCCAGGTCGCGGAGGCGGCGGAGGGCCGCCCGCGGGTGGTGCGGCTGCTGCTGGGGGTGCGCAGCAGCCGGCCCGCTGCCGTCGGGAGTCCGGCCGCCGGGGCGTCGGCCGGTGATCTCCTGGCGGAGGTGTGTGCGGCGCTGCCGGACGCGGCCGTGCTGCGTACGGACGAGGAGGACGCGGTCGGCGATGTCGGCGCCTATCTGCGGGCGTTGCTGGAGGGCGAACCGTCCTGGAGTGCCCCGGCTCAGGCGCGGGCGGCGTCGGCGGTGACCCGACGGGTGGGGAAGTCGTTCCTCAACGCGCGTCTGGCAGCGGAGCAGTTGCGGGCGCGCGGGCCGGAGCTGCTGTCTGATCCCGGCTGGCTCTCCCGGCTGGACGAGGGGATCGTCGGGCTGCTGTGGAGCGACCTGGAGCAGGCCGGCCGCGAAGGCTTGCCGATGGGCGAGGCGCTGGCGCTGCTGCGCGCGACCGCGTTTGCTCTGGGGCGCGGGGTTGCGTGGGGGGAGGTCTGGCCCGCCCTGGCCGAGGCCGTGCACCAGGCGCCGGTGCAGGATGCGGACGAAAAGATCGGTCGGCTGCTGAAGGGCCGGATGTCGGGGTATCTCACTCACGACAGTGAGGACGACCGGGTGGTCTACCGGCCTGCGCACGAGCAGCTGGCCGAGGTGTTGCGCCGCTGGCCGGAGGCCGGCAGCGGGGGGCGGAGGACGGCCGGTTGAGGGGCGACGACAATGCTCAGGAGCACCGCCTGGAGGACGAAGGTGCGGGCGACCAGGCCGTCCACGCCCGGATCGCGGCAGCGCTCGCGCGGATGGCCCGAGCCGGGGAGGGGCTGCCGCCCGCCCCCTATGTACGCCGCCATCTGGCCCGGCATGCCCACTTGGGCGGTGTTCTGGACGACGCACGGGTTCCGCCGGACGTGCTGGCGTGGGACACGAGTGGCAGCGTCCGCGGACTGCTCGGCGCCGATCCCGCCCCCGGGCGGCGATCGTGGCTGAGCGCGTGGGCCGTGGTCGAGCCCTACCTCCAGGACGCGGATCTCGCCTCCCGGCTGGGCAGTCTTCACTTGGCGTACGCGGCACTCCACCACCCGCGGGTGCCGGGCGCCCGGATGCCCCCGAATGCGGCGGCGCCCGCCGACTCTCCGCTGGCGGTGCTCTGGGCCCAGTGGTCCCCGCCGTCCAACGTGCTGGCCACGGTGACGGATCCGGTTACCAGCCTGACGGCCGTGCCGCAGCACGGCGGCGTCCTGTTGGCCGTGGGAGGCAGGCACGGCACCATCGCGTTCCTCGACGCCCTGACCGGAAGGCGCATCGGAGAGGCTCTCACCGCCCACGACGGAGAGATCCGTTCCCTGCGGACCAGCGTCGCCGACAGCACCGGCCACCGCTTCCTGGTCTCGGGCAGCACGGACGGCAGCGTCCGCATCTGGGACGCCCTGCGCGGCAGCCTGTACGACCAGATCCAGCACAGCGAGGCCGTGTGGACCGACGACTGCGCCTGCTACTTCGCGGACGACGGCGCACTGTGCGTGGTCAGCGTCAACGGGCGTGGTGAGCTGGCCCGTTGGACCGCCGGGTCCGCGGGGGCGGCGCCAGCGGCCCGGCGAGTGCTGGCCACCGTGGAGCCGGTGCTGCGCGCCGCCGTCACGACACTGGTCGACGAGTCCGGGCAGCGCCGGCTGGTGCTGGCCGCCGGCTCCCTGAGCGTGCGTGCCGAATCAGGCTCCGTCATCACCGATTTCCCTCTCGACAACCCGGTACGTGCGCTGGTCGCGGGCAGCGAGCCGGGCCGGTTCTACTGCGGCCATGCCGACGGCGCCCTGACCGCGTGGGACGTCCGGGACGGGCAGCAGGCCGTGCTGGCGGGCCACGGCCCGCCGGTCGTGGGACTGACGGCTGTGACGGTGGGAGGCTGCGAGGTCATTGCGGCGGGCCGGGGCACCACCATCTGTTTGTGGGACCCCGTCGACGGCCGCACCGGCGACCTTGGCGGCCATCAGGGAACGGTTGCCGCGGTGGCCGGTTTCGGCATCGCGGGTTGCGACGGCCTTGCCTCGGCCGCGGGCGACGACACCGTCCGGCTGTGGCCCCAGGCCGTTCTGCAACAGCGGCTGGAGGGCGGCGACTACGTGGCGAACGGGCCACGCACGGCAGCGGCCGCCTTCACCACCGGCGGCGGCCGGGCGCTGGTGGCTGCTGCCGAGGAGGGCGGCCCCATCGAGGTGCGGGACATCACCTCGGGCAGCCGCATCGCCTGCGTCACCGCCGAGCCCGCTCCGGCGGCTGCCGCGATGACGTGGGCCTGCTGGCCCGGTGGGCGGCTGCTGATGTGGGCCGGCACCGACCACACAGTCCGGGGATGGGACGCCCTCGGCGAACGGGCCTGGCCTCATGTCCTGCCGTGCGGCCGGCACCCGGTACGCGCCCTTGCCACGTGCACCACACTCGACGGCCCCCTGCTCCTGACCGGCGGTGACGACTGGCGGGTACGTCTGTGGGACCTGAGCACCGCCGCCCTGCTCCACGAGTGGCCGGGCCACCGGATGAGTGTGCGCGCAGTCGCGGCAGCCGTCGACGTCGCCGGTCGCACCTGGCTCGCGTCGGCCGGCGCCGAGGGCCTCGTCCGGCTGTGGAACACCGGCACACAATCCGTCGGCACAGCGGCTCCGGGGCCGTTGCGCTGTGCCCAGGGGGTCATCAATGCGCTCAGCATCAACGCCCTTCCGGCTCCCGGCCTTTCCACCCATCTCGTCAGCGGCGGCGACACCGGGACACTGCGCTTCTGGGACCTGGCCACCGGCGAGCCACTCGGTGCCCCCGTACCCGGACACCGTTCGCCCATCGATGCCGTGACCACCTGGACCGCGGGCGGCCAGTCCTATGCGGCCAGCGCCTCCCGCGACGGCATGATCCGTATCTGGGAGGCGTCGGCCCAGCGCTGCGTGCTCCAGCTCGCCACCGCCACCCCGGTGCGCTCACTGAGTGCTCATCCCCGCCCGGGCGGGGACGGCACCGTACTGGCACTGAGCGGCGAGGCCGGGGCTGCCGTCATCGATCTCGCGCCAGACCCCCGCAGCTCCCCCCACGGCAGGTGACCAAGGCCTATGCGCCCCCCGAAATGCATCGTGCGCCCCTGATGACCGGCACAATTGGCTCGCTCTGGTCCCGCTCGGACACAAGAATGATCGCCTGTGGCGGGAGGTGACCGCGGGAGCCGCCTGCCCCACAGCGTGCGCTCCCCAGCGGCGCGTGCGACAGGGACAACGTCGAACGCGGCCCGACGGGCGATCCCGCCGGCGGGCCCTCCCCCTTCACCCCGCCTGGCCGGCCGGGCGACGGAGCAAGGAGCGGAGCATGGACCAGGCAGCACCATCGCCGGACATCCAGCTGGTGGAAGCACCGGAGCGCGGCATCTGGCGGCTCGGGAGGGCTACTGGCCCCCTCAAATACGAAAGGATCACCGAGGCGGACGACGCAAGCTCGGTCGGCAACCGCTGGAGCCACAGCGACCACGGAACCCTGTACTGCGCCTCCGAACACGACGGCTGCTTCGCCGAGGCGCTTGCCGGGTTCCGCGTCCATCCGGACATGCGCGATGTGATCGGCGACGACTGGCCGGGGCCCTACTACCTGGCGCCGGGCACCATCCCCCGTGACTGGAGGACCCGCCACGGGCTGGTGCGCCTGCAACCGGCCAAGGGCAGCCTCTTCTTAGACGTGGATGACCATCGGACCCTGCGTGCGCTGTCCGAAGCGCTCCAGGACGAACTGGCGGCCCTGGACGTCGACAAGCTGACCACCGAGCACATCCAGGGGTTCAAGGACCGGCGCGTCACCCGCCAGATCTCCATCTGGGCCGTGCAGCAGCGCACCGCACACCAGGAGCACCTCATCCAGGGCATCGCCTACCGCTCCCTGTTCGGGATGCGGCAGTGCTGGGCGGTCTTCGACCATGCGCAGCTCGAACAGGTCGAGTCCAGCCTGATCTTCCCCGAGGCCGAGGCCCTGCGCACCGTCGCGGACGAGTACGGCCTGACGGTGTTCTGAACGCCCCCCCGCCCGGGCCACTGGAAAACACACCTCAACAACACCTCGAAGCTGTAGCCCGAACGAACGAAAAACCGGCGGCCGCCGTCTGCCCGTCAGCACCGAAACCACGGCCACAGAGAGCGAAAGGCACAGGTCACAGAGATATCCCTGATCCGATGCCCCACCATCCGTGCACGTGACAGGCATTCAAGTAGGCGTCAAAACGGTAGAGTTGGGGAAGCACTGTGGGTAGTCTTGACTCAACAACAGCAAAGGAGAGACGTCATGAGTGTCGTCACCGCCCACTTACCACGGCCGTGCATCTCGCCCTGCACAGTCATACCTGCCGCAGTCCCAGCACCCTCCCAGTGCGCCACGGCGCACACCCAGCAGCACAGGCCGCCTTCAGCAGTCCACGCACCGGATCCACCGTGACCGGCAAGCACCGATGCTGAACCAGGGCAGCGCCCGGCACCCCGAAACCCCGTAGCGGTCACGCTTCCCCACGGGTGGCTCCACGCCCCAAGAAGCGTCCTCCGGCCTTCCTGCCCGGCCACGGCCCGCGGCATCAGGCCCCCGTACCCGTCGCCTGACATGCGACCGCATCCCTGCGGCGTACAGCCAGGACAGCGAGGGAGAACCTCAAATGCCTGCGACCACCGCATCCCCGAAGAGCGCCGTCAGCGCCGAGCGCGCACACGCCGCGACCGTGCGCACCTCCACCGCCGACATCGCCCGCTTCCTCCAGGACAACCTCGGCCAGCGCCTGACCGCCCGCATCGCCGGCATCAGCGACACCAAGCAGGTCGGCCGGTGGGCCTCGGGAGACATCACCCCTCGCCACGAGGCAGAAGCCAGGCTGCGCGCCGCCATCCAGGTCTTCCACCTCATCCAGGACGCAGAGAGCGTCTACACCGCCCGCGCCTGGATGATCGGAATGAATCCCCAGCTGGCAGACGAGGCTCCGGCCCAGTGCATTGCCGACGGCCGCTGGCGAGACGTCATGGTCGCTGCCCGCGCCTACGTCGACGGCGGCTGACCTCGCCAGCGATTCGAGCTGCTGGATCAAGGACCACGGGGGCCACGCCGTATGAGCCTGTGAGCCTCACGTGCGCCTTCCGTGTCTGCACTTCTGCGCGGAGGGGCGCCTGGGGGACGCTGTCACCTTGGCTGAAGACGCGGGTTGGTCTTCGTGTTGGTGGTGGCTGGGAGCGGTCTGTTGTGGGGAGTGCGTCGCCCTTGTACCGGGCCACTGGAACGACTCGAAGGCGCCCGCTCCAGCCTTCGATTCGCGGAGAGGCGCATCGTCGGCATCGAGGCTCGCCTCCTTGAACGTGAGCAACCCTGAAGCGGCAGCCGCATCATCGGTCAGTTCTGGTCAGCGGCCCTATGGCCGATCTGTTCAAGGAACCCTTGGACGGACTCTGCGGCAACCTCGAAATCGTCGAACCAGGATGCCGTGATCGACCTCCAGACTCGGCCGCTGCCTGCCACTGCGAACAGATGGCCACCACCGTCACTGGCGAACACGATGGCCGACGGATCATCATCAACCTGGACAGAGCCGTATTCGCGGAAGTGGTCGGCGACCACCGAGGCCGAGTGAATGAAGTATCCGTGCTCGACATCCGGCAAGGAGACCTCGCCAATCACCCAGTAAAGGGTCGTGAGGTCCGAGGGAATCAGCGTCAGGTCCACAAGCGCGTCCGTCGCCTTGCTGCTCGCATCGGTGGCGAGAATGACGGCGTTCTCGCCGGGTAGAAGCCCACGGGTCTGCAGAAACGATGACATCACGGTCTCGAGCGCAGCAGAAGTCTGCTCGCACCAACCTCGCACCCATTCCGAGTCGAGCCGCTCACCAGACACGTTCATCCTCCCCGACGTACCACCAGCTCACGATCCGAGCCCTGGAGAGACTATCGAAGGCGTCACGGACATGTCCGCGACGCATCTGGCCCGATCGGTCCGAGGTGCCTGACCGCGGAATCTCCTCCACCAGCAAGAGCCCGCCTGCCGGGCACCGGACACGGCGAAACCACGCGATCACGGCACCAGCCAAGCGGCTCTTCCGGCGGGACGGGTTCGTGGATGGCCATCTCTGAAACTCATCGAGGGCCTCGTCCACCTCGGCGTGCCGGTGGGGACTCGCACGGGTGACAGTGGCAGATCCGCATCTCAGTCCGTTGGTGCGCACGACACCGTGCCGAGATGGAGTAGGAGTTCTTGAGTGAGATCCTCGCCCGTGGCGGTGTTGCGGCGGTGGAGAGTGCCCTGGAGGGTTTCGCCGGGCAAGCGAGTGAGGACGAGCTGGAGGAAGCAGTCGATCTCGCATGCCGTGTCATCTCGGACGACACGGCCCGGATTGGAGCTCATGCTGACCAGCAAGGTGCCAGGGTCCGAGAGCTTGAGCAGCAGATTGACATGCTGCTCGACACCACCATCAGAGAGATTCTCGAACAGAGAAACACTGGGCCGTAGTTCAGGGCCCCGGAGAGGTTCGCGGGCGAGGAGGACATCCTCGCGTGCATCGCGATGCCGTTCCCGTCGAACCATGGCGACTCAAGCTGCTCAGTCGGTGCAGGCACGCGGACAGGTCGTTCCCCGACGGACCGGCCGCCGCGCTCCTGCATCGGGACGACCGCCCGGGCGCCGTCCCCGATGATGAGCCGACTCCTGGCCATCTGGCTCGGAACCGACGACGTCATGACCGTCTTTTCGCGTGAGTTCGCCGATGCCATCAATCTCCCCATGGAAGACAGAGAAGGGCCGCGAGCGTGACCCTTTCGCGGCGCAACGCCAACTCGCCAAGCGCCCCGGCTATAGCCGACGCGACCCCGGCGATCAGCAACAGGACTGACCGCACTGACCGCCCCCGGAGACCAGCCGGGGGCGTTGCCGTCCGCCACGGCCCGCTGTTCACCGGCACCGCCGTGGCCCGGAGACGACGCGCCCCGTTGACCGTCCACAGCGTCCAGCAGCTCAACCGGGAACCGTCTGATCGCCACCCCGTGTCACTGCCGAGAGCACCCGCCGGCCCGGTGGTGAAGTCGGCTTCCACAGCAGCGGCCCGGCACTCCCCCCAGGGTGCCGGGCCACCGTCATACCGGGGGCGCTCAGTCCTGCTCGCCCGTCCCTTCCACAGTCACGCTCAACGGTTCAAGGGCCGCCAAGGGAGGATGGAGCACGCTGGGCTCAGGCCGCGGCCTCCAGGCGCGCCTCGATCGGCTCCACCAACTGTTCCATCATGTGCTCGACCGGCCGGTCGGAGGCGGCGTACAGCGCAGCACGGCAGCGATGTCAGCGTCGGCGCGTAGGCTGCTCGGGCAGCCAGGGGGCGAGGAGAAGCAGATGATCACCGGACACTTCAGCGGGCTGGACGTCTTCGTACTGGCACCCCCGGTCATGGCGGTGGTTCACCTGTTGCTGCCTTTCGTGTTCTCGGTGCGTCCGGTCATGCTGGGCCGTCGTGTGGCCGTCATCGTTGGCGTGTGGGCGTTGGCCTGGGTGGCCGCGTTTGTTCTGCCTCGCCTGAGTGAAGCGTTCGCCCGCGAAATGGGCGGCGGGCCTTCGGTGATCGATTCCGTGGTCTTGACGGCCGCCATGACGGCCGTCGTCACGGCGACGGTCGCGTGGAGCGCTGGACCGCGTCATCGACGCCTAGACGTTCTCCCTGTCACGCTTGATCTTGGTGGTTTGGCTGCCCTGGCACTGCACTACCGGGGGGGGCGACCGCTTGTTACTCTCTCCGATCATGCGAGCCCTCTTCCCAGGATCCTTCGACCCGGTCACTCAAGGGCACCAGGACGTACTCCGGCGTGCTGCCCTCCT
>NZ_LGDD01000009.1 GCF_001279695.1 Streptomyces sp. WM6378
GTACAACGAGTACAAGACCCAGGACTCCGAGCACCTCCTGGAGACCACCGGCAAGGAGCTCCGCAAGCTCATGAGCTGGGTCCAGAACGACGAGGCGTAAGCCGGATGTCAGCGGGGTCGGGCACAGTATTCGTGTCCGGCCCCGTCGGCTACCGCACGACCCTGGACAACCAGTCCAACCCCCATCGGGTGATCCTGCCTTCGTGGCGGAAAACCCTCGGGGGAGCAGCACTACACTGCTCAGCAACACAAACGCGTCAGGCCCACAGCGTCGTGCGTCTTCCACGCGGTCTAGCCCCTCCACCGCCTGCGGCCGTCGGGACGGCCGTCCGCAAAGGATTCAGTGAGGACCCACGTGAGCTCGAAACCTGTCGTACTCATCGCTGAAGAGCTGTCGCCCGCCACCGTCGACGCCCTCGGGCCGGACTTCGAGATCCGGCACTGCAACGGAGCCGACCGCGCGGAACTGCTGCCCGCCATCGCTGGTGTCGACGCGATCCTGATCCGCTCGGCCACCAAGGTCGACGCGGAGGCGATCGCCGCCGCCAAGAAGCTGAAGGTCGTCGCCCGCGCGGGAGTCGGCCTCGACAACGTCGACGTCTCGGCCGCCACCAAGGCCGGCGTCATGGTCGTGAACGCACCGACCTCCAACATCGTCACCGCCGCAGAGCTCGCCTGCGGCCTCCTGGTCGCCACCGCGCGCAACATCCCGCAGGCCAACACCGCGCTGAAGAACCGCGAGTGGAAGCGGAGCAAGTACACCGGCGTCGAGCTGAGCGAGAAGACCCTCGGCGTCGTCGGCCTCGGCCGCATCGGCGTCCTGGTCGCCCAGCGCATGTCGGCCTTCGGCATGAAGATCGTCGCGTACGACCCCTATGTGCAGCCGGCCCGCGCCGCCCAGATGGGCGTCAAGCTGCTCTCCCTCGACGAGCTGCTCGAAGTCTCCGACTTCATCACCGTGCACCTGCCCAAGACCCCCGAGACGCTCGGCCTGATCGGCGACGAGGCGCTGCACAAGGTGCAGCCGCACGTGCGGATCGTGAACGCGGCGCGCGGCGGCATCGTGGACGAGGCCGCGCTGTACTCCGCCCTCAAGGAGGGCCGCGTCGCGGGCGCCGGTCTGGACGTGTACGCGAAGGAGCCCTGCACGGACTCCCCGCTGTTCGAGCTCGACCAGGTCGTCTGCACCCCGCACCTGGGCGCGTCCACCGACGAGGCCCAGGAGAAGGCCGGCATCGCCGTCGCCAAGTCCGTACGCCTAGCCCTCGCGGGCGAACTGGTGCCGGACGCGGTCAACGTCCAAGGCGGCGTGATCGCCGAGGACGTCAAGCCCGGCCTGCCGCTGGCCGAGCGCCTCGGCCGCATCTTCACCGCGCTGGCGGGCGAGGTCGCGGTCCGCCTCGACGTCGAGGTGTACGGCGAGCTCACCCAGCACGACGTCAAGGTGCTCGAACTCTCCGCGCTCAAGGGCGTGTTCGAGGACGTCGTGGACGAGACGGTCTCCTACGTGAACGCGCCGCTCTTCGCGCAGGAGCGCGGCGTGGAGGTCCGCCTGACCACGTCGAGCGAGTCCCCGAACCACCGCAACGTGGTGACCGTGCGCGGCACCCTCTCGAACGGCGAGGAGGTCTCGGTCTCCGGCACCCTGGCCGGCCCCAAGCACCTCCAGAAGGTCGTCGCGATCGGCGAGTTCGACGTGGACCTGGCGCTCGCGGACCACATGATCGTGCTGCGCTACGAGGACCGTCCGGGCATCGTCGGCACCGTCGGCCGGGTGCTCGGCGAGGCCGGGCTCAACATCGCCGGCATGCAGGTCTCCCGCGCGGAGGAGGGTGGCGACGCGCTCGCCGTGCTGACCGTGGACGACACCATCCCGCAGAACGTGCTGACCGAGGTCGCCGAGGAGATCGGCGCCAACTCGGCCCGCTCGGTGAACCTGACCGACTGACCCGCTCCGGTCCCGCGGCCCCGTACCCGGCCCGCAGAGTCCGACTTAGACGCTTGTCTTAGACGGATGTCTGTATGCCGGGTACGCTGCTGTCATGGGACACCGTGAGGATCTGCTCGAAGGCGCCAAGCGCTGCCTGCTGGAAAAGGGCTACGCCCGCACCACCGCCCGCGACATCGTCGCCGAGTCCGGCACCAACCTGGCCTCCATCGGCTACCACTACGGCTCCAAGGAGGCCCTGCTCAACCTGGCCTTCCTGAAGCTGACCGAGGAGTGGGGCGACGCGGTCGCCGAGGGCCGGGACAAGGGGGCCGTGGGCGAGGGCCTGCCCCCGCTGGAGCGCTTCGAGCGGGGCTGGGCGGGCGTCATCGACTCGTACGAGCGGAGCCGCCCGGTCTGGAAGCTCCAGATGGAGATCGTCTCCCGGATCGACAGCGACCCCGAGCTCCAAAAGGCCCTCGCCGGGCCGCAGTTGGAGGGGCGCAAGGGCCTCGCGGAGGGCTTCCTCGGCATCGACGAGAACGCCGACCCCGAACGGGCGCGGCTCGCCGGCACCTTCTACCAGGCGCTGCTCGCCGGGGTGATGGTCCAGTGGATGGTCGACCCGGAAACGGCCCCCTCGGCGAAGGACCTGACCGAGGGCCTGAAGATCGTGATGGGGCTCGACGGGGACGAGGGCGCCGAGGGCGCCCAGGATGCGAGCTGAGGGTCGCGCCGGGGACCCAGGGCTGGAGCTGACGGTCAACTCTCGTTCCCGGGACCGGAGTTGATGGCTCAACTCCCGTTCGCCGAGCCGGAGTCGACCGTCACAGCCGCGCCGCCTTCAGCGCCATGTGCAGCAGCAGCCGGTCCTCGCCCTGGTCCAGGTCTAGGCCGGTGAGGTGCTCGACGCGGGACAGCCGGTAGTAGAGCGTCTGGCGGTGGATGCCCAGGGCCGCCGCCGCGCGCCCCGCCTGGCCCGCGTGGTCGAGGAACACCTCGGCGGTGCGGGCGAGTTCACGGTGCGCCGGGGTCAACAGGGCCCGCACCGCCGGGTCCTGGTCCCGTACGGCGGGCAGCGCGGTCAGCATCCGGTACGGGCCGATGTCCGACCATTGGGCGACCGGGCCGAGCCGGGGTTCCGCGAGTGCCGCACGCACGGCGGAGGTCGCCTCCTGGTGGGCGAGGGCGAGCTCGGCGAGACCGCGCCGGGCCACCGCCACCCCGGCCGCCGCACCGTTCCCGGCATCCCCGCGCAGCCGCTCCGCCGCGGTCCGGGCCGGCGCGAGCGCATCCGCCGACCGCAACCGGACCAGGGCGGCGAGACCCGGCCCCGCGCTCGCGCCCAAGGTCGACCACGGCACCGTGCACACCGCCGCGGCCCCGGGCACCGTACGGGCCGAAGGGGCGTCCTCGCCCGGCCACGGGGCCACGCACACCAGCGCGTGCAGGCCCTCCGCGTCCGGGCCGAGGGCCGCCTGCAGCGCGGCCGTCGCGGTGTCGCGCTGCCAGCCGCGCTCGGCGGTCAGCGCCGCCCGGAACTCGCGCGAGAGGTCCGCGCCGGCCTGCGCCTCGTCCGCCAGCAGCACCCCGATCCTGGCCGCCACTTCCATCGCCGCGGCCAGCTTGTCCGCGGCCGGTCCCGGCTCGGCGTCGAGCAGCCAGACGTATCCGAGGGCGACGCCCCGGTGGCGTACCGGAAGACAGATGCGGCTGCGGAAGACCCCCGCGTCGGGGGCGGCCGGAATGTGGACCGGGCCGGTGGCGCGGGTGATGCCGAAGGCCTCGAACCAGGCGCGGACGGCGGGCGTCGACTTCCTGGTCAGGATCGAACGGGTGCGGACCGGGTCCATCGCGAGGTCGTCCTCGGAGTCGTGCGCACCGAAGGCGATCAGCCCGAAATCCCGGTTCTCCAGCGTCGCGGGGGCGCCGAGCAGCGCCGAGATTTCATCGACCAGATCCTGGTAGTCGCCCTTCACAAGAGCCATTCTCGCTCATCCAGGAAGGCGCTTCAGACATGTGTATGAGATCTGGGCCACGGATGCGTGACAGCTGTCGATGGCAGAGGATCGGGGAGATCCTTAGGTTTCACGGTGGTTCTCCGTGCCGTTACCGGTACGTCCGGAAGGCGTCCATCGTCCCTTCGGTCCCGGTCACGGCCCCGTCTAGTTTCTTTCCGTGGAGGTGCCCCGTGCTGGGTCCCGTGATCCTCGCCGCGTCGCGCAGCGACAAGATGCGCAAGCTCGTTTCGGCCGCCCCGGTGACCAAGCCCGTGGTGAACCGGTTCATCCCCGGCGAGACCGTCGACCAGGTCGTCCCGATCGTCGAGGAGACCGTCGGCAAGGGCCTGGAGCTCACCCTCGACGTGGTGGGCGAGGACATCACCACCCCTGAGCAGGCCGGCCACGCCCGCGACGCTTACCTCGAACTCATCGAGCGCCTCAAGGAACTCGGCCACGGCACCAAGGCCGAGATGTCGGTGAAGCTCTCCATGTTCGGCCAGGCGCTGGAGGGCGGCCACGAGCTGGCCCTCGCCAACGTCCGCCCGGTCGTCGAGGCCGCAGCCTCCATCGGCACCACGGTCACCCTGGACGCCGAGGACCACACCACCCTCGACTCGATGTTCGCCATCCACGAGGAGCTGCGGAAGGACTTCCCGGGGACCGGCTGCGTCATCCAGGCCTACCTCTTCCGCACCGAGGCCGACGCCCGCCGCCTGGCCGCGAACGGCAGCCGCGTACGCATCGTGAAGGGCGCCTACAAGGAGCCCGCCGAGGTCGCCTACCAGGACAAGGGCGAGATCGACAAGGCGTACGTCCGCATCCTGAAGATCCTCATGGAGGGCGAGGGCTACCCGATGATCGGGTCCCACGACCCGCGCCTGATAGCCATCGGCCAGGAGCTCGCCCGGCGCGCGGGGCGCAAGCTGGACGAGTACGAGTTCCAGATGCTGTACGGGATCCGCAGCGAGGAGCACCTGCGGCTCGCCGCCGAGGGCCACCGGATGCGCGTCTACACGGCGTACGGCACCGACTGGTACGGCTACTTCATGCGGCGCCTCGCGGAGAAGCCGGCCAACCTGCTGTTCTTCGTCCGCTCGATGATCACAAAGAACTAGATTTCGGACAGGCCCCGAGCCTCCGCTTACCCGAACACCCCTCACAAAGGAGTATAGGAATCATGGACGCTGTGACCCAGGTCCCCGCCCCGGTCAACGAGCCGGTGCACGGCTACGCCCCTGGTTCCCCGGAGCGCGCCCGTCTGGAAGCCAAGCTCAAGGAGCTGGCGGAGAACCCCGTCGACCTGCCGATGACCATCAACGGTGAGAAGCGGATGGGCGGTGGCCAGCGCTTCGACGTCGTGCAGCCGCACAACCACCGCGCCGTCATCGGCACCTACGCCAACGCCACCGAGCAGGACGCCCAGGACGCGGTCGACGCCGCGCTCGCCGCCGCCCCGGCCTGGCGCGCGATGTCGTTCGACGACCGCGCCGCGATCATCCTGCGCGCCGCCGAGCTGCTCGCAGGCCCCTGGCGCGAGACGCTGGCCGCCTCCACGATGCTCGGCCAGTCGAAGACCGCCCAGCAGGCCGAGATCGACACCCCGTGCGAGCTCGTCGACTTCTGGCGCTTCAACGTCCACTACGCCCGCAACCTGCTCGCCGAGCAGCCCCCGGCGAACTCGCCGGGCGTGTGGAACCGCATGGACCACCGCCCGCTCGAAGGCTTCGTCTACGCGATCACGCCGTTCAACTTCACGGCCATCGCGGGCAACCTGCCGACCGCCCCGGCCCTGATGGGCAACGTCGTCGTGTGGAAGCCGTCCCCGACGCAGACCCACGCCGCCGTGCTGCTCATGCAGCTCCTGGAGGAGGCGGGCCTGCCCAAGGGCGTCATCAACCTCGTCACCGGTGACGGCCTGGCCGTCTCCGAGGTCGCCCTGAACCACCGCGACCTGGCGGGCATCCACTTCACGGGTTCGACCAAGACCTTCCAGCACCTGTGGAAGACCGTCGGCACGAACATCGAGAAGTACCGCACCTACCCGCGTCTGGTCGGCGAGACGGGCGGCAAGGACTTCGTGGTCGCGCACCCGAGCGCCGACCGCGCCGTCCTGAAGACCGCGCTGACCCGCGGCTCCTTCGAGTTCCAGGGCCAGAAGTGCTCCGCGTCCTCGCGTGCGTACATCCCGGCCTCGATCTGGAACGACGGCTTCAAGGAGGAGTTCGCGGCCGAGGTCGACGGCATCTCCATGGGTGACGTCACCGACCTGTCGAACTTCATCGGCGCGGTCATCGACGAGCGTTCCTTCGCCAAGAACAAGGCCGCGATCGACCGCGCGAAGGCCGACGCCTCCTGCACGATCGTCGCGGGCGGCACGTACGACGACTCGGTGGGCTACTTCGTCCGCCCGACCGTCATCGAGTGCACCGACCCGGCGAACGAGGTCTTCACGACCGAGTACTTCGGCCCGATCCTGGCGATCCACGTCTACGACGACGCCAAGTACGACGAGATGCTGGAGCAGATGGAGTCGGCCTCCGACTACGCCCTGACCGGCGCCGTCATCTCCAACGACCGCGCCGCGGCCGCCCACACGATGGAGAAGCTCCGCTACGCGGCGGGCAACTTCTACATCAACGACAAGTCGACCGGCGCCGTCGTCGGCCAGCAGCCCTTCGGCGGCGGCCGCGCGTCGGGCACCAACGACAAGGCGGGCGCCCCGCAGAACCTGATGCGCTGGACGCTGACCCGCGCCATCAAGGAGACCCTGGTCCCGCCGACCGACTACACCTACCCGCACATGGGCTGACGTCGTAGTCGCACCGAAACCCCGCCCCCGTCCTTGGTCCCCCAACCGAGGACGGGGGCGGTTTCCATGTCCGGGCCCGGGGCTCAGACCTCGACCAGCACCTGGTCGAGCGACTTGCGGACCAGATCCGGTACTTCGCAGTCGTCGGCGGGGTAGCCGACCGGGATGACGGCGAACGCCTTCTCGTTCGCGGGCCGCTCCAGGACCTCGGACAGGAAGCGCATCGGGCTCGGCGTGTGGACGAGGGCCGCCAGGCCGGACTGGTGGAGGGCGGAGAGCAGCATGCCCACCGCGATGCCGACCGACTCGTCGACGTAGTAGTGCTTGTGCTTGGTGCCGTCCTCGGCCAGCCAGTAGCGCTGCTGGAAGACGACGAGCAGCACCGGGGCGTCGGTGAGGTGGGTCTTCACGGCGTCCGTGCCGATGGGCCGCAGCGCCGCCAGCCACTCCTCGCCGAGCCGCCCGTCGTAGGAGATCCGCTCCTCCTCCTCGGCCGCCTCGCGGATCCTGCGCCGTACGTCCGCGTCCTTGACCAGGACGAACGTCCACGGCTGCTGGTGGGCGCCGGACGGGGCGGTCGCGGCGCAGGCGACCGCGTCACGGACGGCCCGCTCGGGGACGGGGTCGGGCGAGAAGCGGCGTACGGTGCGGCGCTCGTCCATGCGCTCGCGCAACTCGGCGGCCCGCGCCAGGGTCTCGGTGCTCGCCATCCGGGCCGGACGGTAGGGGACGGGCCGGTACGGCTCGCCGTGGATCGGGGTCCAGTGCTGCTCGGTAGGTGTGGGCATGGGGCGAGTCTGGCGGCGGGGTGTGGTCTGGGCCAAGTCATGGGGCGCGCAGGTGACTTGAAAGGTTCGGAGGGTGGCCTCCACCTCGGCCGCGGGGAGCCTGGGCACCATCCGCGTGGTGCGGTTTTTGGGCAGCCATTACCATGCAGCTCTCTCCGCGCACATGTGCGGATGAGTTGTTCCTTGGGGGGAACCTTCCATGCGTACCAAGCTTCGCGCTGCCCTGGTGACGGCTGCTGCCGCCCTGGGGCTTGTCGCGACCTCCGTCGTTCCGGCCCAGGCCGCGACCGGCTTCGACCGCTGTCCTCAGGGCAAGTTCTGCGTCTTCGACGGCGCCGACGGCCAAGGCGCGATGGCGTCGTACTCGACTCCGCAGCGCGACCTCGGCGCCTGGCGTTCCAAGGCGTCGTCGGTCGTCAACCGCACCGGCTACGAACAGCTCTGCCTGTACAGCCGGACCAACTACGAGTACCTCGACTCCGTGCACGACGTCATGGCGGGCGGGCCTGGAAGCTACGGCATCAATCTGTCCGACTTCGCGGACGCCAACAGCCACTTGGACAACAACCTCGGCTCCGCCCGCTGGGCGCACACCGTGCGGGAGTGCCAGGGCGGCACCGAGAGCCTCGACTGGTCGACCCCGTACGGTCCCACCGCGGGCCCGGCCCAGTCGTTCGGCGACCTCAACCGCGACGGCGCGCCGGACCTGCTCCACCGCAGCTACGCCGGCCGGCTGTGGTTCCTGAGCGGCAACTCCGCCGGATCCCTGCTCGGGGCCGGCTGGAACTCCATGACGGCGATGACCCGGCACGGCGACCTCAACGGCGACCTCAACGAGGACCTGCTGGTCAGGGACACCACCGGGAACCTCTACATGTACCCGGGCAACGGCAACGGCTCGTTCGGCAACCGGCTGCCCCTCGGGGGTGGCTGGAACGGCATGAGCCGGATCCAGGCCACGGGCGACCTCAACGGCGACGGCAAGGGCGACCTGCTGGCCCGGGACACCGCCGGGAACCTCTACACGTACCCGGGCAACGGCAAGGGCTCGTTCGGCAACCGGCTGTTGCTCGGCGCCGGCTGGAACGCCATGAAGTCCTTCGCCGGGCCCGGCGACCTGAACGGCGACGGCCGGAACGACCTCGTCGTCAGCGAGAACAACGGCAAGCTGTGGCTCTACCCGGGCAACGGCAGAGGCGGGTTCGGCAACCGCGTCATGATCGGTACGGGTGGCTGGGCCGCGTACGACACCCTGCTCGGCATCGGCGACTACGACCAGGACGGGCACCCCGACCTGCTCGCCGTCGGCGGAGTCGTCCGCGTCTACCGCGGCCTCCAGGGCGGTGGGCTCGGCGAGGCCGAGACCGTCAGCTACAACGTGGAGAACAGCGACACGCTGTTCTGAGCCGACGGGCGGCCGGCTGTCGGCCGTTCGAGCAGGGCCGGGGACCGGCATCGGCGCATCCGCGACCGGGCCGGTCCCCGGCCGCGACCGGCGGGGCGGCGAGCGGGGCGGGCAGCAGGGCGAGCGCTGCGGCCGCCCCGGCGGCGGACACCACGCCCGCCGCGGTCAGCGTGTCCGGCGAAACACCGTGCCGCGCGAGCGCCCCGCGGACGCCGGACAGCCGGTCCGCGTACCAGGGCTTGAGTGCGTAAAGGCCGTTCATGGCCTCCACTCTGCTGCCGCACGACCGGCGCCGCATGAGCTCTCGTACTCAGGCAGAGCTCCGGCACGCGGTCGGCGTCACCCGCTGACCGACACCGCCCCCGTCTCGATGTGCCCCGTGTACCGGCGCGACCACGTCGAGTCGGAGTCGGCCGTGACCGTGAAGTCGTACCAGCCGTTCTGGTACGCCACCGCGTTGAAGAAGTCCTCGGTGGAGCCGCCCGCCGGGACGCTGTACGTCCACGTGCCGGTCCGGTACTGGTTCGAGGTGATCGTGAACTTCACTGTCGTGGAAGAGGAGTTGGTCATCTTGAACCACACCGCCATCTTGCCCGTGCCGGTCTCCACCGCGTAGCGCGCCGCCACCTCGATGGACTTGCCCGCCTTCGTCGCGTCGCCGACGAAACGGCGCAGGAAGCGGTTCGGGCCGGCCATGGTGAAGTCGTACTTGCCCGCGCCCGCGCCCGTACCGATCTGGAAGGAGTCGGTGGCCGTGCCGCCCGGGTCGACCGTGTACTGCCAGGGCGTGGTGTCCCGGTAGGCGTTGGGGTGCAGGGAGAAGTGCGCGGCGCTGGTGGCGGGGGAGCCCTGGTTGGCCATGGAGAACCAGGCCACGATCTGCCCCGCGGCCTTGAACTCGAACCGGTCGAGGTTGCCGTTCGGCTGGTACGGCAGCGCGCGGGCCGGGCGGGTGCCGGACTCCTGGGCGGGCAGCGCGTTGTTCTGCGGCGCGGGGTTGGGCAGCGGGCCGCACGTGCCGATGCCGATCACCTTGGTGGCCGGGAGCCCGGACGGCAGGCCGTACACCGGCGAGGAGAAGTCGAAGAGGCCGGTCAGATCGCCGGTGACCTTGCGGCGCCAGGCGCTGATGTTCGGGCAGGTGGCCGGGGTGCCGAGGGCGGCCGTCCATTTCTCCATGAAGCGCAGTACGGAGGTGTGGTCGAAGACCTCCGAGGAGACCCAGCCACCGCGTGTCCAGGGCGACATGACGAGCATCGGCACCCGGAAGCCGAGGCCGTAGGGGATGCCGTTGAGGAACTCGCCCGCGGTTCCGGCGGGCGGCGAGGGCGGGGGCACGTGGTCGAAGAAGCCGTCGTTCTCATCGTAGTTGAGGAACAGGACGGTCGAGTCGAAGACGTCGGGGGCCGCGGCGAGCGCACGGTGGACGAGGTCGACGAAGTGCGCGCCGTCGCCGGGCGGGGCGTAGGGGTGCTCGGAGAAGGCCTGGTTGGCGACCACCCAGGACACCTGCGGCAGCGTCCCGGCGAGCGCGTCCGCCTTGATCGCGGCGGCGATGTCGTCGGGGGTGGAGCCGGTGGCCGCCGGGACGGAGCCCATGCCGCGGTCGTGCAGCGGGTCACCGGCGGGCGCGGAGGTGAACTTCGAGAAGTAGGCGAGGCCGTTGTCGCCGTAGTTGTCGTTGGCGTTCTGGTACACCTTCCAGCTGACCCCGGCGCGCTGGAGGGCCTCGGCGTACGTCTCCCAGGTCAGGCCGGACTCGTCGCCGCCGTCGTAGCTGGAGCCGTCGACCTTGCCGCTCCACAGGTAGGTGCGGTTGGGCCCGGTGGCGCTGAGCGTCGCGCTGAAGTAGGCGTCGCAGATCGTGTAGTTGTCGGCGAGCGCGTAGTGGAACGGGATGTCGGCCCGGTCGAGGTAGCCGAGCGAGCGCACGTTGCCGACGCCGGAGACCCAGCTGTCCATCCGGCCCTTGTTCCACGCCGCGTGCTGCGAGGTCCAGCTGTGCGGCAGGTCGCCGTTGCACTGGGCGAGGGTCTCGCCGTCGGCGCCGCCCGCGTCCGGGGTCGAGCTGAGCTTCCACGGGTACTGGCGGCCGAGGCCGTTGGGCTGGTTGAAGACGGGCTGCCCGCCCGAGAGCAGGATGCCGCTCTTGTCGCCGAAGCCCCGGACGCCCTTGAGGCGGCCGAAGTAGTGGTCGAAGCTGCGGTTCTCCTGCATCAGGATCACCACGTGCTTGACGTCCTTGATGGTGCCGGTCGCCGAAGCGGCCGCCGTGCGCGTGACCGCCGAACCGACGGCCTCGGCCGCCCCCGGGGGCAGCACGGCTCCGGCCGCCACGCCCGCGCCGAGCGCCACGAATCCTCTACGACTGATCGGTGTCATCCGCCCGCCTCTTCGGTCGCCTGTGCCCCAGCGGCACATCGAGCGCAAGAGTGGCGCCAGCCAATGGTCTGAAGCTAGACCTCTACAGGGAGAGATTTATGAACACTGGGTCAACGGCGGGGTTTCTTAAGGTCCGGTGAGAGGTGATGAGAGGTCACATGGCTGAGGTGACGCCGGGCCGGTCCAGGCTGTCCCGCACACGGAGTGCGTGCTCAGTCGGCCACGTGGATGAGGAGCTTCCCGGTGTTGGCCCCGCGCAGCATTCCGATGAACCCGTCCAGGATTCCCTCGAACCCGGCCACCACGGTCTCGTCCGACGCCACCCGTCCGGACCTCAGGTGCGGGACGAGGAAATCCTCCAACTCGCCTTGAGCGTCGCGGTAGTTGCGGACGAGTACGCCCTCCAGGCGGAGGCTCTTGTGGACCACGTCGTAGAGGTTGCGGGGCGCGGCCGGCGGCTCGGCGGGGCTGTTGTACTGGGCCACCGCGCCCACCCAGGCGATCCGGCCGTGGTCGCGAAGCCCCGCGATCGCGCCCTCCAGGTGGGTGCCGCCCACGTTCTCGACGACCGCGTCGACCCCGTCCGGAGCGGCTTTGGCGAGCAGCTCGCCGACCGGGCCTTCGTGGTAGTCGAAGGCGGCGTCGTAACCAACCGTCCCCGTAAGGTAGTTGACCTTCTCCGGCGACCCCGCGCTGCCGATGATCCGGCCCGCCCCGAGCAGCCGCGCGATGCGTCCGGCTGCCGTGCCGACGCCCCCGGCGGCCGCCGTGACGAACAGGTCCTCGCCGGGCTTGAGGCGCAGGGTCCGGGTGAGCGCCACATACGCCGTGAGCCCGGTGCCGCCGAGGATGCCGAGGTGGGCGGAGAGCGGGACGCCGTCGTACGCCTTGATCTTGCGCACCCCGTCGACGCCCAGGGTGACCAGCGCGTGGGTGCGCCAGCCCTGCCGGTGGAAGACGAGGTCGCCCGCCGCGAGCCCGGGATCGCGCGAGGCGAGCACCCGGCCGAGCGCGCGGCCCTCCAGCGGGGTAGCGAGCGGGCCCTCGTCCATCACCTCGCGGTGGTACGGGTCCACGGAGAGGTAGAGGTTCTCGACGAGCGCGGTGCCGGGGGCGGGGTCCGGGACCTGGGCCCGGACCAGCTCGAAGTCGGCCGGGGTGGGGAGCCCGTCGGGGCGGGCGGTCTGCTGAACGGTGATCGAAGTCGTCATGGCCCAGGACGTTAGAAAGGAATGCGCGGGCCTGGCAGGGGGTTGCGTCGATGGAACCGAGCGATCCATCAACTCTGCTCATACGTACAGGTAGGAGCCTCCATGGCCAGCGATCTCGCCCCGCACGAACTACGCGTCCTGGTGGCCGTGGAGCGCGAGCGCGGCTTCTCCGCCGCCGCCGAGAAGCTCGGCATGACCCAGTCCGCCGTCTCGCACTCGGTGCGCTCCAGCGAGGCCAAGATAGGCGCCGTTCTCTTCGAGCGGGGCAGACGCGGCGCGACCCCGACGCCCGCCGGGAGCCGGGCCGTCGCTCACGCACGGCGGGTGCTCCGGCTCCTCGACACCCTGGCGGCCGAGGCGCGCGGGGCCGCGCCCGATCCGGCGGACGACACGGTGGCGGGGCCGCTGCGGATCGCCGCGTTCCGCAGCGCCGCACTCCAGTTGCTGCCCGCCGCACTGGAACGGCTCACTGCCCGGTACCCCGGGATCGTGCCGGAAGTCAGCCTGGTGCGGGAGGTCGGCGCGGGGACGGCCGGGGAGGTGGCGGCGGGGCGCGCGGACCTCGGCATCGCGACGATCGGCACCACCTCGCCGATCCCGCCCGGGCTCGTCGGCGACGTACTCCTGGAGGAGGGGTACGCGCTCGTGCACCCGGCCGGGCACGCCGCGCCGCGCTCGCTTCCGCTGGTCGACTGGACCGAGAACTGCACGTCGTACACCCGGCGTTGGTGGGCCGAGCAGGAGTGGATCCCGGCCGCGACGGTTCGCGCCGAGGACGACGGAGCAGTGCTCTCGATGGTGAGCAGCGGTTTCGGAATGGCGATCATGCCGGAGCTGTCACTGGTCGGAGCACCGCCCACCATCGAGATCACCGATCTCGGTCCGGAGCGCCCGACACGCTCCGTCGGCTATGTGACCACGCCCGAACTCGCCGGATCGGTCGCCGTACGCGGCCTGATCAGGGAGCTGCGGGCACTGCGCCCTAGGCCAGTCGCTCAGTCGGTCGCGGCTCGGCCAGTCCCTCAGTCAGTCGCGCCGAGGTCGACCCGCCCGCAGCGGCCTCCGGCCCAGCCGGCCCGCCCTCAGCCGGTCGGCCCACCCCGCTGACCTCCCCCACTATTTCGGCCAACGCCCCTCGCAACCACCGGTGCGCCGGATCCGCGTCCACCCTGATGTGCCAGGCCTGCACGAACGGGATGGTCGGCAGGTCGAGGGGAATGTCGAGGATCGCGAGCGGCATCGCCCGCGCCGCCTCGACCGCGAACTGACGCGGCACCAGCGCGAGCGCGTCCGAGCGGAGCGCGAAGAAGCAGGCCGCCGAGTACGTCGGCGCGGTGGCCAGCACGTCGCGGACCAGGCCGAGTTCGGCGAGCTGCTCGTCGACCACGCTGCGCACCCGGCCGCGCCGGGTGACCGTGATGTGGGGGAGCGCGGCGAACCGCTCGGGGGTCAACCGCTCGGCGGCGTAAGGCCCGTCGGCGCGCACCACCGCCGCATAGCTGTACTCGCCCAGCGGGCTGCTGCGGATGTCGTGCGGCAGGTCGTGCATCTGGCCCACTTCCAGGTCGATCCGGCCCCGCAGATCGGCCGGGTCCTCCTCGCCCTCGGGAAGCATCCGAAGCCGCACCCCGGGCGCCTCGCGCATCACCCGCTCGGTCAGCGCCGAGCCGAAGATGACGGCGACGCCGTCGTTGGACCGGATGGTGAACTCCCTTCGCAGGGTGGCCAGTTCGAGCTCCGGCGGTGGGCGAAGCGCCGCCAGCGCGGCCGCCAGCGCGGCCTCCACGCGCGGCTGGAGCTCCCGGGCGCGCGGCGTCAGCGTCAGGCCGCGCCCCGACGGCACGAGCAGTTCGTCGCCCACCACCCTGCGCAGCCGCCCCAGGGTCCGGCTCATCGCGGACGGCGAGATCCGCATCTCGGCGGCGGCCCCCGCCACGCTCCCGGCCCGCAGCAGGGCGTCGAGCGAGGGCAGCAGATTCATGTCCGGGAGCTGTTGCATGCGCCGAGTATGGCCCAATGCTGCACAGTACGCATGTCTCGCTTAACCAACCGGACCTTGTGTGCAGCAATGGGCGCGGTCAGTCTTGACCTCATGCTCGAACCCAGACAGCGCGCCACCGCCCTGCTCGTCGCCGCTTGTTTCTTCATGGAGATGCTCGACGGCACCATCGTGGCCACCGCCGCACCGCAGATGGCGGCCTCCCTCGACACCACGCCCGCCTCCGTCGGCCTGGTGATCACCGCGTATCTGCTGACCCTCGCCGTGCTCATACCGCTCAGCGGCTGGCTCACCGCCCGCTACGGCGCCCGGCGGATCTTCCTCACCGCGATCGTGGTGTTCACCCTCGCCTCGGCAGGCTGCGCGGCCGGCGGGAGCCTCGGCCTCCTCATAGCCATGCGCGTCCTGCAGGGCGCGGGCGGCGCCATGATGGTGCCGGTCGGCCGGCTCCTGGTGCTCAACGGGGCCCCGAAGACCGACATCCCGAAGATCATGGCGTACATCGTGTGGCCGGGCCTGATGGCACCCGTGGTCGCCCCGCTGCTCGGCGGACTGCTCACCACGTATGCCAGTTGGCACTGGATGTTCCTGGTCAACCTGCCGCTCGGTGCGGCCGCGTTCGTCGTGGCCCGGCGCCTGGTGACGGCCGGACCCACCGCGACCCCGCCGCCGCTCGACCTGCCCGGCGTGCTGCTCAGCAGCACCGGGCTCGCCGCCCTCACGTGGGCCGCCCACCTGGTCGCCGACACCGACAGCGGCTGGCCGACGGTGGACGCGGTGGCCACGCTCGCGGTTCTCGCGCTCGGCGCGGCCGGGCGCCATCTGCTGCGCACCGCCCACCCGTTGGTCAATCTGCGCACCCTGGACGTGGCGTCGTTCCGGGCCTCCGTGACCGGCGGGTCGCTCTTCTGGCTCGTGGTCGGCGCCATGCCGTTCCTGCTGCCCCTCCTCTTCCAGGAGGTCTTCGGATGGAGCGCGGTGAAGTCCGGCGCCGTGGTGCTCTTCGTGTTCGTCGGCAACATCGGGATCAAGCCCGCGACCACGTACCTGCTCAACCGCTTCGGCTTCCGTCCGCTGCTGCTCGTCTCCACCGCCGGGCTCGCCGCGACCGTCGCGGGCTGCGCGCTGCTCACCGGCGCGACGCCCGTCGCCGTGACCGCTGCCCTCGTCATGCTCAGCGGGGCCGCCCGCTCGCTCGGCCTGACCTGCTACTCCACGATCGCGTTCAGTGAGATGGCACCCGAGCGGCTGCGCGACGCCAACGCGCTGTCCGCGACCGCCAACCAGCTCGCGGCCGGGCTCGGAGTGGCCGTCGCGACCGTCGCGCTGCGCCTGGGCGGCGCCGTCACCGGCACCCCCTCCGCCGCCTACGCGGTGGCGTTCTGCCTGCTCGGCGTGGTCGGCCTGGCCCCTCTGGTGGGAGCGCTGCGGCTGCACCGGGGCGCGGGCGACGCGGTGCGTACGAAGCTCGCGCGGCCATCTGCCCGCACCTCGTAGAGAGGCGCCCGTCTCAGATAGTAGGAAGTCCGAGTAATTGTGGAGACAGACTCGACCGCAAGGCTTAGCTTTGTAGAAGCCGAACGTCTCGCAGATCCAGCGAATGGCGGCCGCGAGCGCAGTGCCCCTTGGCAGGCAACCCCTGCGGCAGCGCTCCCCGCCCCTTCCGGCACCTCACTGCATCCGCCGGGGCCCGCCCCCGGACCTCCCAGCAGAGGAGTCGAATCCCCATGGTCAAGCAGCCCACCCGCCGAGTCCGTCACTCTTCGCGCAGCAGCGAGTCCGACCGCAAGAACGCCGCCGCCGCCCTCCAGCGTGCGCTGGACCGCAGGGACAACGGCGGCGCCACCGGGCACTGAGCCCGGCTGTCCGGCTAACGTCCGCGCTGGATCTCGAAGTGGTCGATGCGCTCGCCCGTCTCGGCGAGCGCGCTGACCTTCATCCTCGGGTGGCGGCCGGCCTCGACCTCCACCGCGAGGAACGAGTAGTTGGTGTAGCGGACCCGCGACCACTCCACGGTCTCGGTGACCTTCGCGCCGCCCTTGGCCCAGTGGAAGGTGTCCACGCTGTCGCGGTCCGCGACCCGGCCCTCGTACGAGTCCGGCACCGGGAAGCTGTACAGCGAACGGCCCGCCGCACCGGCCGTGACGTACACGATGCCGTCGCGGGTCGGGTCGGTGCGCTCGCCGATCGCGACCTTGCGGCCCACCTTGTTGCCCTTGATGGCGTCGGTGCGCTCGTACACGTGGTTGTGCCCGTTGATCACGAGGTCCACCTGGTGCTTCTCGAACAGCGGCACCCACGCGTCGCGCACGCCCCCCTCCGAGGCGTGCGAGCTGGTCGTCGAGAACGCGCAGTGGTGGAAGAAGACGACGATGAACTCGACCGCGTGATGGGCACGCAGCTCGCCGAGCCGCTTGTCCAGCCACTGCGTCTGCTTGCCGCCGCTGATGCCGAAGTTGGCGGGGATCTCGTACGAGACGTCGTTCGCGTCGAGCGCGATCACGCCCACGTTGCCGTGCACGAAGGAGTACACGCCGGGCTGGTTCACCGGGTCCGGGCCGTTGGCCGGCAGCGACCAGCGGGCGTTCTGGCCGCCGTAGCCCTGCGGCGAGTACCAGGCCTCCATGTCGTGGTTGCCGGTGGTCACCATCCACGGCACCGTCTTGGCGACCGACTCGGTCTGCGCCAGGAACTGGTCCCAGGTACGCGCGTCGTACTGGTCCGAGGACTGGCCCGAGCCCGACGGGTCGGCGTAGCAGATGTCGCCCGCGTGCAGGTGGAAGGCCGGGTTCTGGCCCAGGATCACCTGGTCGTTGCCCAGCGCGTGATAGCTGACGCCCTGGTCGCCGAAGGCCGTGAACGTGAAGTTCTCGGCGTGCGCAGGAGCGGTGGTGAAGGTGCCGAGCGTGCCCAGGTTGCGTCGGTCCGCCGGGTCGAAGCCGTCGTGGCCGACGCCGTAGTAGTACGTTTGGCCCGGACGCAGCCGGTCCAGACCCGCGTGCACGTAGAACTGCTCGGCGGCCGCGATCTTCCCGCCGTTCAGGGCGGGCGTCGTCAGGTGGCGCACCTCGGCGTCGATCTTCCGGCTCAGCGACCAGGGGCTGGTACCGATGCGGATGTACGGCTTCTTCACCGCGAACGGGACCTGCCAGGAGACCCGCATCTGCGTCCTGGGGTCGGCTCCGTACGCGAGGTGGCGGCCGAACGGCGCGGCCAGCGAACCGTCCACTCCCGTACGGGAGTTGGAGGTGAGCGCGGTGGGAGCCGCGAACGCGGGCGAGGCTGCCCCGGCCGTCGCGACGCCGGCCCCGGCGACCGCGGCGGTGGCCACGCTGGTGCGCAGCACCCCACGCCGGGTCAGCCTGCTGCGCAGGTACTCGTGCTGCTCGGCCATGCTCATGCGCTCGGCGAGCCGGTCGGGGATGCCGAATCTCGGGATGTCCATGGCCGGAAACGTCCTCCTTCGAGCCGACGCGATTCTCACCGGGAGATGAACGGCGGGCGTACACCTGCCTACGCGTTTCGCGGGAGATTTCGACCTGTCCACACTGTGGACATCGGGTGTCAATGGCTGGGACGGCGAGTAGGGTTCCCCCATGTCGGCAAGTTCTCGCAGCATCAATCTCGCAGTGATCCCCGGTGACGGCATCGGCCAGGAGGTCGTGGCCCAGGGCCTGAAGGTTCTCAGTGCCGTCCTTCCGCAGGATGTGAAGCTGGAGACCAGGGAGTTCGACTTCGGCGCCCGGCGTTACCACGCCACCGGTGAGACCCTCACCGACGCCGACGTCGCCGCCCTCAAGCAGCACGACGCGATCCTGCTCGGCGCGATCGGCGACCCCACGGTCCCGTCCGGCGTCCTGGAGCGCGGCTTCCTGCTGAAGCTCCGCTTCCTCTTCGACCACTACGTCAACCTCCGCCCCAGCAGGCTGCTCCCCGGCGTCGCCACCCCGCTCGCCGGCCAGCCCGAGATCGACTTCATCGTCGTGCGCGAGGGCACCGAGGGTCCGTACACCGGCAACGGCGGCTCGATCCGTACCGGAACGCCGCACGAGGTCGCCACCGAGGTCTCGGTCAACACCGCCTTCGGTGTCGAGCGCGTGGTCCGTGACGCCTTCGCCCGCGCCCAGGCCCGCCCGCGCAAGAAGCTGACGCTGGTCCACAAGAACAACGTCCTGGCCTACGCCGGTCACCTGTGGACCAACATCTTCAACGCGGTGGCGAAGGAGTTCCCCGACGTCACCACCGACTACCTGCACGTGGACGCGGCGACGATCTTCCTCGTCACCGACCCGGCGCGGTTCGACGTGATCGTCACCGACAACCTCTTCGGCGACATCATCACCGACCTCGCCGCGGCCGTCTCCGGCGGCATCGGCGTCGCGGCCTCCGGCAACATCAACCCGAGCGGCGAGTTCCCGTCGATGTTCGAGCCGGTGCACGGCTCCGCGCCGGACATCGCGGGCCAGGGCAAGGCCGACCCCTCGGCCACGATCCTCTCGGTCGCCCTGCTGCTCCGCCACCTCGGCCACGAGGCCGAAGCCGCCCGCATCGAGGCCGCCGTCTCGGCGGACCTCGCGGCCCGCGGCGACTCGGTCCGTACGACGGACGAGATCGGCGACGCGCTCGCCGTACGGGTAGCCGGCTGACCCCGCGGCTCCCCACACGAAAAAGTCGCCGGGTTCGCTTTTGCACCCGGCGGCTTTTCGCATGCTGCCACCGGGTGACACCATCAACCCCGGACCGCACATCACACCGTTGTGTCCAAGGCCCCGCCAAGAGCGATAATCGGACGTGGGCCGCGGCATGCGGAGCAGCTCGGACGTCCAGGCAGCAGCGGCGGCGTGAGCGCGGTCCGTCACTATCCACCGGTGAAGGACACAGCACTCATGACGACGCCCACGATCGAGCTCAAGCCCACCTCGCATCCGCTGTCCGACGCGGAGCGCGAGGCGATTCTGGCCAGCCCCGGTTTCGGCCGCCACTTCACCGACAACATGGTGACGGTCCGCTGGACCGAGGGCCGCGGCTGGCACGACGCCCAGCTCGTGCCGTACGCCCCGCTGTCCATGGACCCGGCGAACATGACGCTGCACTACGCGCAGACGATCTTCGAGGGCCTCAAGGCGTACCGCCAGGCCGACGGCACGGTCGCCACCTTCCGGCCCGAGGCCAATGCCGAGCGCTTCCGGTCCTCGGCCCGCCGCATCGCGATGCCCGAGGTGCCCGTCGACCTCTTCATCGCGGCCTGCGACGCGCTGGTCCAGCAGGACAAGGCGTGGGTCCCGGCCACCGGTGAGGCCTCCCTCTACCTGCGGCCCTTCATGATCGCGACGGAGGTCGGCCTCGGCGTGCGGCCGGCCAACGAGTACCTGTTCATCGTGATCGCCTCCCCGGCCGGCGCCTACTTCCCCGGCGGCGTCAAGCCCGTCTCGGTGTGGCTGTCCGAGGAGTACGTCCGTGCCGTCAAGGGCGGCACCGGCGCGGCCAAGACCGGCGGCAACTACGCGGCCTCCCTGGTCGCCCAGGCCGAGGCCGCCCAGCACGGCTGCGACCAGGTGGTCTGGCTCGACGCCGTCGAGCACCGCTGGATCGAGGAAATGGGCGGCATGAACCTGTACTTCGTGTACGGGGGCGAGGCCGGCCAGAAGCCCAAGATCGTCACCCCCGAGCTGACGGGCTCGCTGCTTCCCGGCATCACCCGTGACTCCCTCCTGAAGATCGCCCGAGACCTCGGCTACGAGGCCGTCGAGGGGCGGATCTCCACGGAGGACTGGAAGCGGGACAACGAGAACGGCACCCTGACCGAGGTCTTCGCCTGTGGCACGGCCGCGGTCATCACCCCGGTCGGCTCGGTGAAGTCGGCCCGCGCCAACTGGACCCAGGGTGACGGTGAGCCCGGCGAGGTCACGATGAAGCTCCGTGAGGCGCTGCTCGATCTGCAGACCGGGGTGTCCCCGGACCCGCACGGGTGGATGCACCCGCTGGGCTGAGCGCCGCCCCGCTAAACGCTGGAGGGGCTGGACTCCCGGCCGATGTCGGCCGGGGTGTCCAGCCCCTCCAGCGCGTTTGCCTGACGGACCGTCAATATCAGGTATGCCGCCCCGCCCACCATCCCCGACAGCAGGAAGCTGCAGTCCACTCCGCCCGTCCAACTCAGCAGCGGGCCCTGGTAGTTGGGCAGCGAGACGGCCAGCAGGCCGGTGCCCGCGCCGAGCGCCCAGGACGCCACCGCGCGGAGGTTCCAGCCGGCGCGGTACCAGTAGACGCCGCCCCGCGAACGGCGGTTGAAGACCTGGAGGGCGTCCGCGTCGTACACGCCCCGGCAGCGCACGAAGCCGATCAGGGTGATCACCGCCCAGGGTGTGCCGATCGCCGTGAGCAGCAGGACGAACGAGGTCATCGCGGCCTGCGCGTCCCAGGCGAAGTGGCCCGCGAAGACGCACACCGTGGCGACGCCGGCCACCGCGAACGTCGCCTGGGTGCGCGAGGCGCGCGGCAGGATCGCGTCCAGGTCGAGGCCCATCGAGTAGAGCATCAGACCCGCGTTGCCCACCGAGCCCGCCGAGGCCGCGAGCAGCAGCGGCACCAGGTACCAGCCGGGGGCGGCCGAGACGAGCGGGCCCGCGTAGTCGGTGGCCGCGCGGGCCGCGTACGCGGTGAACGTGCCGAAGAGCTGGGGGACCAGGAGGCCGGCCGTCAGGCCGAGCCAGGTCGCGTGCAGGACGCGGCGCGGGCGGTGCCGGGTCGGCGAGATGTAGCGCGTGTAGTCGCCGAGCAGCGTGATGAACGCGATCGGGCCGCTGAGCCCCGCCGCGACGAGCGCGAGCAGCCAGGTCGGCCAGAACGAGCCCAGCAGATAGCCGCCCGCGTCCGGCAGCGCCGAGGTGGTGAAGTGCGGCGCGTAGGCGACGACTCCGAGGATCAGCAGCGCTGTCATGCCCACGGCCAGGATGCGCGACAGGCGAAGCAGGACCCGGTAGCCGTACACCGCGCCGATGACGGTGGCCGCGGCGAGCAGCGCGTACACGACGCCGTACGAGATCCCGCCGGTCGGCAGGCCGAACAGGCGGTGCAGGACGCCCGTCATCGCGTCGCCGCCGATCCACACGGTCAGCGCGGTGTAGCCGAGCGAGAGCAGCAGGCCCACCACCGAGCCCACCAGCCGTCCGCGCACGCCGAATTGGGCGCCGGAGGACGTGGAGAGGTTGGTGGCCGTACGCAGTGAGACGAGTGCGAGCGGGGCGGTCAGCAGGGTGCCGACCGCTGTGCCCGCGACCACCGCGCTGACCGAGGCCCACCAGCCGAGGCCGAAGGAGACCGGCAGCCAGCCGAAGACGATCACCCCGAGGCACAGGTTCGAGCCGAGCAGGATCGACACGAGGTCGCGCGGCCCGCTGGTGCGTTCCGCTTCCGGGACCGTATCGACTCCGCGCTGTTCTATGGGCATGCCGGCGCCTCTCGCTCTCGGGGGGTTTGAGTGGCGCTCAATGTGACTCATGCCAAGCGGTGCCGTCAATGCTTCCGCTCTGTGAAATCTCTGGTTAGAGTGACGTTCAAACAGGAGGTGTGGTGGCGTGCGACTGACCCCGACGGAGCGTGACCGGCTGCTGCTGTTCGGCGCCGCGGAACTGGCCCGGGCCCGCAGGGCCCGCGGGCTCCGCTTGAACGTGCCCGAGGCGACCGCGCTGATCGCGGACACCGTCTGCGAGGCGGCCCGCGACGGCCGGCGGCTCGCCGAGGCCATCGAGGCGGCCCGCGCCGTGCTCGGCCCGGACGACGTGCTGCCCGGCGTGTCCGACGTGGTCACCGAGGTCCATGTCGAGGCCGTCTTCGACGACGGCTCCCGGCTCGCGGTGGTGCCCGACCCCATCGGCGGCACGGCGGGCGAGGCCGCCCCCGGTGCGCTGCTGCCCGGCGACGGCTACCCGGAGGCGGCCCCCGAGGTGCGGCTCACCGTGACCAACACCGCCACCGTGCCCGTTTCGGTCACCTCGCACTTCCACTTCTTCGAGGCCAATCCGCGGCTCGACTTCGACCGCGCGGCGGCCTACGGCATGCGGCTCTGCGTGCCCGCCGGGTCCTCGGTCAGGTTCGGGCCGGGCGAAAGCGAGGAGGTCGGCCTGGTCCCGATCGGCGGCGACCGCGTCGCCATCGGGTTCGCGGGCCTGGTCGACGGGCCCCTTGACGCGCCCGGCGCCAAGCAGGAGGCCCTGCGCAGGGCCTCGGCCTGCGGATACCTGGGAACCGGACCGCGCGAGGGAGAGAAGTGATGGACCCGTACGAGTACGCCTCCGTGCACGGCCCCCGCACCGGCGACCGGATCCGGCTCGGGGACTCGGGCCTGACCGTGCGGGTCGAGTCCGACTCGCAGGCCCCGGGGGACGAGTTCCTGGCCGGCTTCGGCAAGACGGCCCGCGACGGGCTGCACCTGAAGGCCGCCGCCGTCCGCGACACCTGCGACGTCGTCATCAGCAACGTCGTCGTGATCGACGCGGTGCAGGGCATCCGCAAGGTGTCCATCGGCATCCGCGAGGGGCGGATCTGCTCGATCGGGCGGGCCGGGAACCCCGACACCCTCGACGGCGTCGACGTGGTCGTCGGCACCGGCACCTCGATCGTCTCCGGCGAGGGACTCATCGCCACCGCCGGAGCCGTCGACACCCACGTACACCTGCTGTCCCCGCGCATCATGGAGGCCTCGCTCGCCTCCGGCGTCACCACGATCATCGGCCAGGAGTTCGGCCCGGTCTGGGGCGTCGGCGTCAACTCGCCCTGGGCGCTGCGGGGCGCCTTCGCCGCCTTCGACGCCTGGCCCGTCAACATCGGCTTCCTCGGCCGGGGTTCGTCCTCCGACGGAGCCCCCCTGGTGGAGGCGCTCGCCGAGGGCGGGGCCTGCGGGTTCAAGGTCCACGAGGACATGGGCGCGCACACCCGGGCGCTCGACACCGCGCTGCGCGTGGCGGAGGAGCACGACGTCCAAGTCGCCCTGGAGGACACCCTGAAGGTGCTCGAAGGCCGCACCATCCACGCCTTCCACATCGAGGGCTGCGGCGGCGGACACGTACCCAATGTCCTGAAGATGGCGGGCGTGCCCAATGTCATCGGGTCCTCGACCAACCCGACCCTCCCCTTCGGCCGGGACGCGGTCGCCGAGCACTACGGCATGATCGTCTCGGTCCACGACCTCAAGACCGACCTGCCGGGCGACGCGGCGATGGCCCGCGACCGCATCCGCGCCGGGACGATGGGCGGCGAGGACGTGCTCCACGACCTCGGCGCGATCGGCATCACCTCCTCCGACGCCCAGGGCATGGGCCGCGCGGGCGAGACCGTGCGCCGCACCTTCGCCATGGCCGGGAAGATGAAGGCCGAGCTCGGCCCCCTGGAGGGCGACGGGCCCGGTGACGACAACGCGCGCGTCCTGCGCTACATGGCGAAGCTGACCATCAACCCGGCCATCGCGCACGGCCTCTCGCACGAGATCGGGTCCATCGAGACCGGCAAGATGGCCGACATCGTGCTGTGGCGCCCGGCCTACTTCGGCGCCAAGCCGCAGATGGTCCTCAAGTCCGGCTTCCCCGCCTGGGGCGTCACCGGTGACCCCAACGCGGCCACCGACACCTGCGAACCGCTCGTGCTCGGCCCGCTGTTCGGCGCCCACGGCGGCACCGCCGCCGAGCTGTCCGTCGCCTTCGTCGCCAAAGCAGCCCTCGACCAGGGGGGCGACCAGCTGCCCACCCGCCGCCGCCGGGTCGCGGTGCGCGGCACCCGCGGCATCGGCCCCGCCGACCTGCTGCTCAACTCCCGTACCGGAGCCGTCGGCGTGGACGGCCGCACCGGGCTCGTCACCCTCGACGGCGACCCGCTGCGCTCCGAACCGGCCGACTCCGTCTCCCTCAACCGCCTCTACTTCCTGTAAGGACCACCCTGATGTCTGCTGCCGCCGACGGCTTCCGCATGCCCGCCGAGTGGACCCCGCACGAGCGGACCTGGATGGCATGGCCGGGCCCCAACGTGACCTTCCCGAACGACGCCGAGCTCGCCGAGTCCCGCGCCGCCTGGGCCTCGGTCGCCCGCGTGGTACGCCGCTTCGAGCCGGTCACCATGGTCGTCGGCCCGGGCCAGGCCGACAGCGCCCGCGCCCTGCTCGGCCCCGACATCGAGCTCGTCGAGCGCGAACTCGACGACGCCTGGATGCGGGACATCGGCCCCACCTTCCTCACCGACGGCAAGGGCCAACTGGCCGCCGTGGACTGGACGTTCAACGGCTGGGGCGCCCAGGACTGGGCGACCTGGGAGCACGACGCGAAGATCGGCGCCCACGTCTCGGACCTGGCCGGCGCACGTACGTACGCCTCGCGCCTGGTCAACGAGGGCGGCGCCATCCACGTCGACGGCGAGGGCACGGTGCTGCTCACCGAGACCGTGCAGCTCGGCCCCGAGCGCAACCCGCACTGGTCCCGCGAGGAGGTCGAGACCGAGATCCACGCCATGCTCGGCACCCGCAAGGCCATCTGGCTGCGCCGCGGCCTCACCGCCGACTACCCCCCGCACGGCTACGGCACCCTCGGCCACGTCGACATCGTCGCGGCCTTCGCCCGGCCCGGCGTCGTGGTCGCCCACACCCAGCCCGACCCGGCCCACCCCGACCACCAGCTCTGCAAGGAGAACGTGGCGCTGCTGCGCTCCCAGACCGACGCCCGCGGCCGCTCCCTGGAAGTCGTCGAGATCCCCGCGCCGACCGTCCTCAAGGACGACCACGGCTGGGTCGACTACTCGTACATCAACCACTACCTCTGCAACGGCGGCGTGGTCCTGTGCGCCTTCGACGACCCGCGCGACGAGAACGCGGCCGGCATCTTCCGCCGCCTGTTCCCCGAGCGCACGGTGACCCTCGTCGACGCCCGGACGATCTTCGCGGGCGGCGGCGGCATCCATTGCATCACCCAGCAGCAGCCCAAGGTGTGACCGCACGAGGGCCCGGCGCGGTCATCGGGTAGAACTGGTCGGGTGATGAGTCCCACCGCCCGCCGCCGCAACACCGCTCCGCCCCGCGAGGAGGTGCTCGTCGCCGCCATGGCCACGATCGCCGAACGCGGACTCGACGGGCTCACCATGGCCGGGCTCGGCCGCGAGGTCGGCATGTCCAGCGGGCACCTCCTCTACTACTTCCGCTCCAAGGACGAGCTGCTGCTCCAGACCCTGGAGTGGAGCGAGGGCCGGCTCGGCGAGGAGCGCCGCGGCCTGCTCGCCCGCCCCGGCACGGCCCGCGAGCGCCTCGACGCCTACGTCGACCTGTACGTCCCCGACGGGCCGCGTGATCCGCACTGGATCCTGTGGCTGGAGGTCTGGAACCGCTCGCAGAACGCCGACCACGCCGCCCGCGCCCGACAGGCCGCCATCGAGGGCGCCTGGCACCGCGACCTGGTCGCGATAGTCGCCGAGGGCGTCTCGCGCGGCGAGTTCCGCCCGGTGGACGCCGACCGCTTCGCGGCTCGCCTGCGCGCCCTGCTCGACGGGTTCAGCGTGCACGTCGCGGTCGGCCTGCCCGGCACCGGCCGGCCTCAAGTCCTCGACCACGTAAGGGAGTTCGTGGACGAGTCGCTGATGCGGGGAACGCAACGCACGTAAGTAGGCCCGATCGTTGCGCCCGCACGCCTTGTCGGCCGCGCGGGCCTGCGCCAACGTGAGCGTCCATGGGACGAGAGCACTGGAAGAAGATCTGGGTCGGTTCGGCCGGCAACATGGTCGAGTGGTTCGACTGGTTCGTGTACGCCACGTTCGCGGTGTACTTCGCGGACGCGTTCTTCCCGAAGGGCAACGAGACCGCCAACCTCATGAACACCATGGGGATCTTCGCGGTCGGCTTCTTCATGCGGCCGGTCGGCGGCTGGCTGCTCGGCCGGATCGGCGACCGCAAGGGCCGCAAGGCCGCGCTCACCCTGACCGTCACCCTCATGTCGGCCTCCGCGATCCTGATCGCGATCGCTCCGACGTACGCGGTCGCCGGATACGGGGGAGTGGCCGTCCTCCTGGTCGCCCGCCTCCTCCAGGGCCTCTCGGTCGGCGGCGAGTACGCGGCCAGCGCGACCTACCTCACCGAGGCCTCCGACCCGAAGAAGCGCGGCTTCGCCTCCAGCTTCCAGTACGTGTCGATGACCGCCGGCCAGCTCCTCGGTCTCGGCCTCCAGATCGTCATGCAGCGCAACCTCTCGGACGCGGCCCTGCACAGCTGGGGCTGGCGCGTCCCCTTCATCGTGGGCGCGCTCGGCGCTGCCGTCGTCTTCTACCTGCGCCGCTCCATGCTGGAGACCGAGGTGTACGAGGACTCGGGCGCGGCCCACGACGCGGACCGGGGCACCCTGAAGGCGCTGTGGGCGCACAAGCGCGAGGCGCTCCTCGTCATGGCGCTCACCATGGGCGGCACGGTCGCGTACTACACGTACACCACGTATCTGACGAAGTTCCTGTCCAAGAGCGCGGGCATGGACAAGTCGACCGCCTCGCTCGTCAGCTTCTGCGCGCTGTTCGTCTTCATGTGCATTCAGCCGCTGGCGGGCGCGCTCTCCGACCGGATCGGGCGCCGCCCACTCCTGATCACCTTCGCGGTCGGCTCGGCCTTCCTGACCGTGCCGATCATGACGATGCTCAAGCACGCGGGCACCTTCTGGCCGGCCTTCGGCCTCGCCCTGCTCGCCCTGGTCGTGGTCACCGGCTACACCTCGATCAACGCCTGCGTGAAGGCCGAGCTGTTCCCGACCGGCATCCGTGCGCTCGGCGTCGCCCTCCCGTACGCCATCGCGAACGCGCTGTTCGGCGGGACCGCCGAGTACGTGGCGCTCTGGTTCAAGCAGGCGGGCATCGAGTCCGGCTTCTACTGGTACGTGGCGGGATGCGCGGCGGTGTCGCTGGTCGTCTACCTCAGCATGCGGGAGACGCGTGACATCGATCTCAACCGGATCAAGGTCGAACCCCGGCGAACCCAACCGGAACCAGTTCCTTCGAATTAGTGCAGGTCGGGGGGCGCCCGGATGGTGAGACCCCGTCTCCGGGCCCCGGACCCGTATGGCAGACTGCGAGCGTGCTCGCTTCCCGCATGATTATGGACAGCAGCGCGCCGGTCCGCAGTGATCGCTGAACCGTGGCAGAACCCGCGGCAGCGGCCATCGTGCCCCAGACCCGCGCGCAGACCTCTCGCACCCGCGAGGGGTCTTTTCGTTTACCGGCCCCACCACGGCCGGGGCGAGGAGCGCGGCGACGGGGGCAAGTGGAGCCATGAGTTCGGAGCCACTCACCCGACAGGAGTCAGATCAGCATGACGACCAACGAGGCGAACGAAGCCGCCGAGGAGAGTCTGCTCGCCGGCCTTCGGGTCGACGACAGCTTCCATGTCTTCGACACGACGCTGCGCGACGGCGCCCAGCGCGAGGGCATCAACCTCACCGTCGCGGACAAGCTGACGATCGCCCGGCACCTGGACGAGTTCGGCGTGGGCTTCATCGAGGGCGGCTGGCCCGGCGCCAACCCCCGCGACACGGAGTTCTTCGCCCGTGCGCAGCAGGAGATCAGCTTCCAGAACGCCCAGCTCGTGGCCTTCGGCGCGACCCGCCGCGCGGGCGGCAGGGCCGCCGAGGACCCGCAGGTGCGGGCCCTCCTCGAATCCGGCGCCCCGGTGATCACGCTGGTGGCCAAGTCGCACGACCGGCACGTCGAGCTGGCCCTTCGCACCACCCTGGACGAGAACCTGGAGATGGTCCGCGACACGGTCGCCCACCTGCGCGAGCAGGGCCGCCGGGTCTTCGTGGACTGCGAGCACTTCTTCGACGGCTACAAGGCGAACCCCGAGTACGCCAAGGCCGTCGTACGGGCCGCCAGTGAGTCCGGCGCCGACGTCGTCATCCTGTGCGACACCAACGGTGGCATGCTCCCCGCCCAGATCCACGCCGTCGTCGCCACCGTGCTCGCCGACACCGGCGCCCGGCTCGGCATCCACGCCCAGGACGACACCGGCTGCGCGGTCGCGAACACCCTGGCCGCCGTGGACGCGGGCGCCACCCACGTGCAGTGCACCGCCAACGGTTACGGCGAGCGCGTCGGCAACGCCAACCTGTTCCCCGTCGTCGCCGCCCTGGAGCTCAAGTACGGCAAGACCGTGCTGCCCAAGGGCGCGCTCGCCGAGATGACCCGCATCTCGCACGCCATCGCCGAGGTCGTCAACCTCGCACCGTCCACGCACCAGCCGTACGTCGGTGTCTCCGCCTTCGCCCACAAGGCGGGCCTGCACGCCTCCGCGATCAAGGTCGACCCCGACCTGTACCAGCACATCGACCCCTCCCTGGTCGGCAACCACATCCGGATGCTGGTCTCCGACATGGCGGGCCGCGCCTCCATCGAGCTCAAGGGCAAGGAGCTCGGCGTCGACCTCGGCGAGGACCGCGCGGTCGTCGCCCGGGTCGTGGAGCGGGTCAAGGCGCGCGAGCTCCAGGGCTACACCTACGAGGCCGCCGACGCCTCCTTCGAGCTGCTCCTTCGCGACGAGGTCGAGGGCGGCCCGCGCGACTACTTCCGCATCGAGTCCTACCGGGCGATCATCGAGACCCTCCAGGGCGGCACCCACGCCAACAGCGCCACCGTGACGTTCTGGGTCGGCGACGAGCGCATCATCGTCACCGCCGAGGGCAACGGCCCGGTCAACGCGATGGACTCCGCGCTGCTCCAGGGCCTTGAGCGGTTCTACCCGCAGGTCGCCAAGTTCGAGCTGGTCGACTACAAGGTCCGCACCCTGGAGGGCAAGCACGGCACCGCCTCCACCACCCGCGTCCTGATCACCACCACGGACGGCACGGGCGAGTGGACGACGGTCGGCGCCGGCCCGAACGTCATCGAGGCGTCCTGGGAGGCCCTCCAGGACGCGTACACCTACGGCCTGCTGCGGGCCGGGACCCGGCCTCAGCAGTAGCCGCGCGAACGGGGGAGCGGGGGGTCCAGGACCCCGCGCTCCCGGGGACGTGGCCACGATGGAGCAACGCCCACGCCGACCGCTCCACCCCGTATGTCCGTTTCCGCGCGGCCTCGGGTAGCGTCGGGGCCATGAGGCCCAGGGTTTTCACCGCACTCTCCGCCGTAGCGCTCGCCGCACTGGCCACGGCGGCCCCCGCCATGGCCGCCACCGGCGCGTCCGACGTGGCCGACCAGCTCAAGAAGAGCCCGGTCTACGTGGATCCCGGAGCCGCGAACCAGCTCAGTCCGGCCCAGGCCGACGCGCTGGCCAAGAAGATCAAGGACGCGAACAAGCCGCTGTTCGTGGCGGTCCTGCCGAACAGCGCCGCGTTCCCCAAGGCCACGATCCTGCCGAACCTCCGTACGGACACTGGTGTCACCGGCCTGTACGCGATCCGGCTCGGCGACGCCTTCACCTCCGGCGCCGACAGCAAGGTCATGCCGAAGCAGGCCGTCCAGAACCTGAACAGTGCCGTGCGCGCCCCCGGCACCAACACCGACGCCGCCACCCAGCTCAACGCCTTCGTCGACAAGGCGCTCCCGCAGCTGAAGGGCCACGCCCCCGCCTCGTGGGGCGGCGGCTCGGGCTCCGGCGGCGGGGTCGACACCGGCGCTCTCGTCGGCGTGGGCGCGGTGATCGTCGCGGGCGGCGCGGGCGCGTACGCGCTGGTCCGCCGCAACCGCAGGAAGAAGGCCGAGGAGGAGCGGGCCGCGCTCCAGCGCCTCCAGGTGGTCGTGGACGAGGACATCACCGCGTTCGGCGAGGAGCTCGACCGGCTCGACTTCCACCCGGCCGAGGCGGGCGCCGACGACGCGATGCGCGCCGACTACGAGCGCGCCCTCGACTCGTACGAGACGTCCAAGACGCTGATGGCGAAGGCCGAGCGGCCCGCCGACGTGACGGGCGTGACGCAGGCCCTGGAGGACGGCCGGTTCTCGCTCGCCACCCTCGCCGCCCGCCGCGAGCACAAGCCGCTGCCCGAGCGCCGCGCCCCCTGCTTCTTCGACCCGCGCCACGGCCCCTCCGTCGAGGACGCCACCTGGACCCCGGCCGGCGGCGCCCCGCGCCAGGTCCCGGTGTGCCAGGCGGACGCGACCCGGCTGCGCGACGGCCAGGACCCGATGGTCCGCGAGGTCGACACCGACCAGGGCCGCCGCCCGTACTACGACGCGGGCCCGGCCTACGGCCCCTGGGCGGGCGGCTACTTCGGCGGCGGCATGCTGCCCGGCCTCCTGATGGGCACGATGCTCGGCTCGATGCTGTCGAGCCCGGCGTACGCCGCCGACTACGGGGCCGGGTCCTACGACGCGGGCTCCGGCTTCGACGGCGGCGACGTGTCGGGCGCCGACTTCAACTCCTCGGACTTCAGCGGCGGCTGGGGCGACGGGAGCGGCGGCGACGGCGGCGGGGACTGGTAACCCCGCCTGACCTGCCGCTGGAATGTTGACCCGCCCCGTTCCAACGGGTGATAGTTGCGAGCCGCACATCCAGGGTTGGGGACACATTGCAAGCCGGGCACGAAGACGTCATGGCGGCCTGCGCCGACGCGGAGGCACTGCTGCTCGCGGGCCGCACCAGCGAGGCCCGCAAGGCCGCGCGGGCCGCGCTGTACGCGGACGGGCCCGACCCCTGCCTGTACGCCGTGCTCGGCCGCGCGCACGCCGCCGAGGGCGGTGCCGAGCACGTCGGCCGAGCCGAGGCAGTCTTCCGCGAGGGCCTCGACACCTTCCCCGGCGCCCCCGTCCTGCTCGCGGCCCAGGCGGCCGTGTTCGGCCCTCAACTCGCCGCGAATCCAAGCGGGTTGGCGCCGTCCGCGAGGGTGCAGCGGCACGACGCGCGTCTCGTGCTCGCCGTCGTGGGGCACCCGGCCGGCGCCGCTCAGCAGGCGCGGGCCCAGGCCCAGGCGCACCCCGCCGACGACCGGGCCGCCGTCCTCGCCGAGACCCTCGCCGCGCTCGCCCGGCCCGGCCGCGCCCCGCTGCGGCTCCTGGTGCGGGCGCCGCTGACGGCCGGGTCCGCGTGCTGGTTGTGGTTCGCGGGCTGTCTGCTCGCCGTGGCCGCCCTTCACCTGCCCGTCGGGGCGGCGGCGGCCGCACTGCTCGGCCCAGTGCTGTTCCCGCTGCTGTACGGGGCGTTGCGGGCGGCCCGCCGCCGGGCCCTTGGCCGCGCTCCGGCCGCGCTCGCGGTGCCGTCCCCCTACGACGGGTTTCCCGCGCTGCCGCAGGTCCCTCCGTACACGACACGCGAGAAGGCGACCTCGGCCGTGGTCCTCGGCCTGGTCGCCATCGCGCTCGTGTCCTTCGCGGCCTACTTCCCGCGCCGGTAGCTGCTGCCGTCCCGGGTGCGGCTCAGGTGGCCGCCGATCACCAGGTGGCGCCGCAGTGCCGAGAAGTCGTCGTGCACGGTGAGCAGCGCCTCGTTCACCTCGCGCTCGCTGTAGTCCCGGTCGCGCTCGAAGAGCGTCTCCGAGAGGTGGACGAGCACCTGCTCACGGCGTGCGGTCTTACGGGGGATGGCGGTCAGGCGGCCCCTCGGGAAGAGGGCGGTGACTGCTCGGGGGCCGGTGGCCGCGTTCTCGGACATGCCGGGCAGCTTCGCTCACCAGGGCTTTCGCGGCAACGCATTTAGCGGCGAAGGCCCTGGCGCGGGTCAGGCCGCCTTGATCGCGGAGATGTCGAAGGTCAGCTTCACCTTGTCGCTGACCATGACGCCGCCGGTCTCCAGGGCCGCGTTCCAGGTCAGGCCCCAGTCGGAGCGCAGGATCTCGGCGCCGCCCTCGAAGCCGATGCGCTGGTTGCCGTAGGGGTCGGTGGCCGAGCCGTTGAACTCCAGGTCGATGGCGAGCGGCCGGGTGACGTCCTTGATCGTCAGGTCGCCGGTGATCCGGTACTTGTCGCCGCCGAGCTCCTTGGCCTCGGTCGAGCGGAAGCTCATCACCGGGAACTGCTCGGCGTCGAAGAAGTCGCCGCTGCGCAGGTGGCCGTCGCGGTCGGCGATGCCGGTGTCAATGCTGGCGATCTTGACGTCGATGGAGGCGGCGGAGGCGCCCGGGTTCTCGCCGTCGAGGGTGAGGGTGCCCTCGTGCTCGGTGAAGGAGCCGCGGACGTTGGTGACCATGGCGTGCCGCACGGTGAAGCCGATGCTGCTGTGCGCCGGGTCGATCGTGTACGTGCCGCTCAGCGCGGCCAGCGCCGGGTCGACCTCGACGGGCGCGGCGGTGTCGAGGGTGGCGGTGCTGCTGTTCTTGCGGCCGAAGAGACCCATGACCTGCTCCTTGGGGACGCGCCGCGGCCTTGCGCCGAAGCGGTTTAAGTTTCAACGAGATTCACTGTAAGGCTATTCCGTTCGGTTTTCAACTACTTCACTCTTTGGTGGGCGCGCCCGGGGTGGGTGGGCTCAGGCGCGGGGCGGCAGCGGGGCCGGGCCCAGGGTGGTCGTGCCCGGGGCGGCGCGGTGGCCGAGGCCCGTGCGGTAGGCGTCCAGGGCTGCTTCGACCCGTCCCGTGCGGCGCAACAGGTCGCCGAGCAGCCGGCACAGGTCCGCCATGTCGCCGCTCGCCCCGCTCCGCTCAAGCAGTCCGAGCGCGGTGACGTAGTGCTCCTCCGCCGACTCCGTCTCGCCCCGCTCCTCGCAGATCAGACCGAGCAGCCGGTGTGCCCCGCCCGCGTGCACCGCGCCGTGCTGGTCGCCGAGCTCGGTGAGCGGGGTGAGCAGCGCCATCGCCTCCGCGTGCTGCCCGAGGCGGCGCAGCACGTCCGCCAGCTCCACCTCGACCTGGGCGGTGAACAGCGCGGCCCGCTTGGCCGCGAGCATGTCCCGCGCGGTACGCAACTCCCGCTCTGCGGCAGCGAGTTCACCTTCCTGTGCGTACACATAGCCGCGCATCCAGTGGCAGTGCGCCAGATCCGTACGCAGCCGCAGCTGGCGGTAGATCGACTGGGCCTTGGCGAGCGAGGCGTCCGCGTCGGCCAGGCGTCCCTCCGCAAGGAAGGTCCGGGCGACCTGGCGGTGCATGCCGGCGACCAGCGCCGGGTCCGAGACCTGCGGGGCGAGCGCGAGCGCCAGCTCGGCCGCGCGCGCCGCACGGGCCTGGGCGCCCATGTCCAGATACGGGCCGATGACCGCCGCGTACAGGAGCACCAGCGCCTCGGGGTCGGCGAGCCCGCTGGTGCCGAGCTCGTCGATGGCCGACTCCAGGAGGTAGCAGGCGTAGCGCAGCTCGCCCGCCAGGATGTGGGCGACCGCCCGGCCCCGGACCGCCCGGGCCCGGCGCGGCAGCGGCTCGGCGGCCAGGATCTGCTCGCACGCCTCGAAGTGGCGTACGGCGTCTTCGAGTTCACCGGTTTCGAGCGCGCAGTCGCCGAGCCCGAGCAGCGCCTCGGCGCGCTCCTCGTCGAGGCCGTGCAGCTCGGCCTCGGTGAGCAGCCGGCGGTAGCGCACGGCCGCCTCGTCGGCCTCGCCGGTCGCGAGCGCCCGCTGGGCGTCGGTGAGGCCGAGCCGCAGCTCGGTGGCGAGGCGGGCCGGGCGTCCCGTGGCGAGCTCCTCGTACGTCGTGCCGAGCCGCCCGGCGAGATGGCGCAGGGCCGCCTCGGAGGGGCGGACCTTGCCGGACTCCAGGGTCGAGACATAGGCGGGCGTGTAAGCGGGCTCGGCCAACTGGCGCTGGGTCAGGCCCAGTTGAGCGCGCAGTCGCTGAACTCGGCGGCCGATCGCGGCAGGTTCATCCATGGCGTCCCCTTGGCCCCAGGGCATTGCGCACGCCCCGTGCGCCCCCTAATTTAAGCAGGCCGTTCAATGCATTTACCCGACTGCTTAACTTCCGTTACAGAGGGAGGACTTCGTGCGCTCAGCCAAGCGCAGAGGCATCGTGACGGCCGCGCTCGCCGCCACCGCCGTCGTGGCCGCGCTCGCCGCCGGACCCGGCACCGCGGCCGCCGCCGACCCACCGCCGCCGCACCCGAAGGTCGAGGTCGAGATACCCGGCCCGGAAGCCGCCTCGGGACAGACCCTCGCGGGATCCGGCCACACCCTCGTACCGGCCGACGGGCAGGGCAGACCCGCGCCGCGCCTCTCGGCGCCCTCGGCCGCCGCCGACGGCGAGGTCAGCAAGATGATCGACAACGGCTCGACCGCGGACCGCCTAGACATCGTCATGGTGGGCGACGGCTACACGGCCGACCAGCTGGACCAGTTCCACGCCGACGCCAAGGAGAAGTGGGGCGAGATCACCGGCGTGGAGCCGTACACGACGTACCAGAACCTCTTCAACGTCTGGACGGTGGACGCGGTCTCCGCCCAGAGCGGCGTCTCCGGCGACCCGGCGCAGGGGGACGTGAAGGACACCGCGCTCGGCTCGTACTTCTGGTGCGACGGCGTCGAGCGGCTGCTCTGCATCGACCAGAACAAGGTCGACTCGTACGTGGCGAAGGCGCCGCAGGCCGACCTGGTCATCGTCCTCGCCAACAGCGCCAAGTACGGCGGGGCCGGTTACAACGAGCCGTCCAAGACGCTCGGCTACGAGGGCATATCCACCGCCTCCGCCGGGAACGCCAAGTCCGGCCAGGTCGCCATCCACGAGACCGGGCACTCGCTCGGCAAACTGGCCGACGAATACTTCTACCCGGACACCCCGGGCTACGAGCACTACTCGGGCCCCGAGGCCGGCCAGTCCAACATCTCGATCCTGACGGCCGATCAGATGGCCAGTGACCGCACCAAGTGGTACCGCTGGCTCGGCGAGACGTCTCCGGACGGGGGCACGGTGGGCGCGTACGAGGGCGGCGGCTACTACGTCACCGGCCTGAACCGGCCCACCGACGGCTCGATCATGCGGATCCTGGGCAAGCCGTTCAACCTGCCGGGGGTGGAGGCGATGATCGCGGGCTTCTACCGGCACGCGTCGATCGCGACGCCCGCGACTTCCACGGCGCGCACGTTGCGGCCGTACGACACGGCTCGGGTGGCCGTGCCGCGCCTCGCGGGCGCCAGGCAGTTGACGGTGCGGTGGTATCTGGACGGGCGGGAGCTCCGGCGGTACGAGGGCCGCACGGCGGTGCCGGTACGGGACTTCGACCTCGGCCGGGGCACCCACGCCCTGACGGTACGGGTGACCGACCGGACCCCCTCGGTCCGGGACCCCGGGATCGCGGCGGGGTTGCGGGGCGCGGTGACGTGGGCGGTGCGCCGCTGACCCCGGGGGGTCTGCCCACCCGCCCGCCCGCAACCCGGGGTTGGCGGGCCCGGGCCCCCTGGGGCTCCGCCCCAGACCCCGCTGGACGCCCCACCCCGCCCCTTCCCGAAACCCGCCGGGGGTGAGTGGGGTCGACTGCGGTCCGGTGGTCGATCCTGGGGCTCCGCCCCAGACCCCGTTCGCGCCTGAAGGGCGCTCGTCCTCAATCGCCGGACAGGCTGAAGTGGGCTGATGCCCGTATTCACCTGACGGTCTGGGGATGCCCCTGCGAGGGCCGGTGCCGCTTCGTGCGGCTCAGCCAGCGCTACAGGGCGCGGGGAACTGCGCGAGCGACCACGTACGGTCCGCGGTCGACAGGGGGTTTGGGGGCGCGGGGAACTGCGCGAGCGACCACCGACGGGACGCAGCCGATCGGCAACCCCTCCAGCCCCTCCGGCGTTTGAGGAGCCGGGGTGCGGGGGCGGCGCACCCGGGGTTCTGGTCAGGCGCTCGACGCGCGTACCTTCAGCTCCGGCAGGATCGACAGGTGGTGCCTGGGCCGCCCGGGGTCACCCACGCGGTGGGCCAGCATGTCGACCGCCGCCACCCCCACCGCCCGCTTCGGCGGCGCCACAGCCGTGAGCGGGATGTCGGCCAGCGCGGCGACCTCGTCGTCGTACGCTACGATCGCCAGCTCGCCCGGCACGGACAGGCCGCGGGCCCGCAGCCGGGGGAGCAGCACGATCGCGTCGTGGTCGTTGTGGACCAGGACCGAGTCGAGCAGCCCGGCCCCAACCGCCGCCACGAACCCGTCCAGTTGGACGTCGCGGCGCACCGGGTCGGTCTCGGGCGCCGTGATCGTGAAGCGCAACGACTCCGGCGCCGGGAGGCCCAGCGAGGCCAGGCCGGCGAGGTAGCCCGCTTCGACCAGCGCGCTGTGCGGGCTGTCCGCGCGCAGGAGCAGCCCGATGCGCTCGCGGCCGGACGCCGCGAGATGGCGTACGGCGAGGCGGGCCCCGTAGGCGTGGTCGGTCACCACGCGCTCCGCGCCGGCCACGTCGTCCCCGGAGCGCCGCTCGATCAGGGCGAACGGCACGCCGAGCGCCGCCAGCCAGTCCTGGTCGCCGACCGGGCCGCACGGGGCGATGAGCAGCCCGTCGATGCCGTGGCCGAGCAACTGCCGGACCTGCGCCCGCTCTTCGTCGGGCCGGTACTGCGAGATGCCGAGCACGAGCCGGATGCCCCGCGCGGCGGCCGCCTCCCGGGCCCCCTTGATGATCTCGGGGTAGTAGTAGTCGGCCGCGGGCACCACGAGGCCGAAGACCAGACCGGGTCCGGGCGCGCCGGGCGGCGCAAACGCGGGGGCCGCCGCCGGCGCCGCCGTCTCGGGAAGCAGCGCCCCGCCGTGCACCCGGGCCACCAGACCGCGCTCGGCGAGCGCCTCCACGTCCCGCCGCACGGTGACCGCGGAGACCTTCAACTCCTCCGCGAAGTCGGTCACTCGGAGCGAACCGCGCTCGCGCAGCCGCCGCAGTATCGCCTGGTGCCTGTCCTCGGCGTGCACGTGCTTCGCCCCTCCCCGCCGGCTCGCGCCGACCGCCGTCAACCGCTGACCAGGAGCGTAACCCCCGTTAGATCGTTCGTGCACGATTCTGTGCGAACGATCAATTTCCTTGATGAATGTGCGAAGTATTGCGTGTTCTTTCGATGTCATGAGAGAAACCGCTCAATCGCGCCTCGCTCGTCCCGGGCCCCCGCGCCCACCCCGTGCCCCTCCTCGTTCGCTCACGCTCCGGAGGTCCCGCCGCCATGCCATCCGCCCAGGGCAGTTCACGCCGCACCTTCCTCGCCGCATCCGGCACCGGCGCCGCCGCCGTCGCGCTCGGCCTGACACTGCCCGCCGCGCCAGCCGCCGCAGCCCAACTGGCCCAGGCCGACGGCGAGTTCAACACCCTGCGCCTGCGGTGGCGCGACCTCACCCTCGGCACCGGCTTCGACGCGACCGCAGAGCCCTACGCCACCAAGCTCGCGGCGCTGGGCACTTCGGCCCGTACCGCACTCGCCACCATGGCTCCCGCGACCGGCTCGCTCTGGCCCGACCAGCCGCTGACCGACCCCGCCACCGGCTCCGCCAACATGAGCACGAGCTACGGCCGGCTCAACACCATGGCGCAGGCCTGGGCGCAGCCCGGCACCGGATCCACCGGAGACGCCACGCTGATCGCCGCCGTCGGCAAGGGCCTCGACCACCTCTACACCCAGATCTACAACGAGAACACCAAGCCGTTCGGCAACTGGTGGGACTGGCAGATCGGCAGCTCCCGGCTGCTGATGGACACCGCCGTCATCGCGTACGACACCCTCACCGCCGACCAGCTCGGCCACTACACCGCCGCCATCGACCACTTCGTGCCGGACAGCGCGGTCGCCGTCTACACCGGCACCTCCACCGGCGCCAACCGCACCGACCTGTGCCGGGTGCTCGCCACCCGCGGGGTGCTCGGCCGGAACGCCGCCAAGGTCGGGCTGGCCCGCGACGCCCTCTCACCCGTCTTCCCGTACGTCACCACCGGAGACGGCCTGTACGCCGACGGATCGTTCATCCAGCACACCTGGATCGCCTACACCGGCTCGTACGGCGAGGTCCAGATCGACGGCCTGTCCCGGCTCTTCGCGCTGCTCGCCGGCTCCACCTGGGCGGTCACCGACCCGAACCGGCAGATCATCCTCGACTCCGTGGAGCGCAGCTACGCACCCCTCATCCACGATGGCCTGATGATGGACTGCGTCAACGGCCGCGCGATCTCCCGCCAGACCACCGACGACCAGCTCATGGGCCGCACGATCATGGCCCACATCGCCATGCTGGCCCTCGGCGCGTCAACCGCCGAACGCGACCGCTGGCGTGCGTTGATCAAGGGCTGGGTCGACCGGGCCCAGACCACTCCCGTCCTCGCCGACCAGCGGCTCTCCGTCGCCAACCTCGCCCTGCTGCGGGCCGCCGTCGACGCCGCGCCCACCGCGGCCCCCGCCCCGACAGGCCCCCACCTGTTCCCCGCCATGGACCGCGCCGTCCACCGCGGGACCCGCTTCGCCGCCTCGCTGAGCATGTCCTCCAACCGGATCGCGTACTACGAGAACGGCAACGGCGAGAACCTGCGCGGCTGGCACACCGGCTCCGGCATGCTCGCCTGGTGGGGCGACGGCTTCGCGGGCGACCAGTACAGCGACGGCTTCTGGCCCACCGCCGACCCGTACCGCATGCCCGGCACGACCGTCTCGCGCAAGCCGCTCGCCGACGGCGAGGGCGGCGCGTGGGGCGCGGCCAGACCCGCGGTGACCTGGGTCGGCGGCGCGAGCGACGGAACGTACGCGGCCGTCGGCCAGCACATCAAGGGGCTCTCCTCCACCCTGAGCGCCCGCAAGTCGTGGTTCTTCCTGGGCGACGAGATCGTGTGTCTCGGCGCCGGGATCACCGCGAGCGACGGCACACCCGTCGAGTCGGTCGTCGACCACCGCAACCTCGGCGCCACCGGTACCAACGCCCTCACCGTCGACGGCCGCCGCCTGCCCAGCACCCTCGGCCGGCACGACACCTTCCCCCGGGCCCGCTGGGCGCACCTCGCCGGCCACGGCGGCTACGTCTTCCCCGCCGGAGCCGCCGTCCAGACGCTGCGCGAGGAGCGCACCGGCACCTGGAAGGCCATCAACACCGGCGGCACCGCCGACCCGGTCACCCGCCGCTACCTCACCCTCTGGTTCGCCCACGGCACCGACCCCGCCGACGCCTCGTACGCCTACGTCCTGCTGCCCGGCGCCCGCCAGCTGGAGACCGCGGTCCGCGCCGCCGACCGCGACAAGGTGCGCATCCTCGCCAACTCGCCCTCCATGCAGGCCATTTCGGCCCACCGTCCCGGCCTGCTCGCCGCGAACTTCTGGACGGCGGGCGCGGCCGGCGGCCTGACCGTGGACGGCCCGGCGAGCGTCCTGGTCCGCACCGCCCGCCGTACGGCGACCCTGTCGCTCGCCGCGCCCGAGCGCACCGGAGCTCCGGTCGAGCTCACCTGGGACCGGCCGGTACGCTCGGTGGCCTCGCGGGACCCGAGGGTGGAGGTCCTCGCCACCGGCCGCTCACTGAGGCTCCGCATCACGCCGGACACGGCCTGCGGCACGGTGCGTACAGACGTCGTCCTCGGCTGACAAAGCCCTGACACCGCTGACACGGAACTGACAGCGCGCTGACGCGACGCCCGCGCCCGTGTCAGCGGTCGTTGTCGAGACCCTACAGAGGACAGGGTCTCTGAGCTGTCGAGTCGGGCGTTTGGTGCAGGTCTACTGTCAGCCTCCACTAGGAAAGCGGTCCGGAGACTGTGTGGAGTCGACGGAGGAAATCCTTGGTCGCTTTCGTAGGGTCGATACATGACCGTTGTGGACGAGACCCCGGGTGAGCCGAGCGACACGCGTGGACGCGTGGCAGAACTTCACGCCCTGCGCGAGGAGGCCCGTCGCGGACCGAGCAAGCGCGCGACCGAAGCGCAGCACGCCAAGGGCAAGCTGACCGCCCGCGAGCGCATCGACCTGCTGCTCGACCCCGACTCGTTTCACGAGGTGGAGCAGTTGCGTCGGCATCGTGCGGTGGGTTTCGGCCTGGAGGCGAAGAAGCCGTACACCGACGGTGTGATCACCGGGTGGGGTGCGGTGGAGGGCCGGACGGTCTTCGTGTACGCCCACGACTTCCGGATCTTCGGCGGCGCCCTGGGCGAGGCCCACGCCACGAAGATCCACAAGATCATGGACATGGCGATCGCGGCGGGTGCTCCGCTGGTGTCGTTGAACGACGGCGCTGGCGCCCGTATCCAGGAGGGTGTCTCG
>NZ_LGDD01000010.1 GCF_001279695.1 Streptomyces sp. WM6378
CGGAGCGACCGAGCCCACGGTGCTGCCCGTCCGCCTGGACCTCGCGGCGCTCCGCGCTCAGGGCGAGCCCCAGCCACTGCTGCGCGGCCTGATCCGCACCCCGGGTCGGCGCACGGCGGCGGCCGCGACGGAGGGCGACGCCTCGGCTGCCTTCGCGCAGAGGCTGACCGGCCTGTCTGCGGCAGAGGGACGCGAGGTCGTACTGGACGCCGTGGGCGGCCAGGTCGCGGTGGTCCTCGGGCACGCCAGCGGCACGGAGATCGACCCGGACCGCGCCTTCCTGGACCTCGGTTTCGACTCCCTGACCGCGGTCGAACTCCGCAACGGCCTCAGTGCCCTCACCGGAATCCGCCTGCCGGCGACCCTGCTCTTCGACTACCCGACGCCGGCGGAGCTCGTCGACCACCTCCACGCCCGGATCGCACCCGAGTCGCCCTCCGGACCGGAGGCACTCCTGGGCGAACTCGAAAGGCTGGAGAAGACGTTCGGCGGGCTCGACGTCACGGAGGAGGTCCACGAGCAGATAGCCGGCCGCCTGGAGGTCCTCAGGGCGAAGTGGGACGCCCAGCGGGACACTCCCGCGGCAGCCGGGCACGACGACTCCTGTTCCGACGGGGACTTCGACTTCGAGTCCGCCTCCGACGAGGAGGTGTTCGACCTCCTCGACAACGAAATCGGCCTCTCCTGAACCGAAGGGACCACACACGACGCCCCTCCCGGCAGCGCGCCGGGAGGGGCGTTCTTTCGTGCAGTCCGTCAGGGCTTCTCGGCCGGCAGGCCGACCAGTCGACGAGTCGGCCGGTCAGTCGACGAGCAGGGTCTCCCGCAGTCGCTCCAGGACCTGCCTGCTCAAGCCCAGTCCGTCCTGGAGATAGGCGTCGAAGGTGCCGAAGCGGGCCTTGACCTCGTCGAAGGAGGTGTTCAGGTACTCGGCCCTGGCGTCCAGGATCGGCTTGAGGCGGGCGGCCATCTCGGGGGTCTGCTTAGCGAGGGTGGCGGCGTTCCGCGCCGCGAGGTAGTCGTTGGTGGCCAGGTAGTCCCGCAGGACCGTGTCGCGGTCCACGCCCAGGGCCGTGAGCAGGGCGGCGGTGGCCCAGCCCGTACGGTCCTTGCCACCCTCGCAGTGGTAGGCCAGCGGGGAGGAGCGGGGGGCGTTGGCGAGACTGAACAGCGAACGATAGGCGTCGAGCCCGGCGGGCCTGGAGACGAGCCACCGGTAGGAGCGGGTCATCATCCGCTCGGACGCGGCGGCCGTGGCGGGCATCTCACGCTTGACGTCGCCGCCGAAGACATCGGCGGCGATATAGCGTGCGCCCGCGGGCACGCGGTCGGGGTCCTCGGCGCGTTCGCCCGGCATGCGCAGGTCGACGTCCGTACGGATGCCCAGGCGCTGGAGCTTGGCCAGGTCGGCGTTGGTGAGCGCGTGCAGGTCGTTGGTGCGGTACAGCACGCCCATCTTCACCCACCGGCCGTCGGCGGTGCGGTGGCCGCCCGCGTCGCGGAAGTTGGGCGCGCCCTCCAGGTGTAACGAGCGGTCGGCGAGGGTGAGCGGGTCGCCCTGGTCGGGGACGAGGCGGAACCACTGCCGGTCGGCGGGGGGCAGTCCACGTACGGTGACGTCGGCCTCGGCGCCGCCGTAGGCCACGACCCTGCCCCCGACGTAGACGGTGACCGAACCGACCGCGGGCGCCTTCCAGGACACGGCGAACGAGCCGTCCGGCCGCTGGGTGACCTTGGCGTCGGTGAACGGAATGCCGGGTGCGGTGAGTGATGTCTGCGGCGCGTGCCGGGGCGCTGTTCCGGCGGGCGCGGCGAGGGGCTCGGCCGAGGCGTGGGGCGCGGTGAGCCCCACCGCCGACACGGCGGCCACGAACGATACGGCGAGGTGGCGGGCGGCTTGCACCGCCGCCGTGGAATGGGAGTTCATGACGGGACTTTATGGCCCGAAATGATGCGGGATTTTCTAGTGTTGGCGCAGTGTGTCGGGCCCCGGTAGGCAAGCGGGCCGCGCACGCCGGGAGCCCGGCGTGCGCGGCCCGTTTGCCTACGGGTGGGTGCGGGGGCTTCGGAGAAGGCCCGCACCTCGACCGTCAGCTCTCCGCGTCCATCAGCTGGAACAGTTCCTCGTCGCTGGCCGATGCCAGGTCCAGTGCCCCACCGGGGCCGTCGCCCGTACCACCGCCGGCCCCCGCCGTCGCGGCCGCCACCGCCTTCAGGCGTGCCACCGTCTCCTCAGAGACCTCCGTGCCGGTCATGAGCAGGTCCTCCAACTCGGCCACGATCGACTCCACATCGCGCACGGGGGCGGCGGGCCGCGCCGTGCTGCGCTCACGTACGAGCCGGACCACCGCATTCGGGGTGGGGAAGTCGTACACGAGCGTGGCCGGCAGTCGCATGTCCGCGGCCGCGATGAGGCGGTTGCGCAGTTCGACCGCGTTCACCGAGTCGATGCCCAGCTCCTTGAACGTGCGGTTGCCCTCCTCGCCACGCATCTCCTGGCCGCCGAGCACGGCCGAGGTCTCGTCGAGAACCAGGGCCAGCACGAGTGCGTTCTGCGCGGCCTCGTCGAGGCCGGACAGGCGGGCGTCCAGCCCCGACGGCTCTTCACCGGCCGCCGTCCCGCCCATACCGACCGGGGCACCCCCGACACCCGCGGCATCCACAACGCCTCCGTAGGCAGCCAGGCCCGTCGGTCCCGCAGGAGTCGACGCCAGCCAGAACCGCCGCCGCTGGAACGCGTACGTCGGCAGCGGCACGGGCCGGGCCTCGGGCAGCACCGCGTCCCAGTCGACGGGAGCGCCATGGGCGTGCATCCGGGCGACTGCGGCGAGCAGGGCGTGCCGTTCCGACACTCCGGCGCGCAGGCTCGGCACCACGGTGGCCCCGGTCTGCGGGTCGGCCGACTCCATGCACTCGTCGATCATCGGCGTGAGCGTGGGATCGGCACCCAGCTCCAGGAACCCGGTGACGCGCTCGTCCCGGAGCAGGCCGATCGCGTCCTCGAAGCGTACGGACTGCCGCACGTGCCGCACCCAGTGGTCCGGGTCGAGTGCCTCCTCGGTGGTCAACGGGCGGCCGGTGACGGTGGAGACGATCCGAACGGCGGGCGCGGCGTAGGACAGCCCGCGGGCGACCGCGCGGTACTCCTCCAGCATGGGGCCCATCAGCGGCGAATGGGCCGCGACCTTCACCGCGACCCGCCGGGTCTTGTGACCGGCGGCGCGGAGCCGGTCGGTGAGCGCCATGAGGGGGGCCTCGGCGCCCGAGAGCACGACGGAGTTCGGCCCGTTGACGGCAGCGATCGATATGCAGTCGCTCAACTCCGCCAGCCACGGCATCACTTCGTCCTCGGTGATGCGTACCGCCACCGTCCCGCCACCGGGCGGCAGCGCGGCCATGAGCCTGCCGCGGGCCGCCACCAGGGTGCACGCGTCCTGGAGGGAGAGCACACCTGCGACATGGGCGGCGGAGATCTCGCCGAACGAGTGCCCCACCAGGTGATCGGGGACCAGGCCCCAGGACTCGAACAGCCGGTACAGGGCCACCTGGATGGCGAACAGCGCGGGCTGGGTGTAGGTGGTGTCGTCGAGGAGGGCCGCCTCGTCGGAGCCGGGAGCCGCCCACATCACCGAGGTCAGCGGTAGCGCCAGCAGGGGATCCACCGTGGCGCACACCTCGTGCAGGGCCTGCCCGAAGGCGGGGAAGGCCGCGGTCGCCGCGTGTCCCATGCCGGTGTGCTGGCCACCCTGCCCGGGGAAGGCGAAGGCCAGTCCGCCCGGCGCGGCATCGTGCAGGATGACGCCGGGGGCGCGCTCGCCACGCCCGAATTCCGCCGCTGCGGAAAGGAGTTGCGTCCGGTCGGAGCCGGTGACGACGGCCCGGTGCCGGTGCAGGTTGCGGGTGGTGGTCAGGGCGTGGGCGACGTCCTGGGCGCGCAGGTCCGGGTGGGCCGTCACGTGCTCGGCCAGGCGTTGTGCCTGTGCGCGCAGCGCCGCCCGGCTCCGGGCGGACAGCACCCAGGGCGCGGCCGGGTCGTCGGCCGGCTCCGGGACCCGCGCCGGCCCGGACGCACCCCGCGCCTCCTCCGGGGACTCGCCCGGCGCCTCCTCCAGGATCACGTGCGCATTGGTCCCGGTGAGCCCGAACGAGGACACCCCCGCCCGGCGCGTGCGTCCGCTCTCCCGTGGCCAGGGCTGAGCCTCGGTCAGCAGCCGTACCGCACCGGCGGACCAGTCCACCTCGGCCGAGGGGGTGTCCGCGTGCAGAGTCCGCGGCAGGACGCCGTGGTGCAGTGCGAGAACCGACTTGATGACCCCGACGACACCGGCGGCGGCCTGGGTGTGCCCGATGTTCGACTTCACCGACCCCAGCCACAACGGCTGGTCCACGGGGCGCTGTTGGCCGTACGTGGCCAGTAGTGCCTGGACCTCGATGGGGTCGCCGAGGGGCGTGCCGGTGCCGTGCCCTTCCAGGGCGTCCACGTCCTGCGGCGTCAGCCCGGCGTCGGCCAGGGCCTGGCGGATGACGCGTTGCTGTGCGGGCCCACTCGGCGCGGTGAGCCCGTTGGAGGCGCCGTCCTGATTCACCGCGGAGCCGCGGACGAGCGCCAGGACGCGGTGTCCGTTGCGCCGGGCGTCGCTCAGCCGCTCCAGCAGCAGTAGCCCCGCGCCCTCCGCCCACGCGGAGCCGTTCGCGGAGTCGGAGTACGGCATGGCGCGGGCGTCGGGGGAGAGCGCGCGCAACCGGGAGAAGTGTGTGAAGGGCGTCGGGGTCGCCATGACGGTGACGCCGCCGGCCAGCGCCAGGTCGGTCTCGCCGGACCGCAGGGACCGGCAGGCCAGGTGCAGGGCGACGAGGGACGAGGAGGAGGCGGTGTCGACCGTCATCGTGGGGCCTTCGAGCCCGTAGGTGTAGGCGATGCGCCCCGAGGTCGCGCTACCAGCGGTCCCGGTGGTGAGCATGCTTTCCCATGCGTTGGGCGTGGAGGACGCGTGGGCGCCGTAGCCGCGGTCCATCGCGCCGGCGAACACACCGGTACGGGTCCCCCGCAACGACTCCGGAGCGATGCCTGCCCGCTCGAAGGTCTCCCAGGCCGCTTCCAGGAGCAGCCGCTGCTGGGGATCGATCGCCGTCGCTTCCATGTCGGACAGGCCGAAGAAGCCCGCGTCGAAGTCGCCCGCGTCGCGCAGGAAGCCGCCTTCACGGGCGTAGGTGGTACCCGGTTGGTCGGGATCCTCGTCGAAGAGCCGGTCCAAGTCCCAGCCACGGTCCTCCGGGAAGGGGGACATGGCGTCGGCCCCGTTGGTGAGCAGCTCCCACAGGGCCTCGGGGGAGCCGGCTCCGCCCGGCAGCCGGCAGGCCATGCCGATGATGGCCACCGGGTCGGCATCGTCCGGCGAGGTCCGACGCGGCTCTTCCCGGGTCGGCTCCTCCTGCTCGGTCAGGAGCCGCGCGACGGCCCGCGGGGTGGGGTGGTCGAAGGCCAGCGTGGTCGGGAGCAGGAGCCCGGTCTCCTCCCGGAGCAGATTCCGCAGCCGTACCGCGAGGATGGAGTCGAGGCCGAGCTGCCGGAAGTCGGCCTCGGGGGAGAACGGGACGGACGCGCCGTCCTTCCCGAGCAACCGGCCGACGCAGTCGCGCACGAGGTCCAGCGCCTCCTCGACCGTGTACGGCGGGATCGCGCCGAGCCGGGCCGGGACGGACACCTCTTCAAGGCCGGTGAGCAGCCCATGGAGCGCCCGGCGGTCGAGCTTCCCGGCGGGGGAGAGGGGCAGCTCGGGCACGGTGAGAAATTCGAGGGGGATCTTGTGGTCGGCGAGGCCCAGCCGGTGCAGGAACGCGGTCACTTCGGTCAGGCCGATCGTGCGGTCCGCGTGGTCCGTCACGATCAGGCACGGGTACTCGCCGAGCCGGTCGTCCGGTGCGCCGGCCACGGCCAGCGGGCCCAGGCCCGCAAGACCCGCGAGCACTTCCTCGACCTCGGCGGCGCTGAACTTCCGGCCGCCGGTGTTGATCAGTTCGGCGGTCCGGCCGTGCAGGGTCACCACTCCGTCGGCGCCGACGGCCGCGAGATCGCCGGTCCGCAGCCAGCCGTCCTCGGTGAGGGCCGAGCGCGTCAGCTCCGGCTCGCGGAAATAGCCGCGGAACATCCCGGGTGCCCGGTACTGAAGTTCACCGCTCTCGCCCGCCGCACACACCTCGCCGTTCTCGTCGACGACCCGCACGTCCGCACCGGGGACCGGCCGGCCCACGCTGCCGTCGGGGTCCTGGGTCCGGGTGCAGGAGCCGGTGCCGATCTCGGACATGCCCCACACCACGACCAGTTCGCAGTCGAGGACGCCGCGTACCTGAGCGGCGAGCGCGGGCGCCAGGGCGGCCCCCGCCGTACGCACCTGGTGCGGCGCGAAGCCCGCCGGCTCGTCCGTCCTGGCGAACCGCGCGACGACGTCCCGCAGTTGCGCGGGCACGGCGAAGACGACGCGGGGCGCATGCTCCCGCGCCAACGCCACGAAGCGGTCCGCGTCCCACCCGGTGAGCAGCACCTGCCCGCAGACGGCGAGCAGCGCCGCATGCACGGCTTGGAGGCCGAACAGATGGGTCATCGGGCAGGCCGTGAGGACCGTACCGGCGAAGGTGTCGGCATCCTCGGCGAGGACGGCAGCGGTGTTCGACAGCAGACCGTCGTGGCTGTGCACACAGAGCTTGGGCCGCGCCGAGACCGTTCCGGATGAGGGGATCAGAACGAGCGGCAGGTCAGGGGTGACGTCCACCGGCCGGGGCCGGCTGCCCGCCCAGGTCGCCAGCAGCCCGTCCAGCGACTCGGCACCCGCCTCTCGGCATTCCGCCTCCGACGCCCCGGTCAGCAGCACACCGCGCAGCGACGTGACACCCTCCCCGAGCGAACGGGTTGTCGCCCCGCTCCCGCTCCCGGAGGCCGACAGGACCAGCAGGACGGGTTCCGCCCGGGCCAGCAGCGCATGGACCTCCGGGGCCGAAGTGCCCTGGTGGACGGGGAGCAGCACGGCTCCGACGGCCGCGACGGCCAGGTGCAGGGTCTGCAGCTCCCAGCAGTTCGGCAGCTGCACCGCCACCACGTCGCCGGGCGTGACCCCCGACTCCTGCAAGCCGCGGGCCAGCGCGTCGACGTCCGCTCGCCACTGTGTCCACGTCCACGAGCGGTCCCCGTCGACGACGGCCACGGAGTCGGGAGCGGATCCCACGGCGGCCTCGAACACATCGGACAGCGTGTAGCCGCCCAGTACCTCCGCCGCGTCGGTGGGCGGCTGGATCACGTAGTCATCTGTGTGGACGGGCACCATCACTCCCGGATCTCAATCACTCTCGTCTGGTGGGTGGGGGGACAACGCCGGGGTGCGGACCCGGGCTCCTGCCCCGGTCGGGCCTCAGCCCTCGTGCACGGTGATGGCCCGGGACGGGCACAGGGCACCCGCCAGTCGGGCCGTGGTCTCCTGGTCGGCGGTCGGGTCGGCGAGGAGGGTGACGAGTCCGTCATCGTCCTGGTCGAAGAGGGCGGGCGCGTTCAGCACGCACTGGCCCGCACCCACACAGCGGTCGGGGGCAACGGTGATACGCATATCGATGTCTCTCCTGGTCTCTCCTGCGGTGAAGGTGGGCCCGCCCGGTGGTCGGTGGCACGCGCCCCGGACGGACGGGCCGGGCGGCTACCAGCGGACCGGAAGCTCGTGCAGCCCGTAGAGCACGCTGTCGTACTTGATGCTCAACCCCTCGACCGGAATGGCGAGTTGGAGGTTGGGGATGCGCTCGAAGAGCTTCCGGTAGGCGACCTCCATCTCGATCCGCACCAGGTTCTGCCCCAGGCACTGGTGCACGCCGTAGCCGAAGGCCACGTGACTGCGGGCGGACCGGGAGGGGTCGAACGTGTGGGGGCATTCGAAGACGGACTCGTCGTGGTTGGCCGCGGCGACCAGCGGCACGATGCCTTCGCCTGCCTTGATGAGCTGGCCGGCGATCTCCACGTCCTCGACCGCCACCCGCAGGGACACCAGGTCGGCGACGGAGTGGAAGCGCAGCGTCTCCTCCACGGCCCGCTCGTCATTGATCCACTGGGGGTGCGTCAGCAGGGTGACCACGCCGAGCGCGATGTTGTTGGCCGTGGTCTCGTGGCCGGCGATGAGCAGCAGCATCAGCACGCCCGACAGCTCATGGGGGGCGATGACGCCGTTGGCCAGCAGTCGGCTCACCAGGTCGTCGCCGGGCCACTTCTCCTTGATGGAGATCAGTCGGTTGATGTAGCGCAGCAGTTCCTTGCCGGCCGTCTTGCGCTGCTCTTCGGTGGAGTTGCGGAGGGAGACCAGGACGCGGGTCCTGGACTCGAAGAACTCACGGTCCGTGGGCGGCACTCCGAGCAGCGAGGAGATCACCAGAGAGGGGATGGGCAGCGCGAAGTCGGCGACGAGGTCCGCGGTGTTGCCCGCGGCCAGCATCTCGTCCAGGCGCGCCTCCACCGTGCGTTCGATCGCGGGCCGCATCGCCCGTACCCGCCGCACGGTGAACTCCGGGATCAGGGCCTTGCGGAACCGGTCGTGGTCGGGGGAGTCCATCCCCACGAACCAGCCCGGGATCTGATCCTGCTTGGGCACTCCCACGGTCTCCCCGACGTTGGGGAATCCCTCGTGCTCGGGGTTGGAGCTGATCTTGGGGTTGGTCAGTACGGCGCGAACGTCCTCGTGCCGGGTGACCAGCCACACCCGCTTGCCGTCGGGCAGGTGCGAGAGGACCAGCCCCTGCTGGTCGCGGTAGTCGGCGTAATGGGGTGGTGGGAACGGCACGCCGGGTTGGCGCAGCGGAAATTCGACCATCGGCGAATCCGTCGTGTCCGTGGCCGGACCTGCCTGGGCCGAGGCCGGGCAGGTCCGCGGCACGGGCGGGCCTGTGTGCGTCATGGGTCGGTATCCCCTCTCGAACGGTCCGTCAGCTGGCGCCGTAGAACGCGCGGACCCTGTCGATCACGAAGTCCTGGTCGGCGGCCGTGAGTTCGGTGTGGGTGGGCAGATACAGCCCGTCCTCGGCAAACGCATGTGCCTTGAGCGAGGGCCAGTCGGGATGGAAGTACATGGGCTGTTGGCTCATGGGCTTGAAGAACAGCCGGGTCTCGATCGACTCACCGGCCAGGAACTCCCGCAGCTCCGCACGGTGCTCGGCCCGCAGGTCGTACATCCACAACACGTCCCTCGGCGGCATCAACGTGATACCAGGAACGCCGGCGAGGCCCTCGTCATAACGCCGCTCGATCTCCCGCCGGGTTTCGAGGATGTCATCGATCCGCTCGACCTGGGCGAGCGCAATGGCGGCCTGCACGGCCGTCATGCGGAAGTTGTAGGCGACCTTCTTGTGCAGGAAGCTGTGGTCCTTGGTGAAGGCCATGGCCCGCAGGTGCGCCAGTTGCCCGGCCAGCTTGGGGTCATCGGTGAGGCAGATGCCGCCCTCACCCGCCGTAATGATCTTGTTGGCGAACAGTGAATAGCACGCGATGTCCCCGACCGGACGGATGCCGTGGGCCTCGGCGCTGTCCTCCACAACCCGCAGGTTGTACTGGTACGCAATATCCATCACGGCGTCCATATCGCAACGCCTGCCATAGATATGAACGGGCATCACGGCCTTCGTACGCGCCGTGATCTTCTCCTCGATGCGGGTGACATCGATGTTGAGATCGTCCCCGCAGTCCACGAACACGGGCGTCGCACCGGTATAGGTGACCGCCCACGCCGAAGCGATCATCGTGAACTCCGGGACGATGACCTCATCACCCGGGCCGATTCCCAATGCCCGCAGCGCGAGCGTGAGCGCCGCCGTCCCCGACGAACAGGAAACGCCGTGCGCGATCCCGTTGTATTCGGCGAAGGCGCGCTCGAACCTCTGGACCATCGGGCCCTGAGAAGATATCCAGCCGTCCTCGACGGTGGTGGTCAGATACTCCAACTCCTTGCCGTCCAGAGCGGGCCTGGAAACCGGGTACTTGAAAGACATCCGCTGCCTCTTCCTGGTCTTCCTCGTGGTCCTGGTACGTATGTGGGTGTGCGCGGCCTTACGCCGGAGCCGGAGCCAGGGCCGAATGCCCGAGGATCAGCTCGGCAGCGGTCTCCCGGCCGCCGGCCGCACGCTGCAGGGCACCGAGCCGCTTCGCGTTCTCATGGAAGGAAGGGGTCTGAAGCACCCGCGTGAGCTTGTCGAGCACGTCGTCGACATCGATGTCCCGCGGCCGGTCGAGGGTCAGACTGATACCGAAGTCCCGGCCGCGGACGGCCTGGTCGTAGCAGTCCACCCACAACGGCCGGACCACGAGCGGCTTGCCGAAATACACGCCCTCGTTGTAGCCGTTGCCGCCACCGTGGGTGAAGAACACCTTCACGTTCGGATGGGCCAGCACGTCCAACTGCGAGGGCACCCAGTTCTCGATACGGAGATTCGCCGGCAAGGACTCCTTCGGCGGCAGCAGATGCTGCTGCTCCGACGGCAGCTTCCACAGCACCTGATGCCGACCCTCAAGCCGACGGGTGACCTCCACCATGGAATTGACCTGGTGCTGGGTGAGCCGGGTGATCGTCCCGAACCCCACATAGACGACCGAGGACTGCTCATCCAGCCATTGCGAGAGAACGTCGTCCTGTGATGCTTCCGGCAACGGCGGCACCATTGCACCGACCAGTCGCACCTTCTCCGGAATGTCGAAGGGGTAGTCCAGCTCGGCGATCGAATTGCACAGCACCAGCTCGGCGTGCTCGATCCGGGCCATCGGACTGAGCGGCCCGAGACCGTGCCCCTTCCGCCGCCGGTTGTCCTCCGCGACCACCTTGCCCATCTGCGGCGTGCAGAACATCGCCAGCGTCCGCCACTTGAAGAGCGCGTTACTCATCCGCTGGGCGGGCGTCATCGGGTGCGGCAGCCCCGTGTGCGGTACGGGGAAGTCCCCCGGCGTGTAGCCCTTGGAGAAGGGAGTGAACGCCGTCAGCACGTTGCTTGGCACAAACGGCACACTCAGCACGTACGGAATCTTTCGAGAAATCGCCAATTCGATCCCGAAAGCGCTGATGCAGTCGATGACCATCAGCGCCGGCCGCACCTCGTCGACAATGGCCGCCAGCTTACGGAACTTCTCCTCGTGCCGCCCCGGCTTGTAGGACTGCCGGATCACCGCGCGATGCGCCTTGAATCGCGAGGACTGAGTGATCTCGCGATAGACCGCGTCGTCCCACGTCACCGCCGACAACTCGGTGACCACCTCACCTAGCGAGGCGAACTCCACCTCGGACCCGACCGATATCCGCTTCACATCCTCGCGCCGGGGCTCGTCGGTGGCGAACCAGAGATCCGGCACATTCTGGCGGGAGAGCTCTTGGGCGAGCACGAGCAGTGGATTGGCCAACCCGCTCTCCGGAAGACTGACGAAGAGGATCGGCCGTCGGGCGGATTCCATGGATTCCCTTTCGCGAGGACAGACGGGGTTCGGCGAGCACCCCCTCGTGCGGATCGACCGGCCGCACCTCCCTTTGATCTCACGCCGCCCACCGGAAAATCCGTAGAACCCGTCCGGCATTTCGGGGCGGGGGCACACCGACTGCCGGATGCCGTACCGGAGGCGGAGGCGGAGGCGGGTGCGGTGCCGGAGACCGGCGCGGCAAGGTGCCGGCGGACGCGGGACCTCCGTCACCGCGAACGCCGCATGGTGGGCTGCGAACCCCTGCCATGCGGCGGCAATCGGCCCGCTGCGGTATCGCGCCCCGCGAAGGGCACGGGAACCGCGCGATCGGCCGCGGACGACCCGCAGCGAACGGACCGCCATTCCAGCGGAGCGTTCAGGACGCGGTCTTGACGTCCTCCGCGATGATCCGCTCGATGTTCCGCTCGGCCAGGGCCGTGATGGTCACGAAGGGGTTGACTCCGATGGACCCCGGGATGAGCGCGCCGTCCGTGACATAGAGGTTGCGGTAGCCGGCGACCCGGCCGTACCCGTCGGTGGCCTTGCCCAGGACGCAGCCGCCGAGCGGGTGGTAGCAGAAGTCGTCGGAGAAGTTCTTCAGCTGCGGCCCGAACAAGTCGTAGCGGTACATCGTCGTGTTGGCCTTGTTGATCCGGTCGAAGAGCGACCTCGCGGCGTCGACCGCGGGCCTGTTCTGGTCCCGGGTCCAGCGCAGCACCGCCCGGTCGCTGGCCTTGTCGTAGACGAAGGTGCCGCGCTCGGGGTTCTTGGTGATCGCCAGATAGAGACTGACCCAGGTCTCCAGGCCGGCCGGCATCGGCGCGATCTCCGCGAAGACCGGGGCGGCGGGGTTGTTCCAGTCGTCGATGCCCAGGGCGGGAATCGACGACTGGTGAGCACCGGTGGGGTTCCAGACGTGGTTGGCACGGCCGGTCATGATGTTTCCGTTGGGGCCCCAGCCCGCGCCGACCTCGGAGTTGAGCTCGGGCAGCGCACCGGTGTCCCTGGCGCGCACCAGCAGCTCGGTGGAGCCGAGACTGCCGGCGCCGAGGAACAGATGGCCACAGGCGATCTCCTTGCCGGCGACGGCCTTGCCGTCGGCGTCGATCTGGTCCACGGACAGAACATAGCTGCCGTCCGGCTGCTGACGGATCGCCTTGACCTGGTGCAGGGTCTCGATGGTGACCTTGCCGGTGCCGAGCGCGGCTGCCAAGTAGGTCTTGTCCAGGCTCTGTTTGCCGTGGTTGTTGCCGTAGATGACCTCGCCCGCCAACGCGGACTTGGGCACCTCACCGGCGTCCTCGCGTCGCATGTGGCCGAAGTCGTAGACGTTGGGGACGAAGGTGGTGCTCAGGCCCGCCTTGCCCGCCTGTTCGCGCGAGACCCGCGCGAACTTGTACCACTCCGTCTTCTCGAACCAGCCCTGGTCGATGTGGTTCACCTTGAGCATGGAGTTGGCGCGCGGGAAGTACCGCTCGTACATCTGCGAGGCGTCCACGTGCGGCAGCACCTCCTCGAAGTACGCGCGCTTCGGTACGACGGCCATGCCGCCGTTGACCAGCGAGCCGCCGCCGACGCCCCGCCCCACGTACACCGACATCTGGTCGAAGTGCACCTTGTCCAGCACTCCCGCATACGGGGTGATGTCCCGGTTGATCACATCCAGCCACAGGAACGAGCCCAACGGGGCCTCGGTGCGCGACTTGAACCAGCTCGACCGGCGGTCGGGCGTGAGCATTCCGCAGAAGACGTTGCCGTCGTCCGCGGGCTTGTTCCACAACTGGCCCATTTCGAGCATGAGCGTCGGAATCCCGGCCTCGCCGAGCCGCAGCGCGGATACCGCGGCGCCGTATCCCGTACCGATCACCACGGCGGGTACGAACGAGCCGCTGTCGGCCTGCGGACTCCGCTTTTCGGCGGCCGCGGCACGCGGGGCGGCGGAAATCGTGGTCATTCCGGCGGCGGCGGCGCTACTGAGCGCTGCCATTCCGAGCAGACGGCGCCGCGACAGATGCTGGTTCTGCTGGTTGTCAAACACGCTGATAGTACCTCGATCTTCGCCAACAAGACTTTCCCCGCAGGGCTGTTCCGCGGGGCCGTCCCGGTGGGAGTCGCGGGCTGTCCGTCATCGGCCCGAGCCGCCGCGCGCCCCCATCCTCATCACGAAAGACTGCGGGAAATACCAGAGGTTCGAGGGCCGTTGACCGCCTACAATGCGACGCCCCTCCGGGTCGGCGTCGCCTCGGCGGGCGCGCGGCACAGATCATTTCGGGGAGGAGGGTCCACGACAGGGTTCGTTCCACGACCGCCTTGCAGGCATGCATCCCACTTCCCGACGGGCACATGTCGGCGGCTCACGTGATGGGGCAACACTTGGTCAGTTCCGCCGACGAGTTCCGGTGACGCCTCCACCACGCGCATCAGCGCCTCGGCTGTCCGCCGGGATCGGCCGGATCCGAGTCATGGGGCGTCTCCGGGGCGTCCGCTGCTCACCGCGCCAACCAAGGCGCCCTGGGTTTCGGGGAGTTCGGCTGCCTTCCCGGGCCGGTCGATGACCTTCCGGTCGTTCCCGACTGTGTCCCCGGGCCCGCCCAGAGCCTCAACAAAGCGTCGGTTTCGCCCTGGTATGGTTTTCATGCACGAATGGCCGGGGGAAACTCCAGGTCAGAGGGGCATCGGGACGTGGCGCAGCTTGGTAGCGCACTTGACTGGGGGTCAAGGGGCCGCAGGTTCAAATCCTGTCGTCCCGACCAGCGTTTCACGCATGGTCGCAGGCCGTTCTCTCAGAATCGAGAGGACGGCCTTCCATATGTCCGGGGGTGATGATCGCAGCGCGGTCGCCCTCGGCGAGGGCGCACGTGTCTGGGCGGACCGTGGGGCGCCCGTACGGGAGGATCAATTCGCGGCTTTGTGACCGCATGCCTGTGCGTGGCAGTCATGTAGCTGCCAGGCAGAGGCCCCGTGGCGCCCGTTGCCGGCGCTTCGGTTCGCGCAGCCCCGTCCGTACCGCCGGAAGGGTCAGGCTTTCTTGGCCACGCAGGACGTGAGCTGCAGGGCCGGAGCCGTCGGTCTTGCAGTCGATGTCCTAGCCGTCGACGCTGTTGACGAGGTGGGGCATCGCGGTGCCGATGAGCGACTGTTCGGCACCGCGGGCACCGCATTCCTCATGCGCAAGCCCAGCCGCGGCCCTCGCCCGATCCTGTTGATCCTCACCCACGGCTGGCCATGGACGTTCTGGCACTGGTCGAAGGTGATCGACCCGCTCGCCGACCGGCCGCGTTCGGTGGTGACCCTGCCGACGCGTTCGACGTCATCGTGCCGTCCCTGCCCGGCTTCGGTTTCCCCAGCCCGCTCAACGGCTTTTTGGACGTCAACTTCTGGAAGGTCTCCGACCTCTGGCACACCTTGATGACCGAGACCTTGGAATACGAGAAGGGTTCAGGCGTCCGGCAGGCCCAGATACGAGCGCAGCTGGTGGGCCTCGGGGGAGTTGAGTCCCGTGAAGATGTCCAAGGCCTGCTGCCAGTACAGTCTGGCCTCCCGCGGCGCGCCACGTGACCGATGGGCCTGACCGAGCACGGTGAGCGCGCGCCCTTCCAGCGGGAGGAATCCGGCGGACCGAGCCGCGGTCACCGCATCGTGAACCCGGTCGAGGGCCTCGGCGACCTGGCCTTCATGGAGATGAGTGGCGGCAAGGCCGATCGCGGCCTGGACCTCGCTCTGACGGAAGCCGGCCCCCCGGGATATGTCCAACGAGGCGCGGTGATGGCGCAGCGCCGCATCGGTGTCGCCCAGGGCGCGATAGGCGTCGCCAAGGTTGTTGAGCGCGATGGCCTCGCTCGCCCGGGCGCCCGTCTCCCGGTGCAGGGCCTTGGCCCTGAGGTGGTGGTCGATGGCGAGGGTGAGCCGCCCCTGTTCGGCATGGACCATGCCGAGGTTGCCGAGGGTGATGGCCTCGCCCTCGCGCCAGTCGAAGCGGCGGTGGATGTGCAGTGCCTTGGTCAAGTGCTCAAGGGCCTCGGGGTATTGGGCGAGCTGGCGGCAGGCGTGGCCCAGGCCGTGGTGCATGACGGCCTGGGCCCGCTCGTCGCCCGCGGTGCGGGCCGCGTGTAGCCCCGCGCGCGCCGCGGTCAGCCAGTCCGTGTACCGGCCGTGGAGCCAGAAGAAGCCGCGCAGGGCATCGGCCAGCTGCCAGGCGGCCTCCAGCGGACCGTGCACCGACGTGTGCTGGATCGACGCGACGATGGACGGGGCCTCGGCTTCGAGCCAGGCACGGGCGTCGGCCTCCTCGGGGAAGACGACCGGGCGGGCCGTGTCGCCCGCAGCGGTGGACGGTAGCCGCAGGAAGCCCGGGAAGAGCTCACGGACCGCCGCGTCGGCGTGGCGCAGGTACCAGTCGAGCAGCCGACCCAGCGCCTCCTGCCGCCGCTCGGGGCTCTCCTCGGCATCGGCGCGCTCGCGTGCGTAGTCGTGCAGAAGGTCGTGCAGACCGTAGCGGCCGGGTGTCGGCCGGTGGACGAGATGGGCGGAGTGGAGGGCGGCCAGGACGGATTCCCCGGCTTCCTCCGGTACTCCCCAGAGAGCCGCTGCCGCGTTCGGGGTGAAGTCGGGACCGGGTGCCAGGCCGAGTTTCCGGAAGGCGGCGCGGAGCGCGGGGTCGAGCCCGCCGTAGGAGAGGTCGAAGGCGGCGCGCAGAGTCGAGGGCGGTTCGCCGGGCGGGGCCAGTCCGGACAGCGGGGTGTCGCCGACCAGTTCTGCGACGAGGTGCCCGATGGTGTGGCTGGGTCGGGTGGCGAGCCGTCCGGCAGCGGTCCGTAGCGCAAGGGGAAGCCAGGCGCACAGCCGCGCGAGGTCGGCCGCCTCGGCGGGCTGTGCTTCGACCCGTGCGGAGCCGACGATGCGTGAAAGGAGTGTCAACGCCGCATCGGGATGGAGGAGTTGGAGGCCGATCGGAACGGCGTCGTCGAACGCCACCAGTTCGTGCAGATCCGCGCGGCTGGTGACGGCGACGGCACAGTGGGGGCTGCCCGGCAGCAACGGGCGTATCTGCTCGGCGGACCGGGCGTTGTCGAGGACGATCAGGACCCGTCGGTCGGCAAGGAGCGAGCGGTACAGGGCCGCCTGCTCGTCCCCGAGCATGGGGATCTGGGCCGAGGGGACTCCGAGCGCACGCAGAAACCGGACCAGCACCTCCGATGCCGTCAAAGGGGCATCGGTCGACCAGCCGCGCAGATCGGCGTACAGCTGACCGTCCGGGAACCGGGACGCGACCCCATGGGCCCAGTGCACGACAAGTGCCGTCTTGCCGACCCCAGCGGTACCGCAGACCACGGCACAACGTCCCGTGCCGCCGCCCAGCACGGCGTCCAGCCGCGCGAGGCTTTCCTCGCGGCCCGTGAAGTGCACGGTGTCAGAGGTGAGTTGACGAGGTATCACCGACGGCGGTCCGAAAGCCGTGGATGCGGTCTCGAAGGAGCATGCCGGAGCGGCGAGACCGGGGTCGGCGCGCAGAACCGCCATGGCCAGGCCCTGGAGTTCCGTACCCGGTTCGAGCCCGAACTCCTGCGCCAGTACTGTCTTGGCCCGCCGGTATGCCGCGATGGCGTCGCCGGGCCGGCCACTGCGGTACAGCGCGATGAGCAGCTGCGCGGTGAACCGCTCCCGGGTGGGGTGGTCGCAGGCCAGCTCGGTGAGTTCCCCGAGCAGCCCGTCGTGTCGACCCAGTCGTAACTCCGCGTCCAGGCACCGTTCGTACGCGGTCATCCGGGACTCTGCCCAGGCCATGCACAGCTGCCGGCGCACCCGGTCGTCGGCGAGCCCGGTGAGCATGTCCCCGCGCCACAGCCCGAGTGCCTGCCGCAGCAGAGCTGCCCCCGGTTCATCGGGAATGTCCCTGGCCCGTTCGGCGAGGGCCCGGAACCGGAGGGCATCGACGTCCGCGGGATCCACATGGAGCGCGTAGGCGGCGCCGTGCGTCCGCAGACTCACCCCCGGCGTATCGGCAAGCAGACGGCGCAAGCGGGAGATGTGCCCATGGAGGGAGTTGCGGGCGGTCGACGGTGGCTCGCCGTCCCACAGGAGGGACATGAGCCGTTCCACGCGCACCGGCCGGTTGGCCTCCAGGAGCAGGACCGCCAGCGTCAGCTGTCGCAGTCGGGGCCCCACGTCGAGTACCCGCTCCTCGTCGCGGACTTCGAACGTCCCCAGCAGACGGAACTCCACCCTGCAGCACCCCCCTCGCCGGCCTCGGCCGATCGGCCGGATGCCCAGTCAGCGACACATCATTGAGAAATCAGAGCGGCTTGGCAATATGGCTCAGGCCAACCGGGGAGCGCGCGGACCCCCGGCTGCGAGGGGGGAGGGCGCACTGCCGTGCCGGACACCGAGCTGCACCGCACTTTGCGCACGGCCGACGGAACGGTGATGGCGGTCGGCTCGGTTCTGGGCCCCAGTGTGCTGGTACTGCCCGCGCTCACCGCCCGTACGGCCGGCCCGGCCTCACTCGTGGCGTGGGGCGGCATGTCGGTCTTCGCGCTGGCGCTCGCGCTGGCACTGGGCAGGGCCGGAGCGAGGATCCCGCACGCGGGTGGCATCGTCGCCTACGCCCAGGCCGCGTTCGGTCCCCGGCTCACGGTACTCACCGGCTGGTGGCTCCTTGCGTCGGTGCCGTTCGCCGTGCCCGTCATCGCGCTGGTGGGCGCGAACTACATCACCGCGTACTACGGCCTGTCGCCGAGGTGGGCGGGGGCCCTCGCGGCCGTGCTGCTGTTCGCTTCGTGCGCGCTCAACGCACGTGGTCTGCGTCTCTCGGGCCGGGTGCAGGCGTGGATCGTCGCACTGATCGGCGCCGTGCTCGTGGGGGTGTCGTTCCTGGGCCTGAACCGGGTGGAGGCGGGCCGCTTCGAGCCGTTCCTGCCGCACGGCTGGAGCGCGGTGGGCACGGCGGCCCTGCTGATCTTCTGGTCGTACATCGGATTCGAGATGGTCGTGCACCTCGCGGAGGAGTTCCAACACCCCTCGCGGGACCTGCCGTTGAGCATGGGCCTCGCCGCGGTCGTGCTGTCTCTCCTCTACTGCCTGTCCGCCGTGGTGATGGTCGGCACCGGCGTGTACACCGACGCGTCCGGCCTCGCGCCGGCCAGTGTGCTGGCCGGCGATGCGCTCGGGTCCGTGGCCGGGGCCCTGACCGCGCTGTTCGCGCTGTGCTGCTCCTTCGTGGCCGTGCACACGAACATCGCCGGCTTCTCCCGGCTCCTGTACGCCCGGGCCAGGGACGGGAACCTGCCGAGGAGTCTGGCGAGGCTGCATCCCCAGCACGGCACCCCGACCCGGGCCCTGGTGTGGCTCGCCACGGCGTTCGCGGCCGTCCTGCTCGGCGTCGCCATTACCGACCCCGACCTTGAGGCTCTGATCGCCTGGCCCAGCGCGACGTTCGTCGTGGTCTATCTCGTCGGCGCGGCAGCGGTGTTCAAGATCCTGCCCGCCGGGGACGTCGGCCGCATCGCCGCAGCCCTGACCGTCCTGGTCTGCCTGGCGATCCTGCCGTTCAGCTGGCCCGCCGTCCTCTACCCCGTGGGCGTGGCCGCCCTGGGCGCCGTCATTACCCGCGGAGCCGCCACGCCCGCGCCCACTCCCGATTCCGATGCCGCATCCGTTGACGAACCCACTCAGCAACGAGGTGACACTGATGACCGCATTACCCGAGACCGTGGCGTTTGACGGGGAGAACCTCCGCCTGGCCGACATCCGAAAGGTCGCCGAGCAGCGCGTGCGCTGCGAGATAACGGACAAGGCCCTCGACAAGGCAGCCCGCAGCAGGGAGCTGTTCGAGGCGACCGTACGCGACGGCAACCCCGTCTACGGAGTCACCACTGGCTACGGCGAGATGATCTACATGCTCGTGGACACCGACAAGGAAGTCGAGCTGCAGACCAATCTCGTACGCAGCCACAGCGCCGGAGTGGGTCCCCTGTTCAGTGAGCGAGAGGCCCGGGCGATCCTCGCCACCCGGCTGAACGCCCTGGCCAAGGGCTATTCCGCGGTACGCCCCGAACTGCTCCAGCGCCTGGCCCTCTACCTGACCGAGGGCATCACCCCGGCCATCCCCGAGATCGGATCACTCGGGGCGAGCGGCGACCTTGCACCCCTTGCGCACCTGGCGGCCACCGTGATCGGCGAGGGATACGTACTCAGGAACGGAGAGCGCGCCGAGACGGGCCCGGTGCTGCGCTCGCTGGGCATCGAGCCGCTGCGGCTGCGTTTCAAGGAGGGCCTCGCCCTCATCAACGGCACCTCGGCCATGACCGGCGTCGGGTGCCTGGTCGCCGGCCGCGCCCTGGACCAGGTGCGGCAGGCCGAGATCGCCACTGGGCTCGTGGTGGAGGTGCTGCGCTCGTCCGCGAGTCCCTTCCAGCCCGAAGGGCACGACCTGGCCCGGCCACACCGGGGCCAGATGGAGACGGCGACCAACCTCCGTGTGCTGACCCGGGGCAGCAGGCTGCTGCGCGACCACTCCGAACTGCGGCGCGAGGCGCAGCAGAACAAGCGGGCTGGCGACCAGGTCACGCGCACGGATGTCTACATCCAGAAGGCGTACTCGCTCCGTGCCATACCGCAGATCCTGGGAGCCGTGCGCGACACGCTCTACCACGCCCAGGAGAAGCTGGAGATCGAGCTCAACTCCGCCAACGACAACCCCCTGTTCTTCGGCGGCGACGGCATCGAGGAGGTGTTCCACGGCGCCAACTTCCACGGCCAGCCGATCGCCTTCGTGATGGACTACACGACGATCGCGCTCACCCAGCTCGGTGTGCTGTCCGAGCGACGCACCAACCGGCTCCTCAACCGTCATCTCAGTGACGGGCTGCCGGAGTTCCTCGTGGCGGGAGACCCCGGGCTCAACAGCGGCTTCGCCGGTGCACAGTACCCGGCCACGGCCCTGGTCGCCGAGAACCGCACCATCGGTCCCGCCAGCACCCAGAGCGTTCCCTCTAACGGGGACAACCAGGACGTCGTGAGCATGGGCCTCATCTCTGCCCGCAACGCACGACGGGTGCTCGGCAACAACGAGCGGATCCTCGCGGTCGAACTCCTCGCCGCTGCCCAGGCCGTGGACATCAGCGGCCGCCGCGACGGGCTGAGCCCCGTGGCGCGGGCAACGTACGACACCGTCCGCGGCCATGTGCCGTTCCTCGACAAGGACCGCTGGATGAGCGACGACATCGAGAACGTGGCCGCCGCGCTCGGCCGTGCGGAGTTCTTGTCGGCCGCCGCCGCACAGGCCGGATCGCCGCTGCTGTAACCCCCTGCCGGATGCCACCAGGACAAGGAGGAAGCGCCGTATGCCGGACGTCATGACCACTTCAGGGCCCGCTCCCGCAGCGAGCCTGGGCCCCACGCTTCCGCACGAGCACGTCTTCATCAACCTGTTGCGCGAGTACCGGCAGGTGGGTCTCCTGAACGACGAGGAGGAGATGCGGCAGGAGGTGACCGCCTTCGCCACGGCGGGCGGCGGCACCCTCGTCGACGTCACCACGGGCGAACTCACCGAAGGGGCGGCCACCGACCCCCAGGGGCTGTTCACCGGCCCCGTGGGCAACGGCAGTTCATCCGGCGGCAGTCGAACACCAGCCAACGTGGCGGCACTTGTACGCCTCGCCGCAGCCACGGGCGTACGCATCGTCCTGGGCACCGGGCACTACCGCGATCCGTATCTCGACCGCGCGTGGTTCGACCGGCACAGCGTCGCTGAGATCGGCGAGCTCATCGTCCGGGACCTGTGCGACGGGATCCCGGGCACTGACGTGCGCGCCGGGGTGATCGGGGAGGTGGGCAGCGACGGCTGGTACATATCGGCCGCGGAGGAGCGGTCGCTGCGGGCGGCCGCGCACGCCCAGCTCCGTACGGGGGTGGCCATCACCACGCACGCTGCGCGCTGGCCGGTCGGCATCCCGCAGTTGGAGCTCCTCATCGGCGCCGGAGTCCCGCCCGAGCGGATCATCATCGGTCACTGCGACAAGGTGAACCTGCCGGAATACCACCTGGAGCTGGCCCGCAGGGGCGCGTACGTGCAGTTCGACACGCTCCACGAGTGCGCGTCCCCGCGGGAGACCGAGAAGAGGGTCCGCCTGGTCCTGAAGCTGATCAGGGCCGGCCATCTCGACCGGATCCTGCTCTCCCACGACGTCTGTGTCAGAACCCACCTCAAGGCGCACGGAGGGGTGGGATTCGACTTCCTACTCACGGGGTTCGCCGCGGCTCTGGCCGACGCGGGCCTGGAGGCGGACGAGATCCGGCAACTCACCGAGACCAACCCCCAGCGCGCACTGTCCGGTTGAGAGATGCCCCGGCCACGGTTACGCACGGACAGACGCCCCCGGCCACCTGCCGAGCAGACGGCGTTGCGCCAGATCCTGCTCTCCAGCTACCTGGGCGGCGTCATCGAGTGGTACGACTTCCTGCTGTACGGGACGGCCGCGGCCCTCGTCTTCGACAAGCTGTTCTTCCCGCAGATGTCGTCCTTCGCAGGCACGCTCGCCTCGTTCGCCACCCTCGCCGTCGGCTATCTGGCCCGCCCCATCGGCGGCCTGGTCTTCGGCCACTACGGCGACCGGGTGGGCCGCAAGCCGGTGCTGATGGTGAGCATCGTGCTCATGGGTCTCTCCAGCATGCTCATCGGGCTGCTGCCCGGCTACGCGGACATCGGCATCGCGGCACCCCTGCTGCTCGTCCTGCTACGGCTGGTCCAGGGCTTCGCAGTGGGCGGCGAATGGGGCGGCGCCGCCCTGATGGCCATCGAGCACGCAGGGCCGGCCCGCCGGGGACTGTGGGGCGCGTTCGCCCAGATGGGCGCGCCTTCCGGGCTCCTGTTGTCGTCGTTGGCCCTTGCGGCGTTCAACACCCTGCCCGAGGCCGAGTTCTTGAGCTGGGGATGGCGCATCCCCTTCCTCCTCTCCGCCGTACTGATCGTGCTGGGCTACTGGATCCGGCGCGGCATGGCGGAGAGCCCGGTCTTCGCGCGGGCACAGAAGTCCGCCGACACGGCACGGCGTCCGGCCCCGGTCCTGGAGACCCTGCGCCGGCAGCGCCGCATCACCCTGCTCGCGATCGGCGTGGGCATCGGCCCCTTCGCCACCAACTCCATCCTGATCGCCTTCTTGCCCGCCCATGCCAAGGACCTCGGAATCAGCAGGACCGTGGTGCTGACCGGCCTGATCTCGTCCTGCGGTGTGTCACTGCTGACGCTGCCCGCATACGCGGCCCTCTCGGACCGGATCGGGCGCAGGCCGGTCTCCATTGCGGGCGCCCTGCTGCTCGCCGCGAACTCCTTCCTGCTGTTCCCCCTCGTCGACAGCCGCTCCCCGGCACTGTTCGTGATCGCCTTCGTCCTTAGCCTCTCGGTGTTCCACGCCGCGATGTACGGCCCGATGGCGGCGCTGCTCGCCGAATTGTTCCCGACGGGCACCCGCTACACAGGCACCTCCCTCGGATACCAGACGGCCGCTGTCCTGGGCGGCAGTCTCGCCCCGCTGATCGCGACCTGGCTGGTGCACACCGGAGAGGGCGGGCGCAACACCACAGGAGTGGCGGTCTTCATGGCGGTGACGTGCGCGGTCAGCGCCTGGAGCGTGTACAGAGCGGGGGAGACGCGGCACCACGCGCTGGACACCGCTGCGGAGGACGGGGAACAGCTCAGCTGACGGCTGACCCACACTGACGTGGACGGGGTCGGGGGGGGGGGGGGGGGGGTTGGGCGGGGC